>NZ_CAJHAL010000003.1:0-203226 GCF_904846365.1 Psychrobacter nivimaris
TCTAAAAAGTGGTCGATGCCCATCCGTAACTGGACGTCTGCTTTGAATCGCTTTATGATTATGTTTGATGACCGTATAAGCAGGCATTTAATCTAAATGGCAGTTACACAGAATCTGGGATGGTCTCAATTAACTTCCTATAAGTACAACCCACCTAAACAAACTCTCTTTCAACATTCATCACCCGTGCATCTACCGTACGTTCTATCTTCTCCTCAATTTGACTACATTGCGACTCGACCTCACGTTTAGATAGTCCAACGATCACAAACGTCCACTCGCTAGCATCATGTCGATCGCGCTCACCACTCTCACAAACTGCGACGCTTGGCGTATTGCCAAAGCGCGCGTGCAAGCCGCCCATACGGTGGCGTTTCTCTTTTAGCGAGCTACAGCCGGGCAATGAAAACGTCAAAGTCAAAATAGCGATATGCATCGCTATGCTCCTTGCCAAAAAGTTTATACTTTATAGTAGCATCAAATATAATATCCGATAATGTCTGCGCGTCAGCATCCAGACCCTTTATAATAGCGTATCAATACCAACCAACCTGCGTATCTCACTCATGACCTCTATCAGCTACGTAAAGCAGCAGCGCATTACCCGACTATGCGTGCGCTGCGGATTACTCCTTATGCAATATGGCGCTGAGTCTGCCGTAGTAGTGGACTTATCCAAGCGCTTGGGGCTCGCATTGGGGATGAACAGCGTCGAATGTTCGCTCAATTTTAACGCCATTACCCTGACGACTATCTGTGACGAACGCTGTATCACCACCACCAGAGACACGATCAATCAGAGCATCAATGTCAATTTATTGGTCCAAATCCAGCAAATTGTTAATAAGACTGAAGCCACTATCAATCGCAATGATTTGATTGACCGCACTACCCTTGCCTTTGATGAATTGGATAAGACCGTGTATCCAACATGGTTAGTAAGCGTGTTTGTTGGCGCATCTTGTGCGGCTTTTGCTTATCTGAATGGCGGTAGTTGGTCGATTACGGCGGTGACATTCATCGCTGGTATGGTGGCGATGTTTACTCGTATATATCTATCCAAGCACCACTTTAACCCTTTTATCACCGTCATTGTGACGGCTTTTATCGCTTCACTGATTGGGGCGACGACCTATTATTTTGATATTGGTAATAATGCGGATATCGCTGTTGCCTCCAGCGTATTGCTACTGGTGCCCAGCTTTCCTTTGATTAACTCTTTGTCCGATATCTTAAAAGGCTATGTCAATATCGGCGTTGGGCGTGCGGTCTTTACCTATATGCTCACCTTATCCGCGTGCGTCGGTATCGTGATGGCATTGGTTTTACTTCGCATACAGCATTGGGGGTTTTAAGATGTGGTTTATCAAAACTGTCATACTGTCTTGTATCATCACCCTTGGTTGGACGCTAATGTTTAGCGTACCCAAACGCTATATACTGCCTTGTTTACTGATGACTGCATTTGGCTTTGGACTAAAGACAGCGCTCGTTTATCAGCACATCCATATCGTGGTTGCTAGTTTTTTTGGCGCGATGCTTGCCAGTTTTTTGGGCGTGTATTTTTCTAAGAAATATACTCTGCCGCCAAAAGCGCTCATCTCACCCAGTGTCATCTGTATGATGCCTGGTATCGCCGCCTATAAGGCGATGGTCAGTATGGTACAGATTGGTTACTTTGGCTTTTCAGATGAGTTATTTAGCCAAATGATGGTGTATTTGTTCGAAGCTTTATTTGTCACCTCAGGATTGGTACTTGGCTTGTCTATTCCGGGACTGTTATTTTATAGACGTCGTCCTATTGTATAAATGGGTTTGAGTAGATTTAAATATCTAAATGCTAGGCTTTTCTTAACCAAGCAGCGTTTATAGTCAAGCGATTCAACATACGCTAATCATAAAAAACTTGTAAGATGAATGACAAGACCCATTACAGTAGAGTCAGAAACAGCACCAATAACAACTTAATAAAGAGACCGTATTATGACCAAACATTATGACTATATCTCTATTGGCGGCGGTAGCGGCGGCATCGCCTCACTCAACCGTGCAGCCAACTATGGCAAAAAATGCGCCATTATCGAAGCCAACCAATTGGGCGGCACGTGTGTAAATTTGGGCTGTGTTCCCAAAAAGGTCATGTGGTATGGCGCCCAAGTGGCTGAAGCTATCCATAAATATGCGCCAGATTATGGTTTTGATGTTGAGTTAAAAGGTTTTGACTTCCAAAAGCTGGTACAGAGCCGCCAACAATATATCGAAAACATTCACCGCGCTTATGATAACAACTTGGCCAAAAACGGCGTCGAAGTGATCAAAGGCTTTGCCAAGTTTGTCGATACCAATACCGTAGAAGTAAATGGCGAGCTGATTACCGCTGACCACATTTTGATTGCTACGGGCGGTCATCCTATTCAGCCAGATATCAAAGGCGCAGAATACGGCATTGATTCTGACGGATTTTTTGCGTTGAATCATTTGCCAAAACGCGTGGCGATTGTAGGTGCTGGCTATATCGCTGTCGAGATCGCAGGCGTGTTAAACAGTTTGGGTGCCGAAGTGCATTTGTATGTGCGCAAACACTCGCCACTACGTACGTTTGACCATACTATCGTAGAGACTTTGCTGATAGAAATGGAACAAGCTGGCATTAAATTACACACCAATACGGTGATCAGTGAAGTCAATAAAAATGACGATGACAGCCTGGATTTGACCACCAACGATGGCGGTGAAGACTGTATCGATACTGTCGATTGCTTGATATGGGCGATTGGTCGCGCGCCATCGACAGACGGTATCAATCTGCAAGTGACAGGGGTTGCCACGACTGAGACGGGTAAAATCAAAGTCGATAAATTCCAAAACACCAATGTCGATGGTATTTATGCAGTCGGTGATATCATCGAAAACAGCGTAGATTTAACGCCTGTAGCGATTGCCGCTGGTCGCCGCTTATCTGAGCGTTTGTTTAACAATAAGCCCAATGAGCATTTAGACTATACATTGATACCGACGGTGATTTTTACCCATCCGGCTATCGGTACGATTGGGCTATCTGAAATCGACGCGATCAATCTGCATGGTAAAGAAAACATCAAGTGCTATACCTCAACGTTCACTGATATGTATAGCGCGGTCACTCAACATCGTCAAAAATGCACCATGAAGCTAGTATGCTTAGGCGATGACAAAAAAGTGATTGGTTTGCATGGTATTGGTTTTGGTGTCGATGAGATGATTCAAGGCTTTGCCGTTGCTATCAAAATGGGCGCGACTAAAGCTGACTTTGATAATACGGTTGCCATTCATCCAACAGGCTCGGAAGAGTTTGTGACGATGCGTTAGTTACGCAGACTGAACACGAAAAAGAGGGTGCTTATAAAGCACCCTCTTTTTCGTGTTCAATCCAATCTCAGCCTATTTTTCAGTGAGTTAATAGCTAAATGTCGTTAATACTACGAACCACTCGGATGATAAAATTAGCTATTTACTACAATTGCCTTTAATACCGAGCTCAAGGTCAGCTATCGCTTCTTTGCCCTCACTTTCAGGTACTAACTTCAAACCAGCACCACCGACAAAAAGACCGGGCTTAATATACTGTTTGACGAAGTAGTTTTGACCTGTTTCAGTCATTACCATTAAATCATTTGGTGAGAACTCAGATTCTGTTGAAACTTTATGCTCTTTATTTCCTAGCACCTCATGGTAAAAGAATGTTCCACGCGCAGTCTCTCCAATACACTCATCATCTACCCAGATATCTTTCTTCAAAGCCGCACCCACCACACTATTGCTACGGTAAATATATAGACCAGCATTATCTGTACTTGGTGCTTTAACTTGCTTGAGTACATTAGATACTTCAACATTTTCAGTGGGTACAGACGCACAACCAGCAAATAGTATTGATGTAACCGTTAGAAAAGCAATTCTTTTTAGCATGTTATCTCTCTAAGAATAAGGATAGTTTTGTTTAATATATTTCAATAACTTTATTACGAATAAATTATAGAGACATACCTCAGTTTCAATAGTCAAAACCAACTCGTCACTCGCTTGATAAACTTTAAAACTGGTTTTGCAAGTACCTCAATTACCAGTAATAGTCATTTGATATGTGACATCTATATGAATATGTAAGTAAGGTTTTCGCTGATTTTTTACCACTAATCCCCTCGTTCTTAATGTGTCTATAAAGTTACTAGAACTATATAGAATTATATCTTAGAAGCCAACTTATTTCTCGATATTTGCCTATTTTTATTTAATCTTGTTTTTCTATAATCGAATCACTTCTGTTTGAATAGCTATAAAAAGTCTAAGTGAAGTCACGTTCATACAGACAGCGCAATCCTGTTGCTGCTATGATGCCCTTAATAATGACCGTTGAGAGATGACTGTGTGGCAAGTGTACTTATTTATATTACCAATTGGGCTTGGTATCATGACCTTGGCAGCAAGCCTATTGTTTTTGTTCGCTTATCTCATGTCGGATGATAATACCACGCGCTTGCCAGCATTTAACTGGTTCAAGCGCTTAATTATTGTGGCATTTATGCTTCTGAGTATTGGTCTGTTTATGACCTTTGGACATTTTTGGGGTTAATTTAGATAGAATATTTTTTAGTGTTTTTTACTAAGCCAATTTGATTAGCTAACGAATTTTTCGAGTTCTAATAACTCTAAATCATCACGCTTTGGCTCGCCATTATTGCCATCGTTTGGAAACGGCATTTTATTACCATTGAACTGATAACCGCGGCGCTGATAGTAAGCCAAAAGCTCAGGACGATGACTTAAGATAGACATAGTCAGACGGCTAGGCTGATTAAGTGACTGTAAATGACGATCTGCAAAGGTCTCAGCTGCTTGTAAAATCACATTACCAACACCCTTCCCTTGTAGCACAGGATGTACCGCAAACATGCCGATATAGGCTTTTTTATTTGAGTCAGCATCGGTTTTGATATCGACAGCGATACAGCCAAGTATTTCACCCGTTTCTTCTCCATCATGGTCGCCTGTGGTGGTTTTCGGATAGACAAAATAATAGTGATTAGGGTCATTGATTACAGCAGCGAGCTCTGCTGATGTAGTCCTGATACCACCGATCAAGTCAGCCTCATTAGTCCAACCTGCTGTCTCGCGATAGCAGCAATTCAATAACTGTTCAAGTGCGCCAATATCATCTAATGTCGCTTCACGTAAAAATACCGACTCTTTATCAAAGTGGTCTGTGTTTACATTGCTGTTATTTATATTATTTTCGCTCATATTATAATTTTTCCTTTTCCGTCTATGGATAGTTGCATTCAAATAATTTCGATACAAGAAAACCGAGTGCAAGTGATACATTAGTATACTTAACAAGGATGACGATGTAGCAGATCTATATGGATTTAGCCATATAAAAAACTGACTTAGATTACTAAGTCAGTCTAGGGGTATGTCATTACTTAGATTGTGCAGCTTAAAATGAGAAAAATTGTAGATAAACGAGGAAAAAATTGCCGTTAATATGAACATATTTGCAAAATTTCTGACGACGTTTAGCAAAATTTAGCCATTTTAAGACCACTAAATGTATTCATGTGCTAATTGATGACATGCCCCAGATACTAATACTTATTGTTTGATAGTACTAGGGCGATAATGCATGCGCTTGCTCAATAATATCAAGACCTGCATTAAGCTGAGCGCGTGTCGGCGCATGACCACGGCGTAATAGCTCAGAGAAGGCAACCAGCTCTTTATTACGTCCAAGCGTACTTGCCGCACTAGCCCGTGTATCCTCGCCCTCATCATTAAAATAGTATTCGATATAATCATGCGTATCTGGCGTACCAAATAGAATATTGTGATCTGGTGTCTCGGCATGACCGCTATAGCGTAGGCTCTTGCCATATTGCATGGTCCAAAAGAAAGGAATACGCGCTTCCAGTGAATCGATACTGTCATCATTTAATATCGCAGCAGCCGTGACCATACCATGCTGCAATGCTACGCGCCAATGCTCAATACGCATGCGACCCATTTGGTTGCTAGCTTTCGCAATATCACCCAGCGCATAGACTTCATCGCGCAGCTGTAGATGCGCATCGACTTGTACGCCATCTGGATCGTTAACTTCACGCAATATCTCTGTACGTGGAGACACGCCAGTACCCAGTATCACGATATCAGCATCAATATGCTCGCCATTCGCCAGCGTGACACCGCCTACATTTGAGAAAGCTTGGTTATTGTTATCTCCATCCTTGTCCACTTGACGATTAACCTTAGTAATTCCCTTGACGGTTGCGTCAAACACAAAATTGATGCCCTTCTCTTCATGCAATTTAATTAAGGCATTACTCACCGTTTCAGAGACAATATTGCCCATCACACGGCTACCTTGCCCAATCACTGTAATAGAAGCTGTCGTGCCTGCTTGTGCTAATGCTGAAGCGGTCTCCATGCCGATAAAACCTGTACCGATGATCACCACATGCTGATCATGACTGGCCGCTTTAATTAATTTGGCATCACTCATGCTACGTAGCGTATATACACCATCTATCTCAGCACCTGTAATAGGTGGCAAGCTTGGTTTAGCGCCAGTGGCGACAACCAAGAAATCTGCGGTTTGTCGCTCGCTGTTGCCATCATCATCTTCGATGACGACGGTCGCTTCATTGAGTAGCACTTCGCTAACCGTTTGGTTGAGGCGTAATTCAATATTGTTGTTACTTGCCCAGTCAGCACCGCCCAACAGCAGCTTATCCTCGTCCATCTTACCTGCCAAAAACGCTTTGGATAATAAAGGACGATTGTAAGGAGCTTTATCCTCTTTACTAATCAACGTAATCTTGCCGCCATAGCCACCCTGACGCAACTGGTTGGCTGTCATAAATCCTGCACCGCCACCACCAACGATAATGGTATGGGTGTCAGTTAATTTATCACTTTCGACCTGCCCCGTTACCTGAGCTGAGGTATCGACTGTCAGATTATCACCATTATGAGTCAGCTCATACTGGGTCAATCCTTTAGTCGCTATCGGCTCTAATAGTGAACCATCGCGACTATCAAAAGTCGCATGATGCCAAGGACAAACTACGCGATTGCCACAGCGTAATCCGTTACCCAAGTCTGCGCCCGCATGTGGACATTTGCCATCGAATGCACGGAACTCATCATCATCGCGAGTGATTAAAATGATACTATCGTCTTCTTGCTTATATGATTTCATACCACCGCTTGGAATATCCGTTTTACTGATGGTGACTGTGTTGATCGTTGCGTCGGTCATAATGCTTCCTTAACAGTTATAATGATGTCTAATGACAGCAGGTTGAAAATGACCGTAACCAACCAGACAAATTCAACTTATCCTATTATTTTTAATATGCTATGCATTGATAGTAGCAAGAGCGCCGTGCACACGATGTTTTTTTGTATGTTTGCTGCGTTGCAAAACGTAATTATGCGACTTTGCTTTGCGCACTCCTTTTACTTCTAATCATTATTAATAAACAAAATAAAAGACGACCTTATGACTTCTCAAGACAACCAAAACGAAATAACTACTTCTCAAGATAGTTTAGATAGCCAAGCTGCTACTCTTGATCGAACAACTGTTGCTCAAAACACTAATGAACGAACAGCCAGTGAGAAAACAGCCAGTGAGCAAATTGACCTAGCTCATATTAATATTGCCACTATTACAGATACTGCAAATTTACCTCAGCCAAGCTTGCAGCCAATACAGCAAGCGACTTACAAGGCTAATGCGACTGATTTTATCGTTAATGAGCTATTACCGTTAGACTTCACTGGTGAAGGTGAGCATTTATGGCTACATATCGAAAAATCAGGCATGAATACTGCTTATCTGGCGAAACTACTATCAGAGTGGGCAGACATTCCATTACGTGATGTTGGCTACTCAGGGTTGAAAGACCGTCACGCATTGACGACTCAGTGGTTCAGTTTGCGCATACCAAAGAAGCAATTACCGCCTGCTGAGTTTGCACCGGTAGATATCGGTGAAAATGAGTCTGTCACTATCCTTGCGCAGCATTGGCACAATAAAAAACTTAATCGCGGTACGCACCGTGCCAATCAGTTTGTTATTACCTTGCGTGATATTCAGTTTGTGAGCGCTAGTGACGAAAATGTTGATGACGGAAGTAACGCATCACCCGAGCAACTACTATCTGCAAAAGAGGCCGTCGAGCAGCATTTAACACGCATTGGCAAAAACGGCGTACCCAATTATTTTGGTCCACAGCGTTTTGGTCGTCAGGGTAATAACGTCAGAGAGGCATTATCACTGTTTGCTCGTCCGCCGCGAGAGCCTCGCCCGCAGCCAAAAAAGAGCAAACGTAAGCGTGCCCCGCGCGAGCAAAATACGATGGAATTGTCTGCTGCACGTAGCTTGATATTTAATGAGATATTGGCAGCACGGGTACGTGATGGTAGCTGGAACACTGGCCTAGCAGGTGAAGTGTTTAATTTGGATGGTTCAGGATCAATATTCACTAGTGAGACACTAGATGATACGTTGCATGCTCGTCTTGACAGTGGCGATATTCATCCAACTGCTGTGCTATGGGGCACGGGTAACGATAAAGTCACCGGTAGCGCTGCAGATTTAGAGACCGAGGTAGTACAACACAGTCCACTACTTATGCAATTGGCAACTGGATTAGAGCAGCGCGATATTAAGGCGCAAAGACGAGCGCTACGTCTACCGATTGAGGCGTTAAGCTGGGAATGGTCGGACGATCAGACGCTGGTATTAAACTTTACTTTGACGACGGGTAGCTTTGCCACAAGTGTGCTCGCAAGCTTGGTACAGCAATTAGCTTCTTGATTGGAGGGATTAATGAAACTGGCATCTAAATTGGACTAATCAATAGAATATCAGCCATACCGATAATACTTACACAATCTTAGCGGCATGGCTGATCGCTAATAATTAATGGCTAACGACTTTTGTAAAGCAATTGCTTACCGCCTTCTTTTTCAGCCCACATCTCATTTGCACTGACAACTTGATTGCGACCACGGTGCTTGGCTTCATATAAGGCCTTATCCGCTGTACTAATCAAACGTTGGCAGATATCACTAGGCAGCTTTTGCATTGAGGCTATTTGGCTTTCCGCGCGCTGAGTAGCAATTGGCTTGATAAGCGGTGACGTTCGAGCGACGGTCTTTTGCTGTGTAATCTTTTCATACCCTTGGACAATACAATCTCGCTCTTCATGAGTTAAGGTATATAGCCCAAAGCTTGCTGTCACATTAAAATCAGCCAGACCTTCAATCTTCATGACATGTTCAGCAATATTTAGCCGTAATTGCTCGGCAATCATCATAGCGCTATCATGCTTCGTGTCTGGTAGGACAATTAAAAACTCTTCGCCGCCATAGCGACTGATAATAGTCTTATCTGTTAACGACTGCGATAGCGTCTGCGAGATTTCAATCAGAACCTGATCACCTACATCGTGTCCATAATTATCGTTAATCTGTTTGAACCAGTCCAAATCTAACAGCATGACGCTTAAGTCTTGATATTCTCGCACAGTAGCCAAGGCATACTTCATCTTTTTCAGACCGTAGCGACGATTTTTAAGCTGAGTAAGCTCGTCCTGATTGGCGTGTCGTAAGGTCTCAAATCGACTATCATCTAATACCAACAGTAAGGCACGGAACATATAGACTATAAAAATCGCTTTTGGCAGCGCTAAATATAAGTGCGTCGACCGCCAAAAAAATGCGGATGATCGCTGTAGCTCGCTGATACTATCCCAATTTAAGACGTTGTTTTCAAAAGCTAACGCAGCCACCGCATTTTCAGCGGCCATAATCTCGTTATAAGTTAGATAGTTATGACTCTCAAGCATGGGATGAATAACGGTCAATTGGCGTAAATTGGGCAAACTGATACCAAAGTAAGGTGACATGATCGCTAATAGCATCAAGATAATATGCAGCCAAAACATGCGCCAAGCATAGCGGCGCCTGATCAACATCATGCCAAGCATAGCAGCGCCGACGAGCGACACGCCTGCAAACAGACTGCTGTACCCTATCATCACAACAACAGTAGAAATGTAGGCGGTGTAAACCAAAACCAAAGCTATTTGCCATCGACTTAAAACAATGTCATTATCATTGCTTGAGTGAAATAAACCTTTGACCATGCATAAAAAGAACAGTCCAACAAAGCTAATCCCAAGCCATAATGGATATAGATAATGTATGTTCACATAGGTGTTTAACGCATCTTGTTGCCACCAGACATACAAGCACCAGAACCAATGCAATGACACTTCTAACACGATAAATAAGGCCATCAGCGATGTTCGGTCAGCAGCTTGCCACTCAAAGATCATTTGAGAGATTTTGTTGTAACCTAGATGGGATATCGATACAGCCATAGAAGGGCTACCGCAGAGAGTATAAATACATTAAAAGGTGTAAGTGCGTTGAATATATAAGCGCTAGAATCAAAGCCAAAGCATACTATTCGCTCTGAAACTTCCATATCAAGTGTTACAAGTTCTAGCCTTATTATCAATCTATTTTACGCATTTATTTCCCAATAATTTCTCTATGAATGTAATTATGTTTATGTAGCTATTTTTGGCCTTATTCATCATGATAAATAAGGCCCTATCGCTACTGAAAATAACCTTATTAGAAGCAGCTGTAAAAAGGTAAATCTCACTCACTAAGCAAGCGTTGTAAAAGACTCCCAAACCCCTTGCTGATCATCATTTAAAATAGGGACATCGCCCAAACGTCGCCAAGGCATGTTACTACCGTGAAAATCACTACCAATAGATGCCGCAAGACCATGCTCAGCGAGGCTACGATCAACCATTCTGCGAGTACTAATTGGCTCACTAGTGGCTGGTAGTTCACAAGCATCTCCGCCAAGCTGCGCAAACTCTTCGATCAATTTACGCACGCGTGTCGCTGATAGTTGATATCGCGTGGGATGTGCGAGCACCGCTTTGCCGCCGCAAGCGTGAATCAGCTCGATACCATGCTGCATCGTCAATGCCTCGATTGCTACATAAGCAGGTTTATTATCTGCTAGGTACTTATCAAAGGCTTTTTGAACGGTTTTGACTTCACCGCGCTCAAATAATACCTGCCCAATATGTGCACGTCCGACTGCTTGTGGGTTACCGCCCGCTTTATCGAGTACTGCTTGCCACAGCTCATCATAATTGATATCTAATAGCTCACTTAGTTTTTCGACAATACGCTGACCACGAGTGGCTCGACTGTCTTGCAGTTGCTGCAGCGTTGCATGCATTTTTTCGCGATCAGTAAAGTCCAGTCCAAGTACATGGATGATTTTATTAGTAGATTTATTCTTCCCATAACCACCGCTTAATGTATGCTCACAGCTGATCTCAACGCCGTTAATAATTTGCATATCACAAGCGCTAGCAGCGTCTCTCGCCTCATCAATTCCTGCCAACGTATCATGATCAGTCAATGCCAATACGTTGATACCCGCTGCATGGGCACGTTGTATTACATCAGTCGGCGCATAAGTTCCATCTGAACAAGTACTGTGGCAATGTAAATCAATTTTCATAAGGTAAGCCTTAAAGTGTTAAATAAAATAAGCGTTAGGTAGCAGGTCGTCGTTATTACTATTATGAGTATTCTGACCTGCCTTAATATTTCTATAGATTTAGCAGTTATCACTGCTGTATTTGTGTTTTTATTTGGCCGGTAGCATAGTCACCGGATGCAATAAGAGAGTATTACTAGTAGGTTACGTATATCACATGATTATCGTGTTGATTGCTTTTTTTTGATGCAGTAGACGTGTAAACTACCCCATACGTTTTTGTTGGACATATCATTTGCTATGAAAGCATTACTAGACTTTATTCCTTTAATTGCCTTTTTTATCGCGGCGCGTTATAACGGTATTTTAGCAGCAGCTGGAGCTTTGCTCGTCGCTACTATTATCGTTTATGCCATTCATTTTATTCGTCAAAAAGGTAAGTTTGATAAGCAGCAATGGGTTGTCTTATTATTAACGATTTTATTCTGCGGCGGCACATTACTGCTGCGTGATGATATTTATTTGCGTTGGAAGTCACCCATTATCAATGGTATTTTTGCATTAACGCTATTTGTTAGTGCTGCAATTAACAAGCCATTGATGCAGCTTGCGATGAAAGAGGTATTTACCCTGACGCTTAGCGGCTGGAAAAAACTGACTGTTGCTTGGGCGCTGTTTTTTGCCCTAATGGGTGTACTACATTATATCACAGCGTTCACAATGTCAGATGAAGCATGGATTAACTTTAAAACCTATGGCTGGATTCCAATTATGCTGGTGTTTGTCGTGGCTCAATTTGCCGTGTTGAAAAAGCATCTCAACCCTGCCCTAACAGACAAAACCACTAAATAGTTTCTGTTGCCTTGTCATGGCAGCAATCACAATTTTATTGCTATGACGTTTATACTAAGCTCACCATTACTTTTTTATTATTCACTAAGGAAGTCTCATGTCTTTATTTGCAATCATTGGTCATGACGTGGCTAATAGCAGTGCACAACGTCTGATCACTCGTACTGAACATATTGAACGCTTAAAAGCGCTGCACCAAGAGGGACGCCTCGTTATCGCAGGTCCAACGCCTATCGAGCATGGCAAAAGTGATATGTCAGGCAGCTTAATCATTGCAGACTTTGACTCTATCGAAGCGGCTCAAGTATGGGCAAACGATGAGCCTTACTTACGTGATGGCGTGTATAGTCATGTCGATATCAAACCATTTATTCAAGCATTGCCAGCACCAACTGACAGTAATAATCAAGTAGCTGCATCGTGATTCAGAGAGTCTCTTTTTCACCTACCTGCTCCTACAAAAGTGCCCTGATTGGTCTCATGTTAGTGACAGCCGTTTCGGCGCAGGCTGCACCCACTGCGCCTATAACACCTGCTGTCGAGGCAACCGATCCGACAGCAATGATGCCGTTGACTGGCCCAATAGCGGCGCGCGCTTTACCAACAAAAAACTCAGCGCTAGATATCAATGATACCTTGGCGGCACAGTTGCAACCATCTACTAAAGCATTGTCAGCTGCCAATCAAGAACTGCTCAGCCGTAATGCACAATTACAGCGGCAAGTGAACGACTTACAGACTCAAGTAAATGTCTTGGTTTACGAGAGTAAAGGACAGTTATTTCTATACGGTGCGTTTACCGTTCTGATCAGTCTATTAGTCGGTATTTTTGTCTCGTGGTTAGTATTTGTCCGCCGTGAGCGCTGGTAGCATATACTGTGCTCGCACTGACTTGCATTACTCTCCTTCGCTGCGTTTAACCAAATGTCGATATCATTGATCCGTCACAATTGATCGTTGAGCTAACGTTACTGATATTTCTAAGAAGTGCCTCATGTCTACCGCTAAACATCAAAACCCTGAACATTTAAACGTTATCACGCCTGCCAAGATTGACTGGCAAACGGATGATACTGGCAATATGGTGCCAGTATCAGGTGAGTTTGGGGATGTGTACTTTTCTCATGCGGATGGTTTGGCAGAGACTCGTCACGTGTTTCTAGAGCACAATCAGTTACCAGAACGTTTAGCACACCTGGCACCAAAGCAATGCTTTACAATTGCTGAGCTAGGCTTTGGAACTGGGCTTAATCTACTAGCAACGTGGCAATTGTGGCGACAATTACGTGAAACCAATCCGCAATTAGCAACGGCTCGCCTGCACTTTATCACTACTGAAAAATTCCCCATACCACTAGCAGATCTGACCCAGATACTTGCGCTATGGGGTGAGCGTGCGCCTGAGCTAATGGCATTTATTAAGCCACTTTTGGCTGCATATCCGCCCCTGATTGCAGGCTGTCATCGTTTAAGTTTTTCTCATGATAACTTAACTGTCGATATGTGGCTTGGTGATGCAGCAGAAAGTCTAAGTAAACTGGCATTAGACCACTCTAACCAGCATACGCCTTATATTGATGCTTGGTTTTTAGATGGTTTTGCGCCTTCTTGCAATAGTACCTTGTGGGCTGACAGTATCTTTGCACAAATGCAGCGCCTATCACGCCCTCATACGACTGCCGCTACTTATAGCTGTGCAGGTATCGTCAAGCGTGGACTAAGAGAGCATGGCTTTCAAATTAAAAAAGTCAGAGGTTTTGGTCGAAAGCGGGAAATGCTAACGGCCACTATGACTAATGCAGAAAGTAGTGACCTTACTAGCGATAATAAAAGTTGTGATAATAAAAGCCACGAGGCGAAGCAGCAAACGACTTATAGCACATTTGATAATACTGTCGTCATTGGTGCAGGCGTCTCAGGGTTGCTCACAGCTTGGTCGCTTGCCAGTCGCGGTATTACCGTCATTTTATTAGATAAATCAGCGCCCTTAGCAGGCGCATCAGGCAATCCTAGAGCGTTACTTGCGCCCAAAATGACGCCACTTCACCATGTCGATGAGCATCTGCATACCATCGGTTATCTCCATAGCAGCAGGCTATATCGAGACCTTAATCAAACAGCCGTACAGCTTAATACAGCACCGGTACTTGAACCGACTGGCGCCCTTGATTTACTAATAAAAGCCAATATCGGTACAGAAAAAATTGCCGACTATCCTGACGAGATGGCGACCACCCTATCGCATAAGCAAGCACAGATTACTAGCGGCCTAAAAGAGCAAGATTTATCAGAGAACTTGTACTTACCTCAGTCTGGTCTGGTCAACCCGCAAGCATTAAAAGACATCATACTGACTCATCCGCTCATTCACTTCCAGCAGTTAGAAGTGACTAAAATCAACGAGACTGATCAGCAGGTTCGTATCGAAGGTATTGATGAAAACCTTAACACTGTCACTATAACTGCTGATAATATCGTCATTTGCGCGGCTTTTGAAAGTCATCAATTGGATCAGCGTATTTTTGATTGCCGTAAAATTCGTGGGCAGCTGTCTTGGTTTACGCCAACCTCTGAGCAGTACGCTAAGCTGCCTAAAATACCACTCAAATATAGTGGTTACTGTACGCCATTCACTGCCCAAACAGATGACGGACAATTAAACGATGTTACAGAGTACAGCCCTCAGTTTCTACTAGGGGCAAGCTTTATACGTAATGATACGGACACGGATATCCGTGAGGAAGAGCATCAAATTAGCCGAGACAAGCTCATCAACGCTATTCCTGAAATGGCATCTATCATTCCGGCAGATACGAGTCTATGGCAGGGCCGAGCTGGCATTCGCACCCAAACACCTGATTACCATCCTATCGTTGGACAATTGGCAAACAGTCAGCGGATATGGACAATGAGTGCGATGGGCGCAAAAGGTTATGCATTGGCACCTATTTGTGCTGAAGCATTAGCAGATATGATGCTAGGGTCATTTTCACCACTATCAGAGACGATGCTCGCACGCTTATCACCCAATCGTACACGGCTACAGACGCCGCTTGTTTAAGAATAAATGGCTCTTGTGTAAATAACAGCAACGCTTTCTGCGATTTATACTGGCTTATGGTATCTTAATTTGGTGTCGACCCTAATAATGAGATATACCCCATGAGCTATCACCAAACCACCCTTACTCTACCCGCCTATGCGCGTGGCATTCATATCATTACTCCGAAGGTTGAAGAAGCGATTTTTCAGCTATTACCTCATTCTACCAAGGTAGGGTTGGTTCATCTATTTTTGCTGCATACGTCAGCCAGTCTTGCGATCAATGAAAATGCTGATCCAGATGTCAGATTAGATACAGAAGATTGGCTTAATAAAATCGTACCAGAAGATCAGCCAGAGTATCGCCATACTTTAGAAGGCTCAGACGACCTGCCAGCGCATCTCAAAAGCATGATGCTTGGAGTAAGCCTGACTATACCGCTTGTCGATGGTGAGTTAGGTCTAGGCATGTGGCAAGGTATTTACCTATGTGAGCATAGAAACCTTCAAGAATATGGTGGACAGCGTAAGCTGGTGATTACGGTAAACACGTAATAATATACTGTCAATAAATAGCAGGTTGACCCTTGCAAATTGCCCCATTTACGTAGAGCGCCATTAACGGATAAAGCTGATTATGAATACTTCTCTCCCAAAAATAATAAACTTACAAAAATCTAAACTGCTTTATCGTACGGCGCCTGCGATTTTCTTAAGCCTGTTGCTACTGACTGCTTGTCAAAAAGATCCAGAACCTGAAGCAACTGATACAACTACAGCTGAGACCTCAACGCAAACCACGCCAGTAACGACCAATATCAATGTTGATGAAGCTGAAAATAGCAATGTAGATGACGCTAAAAATGTAGCGCAGACTGATTCAGAACGTGATATGAGCTTAACAGAGTTAGATAAAGATCTTAATGATACTATGCTCACTGCAAATGATAGCGCTGAAAAACCTAATCCAGAACAAGCTATTAAAGGCGCACAAATCACTGATGTCCGTTATAAAAGTGCAGCAGGTGAGAGTTTGTCCGTAGTCTTTGAGACGTCGGCAGCTGGTATGCTCAACGCTATCATTACCCGCCCCAACCAGCCAAAAATGACATTGAGCGCACCAGAAGGCCAAGGCAACAATCCTACTTATCAATCAGCTGACGGCAGTATCCAACTCGTAAGCCACGCTGGTGGTGGCACTATCGACCTTATCCGAAACAATAAAGTTACTAGCTTTGATGCCGTCAGTGCTGAAGCAGAAGTCATCACTGAATAAAGTCTGAGGCGGCCTTTGTTTCAATGCCCTATTTAAAACCATAAAAAAGGCGGCAAACGTTATTATCGTTGCCGCCTTTTTCGTTTCTGTGTATTGCTCTGTACTGACTTGTCTCTACTGAGCTGTCTGATAAGTAATTATATTTACCCAAACCCAGTCGATTGCCCAAACATCCCGACCAACCAGCTTATCACTGTCCACAGCCCCCAACCGACAAACACAATGACCAGCAGTCCAAGAAAATCAGGGATGTGCAGATATAACCAAGCAACGATTGGATTGCGCCAAAAAAACCCAAAACGGCTTTGCTGCTGCTTGTCTTCTAATGACTGGTGCAAAAACGGTCGATCCATATGCATGGTTTCGGTAATACCATACTCATGGTGTAGATGCTCGTGCACGATACCCAGTGTCTTACGGCTAGGGCGAATGAAAATATCTAATAGCGTACCAATGCCAGGTACGATACCAACGACCATATCAATAACTGCCAATCTAACCGCTGGCGTCATTTTATGAGCGGGCACACCTAACTGACGCCCTAATATAAATGCATAACTGGTCAATGCCAATCCTGCCAAATCTCCTGCTAGTGGAATGGTCGAAAGCGCCGCATCCGCACCCATTCCTTGCTTAGTAAAAGGCACTCGCACCAGCGAATCCATGGTATTAGCAAATTTTGCTAGCTTACGCTCAGTTGCGATAACTTGCTCACGAGTCAGACCATGTTCGGCAAGTTTAGCTTGATAGTCCGTAACTGACGCATTCGTATCAGACAGTTTCTTTGATTTGAACCTCGGCAATTTATCGAACTTATCCATTTAGCGTCGTCCATATGCAAGTAACTGCGATGAGCGCAAAGACATAGCGCCCTACCCAGATATTAGCCAAGAACGCCTGAAAGCAAGCCAAAGGGTTACGACTGGCACAAGCACTGTTTTGTTTGGCAAACATCATCGCAACTAGTGCCAATCCAAATACTGGGGTTACGCCTAATGTGGTCGGAGCAAAGTAATGCCACATAACCACGCCCATCATTAGCAAAAAGAGCATCTGTAGTATTGAGATGATAATCACATCATAACGACCGAATAGTATCGCCGTTGATTTCACACCAATCTTTAAATCATCTTCACGATCAGCCATGGCGTACTGGGTATCATAGGCTACGGTCCAACACATATAGGCTAAAAATAGCAGCCAACACCAAACATCGGGAGCGCCTTGCACCGCCACATAAGACATCGGTATCGCCCACCCAAAAGCAGCTGCTAAAAATACTTGCGGCAGGTGCGTATAGCGTTTCATAAATGGATAAATAAATGCCAATACAACGGCACCAAGCGACCAATAGAACACAGCTATGGGCAAGAAAAATAGCAGACTAGCACTTAACAGCACCAGTACTAAAAATGCAGCGACGGCTTCTTTACCAGATAAGCGTCCATCTGCTAATGGGCGACCTTTAGTGCGAGTCACATGACCATCTACTTTTCGATCGGCAAAGTCGTTAATCGCACAACCAGCCGCTCGCATAAATATTGCACCAAGGGCAAATATCGCGAACACCCTGATACTTGGCAACGCTGCCGTCATTCCTTGCTGCTGCGCTTGACCCATTGCAACGAATAGTACGCCCCAAAGCGTTGGCCATAAGAGCAGCTCAATGCCGACTGGCTTATCAAAACGGGTTAGCTGGATGTAGGCTTGTAGCTTGTCTTTAAATGTCATGGCTTTTTATTATCATTAATTGGATATTTTTTATGTGCGCTTATATATTTCGCTTAGAACAACTAAATTAATTTTTGAAGGGGCTGGTTACTGAGTTTTAATGGACTAATTACTAAGTTTAATGGTCTGGTTACTGAGTTTGTTGCCACAATTTATTCGCTTCGATCAGTGATAGCTCAGGATACTGCTTGCGTAATGCTTTTAACGCCGGGATTTTGTCTTTTTTTGCTGCTTGTTGACGCAAAAATGCCAGTTGCTCTTGTGGATTGCTCAGCTCTTTTAACCGTGCCTCAAGCCGAAGAATGCGAGTACGCAGCATGATATTAATCAATAATAGAATTGCACCCATGACCCAAATGATTAACGCTGACATTCCTTGCTCCTAAATCCATTAACTTCGAACACATAAGCTGATTAATTGCGTACATTTATACTCGTACATTCGTTATCGCAAACAGCAGCTGTCAGACAAAATATCCATCAAAGCGTACGGCTTCATTATGCCAGCTTTCACTAGCTGGCTCATCAGCAAGCAGCGGTGCAAATTGTGGACGCTTTACGACCACGCGACCTTGACCTTGCATACTTTGTTTAACAACAGCCTGCACACTACTTAGCAGTTGTCGCTCTTCATCTAACGTTGGTGGACGAGCCAATTGATGCAGTGCTTGCATATGCTTACCGACTTTTGCCCCTTTACCTGTCTTACTATCTTGATAGCTATCTTCCGGAAACATCGGATCCAAATAGACGACATCGATTGTGGTAGCGTTATCGGCTACGGTACTAGCCTCTAAATTCGCAAAATAACTGAGCGCATCAGCATTGATAATCTGTAGACGGCTCATGAGCTTTTGCCAATTGGGTAGCGCACTCATACGCTGCTGCTCTGCAAGTAACAGCAATGCCATCAAAGGCTGCTGCTCAAGCATAGTGACTTGGGCGCCAGTACTGGCCAATATTAAACTATCATGCCCAAAGCCAGCAGTTGCATCAATAACATGACTATCTGATGTGATTTTGGCCGCTTGTAATAGCAGCTCAGACTTACGGCCAGCACTCACTACACGGCGCTGCAACTTGTCCCACTCAGGCGCCACACTGAGCCCATCACTTAGCCATGATAGCTTGTCTTTATTATCTAATAATAAAATAGGCTGAGTAGATGCTTGGCTCAATTGCTGACGGCGCCTTTGAGTTAGTTTCTCTGTAGCGACCTCTATATCTAAGATAATTGGTAATGTATGCTCAGCTATCAATGACTGTAGGCTCTCAACCTGTGCTTGCTGGCTGTCATTGACGTAGAATAACTGACAATGTACAACAGCACCTGTTTCGTCATACGTTTGGGGCACATCGGTCATAACCATCATCCTATTTGCTGCTTATTTTCACTATAAATTACTGGCGTGTTAAATCATAACGCAAATCTAGCCAGCCATTTGATAACCAAAGCCCCAAGCGGCGACCAGCACGATAACACCCGTGATAATGCGCAGCCAAGCAAAAATAGTAAAGTCGCGGCGACTTACCCATGCCACAAGTAAGCGAATACAAAGTAGCGCCACCACAAATGACACGATGGTTCCGATACCTAGCACCAGCCAGTCTTCACTGTTGGTCAGTACATCACCATGTTTGAGTAAATCCAACAGTGCCGCGCCTACAATGACAGGAATACCCAAAAAGAAAGAAAACTCAGCAGAAGCCTTACGTGAGACACCTAACCACAGCGCGCCAATAATAGTGGCACCTGAGCGTGACGTCCCTGGTATAAGAGCTAAACATTGGAACAAACCAATCATCAACGCAGTTTTTATGCTGACATCTTCAGCTTCTTCTGCAATGACCGTTTTAGGACGCTTTTCCACGTAAAATATCAGTAGACCGCCGATGATGAGCATAATGGCAACGACAATAGGATTAAACAAATAAGCTTTGATTTCATCGGCAAAGGTAAAACCAACAATCATCACAGGAATAGTAGAGACAATCAGACTCAGTCCCAACTGTCTAGGATTGGTCATGCCCTCTGCTTTGCCAGTCAGTAAGCCCATCAGCGCTTGCCACAATCTACCCCAATAGTCATAAATCACTGCCAAAATAGCGCCAAGCTGCACAACAACAACAAATAAATCAACTTTTTCTTTAGTCCAGAAACCCATCACATCTGCTGATAAGATCAAATATCCCGTACTAGAAATGGGTAAAAACTCAGTGATACCTTCAACGATACCCATAATGACAGCTTGAACGAATAAAACTATATCCACAGTGACTTTCCTAGAAACAGACTGGCCTAAAAAAACTGGCCTAAAAACAGACCGATTGGCTGTCCTATATTAACGTTGATTTTATATGGGTATGCGCTTACTAAACACTAAAAAGCTGGCTGCAAAAAGCATATTTATCAAGCTAAGCTTTACCTTGCTCTTTAAGTGTTTTCCAAGCTTGATTGCGTAGATACTTTGGTAATGCCTGTGACGCTTCCGTACCACCATCGTTTGCAAACTGAGCAATACCAAGCTGCCCAATGACAACAGCATCTGGCCAAACATCTTCATGGCAGTCTTGCTGATCATGTCGTGCCAATAGCGGCGCGCCATTACCCGCGATAGGCAGGTTGAATACTGTTTGGCTATCATAATCTAATAGCTGCTCTGTACTATCGCTACCATCAGCCAATACTGGCTGCATAATGCTACTACCTAACTGGTCGTCAGTTATCAATTCATACTGCCCAAAGTAGACTTGCTGCATACGAGCATCAAGGGCGCTGTAGACGTGTGTTAGACCATATTTCTGATACGCGCATTGTGCGATTGCTTGCAGGCTTGAGACGCCAACACAAGGCAAATCATGCGCTACAGATAGAGCCTGTACCACTGCCGTATTGATGCGAATACCACTAAACGCACCTGGCCCGCGATTGAATATTAAAGCCTGTATATCAGCAAGACGTACCTGCGCCTCAGACAATGCAGCATCAATCATCGGTAAAATCTGTTGAGTCTGCTGACGCTTACCTGTTTCGGTATGGCTTGATAGTACCTGTCCACTCGAATCTAAAATCGCGATCGAACACTGATCGAACACGGTATCCATTGCTAAAAACATCACAACCTCGGCTTTTACTTTTGGCGTTCTAAATTGATTTGTCAGATTTTACTAATTTTTCATAACGATCTATCATTCATGTCCTGTAATAATTTAGACAGAATGAAGCAGCGCCTATCATAGCATTTAGGGTACACGAATTTTATTAATTTCTATATTTTTCACACTTTATCCATCAATGTTTATCTGCAACTGATAACGACAAAAAGCCCCAAAGCTTCATTGGCTTCGGGGCTTCGATCAAACTTCTTGAAAATAACTAGTCGTTATCTAAAAGCGGGTTTTGAACTTCTTTGGTGCTTGGTTTTGCATTTCTTGCATTTGCTTTTGCATCTCTTCGGTGCTCGGCATGTTATTCGGATCCAGTCCCATCTGCTTAGCCATTTGTTCTGGATTCACGTCTTTAGCGCCACCTTGCTGACCGCCGCCAAACAATGGACCGCCGCCACCGCCAGCACTACCGCCGCCCATGAGCCCTTGCATAGATTTCATCATTTTACTGATGCCTTCAGGCTTTGAGATCATTTTCATCATTTTTGCCATCTGCTTGTGTTGCTTGAGCAGACGGTTAACATCTTGAATCTCACGGCCTGAACCTGCAGCGATACGGCGCTTACGACTTGGATTAATCTTGTCAGGGTTTTTACGCTCAAACGGCGTCATTGAATTGATCAATGCTTCCATTTCACGTACTTTTTCTTCTGGTTTGGCATCTTCGACGGCTTTTTGCATGTCTGAGCCGCCCATACCTGGCATCTTATCTAAGAAGCCTGCCATGCCGCCCATACTCTTCATCTGCTGAAACTGAGTCAATAGATCCTCAAGGTCGAAGTCACCGCCCTTTTGCATCTTTTTCGCCATTTTTTCGGCTTTATCACGGTCAATTTTCTGCTCAACTTCTTCGACCAGACTCAGTACGTCACCCATACCAAGGATACGCTGCGCAATACGTTCAGGGTGGAACAGCTCTAGCTCGTCTAGTTTTTCACCGCGGCCTAAGAACTTAATTGGCTTACCGGTGATAGCGCGTACAGAAAGCGCCGCACCGCCGCGAGCATCACCGTCAGTCTTAGTTAAGATAACACCTGTCAATGGCAACGCATCATTAAAGGCTTTTGCAGTATTGGCGGCATCTTGGCCAGTCATGGCATCGACGACAAATAGCGTCTCAGATGGGTTAACCGCAGCAGTTAGCGCCTTAATCTCATCCATCATGGTATCGTCGATATGTAGACGACCAGCAGTATCAATAATCAGGATATCTTGATATTGGATTTTGGCTTCTTCTATCGCACGCTTTGCGATATCAATTGGATTCTCATCTGTGCTTGAGTTCACAAACTTAGCATTCACCTGACCGGCTACTTGCTCAAGCTGTTTGATAGCCGCTGGACGATAAACGTCAGCAGAGACTAGCATGACTTTTTTCTTTTGGCGCTCTTGTAGATATTTGGCCAACTTACCAGCTGTAGTCGTTTTACCCGCACCTTGCAAACCTGCTAGCAAATAAACAACAGGCGGCTTACCTGTCATCTCTAACTGCTGATTGGCACTGCCCATCATTTCGGTCAGCTCGTCGTGTACGATTTTGACAAAGGCTTGACCTGGCGCTAACTCTTTTAGCACCTCAGCACCAAGCGCTTGCTCTTTGACGCGTTTTACAAAATCACGAGTGACAGGCAACGCCACATCAGCTTCTAACAACGCCATACGCACTTCACGTAGCGTGTCTTTGATATTGTCTTCGGTCAACTGTCCGGTACCGACGATGTTACGTAGGCTCGACGATAAACGTTCTGTTAAGGTATCAAACATAAATAACTCTCAATTAAAATGGTTTTCAATTAAATAATACGCAATTAAAATAACTCTAAATCAAACCATTAAAATGGTTCATAAATAATATTAGGATACGCTATAAGATATTAGGATATTGCATGACAAGAGACATGATAAAAGAATTATATTATCAATACTATAGCATTAACATGACTCAAAACTTATAGTCGTTTCGCAAAGGACACAGCGCTTATAATTGCAGTCAACTTTTTATAGATGACATATTTTATGTTTTGCGCTATGTAGCACTGCCGATCATTTATAAGTTATAAGCAAGATGGTGCTCAATTGCCACCCATTTTATGATAAATTGGAGGATTATTCTAATCATTCCGATAATACCACTTTGGTGATACATTGAGCGGCAGTTTATGCTCAGTATAAGATGAGGTTTTATATCTGTGCACTTTGCATTCTTACTTGCTAGCCTGACTTATATAGCGGTCAGCGTTTACATCGGTTGGGCGCTGATTGCTGATAAACCTATCTACAAAGGCCGCAGTCTAGGCTTGTTGCTCATCGGTATGGCTGCACATGCGGTACTGCTATATCCATACGTTGTGACGCTGTATGGTTTAAATTTCAACTTATTTAACATCATCAGTCTGACCAGTTTATTTTTCTTATTCTTTTATCTATTGTTCTGTTTATACCGCCCTATTCTTAGCCTTGGTATTTTGGCTGCACCCACTGCGCTAATAGGTATGACTGTCGGTTATTTCGGCCGCGCCCCTTATCAACCATTGACTGATATCAGTATCGGACTTGAAATCCATATCATATTATCATTGGCTGCCTATTGTGTGCTGTTGATGGCGGCGGTACAAGCGCTATTTCTACGTCTACAAATACGTGAGCTCAAGCATCATACCATTCATCGATTTTGGGTCAATAAGCTACCCTCCCTGCAAAGTATGGAGAGTTTATTATTCGATATGTTGTTGGTTGGCTTTGTATTGCTCAGTATCGCACTGGGGATTGGGTTTATTTATGTGCAAGACTTAATGGCGCAGCATATCGTGCATAAGACTGTTTTTAGTCTACTGTCATGGTTATTATTTGGTGTGCTACTATTCGGTAACTGGCGTGCAGGCTGGCGAGGCAAACGTGCGGCCAATATCACTATTTATGCCTTTATCCTATTAGCCATTGGCTTTGTTGGTAGCAAGTTCGTCTTAGAAATGCTCTTATAAAGTATATGTTCAAAAAAAGGGCGGTCAGTAACTGTTGCTACTGACCGCTTTTTTTACATTCTTAGCAGACTCACTACTCATTTTTCTTAGTTAAATACGACTGTCTTATTACCCGCTACAATCACACGGTTTTGGACATGCCAGTTTACGGCACGTGCTAATACGTTGCGTTCGATATCACGGCCGATAGCACGCAACTCTGTCACCCCTTGGCGATGCGTCACACGGTGTACATCTTGCTCGATGATAGGCCCTTGGTCAAGCTCAGCTGTGACATAGTGCGCAGTTGCGCCGATAAGCTTAACGCCTTTATCGTAAGCCTGACGATAAGGATCTGCACCCACAAACGCAGGCAAGAAAGAATGATGAATATTAATAATCTGCATCGGCCAACGTTTGACAAAATCTGATGACAAAATCTGCATATAGCGCGCCAATACTAGTAAGTCGTTACCTGCCATCAGCTTATGAATCTGTTCTTCTGCCTCTGCCTTATTGTCTTTGGTCACTGGCACATGATGGAAAGTAATACCAAAATTTTGTACTGCTTGCTTTAAATCAGGATGGTTGCTGACCACGCAAGTAATCTCGCAATCGAGCAATCCACGCTGATGTCGCCATAATAAATCTAACAATGCATGATCAAACTTAGATACCAAAATACCGACTTTGGTCTTCGTTGCATTATTATGTAGACGCCAATCCATGTCGTGACGCTTAGCAACCGTATGCGCAAAGCTGGCTTCAAAATTTTCAATAATATCGCTTAATCCTGCCAAAGCAAACTCTAAACGCATAAAATATTGACCGCCTTCATGTGCCGTTGAATACTGATCGAGCGTAATGATATTAGCGCCATAACGATGAATAAATTCAGAGACTGCCTGTACGATACCTGCCTGATCTTTGCATTTGATGAGCAACGTGGCTGTATCGATAGCACTAGGTGTCTGTTTGCTCTGAGAAGCTATGGTCGATAATGAAACCGTTTTAGTGTTGTCTGACATAATTCGCCCAATATAAAAAATGATGACTTATCGCTGAAAAATTGCTGACAGCGTAGTAAACCGGTTATTTTAATCTTTTTTGCAATATTTTGCTGAGCGAGTTGGTTGTTTTTGGTTATTTAAAGTGATTTGGTTGTTTGAAAATACAATGCAAAAACCCCCAACGTAGGGTTGGGGGTTTTTTATTTGAAATACTTTAACAAGCTTACTACATGACAGGTATTGTGGTCGTTGTCGTAGTAGCAGCTGGAGCTGGTGTCGTTACTGTTACTTTAATTCGATCATTAGGGCGACAGCCTCTATATTCAAACTTATAGCTTACCGCACTATCAACTACCTTACCGACTCCTAGATTAACTATACTTGGTACAGTTTTAGCACCTAAGGTAAGTTCTGCTTCACAAGTAGTACTCTTACTTAATAATACTAATGATGACCCTACTGGTAAACCACTATTAGATTGTGAGCCTGAACCATTAGAATCGATGTTTATGTTAAAAATAGAAGAGCCTGCTTTCACCACAGCCACGGTATTCGGTTCCGCATTAGATATCTCAATTCTAGTGCTTACAATGTCTTCATCATTAGGCCCTTTAGTTGAAGTATCTACTAACTGAACTGCTGGAGAGTAATTAGTCTTATCTTCAGCTGTAACGCTAATAGTTGTTCCTGATGCCATACTTACTGTACGTGCACTATTACCATACACTCTAAAATTAACTGGTTTAGGTGTATTTAAATCATTAGTTGGATTAGCTGCAACGCTACCTGGTAAGCCCTCATATACTGGACTATCTGAAGCTAAGCCTAATATAAACTGTTGGCGTAAGATCGCTGGCAGTTTATTATCACAAGTACTCTGAATCTTGCCATCTACTTCAACTGTAGGGATATTTGGCTGATTATTAGAAGAAGGTGCACAAACAGCGCCAGTAGCATTTCTTCTATATACAAATTCACCAGCTTCAGAATCATACTTGTTATTTTCGTTATCATCACGGAAGAAATCGCCGATATTATGCGTCAATACATCACCAATGCTAAATTGATTATCACCATCTTTATCAATATAGTCTTTATCACCCTCTACATAAGCAATAACAGACACTCGATTATCTACTGGCCGTGGATTTTGAGTGCTGAACTCAACCGTACATATTCCTTGATTAGTTATACAGTTTGGCGTTACTCTGCCACCTTCACTGACAAAACTCACTACCGTACCATCAGGTACAGGGTTGCCAACTCTATCTACTAATCGTGCTGTAATCTCAGCAGTATCACCATCTACACCATAGGCTAATACGTTTTTACTCAATGAAATACTAACACCATTTTGAGTTGCACGCCCTGTTGCTACAGACACATCTTTTGATAATGCAAATATGCTAGGATTTGATACTAAAGCCGCTTTAATTTCTACAGGTCCAGGCAATGCGCCAGGATATAAATTAACTGACACCTTACCTTGCGAGTCACTTGTTACTGTCTCAGGTGCTTGATTGCCTAATGTTACAAAGCTAAAATCTGGAGGCGTGTCAACTTTACTTATTTTAACCTGTTGGTTTGCAGCAGGTCTGCCGTTCGCATATATAGTGAACTCTATCTGACCCGAGCTCGATGAACCACTATTACTAGCGCCTAACTGTACTTTTTCTGTGGTGGTATAAACCATTGAATTCGCTTCAACACCAGCGATACTGACAGTTTTTGTTTGTTTGTTTGCTGGGTTATTCGCAGGCGTAGCTGTAATGGTTTGTGTGCCTGCACATAAATTGCCATTATCATCAATCGCTTTATAAGTTGTCGTGACATCCCCTTGATTGCTTGAAACTACACTATTGCTATCGAAACTGCCACAGCTAGTAGTGAAATTCACAGTGACATCATTTTGATAGACGTCATTAATCGCATCTTTTGTTTTTAGCGTAATATTTGTATTACCACCTGAGTCTAAATTGGTAGATGACAATGCAAATTCAGTTAATGACACTTGTATAGACTGTAAAGAAAAATTATAACCTGCCGTAGTTTTGGTCAAATCATTATAGTTAACAGTTGCGCTTAACTGATAGCTCCCTGTATTTGTGCTGTCAGAAGGCTTGACGGATATAGTGGCCTCACCTTTTGTATTCGTCAAAACTTTGCTATTACTAGTGCCAAACGTAACACCGTCAGCCTGAAACGATACCAAAGCATTACTTACTGGATTTCCGCTCCTATCTGTTACTTTGACTGTCGCGCTTGCTCCAGCTGAAGTAATAGTACGAGTCACGTTACCATTAGGGTCTGTTAAGGTTATAGGTGTTACATTGATACCACTTACTGGTATTCCTGTTCCATCTTCACCGCTTCCACCAGTACTAGGTTGCTCACTTGGGTCAAAAGGCGGAGCAATAGAGTCTACAGTATCACCATCACCGCCGCCACAGCCAGCCAATGTAAGTGCTAAAGTCAGCGCTGTTAATTGAAACAACTTAGAAGTAAAAGGTAATGAACTATAGGACATGTTTTTGACTCCGCATGAGCAGTAATTTATCTGAGCAAATAAGCAAAAAATCATTACCCAGAATCAAAAGAGATTGGTAATGATACATTGATTTACAGTAATACTGGTGTATTAACAGATTGTATTAAATATATAACAGCAACTTTACTGACTTTTGTTATAACTTACAACTAAAAATTAATCTTTACTATTAAACAATCAACAACATAGAGCGATCATTTCAGGGTATAATAGCCCTCCTTTAATTCGACAGTTATTGTAAAAATATTTGAGTATTCATCTGTTTTATGGTATAAATGTCGGCTTTAAAATTTTCTGAATTGGTCAGCCTGTTATTTGCCTTTAGATAGCAGCAAAACCAGCTCAACCTTCATATAGTTTTGTTTGGTGCAAAGCTGCCGCTTGCTGTGTCCATGCCGCAAAAACGTGCAACTTGCCCAGACTGGTATGAGAAAAGCTCATACCTCATAGATTAGGAGTTCGCCATGTCTCGAGTTTGCCAAGTGACTGGAAAGCGCCCTATGGTGGGTAATAATGTTTCGCATGCAAACAACAAAACCCGTCGTCGCTTTCTACCAAACCTTCACAACCATCGTTTTTGGGTAGAGTCTGAAAACCGCTTTGTACGTCTACGTGTGTCTACCAAAGGTATGCGCATCATTGACAAACTTGGTATCGATAAAGTGTTAGCGGATCTACGCGCACAAGGTCAAAAAGTTTAAGTTAAAAACAGCAGCTGGGTGATGACTCTCATCATTTAGGCTGCTGTTTTGCTACATTAATTGTGGCAACTTAATCTTTGAGACACGTACCTATCGTTTGAAGACCCCTCATTTACAGGAAAGCTATCATGAGAGATAAAATTAAATTAGTATCAACAGCTGGTACTGGATATTACTACACCACTACTAAAAACAAGCGCACTATGCCTGGCAAAATGGAAATCAAAAAGTTTGATCCAAAAGTACGCCAGCATGTGATCTTCAAAGAAGCTAAAATCAAATAATTTCCATCATTTGTAGAAGGCATTTTTATAAATACTTTCTATAAAGACGTTATTTGAACAAAAAAAGGGTTTATCAATTGATAAACCCTTTTTTTATGGCTGTAGTTTCATATTGCTAAGCTACGTCTCCAGTCATTCGCTTTGACTGGTATTTGCTTTAACTGGTGCTCAAAAACAACCAAAGCTTAGCTGTAGTGTGTTGGTTCTTTATCATATACATGCGCATGCCATTTACTCATTTGCTTTTGCATAATGACTTGAATCGCAGCATGAATCATGTGTTGACCAATGGCTTGAGTATCGCTACCAAGTAGCTCTTTTAGCTTGTCAGAAAAATCAATAGTCATCAGCGGCGCTTCGTCTTGTTCAGCATCACGCAATAACAACCTACCATCATCTGCTTCCACCAACTCTAACGTGGTTTCTTTGGCAAATCCTGCAAATTGATCGCTATTCTCGTTATCTACTTCTATATCATTATCGATATCGTATGGCATTAATGTGTTCCTTATTATCCCGTTTAGTACTGGTAGAGAAACTGGTCATTGCAAAGCAGTCATTTCTTAAAAATAAACTCATTCGGCAAATCTATCGTCTTACAGTAACGCGGGTAAATCTGTCTTACTCATACAATGGACGCTTTAACACTCGAATTCAAGGGCTGTCACATAAGTCTTCGCTATAAAAGCAAACTTGAATGCCATGTCGTTTGTATATATTAGTGCCAATAACGCAACTTTCCTAATGTAAATAAGAAGGCCACAAACATTCCAAGGTAATAAACCAGCTTTAGCTCAAGGCTAGGATCACGATACTTAAATGGTAGTGCAACGGTGGCCGTCGCAGTGGGCAATATCAGCAGCATAAGCAGCCAGTTTTCAATGACATTTAGCCAACCTTGTAAGTCGGTTCCGTGACGTAATGACGCCAATCCCATTAACAAACAAGCGATAATTAAGCTGGTAAATAAGCCATTTGGTAAGTCTTTAGGATAGATAATTTTAGCAATACTGGCTGGTACGATTCTCATATAAAATTCCAGTCATGCTTGTAGAACATGGCTTAATGATTAAAAAATATAAAATATTACGACACTGTATAGGCGTGAATAAACAATATAGATGCGAATAAATAATAGAGACGCGAAAAAGCATTATATTTACAGCGATATAACTTAACTATAAGTACCCATCAACCATAGCATCGATACACAAGAGGTCAAATAACCCAAACTAATCGCATTCCAACTCTCGATATTTAGGCCTTTGACTTTATTAAGTATGCGAGAGCCTACCCAAAAAAACAGCGGAATGCCTAGCATAAATGCAGGCACAATGACCGCAGCATGACGCAGCACGGTTTCGACATCATCACCTACCATCAGGCGAAAGCCATAACCTGCCAAACTAAGTACAAGTGCAAACATCGCTAAGCCAATGGTAATGCCTCTAGGTACCAAACTGCGCTGCGGTGTTTCACTATCAAGTGCTAGCTTGGCCTGCTGATTCAACGTTTCATGAGAGTTTACTTGCTCAGAAGGTTCTGTTGAACTGCTAGAATTGTTTGTGTCCATATTTCACCTTTACGTAACTGACCGTTATATATAGTTGATTCAATTTAAAAGAGATACAAGGCAACTGAGTGCAGATATAACTGTAATACTTCAAGCGAAGTTAACGCTGCAGCTCTTTCATAGAGGATTAACTATATAGTCATAAGTTATACAGCACATTCTAATATTATTGTTGTATGGCTAATAGCGTTTATTAACCATACAACACTCGCTAGCTGTTGTTGGCTAATAGCAACTCTGCACGCATCTCATCAATAGCCGCTTTATAATCTTCTTGATTGAATATTGCAGAACCCGCGACAAACATATCAGCGCCCGCTTCAGCAATCGCACGTATATTACTGGCTTTGATACCGCCATCAACTTCCAATCGAATATCTCGACCACTAGTAATAATACGCTGACGTACCTGACGGACTTTATCTAAAGTACTATCGATAAACGACTGTCCACCATAGCCTGGGTTCACACTCATTAATAAAATCTGATCTACTTTATCCATGACATAATCAAGATAATGCAGCGGGGTCGCTGGGTTTAATACCAAGCCACACTCCGCACCGCCATCTTTAATCAGTTGAAGTGAGCGATCGATATGAGCGCTGGCTTCAGGATGGAAAGTAATGATACTAGCACCCGCTTCCAAGAACTGCTCAATCATACTATCGACAGGTGAAACCATAAGATGCACATCAATTGGCGCTTCAACACCATAGTCACGCAGTGCCTTACAAATCATGCTACCAAACGTCAAATTGGGTACGTAATGGTTGTCCATTACATCAAAATGAATCACATCGGCACCAGACTCTAGTACCTTCTCCACTTCTTCGCCCAACCGCGCGAAATCAGCTGAGAGTATCGACGGTGCAATAAGATAAGGTTTAGCAGGACTGTTCATAATTGAGCTACCTAATTCATGTTTATATAAGATATTAATAAATTAAAAAGGAAATTATAATTGGCTCACATATGCTGAGAGCCTTTTATATATTGATGCTAAATACTTAATGGTTTAGCGCTGCTTATATTGAGTTTTGCAATAAGCGCGGCCAACTTCGAAAGAGCGCTTTGCCTCATGTTTGGTAGCACGATTGCTTACTCTCTGACGCCATAAGCGAAAAGATGACGGCTTTAGCTCTTGGCGCATGAGCTTGATAACCCCAGTCTCATCGAGACCGTAGCTATGCTCTATGGCACCGAATGTCGTTCTATCTTCCCATGCCATCTCTATCACACGAGATATTTGCACGTCATCAAGTACTCTATCACCAGCGTCATTGACGGTTTTTACAATCAGCTCGTCTGACTTAGCTTGAGACACTTCATCATTATAATCATTGCTACGTTGTTTGTTTTGTAGAGCAGCATCCATATCAGCTTGCATAGTCGCTTTTGTAGAGCTCGTATCTGCTGACTTATTCTTTGGATTAGAAGCTGTCAAATCTTGATAACTTGCCATAAAAATTACCTGTTAAGCATGAATGGAATAGCGAAAAATGTATCACGGTCATCTGCAGGGCATCTTAGCTCATTTGAGCCATATGCCAATGATGTTCGATATGATCATTAATCACCGTCTGAATAAAATAATAGCTGTGGTCATGCCCCGCTTGGTAGCGTAATGTTAAGGGCTGTTTGGCTTTTGCACAAGCATCTTGTAGTTTAGAGGTCTGTAGCTGACCTTCTGCTAAGAAATTATCAGCTGCGCCTTGATCAACCAAAATGCTCGAATATTGCTGGCCAACCTTTTCAATCATTTGTGAGGCATCGGCTTGCGCCCATAGAGACTTATCATCACCGAAGTACTCTGTATAGGCAGCTTGCCCCCATGCAGACTCACTCGCCGCACATACTGGCGATAAAGCCGATACGCTGACAAACTTGCTTGGGAACTTAAACCCTAGCAATAACGCACCATGACCACCCATTGAGTGTCCTGTGACACCGATGCTGTGAATGGGAAACTCTGAACGTAGTAAGTCATATAGCTCATCGACGATGTAGCTTTGCATGTTGAAGTTGTCTGACCAAGGCGCTTGGGTCGCGTCAACATAATAACCTGCACCTTGACCGACAAAATAGCGATCGTCGTTTGGTACATCGCTGTCGTCACTACTTCTAGGTGAGGTATCAGGTGCGATAAGTATCATACCAAGCTCGCTGCATTTTTGCTGAAAATGCGCTTTATGAGTGACATTATCAGCATTACATGTCAAACCTGATAAATACAATATCGCAGGACAACGTCGTCCAGCCAAGGCTTCGTCAGGTAAATAAATACTAAACGTCATAGAGGTTTTGGTAGATGTCGACTCGTGACTATAATAATGCTGCTCACCGTTAAAGCAACGATTCACACTTTTTTGGGTAAGCTGTTTATTGGTAGATAAACTATGACTATAGGAATTTTGCATGAGTGATATCCTTTTATTCAAAATAGAACCAATGACGATGTTTAATAAATACTCATCATCTAATAGTAAATCTGATATTGGCATTTATAAAATGCTAGATCATACTTCGTATTTATTCAGCTATTCAGCTATTCAGCAGCTATCTCTCCTTCGTCTACCGACAGATTAGTAGCGCTTTCAGGTAGAGTATTAACCGTTGTAGAAGTAGCATTATTTGTAATACTAGCAACGGATGGGCGTGCCTTATCAAACAATACTTGCTCAAACGCAGGCAATGCTGTCTCCATTAAACTACCAATGACCATTTGCGGCTCTGATGGCTCGAAGCCCATGGCGCTCTCACGCTCATTGACCCGTATACTGGCATCTTTAAAAGCCGACTCAAAACTGGTGTTTCCTCGAAGGCTTTCAGCAAAAAACGCTTGGCCAAAATAGGTCATCTCAGCTGTATTAGTGCAGCCAAACGATGCTTTGTCAGCGGCTGACGCAGTAATCACTACCGTGGTTGGCGATGCCAATTCGTCAATAAACGAACCTGAGTAGCAGGCAGACACCACGATCACACGCCAGCGGATACCAGATGCGTCTAACGCGTCACGCAACCATGTAGCATCTAAATTATCCATCGCAAGCGGCGGATTTGCCAACTGGACGATATCCTGATTACCATGTGAAGACAACGTTAGAAACAATACATCTTCATCAGCGTTCATCTGCTGACCGATTTTCTTTAGGCCGCGCAAAATACTGGTCTTAGTAGCGATTGGTTCATCTAGCCAGCTATAAGTATTATTAATCAGCGATAATGAATGGCCACTAGTACCAAAGCGCACGTCAAACAGCTCACGCACTTTATTAATCTCAGAGCGAAAGACGTTTTGATCAGAAAATCCTGCAACCCCCATAAAGTACCAGTCTGTTTTGCCATCGATACTTGGGTCTATACTATCCAATGCTTGCTGTAATAGACGTGGCTGCTGATACAGTGCCGCCTCTTCTAATACAGGCTCTACAGGTATTTGCTTAAAGATTGGCTGATCTGCGACATTACGCTGCCAGATGGTCAGCAACGCTACCGCGCCAACCAATACAATGATTCGCTCCCACCATGGTATACGCAGACGACGGGAGAAAATCCACAATAGAGCTAACGTCTGCCATAAGAACAATACTAAAAACAGTACTGGTAAGAACGAATAACTCCAATTTGGCAACCAACCATAGCTACCAAAAAACTGCACCAAGCTCTGCAATAGGGCTGACAATGTATCAGCGACCAACCACAGTACTACTGGTACAAATACCAATGCTTGGTTGCTGGCTCGCCGAGCCAAAATGATACCACCAAGCAAAATAATCATCGGCCAGATCAAATAACTGACCAATCCTTGCTCATTAAATATGCTGCCACTTTCAGCAGCTAACCATGAAAATAAGACATTGCTACCAAGCGCCAATAGCGCAAATACGGCAAACTGTACAAAAGTGGGTTTAACCCAAGAAAAAGCCCGTGTTGAGCCCACTAGCATCCACAAGGTTGCAATAATATTGGCAGCGAAATTGAGCGAAAAACGCTGAAGCGAGACGGTTTTTAACGACGTAAGTGACAAAGACTTAGACCTCTAGCCAGTCGAGAAAAATAAAATGACTCAATGATAATTATCTTAATGTAACAGCCGCGCGGTGCAATCAATTGACGATTTTTTGTACAGCATGCAGACATCGATTTATATTGAATTCACGATGGAGTGATTATAGAAGATGACTAGCACTGCCTAATATTTTAGCTCGCTAATCTATCGCGATTGTAACGGATTGTCGGTTAAGAGGATAAGGCTGATTTGTAAAATTCACTCAAATTTGGCTAAAAATTTAAATAAAAAAGGAGGCCTATTATACAAAGCCTCCTTTTTTACTAATTACTAAACATTATCTCATCAATAGCTCATTGACGCGCTTTAGGTAAGCGGCTGGATCGTCTAGCTGACCGCCATCTGCCAATAATGCTTGATCAAAGATCACTTGTGCCAGATCATCAAACTGCTCACTGCTCTCAAGCTTTTTGATGAGTGGATGGTCAGGGTTTACTTCTAGCGTTGGCTTACTTGCTGGTACGTCCTGACCCATTTGCTGTAGCATCTGAATCATTTGTGGCGATAACTCACCTTCACCTACAACCAAGCAAGCTGGACTATCAACCAAACGAGTAGACACTTTGACGTCTTTAGCACGCTCGCCCAACGCAGCTTTTAGCTTATCAACTACTGGCTTTAGCGTTTCTTGTGCTTTCTCTGCTTCTGCTTTTTCTGCTTCATCTTGCAAGTCGCCTAAATCTACTGCGCCTTTCGCGATGTTTTGCAGCGGTGTCTCATCGAATGAGGTCAAGAAGTTCATTGCCCATTCATCAACACGACTGGTCATCAAGATAACTTCGATGCCTTTTTTCTTGAATAGCTCAAGTTGCGGGCTGTTTTTCGCAGCTGCTAGGTTATCAGCGGTGAGGTAATAGATGGCTTTTTGGCCATCTTTCATACGGCCTTTATAGTCTTCAAAGCTCGTCACTAGACCGTCTTGCGTGCTGGTGGCATAACGTAATAGCTTAGCAATACGTTCTTGATTGCCTGCGTCTTCGCCTAGACCTTCTTTGATGACATCACCGAACTCTGCATAGAATTGGGCAAATTTCTCTTGCTTGTCACTGTCTTCGCTATTCGCAAGGCTTGCGAGTAAGGTCAAAATACGGCGAGCGTTACCATCACGAATAGATTTTACATCACGTGACTCTTGTAGTAGCTCACGGCTCACGTTCAATGGCAAGTCTGCTGAATCAATCACACCTTTCACAAAACGCAAATACATCGGCAGCAATTGTTCAGCTTCGTCCATGATAAAGACGCGCTTCACATAAAGCTTTAGACCATGCTGCTGCTCACGAGTGTATAGATCGACTGGCGCTTTTTTAGGGATATATAGTAGCTGCGTATACTGTACGCGACCCTCTACACGGTTGTGCGTCCAAGTAAGCGGCGCATCCATGTCATAAGAGATATTCTTATAAAAATCAACATACTCATCATCTTCAATTTCAGAGCTTGAGCGAGTCCACAGTGCACTGGCTTTGTTGATTGTTTCCCACTCATCAGTGAGTACCATCTCGCCACTAGCAGGCGTGTCGTCGTTCTCGTCTTCTTTTACATCTTCTTGCCAGATCTCTTTACGCATCTGAATCGGCAAGCTGATATGGTCAGAGTACTTATTAACCAAGCGCTTGATTTTGCTGCGATCTAAGTAGTTATCTTCGCCCTCGCTATATTCTTCTTTTAGATGCAAAGTAATCGCCGTACCGCGCGTGTCTTTGGTAATAGGTTCAACAGTAAAACTACCAGTACCATCTGATACCCAGCGCACGCCTTTATCAGCAGGCTCACCCGCTTTACGTGATTCAACACTGATGGTATCAGCGACGATAAAACCAGAGTAGAAACCAACACCGAACTGACCAATCAATTGACCGTCTTGCTTTTGTGATTCAGACAGTTTATCCAAAAATGCTTTGGTGCCTGACTTAGCAATCGTACCTAAGTTTTCGATTGCATCGGCTTCGTTCATACCAATACCATTGTCAGTAAAGGTAATAGTTTTGGCAGCTTCATCGACGGCGATACGGATTTTTAATTCGCCATCATCTTCATAAAGGCTATCATCATTTGTGCCTTCAAAGCGCAACTTATCACAAGCATCCGACGCATTAGATACCAATTCGCGGACAAAAATATCAGCGTTAGAATATAGTGAATGCGTTACCAAATGCAGTAACTGCGCCACTTCCGCTTCAAACGTATGTTTTTTTAATTCTGGATTCAGACCTTCAGCTTGAGTTGCTTCACTCATAAAAACTCCTTTAAATTCTATGAAAGACCTATTATCAGATAACGATATACTCACTAAAGCCGTTCTCATAATGTTAGAGAACTTACCGTATGCAATACCGTTAAACTGTCTATACTAATATGGGCATTGAGAAAAAATTCAAGCTCAAAAGCTTTATTCAATAAAAAACACCGCGCTTGTTTACCAAGGCGGTGTTCTGGTATCAGTTATTTATTTGCTCAGTCATTTTCTGATATAGCAATCAAAGTGCAAACAACAGCAACTACTCTGAATATGCTTCTATCAATATATCCCAGAGAGTCGTCAGCTTTTTTGAAAATTGAGTATGGGTTTTCATAGTAACCTCTATGTCGATTAACATCGGCTTGTTAGTAATATTATCTTTTTAGTAATATTGTCTTGTTAGCTACTATTAAAACTATTTCTCTATTATTTGTATAATTAATTGATTACAACGTATCATTTCATTTTACAAAACTATAAGCTGGCTGACTCTTAGCCTTTTAGCGTGGCATCGGACGAATAGTAAGGATTTGCTCACTACGACCAAAAGGGCCGTATACATCGTGCAGTACCGCACTGGTCAATCCGATACCATCATCGCCATATTGTTGTACAGCCTCGATACCGAGCCAGCGACCTTTTGGCGAGCGATGCATATGGATTTGCAAATCCGTATTGGGAAACATCCATTCTAACTTAGATAAACCAAGACCCAATCTTGGTACAACACCATTGGCAGTATCGACCATACCTAATAGATGCACCAAATCATCAGTAGCCTCGCCTTCAATCATGTCGAGATCATTGGTAATCCATACCATACCGCGACCAGCACGACGGTCTTCTGTTGCTACTAGACGTACACTTTCGATAAAGCCACCCGGCCAGCCCTTCATACCTTCCCAAACTGGCAACTCTTCAGGGTTATATTCTGCTGGTTGATCTTCAAGTCCGGCAATCTCGCTGGTATCTTGAGTAATCAGTCGCCATGCTCTTGCAATGATAGCATCGCGGCCACGGCTACTCATGACCGCTTCGACCAGTTCAATAGTCTTACCCGGTCGGATACAGCGAGTAGTGATAGTAAAATCGTCAAGCGGTATTAGCCCCAAGATATCAAGGCTCACACGTGCGATACGAGTATTGGGTTGTGGCGCAAAGCTGTTGATCTCAGCTGTCAGTAGGCCCGTTGCTGGTGCCATGTGCTGCTCATGCTCATTCCAAGCACCTTGCGCATGCTTGGTTGGCTGATAATGCGCCACACTGACACCGTCTTCTTGTAATTTTCGTTTGATAAATTTGTAATAAGCAGTCATAGCTATCCTATATTTGGTACTTTCATCTGTATTTTTTATTTAGGCTTGTACTTTCTATTTATGAATAAGCTCTTGTTTTCTTAGCGTGAGAATACGGCGAGCCTTTTGTATGAAAAATAATAAACAGATCATAACTACTGCAAGCATCGCGTAGAAAAAGCTTTTTTCTGCCATAAACTTCATGATATTCATAAACAATACGAAAACCACTGCTGCCATCACTAGCATATTGAGTTTTAGTTGCTTGTTGACTTCAGCGAGCGTGGCCTCTGCCAATAAAAATCTGGCTTTTGGTTCTTTCATGCGACCTTATCCATATAAATAATAGTTCATACAAATATAAATACAAACACGAATATTAGTTACTTACCAACCTGAGTGACAGGAATCCGCAAGGCTTTTGGCAGACTAAACGTCACATTTTCTTCAATACCAGATAGCTCACTAGGCAGATCACCACCCCAGTCTTGCAACTGTTGCAATACTTCTTGGATTAATACTTCGGGCGCAGATGCACCAGCGGTCACGCCTATACTCTGCACACCATCTAACCAACGCTTGTCCATCTCACTGGCATTATCAATTAAATACGCACGGCAATTCATACGCTCAGCCAGCTCTCGCAAGCGATTAGAGTTTGATGAGTTTGGTGAACCAACTACCAAGACTACTTCACAGCGACTGGCCAAATCTTTTACCGCATCTTGGCGGTTTTGAGTAGCATAGCAAATGTCGTCTTTGCGAGGGCCTTGGATACTAGGGAATTTTTCACGCAGTGCATCGATAACGCGCGCAGTATCATCCATCGATAAAGTTGTCTGAGTCACAAATGCCAAGCGTTCGGCATCTTGGACAGTCAACGCGGCCACATCACCTTCATCTTCGACCAGATGAATCTGCCCACCATGGCGACGGTTGAAACGCCCCATAGTACCCTCGACTTCTGGGTGTCCTGCATGTCCTATTAACACTGCATCCATCCCATCTTGCGCAAACTTTGCCACTTCGATATGTACTTTAGTTACCAACGGGCATGTTGCATCAAACACCGTCAAATCTCGGAGCTCAGCCTCATCTTCGACTGCTTTGGAGACCCCATGAGCGGAGAAAATAACGATAGAGCCATCTGGCACTTCGTGAAGCTCTTCAACGAATACCGCACCACGATTGGCCAAGTCTGACACCACAAACTTATTATGCACAACTTCATGACGGACATAAATAGGCGGCTCGAAACGTGTCAATGCTTCATTAACAATCGCAATTGCACGGTCCACACCAGCACAAAACCCACGGGGATTGGCAAGATAAATTTGCATAAAAAGGCCTATCATTGGATAATTTATAGTTAAAACGTATTTTTGAATTTTTTATTCAAAAGTTAGGGCGAAATCAATGCTCTACTTTAGCATAATTTGCTTTTATCGCTCTCTAAAATAGCTGTCTACTCATAGCAATATTTTATAGGCAAATCTCAGCATACTTACGACATATTGCAAAACCAGCTTTAACTTGTATAAAAGCAGTTTATAATAATGCATCTATTATAATTTCTATCGCCATACATGATGGCGTTTTTTATTTTTTCCAGTCTTTGTTTTTGACTGAGGTACTGCTTAACTTTTTATCAACACGCATTTATTACAATACATTTTACGAGTTACTAAGACACCTTCTATTAGGATAAATTGTATGACAGGTTCATTATTCATCGTTACTGCCGCTTCAGGTACTGGCAAGACCTCACTGGTTAAGCAGTTGCTTGCAACCACCAATGACTTGACTGTCAGCGTCTCTCATACCACTCGCGCACCACGTCCAGGTGAGATTGATGGTCAGCACTATCATTTCACAGATACCGATAGTTTTACCAATGGTATCAATGCGGGTCTATTTCTAGAGCATGCTGAAGTATTTGGTAACTATTATGGCACGTCAGAGGAAAGTGTCCGTACCCAGCTAGCAGCGGGTATTGACGTTATTTTGGAGATTGACTGGCAAGGCGCGACGCAAATCAGAAATATCTTTCCCGATGCCATTATGGTTTTTATTCTACCACCTAGCATTGCGACATTACGTCAACGTCTCTCAACCCGCGCGCAGGATTCTGTAGAAGTGATAGAGCGCCGTCTAGCTGGCGCAGTCACCGAAATGGCACAATATGTGAATGCTGACTATGTAGTGATCAATGATAATTTTGATGTAGCCTTAGCTGAGCTAAAAGCCATCATCGTGGCCGACAGGCAGACACTTGGTCGTCAGCAGCAGCGCTATCATCGCACGATTAGCAACTTGCTAAACACTCAAGTAGAAGAGTAAACTACGTACAAGCAGCTAATCTCGTAAGTAGATATAAAAAGCAACTACGCGACTTGGCAAAAAATGCTATAATATTTAGCTATCCCCCTTTATATTTTTGATATTATTTTTATTGAGTGGCGGGCAAGGTCCGTTACTAATAAAAACAACCGAGGTAGCTATTTATGGCACGAGTGACGATTGAAGATTGTTTGGATAATGTTGATAATCGCTTTGAGCTAATTTTGGTCGCAAGCAAACGCGCCCGTCAATTGGCCAAAGGTATTGCCGAACCGTTGGTTGACGTTGATAACGACAAGCCTACAGTATTGGCACTACGTGAAATTGCCGCTGGCAAAATCACACGCGATATCCTAAATCAGCCAGAGCATAATTTTGCTACTAGTTCATTAGATTTAGCATTGTCAGGCGACCACAGCTTCTAGTAGGCTGTTTTGATAAGATGTATTTTATAAAGCCAATCGTGTTTTTATAAAATAAATACACATCTTGATCAACTATAGAGACCACAGCATAGGCTGTGGTTTTTTGGTTGTAATAATAATGTATTGGCTATTTTGGTCACCATTTATCTCCAAAATAGACCACTGAGTGAAATTTTTTCATCGCCCACACGCTTATCAGTTGACATTGAAAGCGATTTGCGATTAATTAGAGAATGGCGTACTCATCCTTAAGTTTTGTATGGTAGGTCATTATTTAGCCTCCATTTGCTTCGGTAAGTGGCCCAACAAGTAGGTCATGGAAAATAGGATCATTATTTTATGAGTCAAACCCTACCCAAACTCAGTCATCACCTCGTCGATGATGCTCAATATAATTTACTACGTTCGGTAGGTTATCTCACTGCTGCTGAGCGCCGTGATATTGTTGATGCTTGTGAGTTCGGAGATATTGCGCACATTAAAGACAAGCGCAAATCAGGGGAACCTTATATCACGCATCCAATCGCTGTCGCTGAGATACTAGCGGGCTTTCGCTTAGATCGAGATACCATCATTGCAGCAATCCTGCATGATACGGTCGAAGACACCGAAGTTAGTGATGAGCAAATCAAGCAGCGTTATGGTGAAACTGTATCAAGATTGGTCGATGGTGTGACCAAGCTAAAGTCCTCTTCACATAACAAGCAGCAGAATAAAGCGGCCACCTTTCATAAAATTCTGACCGCTACCCTCGCTGATCCGCGTGTACTCATTATCAAGCTTGCTGACCGTCTACATAATATGTCTACGCTAGACGCGGTACGTCCTGAGAAGCAACGCACCACAGCTCAAGAAACCTTGGATTTTTATGTGCCATTTGCACGATTAATGGGTCTGAATGATATTGCTGACTATATCGAAGTATTGTGTTATCGCAATTTAGACTCTGATATGTACAACAAGCTGTCTGATAAACTGTTACAACATGGGCTTGGACGAAACTTTCAAAGAGAGTCGATTCATCGTTATTTGAGTATCGTGCTAAACAACTTGGATCTCAATGGTCTGGTCAAAGTCTTAGACAATCGCGTGGTCATATATCGTCAGTTTTTTCGCAATCGCGGTGAGATTAATGCGCTACTACGTCACTATGCGTTTGAAATCGTCCTCGACAATATCGAAGCCTGCGACAAGCTAGCCTATTATCTAATCAAAAAATATCAGATTGATGATACCCATATTGCGGATAATATTCGTCGTCCGCTGCCAGGTGGTAACCAATCCCTCACCCTCATCTATGAGCGTGATAATGACGTGGTAAAAGTTACTATATTGACTAAGCAAATGCAGAGCGCTGCAAGACTTGGGGTCATCGGCGCAGAGCACGCATCTGATGTCAGTCAGTCGGTTATCCAAGCGTCATTGCGCAACATGAAAGATTTGGTCGATGAAGACAACCTGAATGAAAACAGTCCTGATTTTTCAGCAGCAGTCTCTACTATTAATGAGCTGATGGATTATCTGCACTCTAGTAAAATCATTTGTTATAGCCCTCAAGGGCGTGCTTACGAGCTTCCACAGGGTGCAACGGCGCTAGATTTTGCCTACGCGGTCGGGCCTATGATTGGTAACGTTGCCGTTGGTGCAAATATCGATGGTAAAGCTGCAAAGCTCGGCACCGTGGTAAAAAATGGACAGTCCGTTGAGATAGAAGTGAATAGCCACTCAGAACCAAAAGCGGAGTGGTTAGGATTTGTAGTGACTAACAAAGCCCGTGAAGAGATTTTACGTTGGTTTAAAGATCTGTCTGTCGCTGACAAACAACACCATGGCAGGCAAGCCTTAGATCGTGCACTCCGAACGCATCAGAAAAGTTTTGATGACTTGACAGATGCTGATTGGAAAGACCTGACTGAATGGCGCGGCCTAACTGAAAAAGATGCGTTATTTGAACAAATAAGCTCAGGTACGCTACTTCCTCAGCTAGTCGTGACACGTTTATTTAGCGATGAGCTGAGCGATCTACAGGCAAAAGTACATAGCGATGACATGACCCAACCGCAACAGCTGATTGCAAATGCTGCTGGTGTCGAGCTTGATTTTGCTAATTGCTGTCATCCGATATATGGCGACCCTATCGTAGGGCATTTATCGCGTCATGGTTTGGTCGTTCATCGTCATAAGTGCTTCTCACTGGACGATATCCGAAAAGACAATCCTTATCAAGTGATCCAGTTACGTTGGCGCAATGACAATGCAGTCAAACAAGGTGACATCGGTGAGCACGATCTAAAAAACAGTGGCAAGATTCGTTTTCCTGCTTATTTAAAGCTCTCTATTGCGCTTAGTGACGAGCAAATCAGTAAAGTTATCTATCACTTACGCCAGCTCAATATGGGTGTTGAAACCGTTGATGTTCGCAATACGGATACCATCATTCATATTGTAGTACGTAGTCGCAACCACTTAGCACAGGGCATTCGTGAACTACGCTCGCTGCTAGGTTTCCCTAACATTATACGGTTATATCAATTATAATAAGCACATTTGCATCACTGCTATAGTCGTGATGCAAATAGCTAAAATAGAACTGCTATTCTAGTAGCAATGAATCACTCACATAAAATATAAAAGGGACACCCCATGACTCGTCAAACCATCCAAACTGATAAAGCACCTGCAGCAGTTGGCACCTATTCTCAAGCTGTAAAAGTCGGCAATACTGTTTATATCTCAGGTCAGCTTGGTTTTGATCCTGACACGATGGAACTAAGAGAAGGTTTTAAAGCACAGGCTGAGCAAGTATTTGAAAACATCAAAGCTATCTGTGAAGCAGCTGGTGGCAGTCTAAATGACGTGGTCAAATTCAACGTATCTTTGACTGACTTGAGTGATTTTGCTGTCTTGAACGAAGTGTTTGTCGCCAATCTAAGCGAGCCATACCCTGCCCGTGCTGCCGTTCAAGTAGCTGCTCTACCTAAAGGTGGCGTGGTAGAAATTGAGTCTATTCTTTATGTCGAATAAGACGATATTTGATGTTTAATATTAGGTGCTAGTTTTAGTAACAGCCTATAAGTCATATCACAATAAGCTTAGCATCATGCTAAGCTTATTGGTCTCCGTTCTATTATTCTGATCTCATATTCACCTAATAAGACTGCGAAGCCGTTTATGTTGGTACAAGTTGCTCTGCCCGTTCCCCTTTATCGGGTGTTTGACTATAGATTACCAGCTGATATGCTTGCTTTGCCAAACAGTGCGATACCGCAAATCGGCAGCCGTGTTGAGGTTTCATTTGGTCGTCAGACTCTGATTGGTATTGTGATTGCTCATATTTCACAAGACGATAGCAGCGTACCTGTTAATAAAATTAAACCCATTAATAAATGTCTAGATGCTGAGCCGATTTTGGACTCGGACATGCTCAAGCTTGCCTATTGGTTAGCCCGCTATTACCACTATCCGCTTGGCGACGTGTTAGCAGTTATCCTGCCAAGCCTTGTCCGTCAAGGCAAACCATTAGACTTGCTGATTACCCATTGGCGCATTTTGCCTCATATCACTGATAATGATTTTCGAGCCAATGCTAAAAAACAAAAGCAGCAGTTCGACATGCTAAAGCTACATGGTCAGCATGGCGCAAGTGAAGATGTATTGCTACTAGAAGGGATGCAACGAGCCTTTTTAAAGACGCTAGAAGATAAAGGGTTAGTCGAGCGCTATATTCAGCCAAAACAAGCGCCTACTCCAGTTAAACTGGCAAAAATGCCACTTGATCTCAATGATGAGCAGAAACTTGCTGTCGACGCTATTATTGCTGCACACGAATCTGATACTTATACTGGTTTTCTGCTCAACGGTATTACTGGGAGTGGTAAAACCGAAGTCTATCTGCAAGCGATGCAAGCTGTACTAGAGGCTGGCAAACAGGTGTTGATTTTGGTACCAGAGATTGGACTAACACCGCAAACGCGGGCAAGATTTGCCAGTCGGTTCGCAGCCCACATTGTGCTATTACACTCTGGCATGACCAATACTCATCGCTTGCAAGGTTGGCAAGACTGCCGCACGGGTCATGCACAAATCGTGATCGGTACACGTTCGGCTGTGCTATATCCTTTCGCAGACTTAGGCCTGATTGTCGTTGACGAAGCGCATGATGGCTCGTACAAGCAGCAAGACACATTGCGTTATCATGCCGCTGATGTTGCTCTCTATCGAGGTTTGCAGTACAAAATCCCAGTGATACTTGGTACTGCCACACCTTCCCTTGAGCATTTAAAACTGGTCGATGATGGCAAACTAGTAGAATACCAACTGCTTACTCGTCCAGGTAATGCCAAGCCTGCAACCATGCAGCTGATTGATGCTCGCTTGCAAAGTACCCATCAACAGGCTCAAGATGACGGTGCGCGCTATGATACAGGGCTGACGGATGCCATGATCGGGGCGATACGGCAAACGCTAGAAGCCGGTGATCAGGTATTAATATTTTTGAATCGTCGTGGCTATGCGCCTGTTCTATTGTGTGAGGCTTGTGGCTGGCAAGCTGATTGTCCGCGCTGTGACGCTCATCTGACCGTTCACTATAATAGCCAATCCCAGCGAAACAGTTATTCAAACAACTCTTATTTGAAATGCCATCATTGCGACTGGCAAGCCTATATCCCTACCGTATGCCCTGATTGTGGTAGTCAAAATTTGGATGCCAAAGGCATGGGAACGACAAGGCTCAGCGAAAATCTACACGCAATCTTTGCTAATCCCCAAACCAGCAAAGAGCTCTATCCAATTATTCAAATAGACCGTGATACCACAAGACGTAAAGACAGCTGGGAAAACATTTATGAGCAAATTAATAAAGGCAACCCTGCCATATTGGTCGGTACACAGATGGTTGCCAAAGGTCATCACTTCCCCAATGTCACGCTGGTTTGCTTACCCAATGCTGATCGCGGATTTTTATCAGCAGACTTTCGCTCACCAGAGCATACTGCACAGCTCATGATTCAGGTAGCTGGCCGTGCTGGTCGAGGTGACAAAGCTGGCCGCGTATTGATTCAAACATTGCAACCTGATAACGAATTACTATTAAAACTGGTCAAAGACGGCTACTTGTCATTCGCGCGCGAGTTATTGCAAGAGCGTCAAATGATGGGCTTGCCTCCTCATCGACATGCTGCCTTAATACGCTGTGAAGGCAAAACATTAGCAGCCACTACTCAAGCACTCAAGGATGCTATTGCGCATTTGCCGAATGCTCATAACCTCGCTGTTCTCGGTCCTATTGATGCGCCCATGAGTAAGAAGAACAGTCGCTACCATGCACAGCTTTTGCTATTGGCTAAAGACCGTCGTCAATTGCACCATGTGTTGGGACAGTGGTGGCAGCCAGTGCTTGCCCTACCAAGCGCTAAATACCTTAAGCTCACTTTGGATATTGATCCTGTCGGTTGGTAGTTCTCACGCAGCTCTCAACAAATGGGTGCATATCTTTCTGCTCCTCCTCTCATCATGTTTACTTCGTCGTTACAGCTTCTCATGCTTGGCTATGTTAAATTTATAACTATCAAATGGTATGCGATAGAGGCTCTATGCCTATTTTACCCATAGCAAGCATCACTTATTAGTAAACGTCATATCAGTAAGTATCATCTATCGAACGCAACTATCAGCGAATCTGAGTATTATTATGAATCCAAATAATCCAAACTCTGACGAGCACAATCATAGCCAACAGCATGATAATACGGATGTGCCTAAGTACATTCGCGAAGATGAAGAAAATAACTACACTCAGGAAACCCAAGGCCATCACGATCATGATGAGCATCTAGAGCAAACCACCACAGCACGAGACACCAAGGGCTATCAGCGTACCTTGCTGTTCAGCTTTATTATCATTACTGGTTATATGTTTATCGAAGCCATTGGTGGTTGGCTCACCGGTAGTTTGGCCTTGCTATCTGATGCAGGGCATATGTTAAGCGATGCGATAGCGCTTGGTGCCACTTTGGTCGCATTTAAAATTGGCGAAAAAGCGGCCACTCACCAGAAAACCTTTGGCTACAAGCGTTTTGAGATATTAGTTGCTACGGTAAATGGCGCGACACTTGTCATAATTGCTTTGATGATTTTTTATGAAGCGATTAAACGCTTTAACTCACCGCCAGAAATTGCAACCCAAGGCATGCTTATCGTGGCGACTATCGGTATGTTAATCAATATTCTGGTCGCTTGGCTAATGCACCGAGGTAGTCAAGGTGGCGAGTCACACGGCCATAATCATAGTCATAGTCATGGTACGGATGATGCCAAGGTCGCAGAGCAGAAACCGAATAATGCAGAAACCGTCAACCTTAATATGCAAAGCGCCTATTTGCACGTACTGAGTGACTTATTAGGGTCAGTAGCTGCGATTATCGCTGCATTACTTATGATGGGTTTTGGTTGGGTATGGGCAGACGCAGTGGCATCAGTAATCGTTGCCGTGCTTATTTTAATCAGTGGCTACCGCGTTGTACGTGATTCTGTGCATATATTGATGGAAGGAACGCCTGCCAATATATCGCTCGTCGATGTAGAGCAAAAATTACTCGAAGACTCACAAGTACAAAAAGTACATGACTTACATGTTTGGAGTATTACTAGCGGTCTCAATGCACTCTCTTGTCACGTGGTGGTCGATGGTGAAATGAGTATCCATGAATCAAATATTCTGATTGCCAGTCTCGAGCAAAGACTGCTAGAGCTTGGTATTCACCATGCTACTATTCAGGTTGAAAGCTCGTCTCATCCGCAGAATATCTCACATAGCGATGCCTTGGTCTGTGATATTTCGGGACAGCTATCTGATGACAATAATCATATTGGTCATAACCATTGACGATACATTTTCAGCTCAATGATTGAATAAAGAAGTCAGTAACTTGAAACACGACCTAGAAAATACAAGTATAGGCATCTGATACTGGTTCATACTAAAAGTTACGTAGAATTAGAACTAGAATCTAGATCACATTAAGACAGTCGTGATTTGCGACAAACTTTTGCTTTATTCCATTCAAAAAACTTAAGTTCAAATCGGCTTATGTGGTTATAATAACTATTATAAAGTTTTGTTTAGCACCCCAGTTAATTTTTATAATCATACTTTTTGGTATTTTCACTCTATCTATTGATGATACAACACTATGTCTAGACGCTCAGCACCCTTTGTCGCCCCAGACTATATCGATGATCCTGCATCAAAAGATGGCAAAAAACACGCCAAAGTTTTGTTATCAACGCTGCAAGAAGACATTGCAAACTTTCGTAATGAACAGTTTCCACCTGATATTTTGCGCCAAATTCGTGATATGCCTATTTATGAAGGCAACTTAGCCGAAGTCCAAACCTATCAACAACGTTGGCAAAATCTGCTTGAGCGTGCAAAGGATTTTTATCCAGCGGCCAATATGCCACCTGACTATCTACCGCTCCCTGCCAGCCTTGAGATACCGCAATTCATCTATCACGTTCAGCGTCTACATTTAACTAAGACACGCGCCAAAGAATCTAAAAGCTTTGGATCAGTAGGCGCCCTGACTGATAAATGTGGTCAATATACGGATGATGAAATTGAGCGCATGACAGCGGTGCTAGATAACGACGAGGAAGCGCGACTGGTAGCGCATCGTGAATTTATCGATCTGCGTGCCTATGTTTTTTGTCGCGATAATAAGGGCGAGATGCTAGAGCCTGAGCGGGTGCGTTTTTATCGTACTGGTCTGATTGTACATGCCCTGCCTGACTTTAAGATTGTAGATAGTCGCCAGACACCGCGTAAACGCCGCAACGATGCTTATAATAATCCGCTTGCAGACAATGGTGTGTGGAAAATTTATCGCAAAAAATAATAGATACTAGCGCGATATCGTTTTAGCCATACTGATTTTAGTCACGTTCATTTTATATTGTATATTTTATTCAAATTTTTAAGGAGCCCAGATGTTTGCTGCCGCCGCCGGCTCACCAAATCTCATGTTGCAAGCCACTATATTTTTGGGAGCAGCATTGCTCTTTGTCCCTCTTGGTAAACGCTTCGGCATTGCAACGGTTTTAGGCTATCTCATCACTGGACTCATATTGGGCCCAAGTGGCTTGGATGTAGCAGGCGACGCTGAAAGTCTATTACACTTTTCAGAGTTTGGCGTGGTCATGCTGCTGTTCATTATCGGGCTTGAGCTCCAACCTTCCCGGCTCTGGGCATTGCGCCGCTCTATATTTGTATTGGGCGGTTTGCAGGTCGGTTTGACTGGTACGCTACTGATGTGGCTATTGCATCAGTTTTTCTCCTTACAACTAGATACTGCCTTTATTGTTGGTTTTGGTTTAGCCCTGTCTTCTACCGCGTTTGTACTACAGATACTGACTGAAAAACAGCAGCTTTCAAGCACGCATGGTCGAGAAGCCTTCACTATCTTATTATTCCAAGATATTGCGGTCATTCCATTGTTAGCAGTCATTCCATTTTTATCAGGGGTGCGTGAACAAAGCTACGACTTGATTTATTTTGGTAAGGTATTTGCTGTCTTTGCCGGTCTGATTTTTGCCAGCCGTTATGTGGTTCGACCCTTCTTTAAATTTGTGGCTTCCAGTGGTGCGTCAGAACTACTGACAGCGGTCGCGCTATTTATCGTGATGGGCGTGTCTATTTTGATGGGTCAAATCGGTCTATCAATGGCATTAGGTGCATTTTTGACAGGTGTGTTGCTCGCTGATTCTGAGTATCGTCACGAATTAGAAGCCAGTATCGAACCTTTTAAAGGATTGCTGTTAGGTCTATTCTTTATGTCGGTCGGTATGCTTACCGACGTCAAACTCATTTTGGCAGAGCCCATCTTTATTATTGGCTGCGCGCTCGCCTTGATGTTTATCAAGTTTGCGGTGATTGCAGGTATTGCAAAAGTATCGGGCAATCGCTGGCCGACGAGTATCAGATTGGGTGTGACTCTAGCTCAAGGTGGTGAGTTTGCCTTTGTCCTATTCAGTGTCGCCACTGCTCAAAACGTCTTGCGTCCCGAACTTGCCAATACTCTTAACCTAGTCGTTACCATCTCGATGGCGCTGACACCTCTGGCATTCTTATTGTTAGAAAAAGTGGGTGAGCCGCTATTTGCCGAGAGCAAACCGAGCCGCGAATACGATACCATTCCCGATCATGAGCATCAGGTCATTATTGCAGGCTTCGGCCGCGTCGGTCAGATTATTGGCCGTGTACTGCGCATGCATAATATCGAATTTACCGCTATCGAACGCTCTGCAAACCGAGTAGATTTCGTAAGAAAATTCGGTAACCAAGTCTATTATGGCGACCCAAAGAACCCTGAGATTTTAAGAGCGGCAGGTATTCAAAAAGCGCGGGTGTTTATTCTGGCTATCGATGACTTAGAGCGTTCTATCACCACCGCCCAGTATTTACGCAAAAATTATCCTGAACTGATTGTATTGGCAAGAGCGCGCGATCGTCAGCACTATTATCGTTTACGTGAGGTTGGTGTGCGGCACATCTGGCGTGAGACTTATTTGTCATCTTTGGACATGTCACGCGAATCACTACAGCTGTTAGGTATTTCTCCAGAAAAAGCACGAGAAACAGTAAAAACATTCCGTGATTATGATGATGACTTGATCGAACGTCAACAAGCTATCTACGATGATGAAGCTAGCATGATTGAATCCGCGCAATCATCAATGGCTGAGCTCGAAAGCTTGTTTGATGAAGATATTGGTAAAGCACGTAAAATGGATTTGACCGACTTTTATGAGGCGTTAAAAAGCCAAGCAACACCAGTTGAGGAAAAGGATGATACTGCAACGGATTCTAAGCATTAACCCTAAGCCGTGGCTCTCAGCACTACCAACCCCTACAAACACTCGTGAAATACAGCCCCTAATCAGCTATGCAGTTTTTAGGGGCTTGTTTTTTATTCAGTGAGCTGGTGCAATCCCAGTTATCATTGTCTGGTATATGATAAAAGACCAGCGTCTGCTCATTTAAATAGCGTAACGGAAACGTCACGTTCTGAATCGTTGCCACTACCGCACAGTCAGTTTCTAGCACGCCAGCGGCCTGAGTATCGACATGCATGCGTATCTGCTGCTGCTCGGTACTCAGGGGCAGATTTACTGGGCACTGCCCTGTCTGCTGATAAATCAACGCCACTCGGTTTTGAGCATTCTTTGCAATATCATAAGCGTCAAACAATACTTCATTTGCTTTTGGCTTGGCAATAATCGGTAAAAACTGCACCTTAATCACCAATAGCGAAAACGCAAAAAAACCAAACCCTAATGCTAATCCAAATAAGCTAACACGGCCCTCTCTTTGCAGATGCGCTTTCTGTGCTGCCTCATCTTGCGGATAGTCATTTATCGCATCAGCGATCTCACGCCTTGCCATTCGGTAGTAATACGCATCCGTCCAACGTGCCACCATAAACGACCAAAACAGCCAAATAACAGCAGCAATACCGATACGTATTGCCATCTGATAAGCATCTGGTACATAGGACATCGCTATAAATTCAAAGGCGACTAGCACCAACGCGACATTAAGCTGAATAAAAGACCACCCTGCGACACTATAGACAATCGCATCCATATAGCGCTTGCGATATAGCAACCAAGGAAAAGTGATAAAAAACGCAGCCCAATGCCATTTTGGCGACAGATAACCTTGCTGATCAAACTGCTCAAAACGTTTAAGGTAATAACGCTGGCTACGGTTACCGATGAACCACTTGTCTAACTGCTTACGTTTAGCAGGTGTTAACGACTCTTGATAAAATGGTGGCGGTGAATCTGTCTCGATAAATAACATGGCAACACGCTCTACTTACTGACTCTTAGAAAAAGCATTTAAAAGATACCATTATATGATAATGCCAAAACCCGTGTGTAACATAGAGAAACCATAGCACCGATCAGCAAATACGCGAAAATAGGATTGTCCGTTCACAGTTGTATGGATTTGACTTATAATAAGCAAACATCACCCACCTAATTAAGCCTTACGAATCCTATGAGTCAACATTCTGATATCAATGACAACGTCAATAGTACCGATACTACTGATGAGCAAACCCTTAATAGCACAAGCGAGCCTATCGATATCGATAACAGCACTAGCCAAGAGATAGAACCGACCTCTGACAAGCATATCCGCATCGTCAATACATTTATGAAGCGCCGTACGCACATGAACAAAAATGCTGAGCTTGCACTAACTGCTCCAGAATTTTCTGAGTATTTGGTCAACAACAGTTTTGGTGATGGCGATCTTACCGGTATTGATAACCTACGTACGTTATTCGCCGATAGCCCTAACGGCCCAGATGCGCCGCTTACGGTAGAGATTGGTTTTGGCTTGGGCGATTCGTTTATTGAAATGGTGGCCGCTGACCCTACTCGTAATTTTGTCGGTGTAGAAGTGCATGAGCCTGGTATTGGTAAATGTGCGTATATGGCTGGCACCCAAGATTTGAGCAACGTAAAAATCATCAACGGTGATGCCATTCAATTGCTCAAGCAGCTACCAGAAAACCATATCGACCGTATTCAGCTATACTTCCCTGATCCATGGCAAAAGAAGCGTCACTATAAGCGTCGTTTTGTCAGTCCTGAACGTATGACCATCGTTACGCGCAGCTTAAAACAAGGCGGCTGGTTCCATACAGCAACTGACTGGGAGCATTATGCATTTTGGATGGTTGAAGTATTGGATGGTTTCGCTGGATTGACCAACAAAGCAGGTACAGGTAATTTCACTGAGCGTCCTGACTTTCGTCCAATGACCAAGTTTGAGCGTCGTGGCCTCGACCGTGGGCATGGTGTGTGGGATTTGATCTATATCAAAGACTGATTAATACAGCTTTACTTTTAAATGTTTTGACAAAGCGGCTATCTGATGTAGCCGCTTTTTTGTGGCCTTCTATAGGCTGTAGAAAATATCTCTAAAAATACTAGACATCCTATACATAACTATGTCTGCTGATATCTTAGCTGTATATCTTGAGTCATACTCCTGACTTTTAATACCTATAGTATGATTATGCATAAAAAAAGATAAATTTATAATTTGTGAAACATAGCGCTCATAGCGTTGTTTGTAGAAAAAATTGCTCCTATAAAGTGATTAAAAACGAGATATAGAACCCGTTCCCAACACTAATAATCTACGTAAACTTATGTATTATAAGGCTTTACAGAGTTCTCCCCATAAGCTGTGGATAACCCTGTGTATAAGTCACCACTTGACAAGTTTATAGCTAAGCAACTTAAAGGATAAGGTAAAATCGTTCATTTTTTGTACAATTTATAAATCATTTAAAATCAAATACTTATATTAAATTCACACACATAAAAAATTATTTTAAATAATTTCTAAAATAATTCAATTATTCATAATGTTTCACAATTAGCGAAAATAAGCCTTTTATTTGTTGTGGACAACTCCTAAATCTATTGACAAGCATAGTCATTATCAGGTTCAAAACAACAACGACCTATCGCATTATTTCCGTAGATTTTAGCCGCATACCATACGACAGATAGTGTCGTCTAGCATCCCTCAACGCTCATTATAGTGCCTTGCTTTTGTTATAATTACCTTATCAAATCAACAGTGTTAAAAAGTTGAGTCAAGTAATTAGCACGTCAAGGCTGACTAAAAACAACGATAACGACAGTGTATTACGGACTTATTTTTACTTCTCTCGCTATTTAATTTTACTGTATAGTAGAACGATACCTTCGATACTACTACCTATACCAGTCACGTGACAACCTATTTTTCGATAAAACAGCCAAACAATAATTGCCGACTTCATAACAGTCAGTATGCGTTTGCCAAAGGTTTCAACAGTACCAATATTTTATTTATAGCATCAACTTAACTACCGGAAACAAGGAATCCAATATGGACGACAATAAAGCCAAAGCCCTCAAAGCGGCATTAGGTCAAATCGAAAAGCAATTTGGTAAAAACACCATCATGCATCTAGGCGATGACTCGGCCATTATGGATGTCGACGTGGTCTCTACAGGCTCTCTAGGATTAGACATTGCGCTTGGCATTGGTGGTCTACCAAAAGGCCGTATCGTTGAAATTTACGGCCCAGAAAGCTCAGGTAAGACAACGATGACTCTGCAAGCTATTGCAGAATGTCAAAAGCAAGGCGGTACCTGTGCCTTTATCGATGCCGAGCATGCGCTTGACCCTGTCTATGCTCGCAAGCTTGGGGTAAATACTGATGACTTATTGCTCTCGCAGCCTGACAATGGCGAGCAAGCACTTGAAATCACCGATATGTTGGTACGCTCAGGCGCGATCGACATGATCGTAATTGACTCAGTGGCTGCTTTGACGCCACGAGCTGAGATTGAAGGCGAAATGGGTGACTCGCACATGGGTCTGCAAGCACGTCTGATGAGCCAAGCCCTACGTAAAATCACTGGTAACGCCAAACGCTCTAACTGTATGGTGGTGTTTATTAACCAAATCCGTATGAAAATTGGTGTTATGTTCGGTAGCCCTGAGACCACAACTGGTGGTAACGCGCTGAAATTCTACGCTTCTGTACGTATGGATATCCGCCGCATTGGTGCGGTCAAAAATGGTGATGAAATCATTGGTAACCAGACCCGTGTTAAAGTTATCAAAAATAAAATGGCACCACCTTTCCGCCAAGCTGAGTTCGAAATCACTTACGGTGAAGGTACTAACCACTTAGCCGAAGTCATTGATTTAGGCGTTGAGATTGGAGCGGTTGGTAAAGCAGGATCTTGGTACAGCTATGGCGACGAAAAAATTGGTCAAGGTAAAGCCAACTCTGTGCTTTTCTTAAAAGAGAATCCTGCCATTGCTCAAGAAATCGAAGACAAGATACGTGACGAAAAGCTTGGTACGAAAAAAAATAGTAAAGCCGACGAAACTGAAGAAGCAGAACAGGCTTCTGAACCTGTACAATAATGGTTTAACGATTAACCGTTGTCAGTCACTATGATTCATTATGAAAATTAAAACCTTAGCTGAAATTCTAGCTGAGTCGGCACCCGACTCAGCTAGTTCTGTTGATAATAAACCAAAAAAACAGTCCAAAGATTCTCATACGAAAGAGCCTAAAAAACGAGAGAAACCTAGTAAACGGGCTATTCGTTCAAGTAAAGATGATTCAGTCACGAATGACGCTACTATTGATACAGCGTTCTTTGAAGACTCCTCTCCTAAGTCAAAGAAAACTTCTAAATCTAAAAAACGTAAAAAGCGTTTTCATCCAGCGGCCAATTTTACCGCTGAGCCTAGTGACGCCCCTACATATCAACCACCTGAAGCACAAACCATTAAAGAGATGCTGGCAGAAGTCAAACTCGACATTCATAATGACGAAATTAGTGATGGTTTGACAACTGGTTCTAGTGATAGCACTGAGCCACTATCCAAAAACTCAGAAAATGAAGCTGAGCTTTTTGCTATCAATGGTAGTGAAACAGACAGCCAAAACGATAACATACCAGCCGCGCTCAAAGCTTACTTACGAACCCCTGAACAAAAACAAGCAGAAATCGATGCGATCAAAGCAGAAAGTCGATTGCGTTGGCTCGCATTTTATTATTTATCACGCCGTGAATACGGTAAGGCTGAGCTAAAGCAAAAGCTGATCGACAAAGAACAAGACCCAGAGAAAATTGATGCCCTGCTCGATGAGTTTGAAGAAAAAGGTTATCAAAGTGATTACCGCACTACCCTAATGCTGATACGTGAGAATATTCGTAAAGGCCGTGGACGTGGTCGGATCAAACAAGAATTCTATCGTAAGAAAATTGCTATACCAGGTAACATCGATGAGCTAATCGATATGGCAAATACTGAGTCTGATGAATTTAGTGAGTTTGTAGATGATGATGCAGACAACCTAGTTGATGGTGTAGATTGGCTGAAACTGGCGGTGACAGCACGTACCAAAAAGTATGGTAATGACATACCAGTTGAGCAAAAAGAAAAAGCTAAGCAGTTACGATTTTTGCAATATAGAGGGTTTAACACCGATATCTGCTTTGCTGCGCTCAACTATACATTAGAAACATTAGATGCACGCTTTTAGCGAATGCTTTTTAAATTTAGTAATAACCGAGTACTTTCCACCAAATGAGGCCAGCACCTATCCAAATGACTAAATTAACCACGCTCATAATCGCCCCAATGGCCCACCACTCTTTTAACGTCACATAACCAGAGTTAAAAATTACAGGCGCAGTACCAGTCGCATAATGCGTAAGCGTCATCATGATATTACCCGCTGCGGCCAAGATTAGCGCATATAACATCGGCGGTGCCCCTAACGTCAGGCCAACTGCATAGAATGCTGCAAATAGTGCGGTAATATGAGCGGTGGTACTAGCAAAGAAATAATGTATGTATAAATAAACTAAGGTCAAAATAGTTGCTGCACCTACCCAACCTACCCCAGTTGTTCCAATGAGAGACTCAATATTGCCTGCGAACCAGCTAATTAGACCAAGTTTGTTTAGATAAGCTGCCATCATAATCAGGGCACCAAACCAAACGATAGTATCCCATGCAGACTTCTCTTTGAGAATATCATCCCAAGTCAGCACACCAGTCAATATCAGTGTCGTCAAGCCAACAAAGGCCGTGGTAGTAGCATCAACACTATATTGTTCACCCAAAATCAACGCAGGAATATTCGCCCACAGTACTAACATAAGAGCAAATACACCGAACATTATTTTTTCGTGAATACTGATTTGACCCATCTCTGTCAAATTATCTTTTGCAAAGTTTTTGGCATCAGGCGTTGCTTTAACATCAGGAGGATAAATCATATAAATGATCAATGGCATGACGATTAAACAAAGCATCCCGGGTATAAACATGGCTACTGCCCACGTTGTCCATGATAACTGAATATCACCACCTGTGGCTTTATTCACCAGCTCGACAACTAAAGGGTTAGGAGCCGTAGCAGTGATAAACATACCAGAAGTAATAGGATTAGCGTGGTAATTCACCATCGCTAAGTAACGCCCAATTTTGTTTTGAGTACCCTCTTCTGGTGTCGAATGAAAACTCTGCGCAATGGATTTCATAATAGGATGAATAATACCGCCACCACGTGCCGTATTAGAAGGGGTAATAGGTGCGACCATTAGCTCAGCAGCGGCCAAGGAATAAGCCACGCCAATGGTTTTTTTACCAAAGATAGAAATGAAATAATAAGCAATACGTCGACCTAAACCTGTCTTTATCAATCCACGCGATATCATAACTGCAATACCAATGAGCCAAATCAGAGGGCTTGAATAGCTTGATAATGCATCGCTAATGGCTTGCTTCGGATTATCATTTGTGACACCGGTCAGTGCCACTAGAGTCACAGCAATAATAGCAATGGCACCAATGGGCAGTACCTTACCTATGATAGCAACAATAGTCGCGATGAATAGTGCCAACATATGCCACGCTTCTGGTGTGACACCCGTCGGTACTGGGATAACAAACCAAATTAATAAACCGACTAAAATAGCAACAGCTGCTTGAACGGGCTTGAATGGCATAAGTAATAATCCTTATGAAATCATTAGGCGATTAAAAGATGGTACCTTTAATTCAATGCTTTTAAGACGATAAAGCTATAGCTACAACCTGAGTGCTTGTCTTAGCTATTTTATAGGACTTATAGAATCCTTACGTTATTGTTTACTATTTTTAACATATATATTTAGATTATAAGTTTAATAAATAATAAAAATTTGTTAGATACGATATTTACTTTTAATTAATAAAAAAAATAGTCCATCTATTGATGGACCATTTTCTATTGTGTTTTCATTGATATGACTAATTCTGTAAATAGTGATTTTTTATAAAAAACTATTTAAAATTACCAAGACGGCTAGATAGCTGGCTAATGATTTGATCTATCTCTTCATTGGCTTCAGACTCATTATCCAGATTACCATTAGGGGTTAGCTGATTCATTACCTCAGGTAACAGCTCAGCAAGTCCCTGTCTTACCTCAGTTTCATTAGCACCAGTATGAGCGGCCACTTGCTGAATTTCATTTTCGTCAAACAAACGGTTAATTTCATTTGGATCTAAATTATCGTTTGCTTCGTTATTACTCATCCAAGAGCGCGCTTGACCTTCATAGCCCATACCAGTGATTTTCGACAATGCCCCGCTCAAACCACCATTACGTTTGATCCAGCTAAGTACCATAGGCATCAATGCAGCAACGAGCATACCTTTACCACCGAACCCACTATTAGTACGCTGACCACCTAATACACTACCTAAAATATCACCTAGTCCGCCAGCACCTGAACTCATACCACCGCGCTGACTACCGCCCGTGAGACCACCAATGATGTCATCTAAGCCAAAACCATTATCTGCTTGACGACTATTTTGTTGAGGGCTATAACCACCTACCTGACTGCCACCGCCCAACACACTACCTAAGATATCACCTAGTCCACCAGTCTGCCGTGTTTCAGTACGTTGGTTAACTGGATTGCGCTGAGCGTCGTCTGGATTCATTGCACTACGTGCCACTTGGCTCACTAAATTCCCTAATAAGCTCATTATCTATTCCTCTTTTTATCGTATTGTTTAGTACAAAAATACTGCTAAAATTTATAAAACCTCATATCTGCCTACATGTTCTTTAATAACAGGACAGCAGACTTATGAGTTTTATTTTCTATTTTTAATATAACAGATTTTAATATAACAAACCTCTTTGTCCTTTGAGATAGCTATTTTGTTATGACGTGTAGGGTTTTCTCATCGTAAAAGGAAAAACTTAAGCTCCATAAATACTTAGTTATCTAGCATTACCCTTACTGATATTGGTTAAAATATTTAATTGTCGCCATTGCTCAGAATTTACTTGGTCGCGGAATATAGTAGTCGAAAACGATCTTTGATAAGGCTCAACGATATTGAACTCCATACTCATCGCCCACTGGTAGCAATTTATATCGATTAACTCTGCTTGCCATAACTCATCGCCGCGTCCCGTTCGTATCAGTAATTGCCATTCTTTATCGACACGCTGACTGAGCAATGGCTGACTAATATGTAATAGTATCGGTCTCGATATAATCAGATAACTTGCAACTGCTGCCGAGACTATTAAGATTAGTAAATACTGCCACAAAGTCAAAGATGCAAACCATGCCAATATCATCATAACGCCAGTCAAGCCTACATATAGCAGCGCGCGTAAATAACTGGCAGGCTTGATAGCTGTATCAATACGTAGCGAGGTTACTGGCGTCATATAAGCGTACCATGGGAAACGTTAGATATTGTACTGACCCGTTCCTTAAGACCTAAACCAAGTCTTTGGTGTGGCGCCATGTTTTTATCTTATTGACCAACGCCCAGATGTCGTCCTCTTCTGGACGATTTTGATTGGTAAAATAGTCTAGCAAGTCTGGGTCTTCATGAGTGAGCATTTCTGCAAAGGTTGCTTGTTCAGTAGCATCTGCTGTCAGATACAGCTCCTTGACGTAAGGATCAATATAAAAATCCAATTCTTTTAATCCGCGGCGAGCTTGATAAATGATACGGCGCTGTTCATTGGTTGGTTCTGGCTGAGTGGTACTTGTCATAGGTTTACTCTTATTAATTGAGATAGTTTTATCGGTTTAGATAGTTTAAAAATGGACGTTAAGCATAGCGTATAGAATATTTATAGTCTTGAAATCTCACTATGCATTCGGACATGTAGAATGAGTTTAACAACGATATGCTGACAGTTGACGCCATAAGGCCACTGCTTGCTGCATCATCGCCACATTATGCGTACGAATAATACTTGCGCCTTGTTGTAAGGCAAATAGCCCAGCTGCCGTTCCTGCCGAATCACGCTCTACCGCTTGCGTCGTACTCACAGCTTCAGCTCCACTTTTGGTCAATACTTCTGCTAAAAAACGCTTGCGAGAAATGCCAAACATTATCGGCAGCTCTAATGTCTGTAAGCTGCTCAGCTGACTTAATAATGCGCAGTGATGCTCATAGTTCTTAGCAAAACCAAAACCTGGGTCGATAATGATATTACTTTGTTTGACGCCGATGCTGACTACTTCGTTAATACGGTCAATCAGCTCCGTACGCACCTCATCAATCACATCATCATACTGTGCCAGACTATTCATTGTCGTTGGCTCACCGCGCATATGCATTATCATAACAGGTATATTAAGCTTAGCCGCCAGCTCTGCCGCACCAGTACGTTTCAATGCTCGTACATCGTTCCAAATGTCAGCACCTTCATTAAACGCTGCCTGCATGACTTCAGGGCTGCTAGTATCAATCGATAACCAAATAGCATCACCACAATGCTGACGAATGGCTCTAACCACTGGTACAACTCGTTGTATCTCATCATCAGTCGCCACAGTTTGCGCATTTGGACGAGTAGATTCACCACCGATATCGATAATAGTAGCACCTTCATTTATCATCTGCTGACAGTGCGCAACGGCTTTATCTATTGCGTTAAACTGCCCACCATCTGAAAACGAATCTGGCGTTACATTCAAGATGCCCATGATATGTGGCTGTGACAAATCTAAGGTCTTATCACGGCTAGACACTTGGTAGTTGGATAAAGGTTGGAATAATGACATGAATAATCCATCGCAAGTAAAGTTTATAATGCAGTTTTAATTATTGTTATCTACGCTTATGATACCAGTAAATCTTATAGGGTTCTAAACCCTTCATAAAATGATGACAATAAAAAAAGCCCTCTATCATAAAGGGCTTTTTATCAAATATGGATACACTAGCACTTACATCGCTGGTAATGGCGGCGGAGTAGCACCAGTTGTTTTAACATCATTTTTCGACAAGTTTACTTCGTTATGCTGGTAAACTCTCGGTGGACGTGGCTCTTCACCTGCTAAGATATCTTGCAGTTGGTCACGATCAATGGTTTCCCAGTTCATAAGTGCATCAACCATCGCATGCATTTTGTCTTGGTTGGCTTCAATCAATTCACGAGCGATATCATATTGCTCTTCTAGCATACGACGCACTTCTTCATCGACCTTCTGCTGCGTGGCTTCTGAGATAGTACGTCCACCACCGCCGAAATATCCTTGCGAGTTGTCGTCATCTTCATACACCATGATACCAAGTGCATCAGACATACCGTACTTCGTGACCATCGCACGTGCCATTTTAGTAGCTCGTTCAAAGTCGTTCGAAGCGCCCGTCGACATTTGATTGATAAACACTTCTTCGGCGATACGACCACCAAACAAAATAGCAATGTCGCTCAACATTTTCGACTTGTACATACTGGTCTGATCATGCTCAGGCAACTGCCAAGTGACACCAAGGGCAAAGCCACGCGGCATAATAGTGACTTTATGCACCGGATCTGTACCTGGCAATAGCTCAGCTACTAACGCATGACCCGCTTCGTGATAAGCAGTGGCACGGCGTTCTTCTTCGCGTATCACCATGGACTTGCGTTCAGGACCCATATACAACTTGTCTTTTGCATCTTCGAAGTCATTCATATCGACGCTAGTCTTGTTACGACGCGCGGCAAACAATGCCGCTTCGTTTACAAGGTTGGCAAGCTGTGCGCCACTAAATCCAGGTGTACCACGAGCAAGAGAACTGGCATCTACACTGATCGTGTTTGGCAGTTTTTTCAAATGCACTTTCAATATTTGCTCACGGCCTTTGATATCTGGCAAGCCTACTTGTACTTGACGGTCAAAACGACCTGGACGTAATAATGCTTTATCAAGCACGTCAGCACGGTTGGTTGCGGCAATAACAATAACGCCTTCATTGCCTTCAAAACCATCCATCTCAACCAATAGTTGGTTCAATGTCTGCTCGCGCTCATCATTACCGCCGCCCATACCGGAACCACGATGACGACCGACTGCATCAATCTCATCAATAAAGATGATACAAGGAGCGCTTTTCTTCGCCTGTTCGAACATATCACGAACACGAGATGCACCAACACCGACGAACATCTCAACAAAATCAGAGCCTGAGATTGAGAAAAACGGCACTTTTGCCTCACCAGCAATAGCTCTTGCTAACAACGTTTTACCTGTACCTGGAGGACCTACCATCAAGATACCACGAGGAATCGTTGCACCCAACTTGGTAAATTTGTCTGGATCACGTAAGAACTCAACCACTTCAACGACTTCTTCTTTGGCTTCTTCACAACCAGCCACATCTTCGAAGTTAACGTTGATTTGATCTTCGGTCAGCATCTTCGCTTTCGATTTACCAAAGCTCATTGGGCCGCCGCCTTTACCGCCAGCGCCGCCCTGCATATTACGCATAAAGAATAAGAACAGACCAATAATCAATAGAATTGGGAAGCTGGCTATCAGTAGTTGCATTAGTACGCTTTGGCGCTTTGGTGCCGTTCCTTGAACTTCGACTTGGTTCTCACGTAGCATTGGCATGAGCTGGTCATCTGACACAGCTGGTCTAATGGTCTCAAAAGATGAACCATTTTTCTTTTCGCCGGTGATCTGTTCGCCGTCGATCTCGACACTGGCTACTTGGTTTTCTGACACTGCGGTCACAAACTCAGAGTAGTTAAGGTTATCCGGCTCAGAAGATTGATCAAAGCCGCTAAACACCAGCACCAAAACGCCGATTACCACCAGCCACAATAAGGTATTTTTTACCATGTCGCTCACTAGTTATTCCCATCCCTTACTTATTGGTGTGTTTATTAAACACGTGACGTCTATAAACGTATTGCTCATTTTTAACGAATATCCCGATAATAAAAAACTGCTAAATTAAACTTATATGATTTATAGGTAGCCTAAAAATTGTTTTTATAAATAATCAGTATGAGAGAAACATAGATATACGATCATTGAGCTTGTAAAACGCTTATTATCAGACGACTTTGCCTAAAACGTATGCTAAAAACAAAGGTAATATACCATGATATGTGGTGCTAACCCGCATAATTCAAGCAGGTTTCACGATTATTCATTTAACAATTGACGCAGATTTTATATCGCGATAATAACACTTTATGGTGGTTTACCCTCACGCTTACAAGAGCAGCAACCTATTGATGTCAAAACTATTTAATCGCTATCCAAAACATCTCTTTTGAGCGTGGTCGTGACGCACCTGGCTTTATACTACGAATCTTACTAAAATCCTGCTGCATCTGCTTGCGTAATTCTTGTGTACCCTCGCCTTGAAACACTTTCATAATAAGTGCGCCACCTTCTGGTAAGGTTGCAAGCGCGAAGTCTACTGCCAGCTCACATAAGTACATCATACGTGGCTGATCGATAGCACTATTCCCAGCCGTGTTGGGTGCCATGTCAGACAATACGACATCGACTTGTCTATCACCCACTTCTGCCATAATGGCATCAAACACTTCGGCTTCACGAAAATCACCCTGAATAAAGGTCACATCAGGCAAAGTATCCATCGCCAAAATATCAGAGGCAATCAAGATACCATCATCACCTACCAATCGACCAGCCACTTGTGACCAGCTACCAGGCGCACTGCCCAAATCTACGACCGTCATGCCTTTTTTGATCAGGTTGGTTTTTTCATTAATCTCTAATAATTTATAAGCGGCACGGGCACGGTAGCCATCTTTTTGAGCTTTTTGTACATAATGATCATCAATATGCTCTTTCATCCAAGCACTGCTGCTCTTTGATAGTTTTTTGTTTTCGATACGCGTGGCCAAAATACCTGCTCCTATTGCTTTACTAAATCTAGCTGCTTTAATTGCTCTATCACTTACAAACTGATATTAATCCGTTGCGGATTATTCTAAATACGGTGTTAATCAAATTTTTTATTCATGGTTGGTTGCAAACTGACCAAATTCTATTGGTTAAATAACTGTTTTATAAGGCAGTAGCGTTTATAATGTACCAAACATTCAGTTTAACATTTTCGTCACGTAAAATCGTGCAAAATCCTGCTGATCTCATGCAAGATGGTCACAGATTATCTATAATGATCAATAACTGTTTTTGACAGTACCATTTTTATTTTTACCAACACTTAGGAATTCTATGCAACTCGATAACGCTACCATTAAACGTCTAAAAGGCATCGGTCACGAGCTAAAGCCTATCGTTATGATCGGCAACAAGGGTATCACCCCGACCATCACTGAAGAAATCGATCGCGCGCTAACAGATCATGAACTTATCAAGGTGAAATTGCCTGCTGGCACGAAAGAAGAGCGTGACATCGTTGGCGCTGAACTTGCTAAAGCGGCTAATGCATCTTTGGTTCACTCTATTGGTCGTATGGCATTATTACTACGCAAAAACCCAAATGCCAACCCAAAACTGTCTAACCTAGCACGTCACGCGCAGTAATATGTCATACCCGACTAGACTTAAGTGACTGGGTTTTATGCTCACTTATATCATAGCCAAACGATAACGAAATACAAAGGCCGCGACGCTTCTTGCTCGCGGCTTTTATGTTTTCCGATAGTCTCGGTTATACTTATCATATAGTATTAGTGTCCTTTAGTATTAGTGCTCTTAGCCAGTATGATTTCTCTTGTCACTATCACCTCTTTATTATTACCATCGAGATGTACTTATAATGAACCAATCTTTTAACCTCTCTATAGCCACCGAGACGATAGCGAAAGACGCTCAGCAATTAGGCGTGTCTATAGAAGATCTTGAGAATATCTCTATCGAAGTAAGTACAGAGATCATCCAACAGCCAGCTTTGCAATTAATGCTGACCTATCAAGTGACTCTGCCTAGCCAAACTCTAGCAAACCAACTCAATTGGCGAACATGGCAACAAACTCAAGTAAATTTCACTGATTACCTATGGGAAGAGACGTGCCTTGAATGTTTTATTGCTGGCAGCAAGATTGCAGGCTGTAAGAATGATGACGAAGATATCGTAGCAATTCACCATCCAGAACCTCACAAGATACCACTTCAGCAAACAACTGCTTATATAGAGATTAATGCGAGTCCTGATGGTCGTTATGCACTTTATCAATTTGAGAGCTATCGTAACCCTGCGGCACTACCGCCAGTACCGTTGTATGAAACTGATGGAACCACACGCGCATCTGTTGGTTGGAACAACCATAAGGATTTGACAGCCTTATCAGTAGCAAGCCTACTATCTAGCACTTCAACGGTAGTGCAGACACCTGCTCATTATGAGCGCAGCTTTAGCCTACCTATAACGCAGCTACCGAATCAACAATACGCTATTGCAAACATGAAGATTGAACAAATACATCCTTGTGTCATCTTATGGTTTGGCAAAACTGACTTATATTTTGCCTCGGGCCATGCATCCCCGCCTGATTTTCACAATCGCGACTATTGGCCAAAGTTTGAGCTTTGATTTGGTTGTATGAGCTGTACTCATTTAAATACAGCTATTCTTAGATATAATTATTTAAAGCACAAAAAAAACCCAGTAATGTCATAAAGAGCATTACTGAGTTTGGAGAAAACTTTAGTCTTATTTAACTGATGCTTACTTCATTTAACCGATGTTTATTTGTCAGCCATCGCAAGGTAGATACCACGATCTGACGCATCATCAACATACTGCGAATCACGCCATGTCGTATAGCTGTATGTACCGCTATAAGGGCTAATGCTGTTTTGACGGAAGTCAGATACCCAGTCATTGCCATCAAAAATCTGAATATGACCATGTGGACGGCTTGACGTGCGGTTATAGACAACGACATCACCAACTTGTGGTGCCATGTCGTTACTGATCTTGGTAAAGCCGGCTTGGGCTAGCGTGCCACGAGAGGCGTACTGATAGGCTGAAGGGTTAGGCGTAAATTCGTAACCTGCTGATTGTAATGCTTTACGTACATAGCGAGCACAGTAGCCAGAGCTTCTAGATAGAGCGACGCGAGAGGCATTTGCTGCTGCAATAGCAGGAGCAGAGTTGCGGTCAGGTACGCGGCTTGCTTGCTGCTGACGCTGCTCGTAAGACAAACGACTGGTCAGTGAAGCGAGCTGATATTCTTTTTGCTTAGCATGAGCGCTTAGGTTGTCAATTGCTTGACTGATCTCATCGTTGCTATATACATGTGCACCACTGTTAGTGCTATAGATATTGCGACTAGAACCATAGTTCGCAGAAGTAGAAATATTTGTGATGGTATGACTCAAGGTATTATTTGGTTGAAAGGTTGTTTCGGCAGCACCACTCGTCTGTGCGATACCCATTCCCAATACTGACAAGATTAATAAAGCTTGTTTCATAAATTTACTACCTATTGTTAATACAAGTCTGCTCGTCATCCGTAACGAAGCATCAATTAATTTAGAGGATATAATCATCAAATAGACGTGATAAAATCCCTATTACAACGGTTCATTCTTTTCAAATAGTGACTAGTGCCAGTAGTACTTCCCACCTAGTCAACTATCTTATAAGCCATCTGCTATATATTGCTTTTAGCATGTCTGTTATGAGTATCGAGTTTGTCACCTATTAGATGAGTACTTACGATGTCAAAAAAACAGCCTAATCGGCTTGCCCAGCTTATAGATCATCAAGCATTTGCTGGTAGCGCGCTACCTCAAACCCTTGCTAATAACATGCGACTATATATAGAAGCAACCAACGAGATAAAAGAGCTATTGGTAGACTGTCTACCTGAAGAAATACTCAATACCTGTTGGGTTGTAGGCTTATCACCTGAGCAGTTGATATTAAGTGTTAGCTCAATGACAGCAGCAAATCATATTCGCTATTTACATAGCTCGTATTTGCAAATACTAACAGAGCAGTCAATTACATTTAAACAACTCAAGCAAATTCGCGTCGTTGTGGCTAAAAACTCTACTGATAATTATTCATCTAAACAATCATCAACATCATCACTGCACTTACCAAATTCTCGTAAAGCCAATGAAAATCAGGCGCTTAGCCAGAACACAAAACGGACTATATCACAGGCCGCAGAGCATGTCACCACTGATGAAAATCTCAGAAAAGCCCTTTTGCGTTTGATTAATCATTAAAAATACCGACCATTAAATGTAAAGTTATGTAAATAAGAGCAGGTGATGGCATTGATAAAGATGGATTTTTGTAATGTATCAGATAAAAAAAATCCTCCGTTAGTTACATCCAGATTATGGATATAACTAACGAAGGATTAGAAAACCATCTACAGCTTTTGTGTTATGTGCCTTAACGGAAAATTCATATATTCATATAGACGATATATTCAAAATATAGAATATTATATAAATGTAATTATGAGCCTACTATGTAATATTGCGTAAATGTTTCGATACTTCCTGTATATTCCTGTATTTATCCTTCAATAACCAAATCGTTAAGCGGTAAATACTCGATAGGACAGGTTACATTGTCATCAAAAGTTACAATTTCAAAGTTATCTTCGTCAGACAGTATTTCACGTACCAATAAATTATTCAGAGCATGACCAGACTTATAGGCATTAAAACGACCTAAAATTGGGTAGCCAATCAGATGCAAATCTCCCAAAGCATCTAAAATTTTATGACGGACAAACTCATCGTTAAAACGTAAGCCTTCGGCATTAAGTATGTTGGCATCATCGATAACGATAGCATTATCCATACTACCGCCAAGTGCTAAGTTATTTTGACGTAGCGCTTCTATATCACGTAAAAATCCAAAAGTACGCGCAGTGCTTAATTGTTCGATGAAGTTCTGTGTAGAGAACTGCAACTGTGCATGCTGAAAGTTCTTATCAAACGCAGGATGATCAAAATCAATCTCAAAGTTTAATTCATACCCTTCATAAGGACGTAGCTCTGCCCATTTATCTTCTAGCTTTACTCGTACTGGACGTATAATTTTAATAAATTTCTTGGCTGCTTCTTGCTCACAAAATCCTGCATCTAGTAAGAGCGCAACAAAAGGCGCAGCACTACCATCCATAATTGGTATCTCTGAAGCAGAAACACGAACTAACAGATTATCTACTCCTAGTCCAGCTATGGCACTAAGCAGATGCTCAACCGTGCCCACTCGCGTACCACCAAATACTAAGTTCGATGACATCATCGTGTCTTGTACTAAAAACGCACTCGCTGGGATTGGATGACCACCTTCTATATCAGAGCGCTCGAAAACAATACCAGTGTCAATCGGCTGTGGATGAAACTCCAAGTCAACAGGCTGACCACTATGTAGACCAGTACCCGTAACGGCTATTGCTGTTTTTATGGTTCTTTGGTTCATGGTTGTCTTCTCACATATTTTGTTACAATTGACATAGTGTACCATTACCGACCCCTTATTCGCTATATATAAAAAGCGCTAATTTTCTTATCTCCTTGATTGATAACACTTATCGTCAATATTCTATTGCTGATTTTTACTTTATATGGCCTATTTAATACTATAAAAAAGTGAGATTCACATAAGTTTCGACAGTCATATACATATAGATTACATGGAAGACTGCCATGATTTTTCTTATAGAAAACGTTTCATCTTTTCTCAAACAAAAAAACCAGCGTTAAAACGCTGGCTTTCTCTTACTCACAGTAAATTAGAATTACTATTTATTCTGTTGACGTTTTAAATAGTCTTGAATACTGTTTGTTTTAGTCTTAGGCTGCTCTTGAGGTGCACTTGCACTAGGACGTGCAACGCTATCTTGATGCTGCTGAGCTTGTAACTGCTTCTGACTGTTTAAAGCGCTGGTATGTACATTAGGATCAACAGGTTGCGTGCTATTAACAGAAGGTACTGGCTGCTCTACTACTTCTGGCTCTTGACCTGCGTTTTCATCTAACGTTAAGCCAGTTGCGATGACAGTTACATGTAAATCGTCACCCATTTTTTCATCAATCACAGAACCGTAGAAAATGTGAGCGTCGTCGATGTCAGTAATTTCTTCGACTATTGCACTGATTTTGCTCATTTCATCTAGTGACAATGACTCTGAAGAAATAACATTGACCAGTAGACCTTTTGCATTTTCTAAACGCAAATCATCAAGTAGTGGTGATCTGATGGCTTTTTCAGTCGCTTGACGCGCACGATCATCACCGCTGGCACGACCAATACCCATCATCGCATGACCTTTCGCAGTCATCGCCGTACGGATATCGTTAAAGTCAATGTTGATCATACCTTCGCTAGCGATGGTTTCCGCAATACCTTGAACGGCGTGCAGCAATACATCATCCGCTTTTTTGAAAGCATCTTGCATAGAGATGTTGCCGTATACACTCATCAACTTATCATTTGGAATCGTGATAATTGAGTCGACAAAGTTAGTCAGCTGCTCAATACCTGCTTTTGCAGCTTTGATACGCTTACCACCTTCGAATTTGAATGGTGTGGTCACAACCGCAACTGTTAGTACTTCCATTTCTTTCGCAATACGAGCAACAACTGGCGCTGCGCCTGTACCAGTACCGCCGCCCATACCAGCAGTGATAAATACCATATCTGAGTGCTCAAGCAATGCGCGAATCGCTTCTTCTTCGCTCTCTGCTGCTTCACGACCCACTTCTGGATTTGCGCCTGCCCCTAGACCACGGTTCGTTTTTGCACCCAGTTGCAGTTTGTGCGGTGCAGTAAGACGATCTAGCGCTTGTTTATCTGTATTGGCACAAACGAACGTTACACCTCTGATGCCTTGCTGTACCATATGTTCAACTGCATTACCGCCGCCGCCACCAACACCGAATACAGTGAAGCTTGCTTGGCCATTGTTTTGAAGCTGATTATCATCTGGCATGGTGTATTTTGACATAAAAAAGATTCTCCAGTTGCAGATAGCGTGTAAGTCGATACATAGTAACGCACTCATGTGGCGCGCTATCGACATACTATATATAAATGTATTTAAATAAAACAGGGTATGGCTAAAATCGATCAGTATAGACAATAATATGTCATTATTACTTAATACTTTATTTTTAAAACTAATTTATTCGCAATATTACTTTATTTTCTTGCTTAACTAACTTAGAGACATTCCATAATGTATGGATGCTCTAGATATGAGGTTAAACGAATCTATAGTATTTTCTTTAAAACATTTGCAAACCGTTGACCCGCACTCCGAAATACGCCTGATACTCGATTGTTTTGAATCGCTTCAGGTTCACTTTTTTCGCTACGGCGGAATTGCTCGCTCTGACTATATAACAATGTGCCAAAAGCCGTCTGATAAGCACGGTCATTCACTTGACTATTTAATAGCTTAAACGACTCATCATTATCAAAATGATTATAAGCACTGATAGCAGGATGAGTATTGGTCAGTACGACAGGCATTTTTAGTAGCTTTTTGGCAAAGGGTATCATACCTTTAATCGTACTACCGCCGCCAGTCAACACAATCCCTTTATCGATATAGCCTATCAAACCTGCTTCGTGTAATTGACGCGCTACTTCAGTAAATATCTGAACGTAACGAGCTTCAATAATACGTGCCAAGTTATAAATTCCAATATTGATTTCGTCGCCCGATCCTTGAGGTTTGAACAAAAAGAAGGCGCTTGGGTCGACACTATTAACATCAGCTGTGCCATGAGACTTCTTCAGCTTTTCAGCTTCAATCATGGAAATACCAAAATCAGCTGAAATATCCATTGTCACTTCATGACTGCCTGTTGCTATACAGTGTGTAAAAATCAGCTTATTTTCTTTATACACACAAATGCTGGTCGTACTAGCACCGATATCTACTAAGCAAACGCCTTGCTGGCGTTCCTCAGTCATCAAACTATACTCAGCACTGGTCACTGCATCAAAAACAATATGATCAATGCCGACGTCACAACTTTGCAATAGTTTTTGGATATTCTGACGGCTGGCAACAGGCATCATCATCATGTGGTACATCACGGTGATATTGTGTGCCATCATTTCGATGACATCATCCACCATAAAGTCTTGCTCATCGACATAAATACCTTGCTGACAGCAATGCATCAAATAATAGTCAGATGATAAATCACGCGACTTTGCATTGGCCAATGCTTGTACCATGTCTTTGGCACGTACCACTTCATCTTCTACTTTGACCTCTCCAGCACTGTTTTTGCTAGATAGCTCAGGGGTCGCAAGCGTTAACCAAACACTATGTACACGGCAGTTAGCGGTGTCTTCTGCTTCTTGAATGGCTTGCTTAATAGCACCTTGCAGACGTTCACGGTGCTTTATTTGACCTTGATAAAAATCGCTGTTTTTAACTTGTCCTACGCCCAAAATACGAATGTCTTTTGCAGAGACAACATTGCCTATGACGACATATACTGCCGTGGCACTTAGATGGACAACAACCAGATTTTCATTATTTTTCATGGTACCAGACAAATTATCGCTAAATAGAAGAGCAAGTAATGCTCTTCTATTAAATCATTAAAAAAAGCGTTACTAATACGCTATGATGTTGTACATATTTTCTTCAAACTAAATAAACCATATTAGCTCACATCGGTTATGCATAGATGTAATACTTACTTAGGCTATTCTGATTCAGCACTCTGTGTCACGTTCCAAGCGATGGTAAAGCCGTTTTTGTATCGTAAATCTACAGACTGCATGTCATCTCGACGCGTACTTAACTGATTACCAAGCAGTTGGCTTAAATTCAGTAGTTTTTGCGCCGTGTTTTCATTGTCTACAATCACACGTAGCCCATTGTCAAAGCGAATTAGCCAAGTCATTCTCGGTGACAGAATGATATCGTCGACCTGCATACCAAGCGGTGCATACCAATCATTAACTTGCTGCATCTGTTGCATAATAACTGGCGCTTGAGACATCTCACCCTGTAAGGTCGCAAAACGTTCTTGTGTTAAATCTCTACTATCAGCAGGAACAAATACATCCCCTTTTGCATCAACCAAACGTTCCGTACCAAAATTGGCAACTGCTTGCTTGGGTAATGCATTGACGACGATGCCACGTTGCCAATCACGAGAGATACTTACTTGGTCTACCCAAGCTAAGCCCATCGTGATGTCTCGCAATGCTTGCAAATCAGAAGTAAAGAAGCTACTTACTTGCTGTTGTTCCATCACATCTTGTAATGAGCGATATTGAGCAGCAGACAAACCTTGATTACTGACATAAATATTTGCTGGCGGCGCATCACGTAGCGCTTTGCCGCCCATCATTAATATTAGCACTAGCAAGCCTAAGACCAGTACCATAAATAGATACTTTACCGTTGCTGGTATTTGGATCTTAGATTTTGGGCGACCGGCTTTATCACTCATCAAGTCAGTTACCTCGTTGACAGTTTGAGCCATAACGACCTTTGTCCCTATATTTGCATAAAACTGATCATGCTATTTATTGATATAAATCTGCGTATTTTTGGCAGAAGCTTATTAAGTCGATATGTTATCAAATTTTATTAAAAATATAGCTTATATACAGCGATTACGTTGATTTAAACGTAACATTTTTCTTAAATTATGAATAAGTTATCAGTTGTATTCACAAAACAACATAAATATCACCGAAATAGACCTATTCTTACAATATTAACGTATTTTATGGTTAAACAATAGCCAAACACCAACTACCAGCAGCGAATTTACACAAGTTTACATGAAGCTGTGGTATAGCAGCTCTAGTGACACAAAGAGTCGTCACTATCTGCTCAATTTAGTTGATTTGACAGTTATAGTGTTTGCGCCAAAATGTGCCAGCATAGTGCATCAAAATCTAGTCCGCGAGCTTTGGCCGCCATCGGAACCAAACTATGACTGGTCATACCTGGTACGGTATTGATTTCCAGCAACCAAAAATTGCCTGCTTCATCTTGCATGGCATCGATACGTCCCCAGCCTTTTGCATCTACTGCACGAAATGCTGCAAGGCTTAAATCTTGCAGGTGCTTTTCATCAGCAGCGCTCAATCCACAAGGAATATAGTAACTGGTATCGTTACGATTATACTTGGCTTCAAAATCATAGAAGTTAGTAATGTCGGCAGGCTCAAGGCGAATAACTGGATAAGCTTCGTCATCGATAATCACAATCGTAAATTCGCGACCTGTAATCCAGCGCTCAGCCATCACCGCATCACCACATTCCACTGCAGTTGCATAAGCGGCAGGCAGCTCATCAAGATGATTGACCTTGGTCATGCCAATACTTGAACCTTCATGAACTGGTTTAATGATAAGTGGCAAACCTAGCATGTTAACCACTTGCTGCCAGTCAGTATCAGCCGTCAATAATGAAAATGGTGCAGTTGAGAGACCGCAACCTTGCCACAGTTGCTTAGTACGTACTTTGTCCATACCTAGTGCAGAAGCTAGAATCCCTGAACCAGTTTGCGGTATATCAAACCACTGTAATACGCCTTGCAGCAAACCATCTTCGCCGCCACGACCATGTAACACATTAAACACGCGGTCATATTTGCGTAGCTCAGTAATGTCTTGGTGCTTTGGATCAAAGTGAGTGGCATCAACGCCTTGGTTTTGGAGCGCTTGTAATACTGCTGCACCACTGTCCAAAGACACGCTGCGCTCATTGCTACTGCCACCATAAATAACGGCTACTTTGCCAAATTGACTGGCATCTTTTGCATGAGTCGTCGTGTCTAAAGATGTATCATTGATAGCTGCATTTTGAGTGCTATTATTGTCTTTATTATCAGTTGTCATGAGGATCGTCCCTAAATTTTAGCTTACTTAATATAAAGGTTATTGGCAGCCAAATCGATAGCAATCTGCCCGACATTACCAGCGCCTTGGGTAATCAGCATATCGTTGGCTTTTAACAAACGCTGCATAACAGGAGCTAGATTGTCTTTATCAATAATAGTCGGTTCAACTTCACCGCGCAAACGGATACTACGCGCTAGTGACTTGGTATCAGCTCCGGTAATCGGACTCTCACCTGCTGAATAAACATCTAATAATAATAGCTCATCAACACTCGATAGCACTTCTACAAAATCATCGTAGCAATCACGGGTACGGCTATAACGATGCGGCTGAAATAGCATCACTAAACGACGATCAGGGAAGCTTTGACGAGCAGCTTTAATGGTCGCATCGACTTCTTTAGGATGATGACCATAATCATCAATCAATAAGACATTGCCATCATCGATATCGACAGAAGCATGCTGCTCAAAACGACGACCCACGCCTTCAAATTTTTGCAGGGCGCGCTCAATCGCTGCATCATCAACGCCTTCATCAGTTGCCATCGTGATGGCAGCAAGCGCGTTATAAACGTTATGTGTACCAGGAATATTTAACGTTAGGCGTAATGGTTCACGGTCACGGCGCAATACGGTAAAGTGAGTTTTGGTTCCTTCTGTCACTAAGTCTACAGCTTGTACATCATTGAACGGCTCTAGACCAAAGGTCAATACTGGACGACCGATATCATCGATCATTGCATATAGTTCAGGGTCGTCACCGCAGACCACTGCCAAACCGTAAAACGGCATGTTTTGTAGAAACTGGATATAAGCGGCTTTTAATTTATCAAAGCTGTTTTCGTAGGTTTCCATATGGTCTTGGTCGATGTTGGTCACAATCGCGGCCATCGGATGCAATGACAAGAATGATGCATCAGACTCATCAGCTTCTGCTACTAAGAAACGGCTGCTACCCAATGCCGCGTTTTTGCCTGACGCATTTAACTTACCGCCGATAACATAAGTAGGATCTAGCTGTCCTTCTGCCATCATCGTGGTGAGCAAACTGGTTGTCGTCGTTTTGCCATGCGCGCCAGCAACTGCGATACCATGACGATAGCGCATTAGTTCACCCAGCATATCGGCGCGGCGTACCACTGGCAGACGCGCCTCTAACGCAGCTTTTACTTCAGGGTTGCTACGATCAATCGCTGATGATACAACGATGACATCCGCATTGGCGATATTTTTAGAATCATGACCAATTGATATATTAATCCCAATCTGCTCTAGACGTCGAGTAACCACGCTATCAGCGATATCAGAGCCACTGACTTGATAGCCTTGATTATTCATAACTTCAGCGATACCGCACATCCCTGAACCGCCAATACCAATAAAATGCAAGTGCTGGATGCGGCGCATTTCTGGTATCTCAATCAAACGCTTAGGTAGAGCTTTCGCAGAGGTAGACATAAGGAGTTCTCTTTATTAAAGGCTAATAAAATATGATGAAACAAAATAAGGGAATATAAAAATAGTCAGTCGTAAAATTGCTGATTGCAATGGGAGAGGCTATAACGTCTGCCAAATAATATCAGCAACCTGTTTAGTCGCGCTACGATTGGCAAGGGCATGGCCTTTTTTTGCCATTTCTAGGCAAGCGCGGCGATCAAGCACTGCAAGCTCATCACGCAAGCGCTGCGCTGTTAGCTCAGACTGTGGCAGTAGAATTGCGGCATCGTGTGACGTTAAGGTGCGAGCATTAGCCGTCTGATGGTCATCAACCGCATGCGGTAGCGGTACAAAAATAGCGGCGATGCCGACGTTTTGGATTTCGGTCACGGTCAACGCACCTGCGCGGCAAACGATGATGTCTGCCCAGTTATAAGCTGCAGCCATATCATTAATAAACGGCTGTACAGTAAACTGATGGTTGTTTAGATTTTGCTCGCTATAAGCCGCTTGCGTGGCTGCTTCATTGTTGCGTCCGCACTGGTGTAAGACTTCAAACGGCTGATCTAGTAATGCTAATGCTTTTGGTACTGTATCATTTAATACCTGAGCTCCAAGTGAACCGCCGACTACCAATAGTTTAAGCGGTGAACTGTCATTTACGTCGTAGCGTACCGTTGGCTCTGCGACACCAGTAATGGCATTACGCACAGGATTGCCCACTGTCTCAAGCTTGGCATCTTGCTGACTATTGGCAAAGGTATTCTCGAACGCTTGTAACGTCTTGGTCGACAGCTTAGATAAGTAGCGATTGCTCATGCCAGCAATGGCATTTTGCTCATGGATAATCAATGGCGTATTAGTCATGCGCGCAGCGATACCGCCAGGTGCACTCACATAACCGCCGAACCCAACGACCACATCGATCTGATTACTACGAATCACTTTCACGGCAGCCATCGTCGCGGATAGCAGAGTCATTGGTAGCTTCAATAGTCGACCAACGCCTTTGCCACGAAGTCCTTGCATATTAATAGCATGAAAAGGATAACCTGTGGGCTCAACCAAACCGTTTTCCATACCGTTTGGCGTTCCCAACCAATGAATCACTGCACCGCGCTGGCTCAGCTCGTCGCTCACTGCAAGCGCTGGAAAAACATGCCCGCCCGTACCAGCTGCCATCATCAATATATGCGGTGTTTTCATGAACGCCTGCCTATCTTTACTTTATTTATATGAAGGGTTTATCTCACTGCTGCGGTGGCAATTATGAAAAATAATGACCTAGCCAAAGCCCGCATAGTATAGAGGAAATCATTGTCTTATATACAGTACTTTATGCAGCAAAAATAACAAAAATCCAAGCCATGATCGGTCACGGCTTGGCGTCGTGTAATGCTAATAAACGGTAAGGAAAATCCAATGACTAACAATACCTCAAAATATGGGTTTTACGTAGTCAAAATATGGGTTTTACGTAGTCAAAATATGGGTTTTACGTAGTCAAAATATTCTTAAACTCAAAACGTTCCTGAACATAACTAAAGCTACACAGTAAATTTATTCTCAATCGCCATGATAAAGTCGGTCGCGATATCTGTACCGCATTGATCATCAATCTCACGTACGCATGTTGGGCTAGTAACGTTAATCTCAGTGATACGCCCACCGATCAAGTCTAGACCAACGAACATTAGGCCTTTTTCTTTGACGATTGGTGCCACAACTTCTGCTACTTGGCGTTCGATATCAGTCAATGGCATGGCAACACCGCTACCACCAGCTGCTAGGTTACCACGGGTCTCGCCTTTGGTTGGAATACGGGCCAAACTATAATCTACCACGACTCCATCGACGATTAATACGCGCTTATCGCCCTCTTTGATTTCTGGCAAATAACGCTGCGCCATGATGGGCAAAGTCTCAAGCTCAGTCAGTATCTCTAACGTCACTCCGATGTTTGGGCTATCAGCGGTTAAACGAAAGATACCAGTGCCGCCCATACCATCTAGTGGCTTGACGATGACGTCCTGCTGTTCAGCGATAAACTTACGAATGTGTGCTTGTTTGCTAGTCACAATCGTTGGGCTCATATAATCGCTAAACCACGTCGCAAATAACTTTTCATTGCAGTCGCGAATCGCCTGTGGGTCATTGACCACGAGTACGCCTGCTGATTTGGCATGGTCAAGCATATAAGTGGCATAAATAAAGCGCATATCAAACGGTGGATCTTTGCGCATCAAAATCACGTCATAGTCGGCGACTGGCCCTGTGCTTTTATCACCCAATGTATAGAAATCTGCAGGATCACGCTTTACTGTCAGTGGCTGCGTATCAACCATCAACTGACCACGGTCCAACCACAGGTCATGAATCTGACAATAACCGAGCTGATGGCCACGGTCTTGAGCGGCCCACATCATAGCGAGACTGGTGTCTTTTTTATAATTAACCCGCTCGATCGGATCCATAATAACGAGTATTTTTAGCGACTTTTCTTGTTTTTGTTGGCTCATGATAAGACTCACTTACGTTATATTATTAATATGAAACAAACTGATTAAACAACATCAGTGCCCAACTATACGCCGTACTGCTCACGGTAGTGTTGCATTTTGGCTAACTGGGTCGCGTCTTTATGCTGGCCGTTTTGTGCACCATGGTCATCAGCTAAATAACTGATCAAATCATCGATATCGACCAATGCACGTACAGGCACTTTTAGTGTCGCGGCAAGCTCTTGGATAGCAGAGTGCTCGGCTTGACCTTTTTCTTTACGATCGAGTGCAACGATAATACCAGCAACGCTTGCGCCTGCTTGCTCTAAAATCTCGACCACTTCGCGCATGGCTGTACCCGCTGTGATGACATCGTCAAGCACCCAAACGGCCTTGCCACTTACGTCAGCACCGACCAAATTGCCGCCTTCGCCGTGAGTTTTGGCTTCTTTACGGTTATAGCCCCATTTGGCATTAATGCCATGATGTAGCCATAACGCTTGCGCTGTCGCTGCGACAAAAGGAATACCTTTATAAGCCGCACCAAAGACGACCAGCTCTTGCGCATCAGCACCATCATTTGCTGCACTCATTTGTTCAGCCAAGGCATCTGCATAACCACGTGCTAGTAACGACAACATCTCACCAGTCGCAAGCAAGCCTGCATTAAAAAAGTATGGACTGATACGACCAGACTTTAGGACAAACTCACCAAACTTAAGCACTTGGTTGTCTAGAGCCAGTTGAATAAATTGATGAGATGAAAACGTAGGGTCTTGAGGGCGTGTTACATGAGACATTATGACATTCCTATCAGCAAAAAGAGGGGGCAAAAAATTTGCATTATTGTACGCATTATTGATCAGCTTGACCAACCATTGATCTCATAATCCTGCATATTGGCATAGCGAGTCAGCAAACCACTACGCGATGAGATATTAAAATAGCTTTGTCCATCTGCTCGGACTTGTATCTCCCAGCCCAAATGATAAGCGGCAACAATAATATGGCCAGCAAACAGTCGAATCTGACGATATGCATGGCGCTGTGACGGCTCACAAACGATCTGACTGAGCAAATAGCTACGCACATGCTGGCAGATTTCTGCGGCGCTATAACTATGATTGATACTCTTACGGGTACTACATTGCTTTAGCGCATGGACAGCCACGCTACATGCCATAATATCCGTGGCCAAACTACCCTCGCCTGTTTCAAACTGCTGCGGCTGTAGTATCACTTGCCAATCATCGGCATACAGACTGTTTAGTAGCTCATCAGGATTATAGCGTTTGGTCAATGCGCGCATAGATAATAATGCAGAATTTTGAGCCTTGCTGTCATTGTTTGAATCGTTGTTTGAATCGTTATCTGATTCAGTCACTGTAGAGTTATCAATAGGCAAAAACCCATAACGGTTCAGTTTTGGATAAGCGCGAATCGCCTGTTGAATATCCGACATATCTAATAATGTCATATCTGATAATGTCGATATTAACGGCTGCTCACTATGATTCTGATAAAAGCTATCCGGCAATTCGATAAGCTGTGCCGCATTCAGCAATGATAAATGCTCAGCCAGCGCTTCTGAAGCAATCAGCGACCACTTCGATAAGCTGTCTGCATTGGGCTGATAGAACCGCGTAGAGTTACCATAAAGCCTGCGCAATTGACCATTTAGGCGACGAGCGGGCTCAGGAATATCACTTAATGGTCTGGCAGGGTCAAGAGGAGATTGTTTGGGATCAAAGTTAGGATGTACGATCGCAGGTTGCTGCGAATCAGCTAGCATAGACGATTGACCAGCCTTTTTTTGGACGTGACCTTCTGCCAGCTGCCCGCCTTCTGTTGCCAGATTAGCATGAGACAAACGGTCATCAGAAGTAGAAGGCTGGGACATGAAATCTCCATAAACTATAAAATAAATAAGAACGATTATACCAAGGGCTATTTTACTCTTTAAGGCTTAACTCTAAAGGCTTACTCTTGATAATTCAAAATATCTCGGTAGCCTGTCTGCCAATCAGCATAATCAAGCCAAGCTAACGGAATGTTGCTGTGCAAGCGTTTTCCTGTCACTGAGGTTTTTGTATTATCAATAGTAGGAGGTGTCTCGCCAACCTGCTCACTAAGCCAAACCTCTAGCTCAAACGTAGTAACAGGTCTATAGTCCGTCGCTAAATAGACAGACTTTGGTGTCTCTATCGTCAACACTTTGGCGATGATATTGACCAAGTCGCGATCCATAATACGGTTGCTCCAATGCTCAGCTGGCACTGGATCTTTATCTGACTCACGAGCCTTACGTAGTCGCATTAAGCGCTCGCGACCGTAGATACCACTGGGGCGAATAATAATGGCTTTATCACCGAAGCCTTGTTGCAGCGCTTGCTCTGCTTGCAATATAACTTTTGAGGCTTCACGCGCAGGCGTAACAGGTGCAGTATGCTCATCAATCCATTCGCCATTGTCCTGACCGTAGACACCAGTAGAAGAAATGAATACTACACGTTCAAGTTTAATAAGCTGTGGAGCAAGCGTTGCCAAATGCTGACTAATCGCTAGATAACTGTCGTGATAACCGCTGGTTGAATACTCGTCAGGGGTGACGATAATCGCAATATGAGTAAATGCTTGTAGCTGCTCAGCAGTCAAAGTCAACGCATTAGCCTGCAAAAAATCTGCACTATCTACCAAATCATAGTATTCGCGCTCACTACGAGCCAGCCCAGTCACACAATAGCCATCTTGGGCGAGTTTATTGGTCACTGGTAGGCCAATATCACCTTGCCCGATAATTAGTAAATTTTGCGTATTCATAAAGCATGTTTCCCTTTATACAACTTCCTTTATACAACGATTACAGCACTTAGAAGCCATTTTGTTTAAATTAATGCCTAAATCAACGGCTAAATCAGTGTCTAAACCAATATCTAAATCAGTGACTAAAAGTATCGTCTGTACGATAGCTGGATATCATCATTGGCATCGATACGATCTTGCCATTCGTAATTGGCATTAATACGTAGTGCTTGTTTTTTATCAATGTCGTATTGTAGCCCTAGGCTTGAGATTGGTTGCCAATAATGACCACGGACGTTGGTTTCATCGCTGTTGCCATGATACCAATATGGCAATTGCAATTCAGCTTGCGCGCGTAACTGATTGTTAATCTGATAACGGCAGCCTGCATTGATACCTGCGCCTAGACGAAAGCCTTTATTGATACCTCGTCCTACTTGCCCTGTACCTGCCAAAAACGTATAGCACAGTTGCGGCGGCATCTCACCAGTACCTGCGGCTGGTGTACCAAATGCCCATGACCAGCCTTTCTCGTAACCCACGCTACCAACCAAATGATCCGTACCTGCCTCTTGCGATCCATCGTTTACTCGCGTCGCCTCGATACTAGCGCCCCAAGTATTGCCTTTTTGGGCTGCATTGACAGGGTTAAAAGAACGGCCACGAATCAAAGTGACATTTTGCAAAACCACACTATCTGGCTGATTGTGCTTATTATCATCTGTGTCATACAGTCGTAATGTCGCAGCCAGCCCTTCTAAGTTAAAAAATTGTGGATACCCTGAATCGTGGTCAAGCGTATCATGAAACCCCGCTCGAAACCCAATATCCATATAGTCATTGTCACCACGCTGCCCTATACCTATCGTACCCAACTGTAGCGGATGCCTGTCTATCGGATTATTATCCGATACGTCGATTTGACGCTTGAGTAGTGTTTGCCCATCAGCTGACATGCTCGATACAGGATTGAGCTGCGCAGACTTGATCTCATTCACGGTTTGTTTAGCGCTATTATGATAGCCCAACTGCGCGCGCTGTTGTTTTTTCTCATTGAGCTGAGATTGACGTAAGGTATTATCAGCAGGCGTATAAGTGGTACTTGCCAGCAACTGCTCATCATTTAATAGTTGAATCACATCAGAAGGCACGACTGCGTAAGACAATTGACTCAGTAGGTTTTGCTGCGGACGGACCACATCAATAAGACGTAGAATCTCAGAAGCACAATTGTCCGTGGTAAAGTAATACGGCATCTTCAATGCTTTGGTTTCCCAAACGTGGCGCATAATCTGCTGAACTTCCTTCGGCGTCAGACCCAACTGATATGTCCACGTATCCCGTTCATCGTCTTGCAGGTATTTCGCTAGCATCTCTGGATAAGGGTCAATTTCGATAGCGCTGTTGTAGCTACCAATCATTGACTTGGTAGCATATATCGGGAAACTGTCGTTTGGATCACCGTCTACCGTGTAGTTCAGCGCATAAGCCTTATCGATTTGGTTTGGATCGGCGATGCTCGCTTTTGAGTCAATGCGTAACAGCGTATGAGCAAATGCAGAGAGCGGATTGTCCAAATACTCCTGCGCAAACATGATAGATAGCTGCTCAGGTGCAATGGTCTGCATCCATTCATCCAGCTCTGGACAGTCAGCAGATAGACTTGCAGCATCGATCGCTAGCACCTCTGCTAACCACGCCACTCGCGCTGGAAAACGACATAAGACAGAGTTATCATTGGTATCAGTTTTTGCTTGGTTGTGATCAGTTACTGATGATGCCAACTCTTGCGCAAGTGCCGCGAGCATCGCATCTAACTCTGCACCTGAATCTCGTTGACCATTTTTACTTAGAAAAAAGCTCGGATCGTCAACCAAACTCTCGGTTTTCTTTTTACCCAATACGCTGTTTTTATTATCGTAAAAATACAACAAGCGTCGCCATGTTGTATGCTGTGCCAACTTGTCTGTTTTTACTTGCTGACGCCATGTCGATAGCAGCTGATCTGTCGCTACGCTTGATTCAGATAAAGTACTATTTTGAATATTAGGTTCAGCACTATTAATATTGTCCGACTCAGCTAATACATCTGAATTAGAATAAGTAGGTGCGGTGCTAGATGTGTCAGGTGACAATGTATCTAATTCAAGGACGGACAACGGCGTTGGTAGAAATGCCTGTGTTTGAGCCGAGAGCAGCAACCCTGCTATAGCTAATGGTAGACGTGCTCGCAGGCTAATAGTCATTAGCGTACAATCGATAGGTATGGACGTCAGTTTTATAGACATGAGGTAAAATCTCGCACGTTATTATTCATACGCTATCAGCGTTATTAAAGTTTCTATTCCAAAAAACCAAACATATAGCCCACTATCGTTTAGCTAATTAGATAGATTGTCTATCACACCATTATCAATACTAGTATAAAAAGAGAGCATTATGCCTGCATCATTGCCACACTTATCATCTGCGTCGCCAATGACCATCGAAGACGGTCTACTATCAACAGCTACTTGGCTAGCCTCACCCAATTACAATGTAAGGCCAAAAGGTTTGAGCATTGACGCAATCGTCGTACACAATATCAGCCTACCACCGAATGAATTTGGTGCCTGCGACGCTAATGGCAGACATTATGTGAAAGCATTATTTACCAATCAATTAGACTGGGATGCTCATCCTTATTTTCAAACAATTAAAGGCGCGGAAGTATCAGCGCACCTATTTATCGAACGTGATGGTGCTATCACTCAGTTTGTCAATTTCAACGAACGGGCGTGGCATGCTGGGCGGTCTAGCTACTTGGGTCGACCTGAATGTAATGATTATAGCATTGGCATTGAGCTTGAAGGGTCGGATTTTGTGTCCTTCACTTCTGTTCAATATGAGCAGCTAGCCGAAGTAATTGCCGCCATCTATAAGGCCTATCCCAAAACACGTCGCCACTTGACAGGCCATAGCGATATCGCGCCTGGGCGTAAGACTGACCCTGGTGATTATTTTGAATGGGCAAGGTTGCGCCAGTTAGTCGCTGATGCAACGAAAAACGATGTACCATCGCATAAATGATTTCCACACTCAATCCATTTATCTCAATGGTGAAAGTGATATAATTCGTCAGTTTTTCATCCATATCACATCGGCACATAACTCAATATACAACTTGGCAAGATAGGTTCTCATGGCAAAAAGTCGGTTATTTCGTTCAACCATGGTGGTCAGCAGTATGACCATGTTATCGCGTATTTTAGGTTTGGTACGTGATGTTGTATTGCTAGGGGTTTTTGGTGCAGGTGGTTTGATGGATGCCTTTTTGGTCGCCTTCAAAATCCCAAACTTCTTACGACGATTGTTTGCAGAAGGCGCGTTTAGCCAAGCTTTCGTGCCAGTACTGTCCGAATACAAAGAAAAGTACAGCTTGCAACAAGTACAGATTTTAGTCAGTCGCACCTCGGGCGCATTATTGCTAGTGTTATCGATGCTTACGGTTGTAGTCATCCTAATCGCTCCTTGGGTGGTAACGTTGTTTGCCCCTGGATTTGCCGATCAACCCAACAAGTTTGCCATTACCGCTGAGTTATTGCGCCTTACCTTTCCGTATTTGCTATTCATCTCTATGACAGCGTTTGCCAGTGGTATTCTGCAGAGCTACGGTCGTTTTGCTGCACCTGCCTTCGCGCCCGTGTTATTGAACCTGTGTATGATTGGTGGTGCGCTGATTTTTGCGCCAATGTTTGATACACCTATTATGGCACTCGGCTATGCAGTCGCTATCGCAGGTTTGCTACAGTTTTTGATTCAACTGCCGCAGCTCTGGCAACAAAAGCTGCTTGTCGCACCAAAGATTGACTTCCAGCACGAAGGCGTTCGTCGAATTTTGAAACTGATGTTACCTGCTATCTTTGGTGTTTCTGTTACTCAGATTAATTTACTACTGAACACTATCTTCGCCTCATTGATGATTGGCGGTTCCGTCTCTTGGCTCTATGCAGCTGAACGTATGAGCGAGCTGCCATTGGGTCTGATTGGTGTGGCGATTGGTACCGTCATATTACCAAGCCTATCCAAAAGTGAAGCTCAAAAAGACGACGTCAGTTTCAAAAAGACCATCGACTGGGCAGCACGTCTTATCATCTTGGTCGGTGTGCCTGCCTCGGCTGCCCTATTTGTACTGGCAGATGTATTGATGCAAGCGCTGTTTTTACGTGGTGAGTTTACCTTACGTGACGCTCAGATGAGCTCGCTGGCCTTACGTAGTATGGCAGGTGGTATCTTAGGATTTATGCTTATTAAGATCTTTGCCCCTGCATTTTTTGCGCGTCAAGACACTAGAACCCCTGTCAAAATCGGTATTATCTCTGTCATCGCCAATATGATTTTTAGTGTTATTTTTATTGGAATCTTTTACTTCTTAGAGATACCGCTACATGGTGGTCTGGCATTGGCTACGACTGGCGCTGCTTTTGTAAACGCAGGCTTGCTATATTACTTCTTACATAAGCGTGATATTTTCCGTTTCGGTCCGCATTGGAAAAAGCTATTTACGCAGTTTGCTATTTCGACTGGCTCTATGATTGGTGTGCTTTATTTTATGCTACCTTATTTTCCTACCGATGAGGCTCAGTGGCAACGTATCGTCGCGCTGATTATTATGTGTGCCGTCGGAGCGCTGGTTTACGGTGTGGTATTGCTAGCGACTGGTTTCCGTCCGCGTCAGCTAAAGCACGGTTAGGACAAATTATAAGCAAACTCATGGCAGGCTTACGAAACCAAAACAAGCCTGTTATGAGAAATGACAATGCTCGCTGCTGATAATTGTCATAATAGATCATTAATGAATACATGACATTTGAGGTTTAATATGACAACGAAACAGCCAATCTTTCAGCGCTTACCAATTTTGCTAGCAACTGGTGTACTAAGCACTGGATTACTTATTAGCGGTTGTAGCAATAATGAGTCGGCTGAAACTGCTATCGATAATGAAGATGTGGCAGCGACCGTGGATACCTCAGAAGACGTCACATTAGACAATGATACGACTGACCAAGCAGAGATTGCTGAAAGTGCTAGCGAAACAGGCGAAATGACAGATGGCACTGAAGACAAGACAGCGATTGATAGTGACAATATTAATCCAGTCACTGAAGCGGCCGAACAAAAAAGCCTAGTGACCAATCCGACTCAAGCCGGTACGCCAGAAGATACTGTCAAGCAAGCCCTAAACAGCTTATATTATGGTGACGTGAAGGATGCGGCGTCATATTACCAAGTCGATATGGCAAACTTTGAAGAAGAGCTTGCCAACACCCAGTCTGCATTTCAACAAACGGTGGATGGCGTTACGATTACTGATACCAAATACAATGATGACAAAACTCGTGCTACCATCACTGGCGAGCTGATGCTAAAAGGACAGAGCGAACCTGCACCATTGACCTACCAGCTACAGAAGATAGAAGGTCAATGGAAGATTTTGGGTTAGAGCATTTCAAGTTAAATTGTTTCAGACGCTTTATCTGAGACATGGGCTGACGTGACTGCTTTGCCAAGCATCACAACATCAGCGATAAACCCTTCCATATCGCAAACTTCGGGCATATAACCCCATTGTTCAAAGCCAAGCTTACGAAATAATCCTAAGCTTGGATGGTTATGAGCAAAGACAAGTGCGATGATATTTCGAATACCTAGGCTTGGTGCTTGCGTCAACATCCAACGGGTCAGCAAACTGCCTAACCCTTTGCCCTGATAATCTTGATTTAGATAGATGCTAATCTCGGTACTGATGTGATAGGCCGTACGCGCGTACAAATCACTAAAACTGCCCCATGCGACTATCGGCGCCTTTGTTTGATATATGTCATCTGATGGTAATGCCTTGACCACATATATTGGTCTGGTTGCACTATCCAAATGCTCCTCAAACCAAGCGGCACGCTCCTCTAGCGTAACCAATGCAAGATTGGCTGTTGCTTGTTTGCCCGGTATGCTTTGATTATAAATGGCTAAGACTTCTGCTAAATCTTCTTTATTTGCACGCTGCACAACGAACTGATCGGTGAGCTGATATGTCGATAGGTCAGTTGGTATAGTATTCAAGGCAGCAGCAGACATAAGATCTCCATCGTTGTCGGGATTGTTGTTAGCATCATTGGCAATAAAGAATAGCCACCCTATGCGTCATAGTTGCATTACACGTAGACTATAGGATGTTAGTGTGGCTATTTTACTTTATAATGGCTGGTTTTAGACACATCAATTTTAAGCATAGATGTGTTTTTTCGTTTTTTATTTGGTCTCATCATAGCTGAAAACTTATGAAAACCTATTTTCTTGAGCAACTGATTTCGTCGCCACACGCTTCATCTACGGACACTGTCCCAGTAGAGTTGGCATCTTGCGTGCTCACTATTGGTAATTTCGACGGTGTGCACCTTGGTCACCAAACCATGCTAGCCCAGGTTCGTGAAATTGCGCATACCCAAGATTTGGGTGCAGCGGTCATGATATTTGAGCCGCAGCCACGCGAGTTTTTTGCACCTGCTAAAGCGCCTGCACGTTTGACCAATCTGGCAGAAAAGCAAGCACTGCTAGCAGAATATGGTGTTGAAACATTGATCGTAGCAGGTTTTGATACAGAATTTCGCTCGCTATCAGCACAAGCATTTGCCGATATATTAGCCAAGCGTTTAAACGTAAAAGCGTTGGTGCTGGGCGATGACTTTCGCTTCGGTCATGATCGTACTGGCGACAGTCAGTTTTTGCGTGATTATGGTTTGGAGGTGACCAACCTGCATACGGTCACTGATAGCAATACTAATAACGATAATACTGATAGCGACAATGTTGATACGACCGATAACGACGCTGCCCGTATCAGCTCTACTCGTGTTCGTGATTTACTATTGGCAGGTGACCTTCGGGCGGCCAACAGATTACTTGGTCGTGACTATGCAATCACAGGAGGGGTTGTGCGCGGCGACCAGATAGGTCGAACAATAGACTTCCCTACCGCAAATATCGATTTGCAGCGTATAAAGCCTGCCCTGCATGGTATTTTTGCAGTTGACGTGGTGAGCTTAGATGACAATGGTGATGTGATAGCTGATGGTTTGACTGCGCTTGCCACCGATGGTCATAAAGGTGTTGCCGGCTTGCGTCCACATAGTTTGTTTGGCACGGCTAATATTGGCAAAAGACCTTCTGTTGATAAAGGTGATGACTGGCGACTAGAAGTCCACTTTCCAAAGTTGCAAGCTGACTTATACGGATTGAACTTACACGTACGTTTCCTACACTTTTTGCATGGTGAGCGTCGCTATGATGGAATAGAAGCATTAAAAGCCGGTATTCATCAAGACGTCGCAGATCTACTTGAGTGGCGCGAAAAGCAAATTTGATGTTTAGTGTTACTCCAGACATAAAAAACCCCGCGATATTAAGACTATCGCGGGTTTTTTTATGTCTATAAATATTTATGCGTCAGGATGCAAACGAACATTTAGCTCATCGATGGTTTCTACCCATGCTGCATCTTTTTGCCACTCTTCTTGCAAGAACATACGCTGATTGTCCGTCCAAATACTAGCCTCTGTTAGTTTTTCTTCGCTAGCTAATTGGTTTTCTGCGATAAAATTATCAATTGCCTCATCAGAGCTGTCGAGGCCTAACTGAGCAAATAACTCATTCATACTGTATTCTGGTTCACCCAACATAATTTTTCTCCTTAAATGGTACGAATATAGTCGTACTTATTGTTTAATGTGCTTATTATTCAAATTGACATATTCATTGTAGCAAGCTTTATTTTAATAGCTGTTAATCAACGTTTATCTAACGTTATCAATTGTATTAACGGTAAATCGCTTTTACCAGTTTAAGAAAGAAACATAGGTTATTTTCACTTGCCTACTTCTCATAGACACAAAAAAGCCCTCATATTTCAGAGGGCTTTTTTATACTACTTATCTTTACTACTTAAATCATAGCTTACTGCATAGCAGCTTAGATTTACGGTAATAAATGTGCTACTGCATCACGCTCTTCACTAAGCTCTTGCTCAGTGGCAGCCATTTTCTCTTTCGAGAAATCTGATGATACATCAACGCCGTCTACGATAGACCAGTCGCCGTTAGCGCATGTGCATGGGAATGAGTAGATCAAACCTTCAGCAATACCGTATTCACCGTTTGAGTAAACGCCCATAGATACCCAATCGTTCTCATCAGTACCTAGTGCCCACGTACGCATGTGTGCGATAGCAGCGTTGGCAGCAGAAGCCGCAGATGATGCACCGCGAGCTTTGATAATTGCAGCACCGCGCTGTTGTACTTCTGGGATATAAGTTGCTTCGTACCATTCACGATCAACTAAATCTAGCGCAGGCTTACCGTTTACTGTACAAGCGGTTAGATCTGGATACTGAGTTGACGAATGGTTGCCCCAGATGATCATTTTTTTCACGTCATTTACAGTGCTGTCAGTCTTGCCAGCTAACTGTGCCATAGCACGGTTATGGTCTAGACGAGTCATTGCAGTGAAGTTGCGTGGATCAAGATCTGGTGCATTGCGCTGAGCGATAAGTGCGTTCGTGTTGGCAGGGTTACCGACTACCAATACTTTTACATCACGGCTAGCGACTTCGTTCAATGCTTTACCTTGTGCTGAGAAAATCGCAGCGTTGGCTTCTAGCAAATCTTTACGCTCCATACCTGGGCCACGAGGACGTGCACCAACCAGTAAAGCATAATCGATATCTTTGAATGCGACATTAGCATCGTCAGTTTGGACGATACCAGCCAACAATGGGAATGCACAGTCTTCTAGTTCCATGACCACACCCTTTAGGGCGTCAAGAGCTGGCGTAATTTCAAGTAATTGCAAAATAACTGGCTGATCTTTACCTAGCATCTCGCCAGATGCAATACGAAATAGCATCGCGTAGCTGATATTACCAGCGGCACCAGTGACGGCAACACGTAAAGGCTGTTTCATTGACATTGAATACTCCCTAATTAATTATTAGATAATTCTAATGAACGATTATCATTTTAGATATCGACTTGTTTGCTGCATAGCAGCATGTATAAACCGAGAGCTAGTGTAGCACTTCATCGCAGTGACCGTCTAGATACAGTCATAGACCCGTCAGGGATTATATTGTTACATTTTATACGAGAGGAGTTCTACAGAGGCTAAGCGCTTATAGATAAAGCGCTAGAGGGTTTTAGCACATGGGAATTAAAGCACACTTTCACTGTGTTGTACGTAGATATAATGGTCAAAATAGGCAATGTGCACCATCAAATTCGATTAAGTGAAATGAAAAACGGTATCGAAAAGGAAGTTTAAGCAGGTAACTAAGTAAAGACTATCGTCCACCTGAAATGATAAATTTACTGCCACAGCTGTCTACAACATCATGACAAGTACCAAAGTCACTACCTTCATAGCACACATGTATATCAGTAAGTATCGATTGGCGACGGCTGCCTTCTTGACAGATAAGATCTACACTATTGGAAGACATACCACTATTAAGGCGGGTCATTTGACTGATAAATCGTGATTTGGAAACGGTATAACTATTACCCGTATTTAGCTCGTTCGGTAATTTTAATCCACCTGCATAATTGGTAATCTGTCGGAAGTAACTGCTGGCGCTAAGCGGACTACAAGCTCCATAACGTTGCCACGTTTGGCTACGTACCGTTGTATCAGGCATGATGCGGTTGACGACTTTTAGTTGTAGCGGGGTAAGGCGTGGCTCACTACCACGACCGCAGCGTTCGCCATATCCCATGTCTAAACCAGATACGGTTAACGAGTACCCTTCTAAACACTGACGCATACGTGCCCGCGTTGGCTGCATATTACATAATGCTGGGGTCATCTCAATCATCAATACACGCTGACCCGTCTTAACCGTACTAGCCGCCTGTGCTGGCAGCAATATAACGCCTTGTATAAGCAGTAAAGCGCCGAAGCTCATCGTTGCTTTGATACTACCTACGCTATGTTTGCTAGCCAAACCTGCACGCAATTGCATCATAGAGTTAGCGACCTTATTGCTCAGGTTTGTATCTGTCTTTGTATTTGCATTCGATAAAAAGCATATCCGATTAGATAACGAATATTTGGTTTTTGGCGACGTAGACAGACTAAAATATTTTTTGATCATAGGACTGAAGGCAGTTAGTTAGCAATGATAAGACATAGGCTATAACTTAAATCATTAGACGCGATACATAAAACACGCATTGACCTAAGAACAAGACTGAAAAATAGGGTTTCCCATTAAGGCAATGGTAACAAAACGTTTTTTTTAATCTATAGCAAAAACGTAAACGTTGACGACATCGTCAGGAAGATCGATAAATGTTGATAAAGTACTGAAGGATAAAGAATATGAAACTTATCTTAGCCAGATGAGTGCTGCTTGGGCAAATTAGAGTTGATCAATTAACAAGTAGCAAAGCAAATCAGCAGATAAAAATAAACCACTAACAATAAATCATTAGTGGTTTATCAAATACAAGTTCAGCGATTAAAATCCAGCTGGCACCGTACCCATACGCTGAGTAATCGGCTGACCACGACCCAACAGACTGCTATAGATAGTGGCGTTTTCCATTACGTGTTTGACATAGTTACGTGTCTCAGGAAATGCAATCGACTCTACATATTGATCTGCGGCCAGTGAGCCATAAACTGGCTGCCAACGTTTGGCATTATTAGGACCAGCGTTATAGCCTGCGGTTGCCAATACTGGCTGATAATTGAGTTTGCCCAAGATATCACCCATATACCACGTACCATAACGAATATTGGTATCACCGCTGTTAGCACGGCTCGCACTATACGTCTCGCCTAGATTACGAGCGATATATTTTGCGGTATCAGGCATAACTTGCATCAGTCCGCTCGCGCCCACATTTGAGCGCGCAGAGGATACAAAACGGCTTTCTTGACGCATAATACCGTACGCCCATGCTGGATCAATACCTGCTGACTCACTATAACGTACGACTGCGCTTTGATGCGGCATCGGATGCGAAAGTGCGAGACTATCCACCCTATCAGTATTATCAACCGCATAAATCGCTCGATCGAGCCAGCCCATATCATAGGCTTGACGAGCAGCGGCAATAATTAAATTGTCATCACGATTGTCACGAGCTTGCTTCACCGCCCAGTTCCACTCGCGATTGGCATAAGCACGACTAGCTTCAGAGTTGTACAGTGCAAACGCACGGGCAAAGTTGGCATCTTGCATAACGCGCGCGCGATCAGCAGCACTGACATTAGGCAAATTACTACCGCCTAAACGGCTAGCATCAAAACGCTGCCCTATTTTATCTTTTGCCATCAGGCCATAGTAGTCATTACTTTTTGCTAAGTTCTGATACATTTTTTTGGACGTATTACGCTTGCTGCTATCGCTTGACTGCTCATACGCACGAGCTAGCCAATACTGCCACTGGGCTTCTTTTTGCGTTTCGCCGTCCATTTTTGAGATAGCTTCTACCACATCATCCCAACGACCGAAGCGAATCGCTGCCATAGCGTAGTCTTCAGCTTCTTCAAAATTAAAGTCATTGTCCAAACTGTTGCGGAACCAATCCACTGCTTCAGCGTTAAAGCCATCGTCAGTGTTGTGGTTCATACGCTGTACGCCAAGCGTACGATAAGCATAGCGTCGGGTTTCATCATTCAACAATCTGACCGCGCGCTGATTGTCTTGTTTGATATCAAAATCTAACTGTAACGCCGCCTCACGATAAGACTTGTCAGCCATACGGCCGATTGCGTACATATATAGGTATTGATTGGTTTGACTAGCAGGCTCACGACCAAAACGGCTAAAGAAAGAAGACGGATTTAGCTGAATTTCACTGAGCGCCGAATAAGCAATTGGCGTACCAAGGCGTGAGGACAATGCCATAATATCACCTGTCTTGCCTTTACGTAGCATACGCTTGAGACGAGCCGCACGATCTTGATTACTAATTAGCGCGTTGTTGTTCATCTCCATCGCTAGCTGATCGCACAATGCTGGTTGCTTTTTGGTGGTTAGCCAAACATCAGATTTGGCTGCCATAGCACGCATAGTATCACCGCCATTATTAAACCCAAGCGCAACGGCACAGCGTTCACTGGCATCCGCATTGGTAATTAAATTCGCGACTTGACGTACTGATGCATAATCATTCGATCCTGCCTTGGTCTCCGCAAAGTCAGCCACTAATTTCTCAGCCATAACCGTATCTGGATACTGACGCACAAACTGCGAGACCGCCGCTGAACTCTGTGAATTAAGATCTAGATTCATGCGCCAATAAGTTGGATACATAGCAAACAAGCCGCCGCTCATGACTTGCTCATAGTTATAGAGCGCACTCACATCACCGCGGTCTGCGGCGATAGCGGCTGCCATAAATGAGTCAATACTACTGTCTTGCTGATAATCTTGTTGATAGTTACCTTCTTGTTGGTAGCTTTCCTCATCGCCCCACGTCAACTCGGCACAAGCGACTTGTGACACACCAAGTGCACTGACCGCTGTTGCTACGCTCAACGCGCTCAGCCGTAGCGTACCTACTGTGATTCGCTTTGACGCGTGTTTTTGACTGATAGACTCTTTATCCTTGATGCTATGCGCAACACGCAACTTTGTCATACTGACTCTCTTTATGATATCTCTACAAATATGTGAATAACGGTTCGCTAGGTACCGCCAAGGGTATAGCAATCATCATACTATACTCATTGTGCTTTCAACTATCTCCTTTACCTTTTGTTAATAAATAGGACAGCACGGTGTAACATAGAAGTGATAGTGAGCCGCAGTTTTATGAATGGTAATATGAACGACAGTAAATAATTGATACTGCTATGAATTATTTATCATATTGATACCCTATCGCCTGTGCTAATTTTTCACATTGGCACAGGGTTGTGATAAAATACGCCACCTGTTAATCGGCTACTCCGCTATATTTTTGGTCAATCATGGACTTATCCTTATGAGTGTTACTGTATTCAATCCCCGCATCGATGACGATGCTGTTGCTGAGACGACTGTCACCGCACGTGCTGTCACTGCACTCAAAGAAGCAAGTTCAGTCCAAGCACCCGTCGAAAAAGCAGCGACAAAAAAGGTCTTTGTCACGACCCAAGGCTGTCAGATGAATGTCTATGACTCTGGCAAAATGCTAGACGTGCTCGGCGATTCGCATGGTATGGAAGTGACTCATGATATCGATGAGGCCGACGTATTGTTAATGAATACCTGCTCTATCCGCGAAAAAGCGCAAGAGAAAGTCTTTTCAGAATTGGGCCGCTGGCGCAAACTAAAAGAAAAACGCCCTGACCTTGTCATTGGCGTCGGTGGTTGCGTAGCATCACAAGAAGGCGACAACATTCAAAAACGTGCGCCTTACGTCGATATGGTATTTGGCCCGCAAACCTTGCATCGCCTGCCAGAGCTGTATGATCAATCAAACGAACAACGTGAAATTGCGCCTAAAAATCGTATTGGTACGATTGATGTGTCGTTCCCTAGCATCGAAAAGTTTGACTTTTTGCCAGAGCCAAGAGTAGAAGGCTATAAAGCCTTTGTCTCTATCATGGAAGGCTGCTCAAAATATTGCTCATTCTGCGTGGTACCTTATACTCGCGGCGAAGAGTTATCCCGTCCACTTGATGACGTATTGGCAGAGATTGACAGCCTTGCCGCTCAAGGTATCCGTGAAATCAACTTATTGGGTCAAAACGTCAACGGCTATCGCGGCGAAAAAGACGATGGCAGTATTTGCCGTTTCGCTGAACTATTGCACTATGTCTCGCATGTCGACGGTGTTGAGCGTATTCGCTATACGACCAGCCATCCGCTAGAGTTCACTGATGACATCATTGATGCCTATGCACAATTACCAGAGCTAGTATCGCACTTACATCTACCGGTTCAAAGTGGCTCAAACGCTATCTTGGCAGCGATGAAACGTAACCATACAATCGACGTTTATATCAATCAGATTAATAAGCTAAAAACCATTCGTCCAGATATTCACTTGTCGAGCGACTTTATCATTGGCTTCCCTGGTGAAACTGATCAAGACTTCCAAGATACCTTGAACTTGGCGAAAGAGTTGAACTTCGATCACTCTTACAGCTTTATCTACTCTAAACGTCCAGGCACGCCAGCCGCTGAGTTGCCAGATGATGTGAGCTTCACTACTAAAAAGGCTCGTTTGGCTGAATTCCAGAAAGTCATCATTGACTCAACACTTGCCAAAACTCATGAAATGGTTGGTACCACGACTCGCGTCTTGGTTGAACAAGTTGCCAATCGTCATCCTGACTGCTTAATCGGTACGGCAGATAACACTCGTACCGTCATGTTCCCTCATGATGTCGAAAAAATGGATGAGCTATTGGGTAAACTTGTGAGCGTACGTATTACCGATTTCGTCAGTCCACATATGGTAAAAGGTGAGCTAATCGAAGTATTGGCATAGTGGTTAAGATAACAATGGTTAAGTTATAAGTTTGAGTAAAAATAAAAAAAGCCGTTCACTATAATAGCGAACGGCTTTTTTGTGCGTGAATATTAGCCATCATTATTCTGATAACCAATCTGTCCGTCGCAATTGTTGCTTAGTCTCGCGGCGACGTTTTTTTCGGACGATATCGATATCTTCTTTCTCATGAATGCCACCTTTTCTTAACAGTGGATCCAGTGCCAAACAATTACGTGGTTTCACTGCGCCATGTGATGGCTCTGTGCCTACCGCCTGTTGTTGTACCAACTGTCGCTCAATCTGTTTGGCCTTTTTTAAGGTTTGTTTTAAGCTCATATTTTTACCTGTTCTTTGATTTTCCTGAGATACCAATGCCGAAAATCATCTTAGTGAGGAAAAGGAGTGCTAATTGTACATTCAGTACATTAAACGAGTTTGACGATGCTAAGATGATTTGCAGGCTTGGTATTAGCCTTTAATACACATGACTTGTTTTAGCGTATGCACCACCTCAACCAAATCCGTTTGATTGGCCATCACTTCATCGATGTCTTTATAAGCGCCGGGTATCTCATCGATGACACCTTTATCTTTGCGACATTCAACACCTTCCGTCTGCGCTTTTAGCTCATCGATAGTGAATGCTAGTATGGCTTTACCACGGCTCATCTGTCGTCCTGCCCCATGTGAACATGAGCAAAAAGATTCAGCTTCGCCCAGACCACGTACGATAAAGGATTTTGCGCCCATAGAGCTTGGAATAATACCAAGCTCACCTTCATAAGCACTGATGGCACCTTTACGGGTCACATAGACTTGCTCACCGAAATGCACCTCTTCATTGACATAATTATGATGACAATTGATGGCTTCTTTGGTCAGCTGAAACCGTGGCAACCCCGCTTGTGGCGACTGTAATGACTTAATGACTAGACGCATCATCTCACGGCGGTTCTCTAACGCGTAGTCCTGCGCCCAGCCCACTGCTTCGACATAATCAGCAAAACTATCAGACCCTTCGGCAAAGTAAGACAAATCTCGATCTGGCACATGACCAAAGCGCGATTGACGTTCTTTTTTTGCAAGGTTGATGAAATAGCGACCGATACAATTACCGATGCCACGGCTGCCAGAATGCAACATCACCCAGACATCGTTGTTTTCATCCAAGCACAGCTCAATGAAATGATTACCACCGCCCAATGTTCCCAACTGCTTCGCCCAAGTACGCTCAAAACCTTTAAGCATTTTAAGCAAACCCTGGTGTTTATCAGTAATCGGTTTTAGGCGTTTTCCTAGTGGATCAAGTGTTGAGTTTTTGGCTTGAATTTGTTTGTGCATGTTGAAGCCGACTGGCACTTGTTGTTCAACGATCGATCGTAACGACCGTAAACTATCAGGCAGATCGCTCGCCGTCAGGGACAAACGTACTGCGTTCATACCGCAACCAATGTCTACCCCAACTGCGGCAGGAATGATGGCTGACTTGGTCGGAATCACGCTGCCGACTGTAGCGCCTTTGCCAACGTGCACATCGGGCATCACTGCAATGTGTGAATGCACAAACTCTAGCTGGGCTAAATTGCGTAGTTGCTGCATCGCACCTTGCTCAACGTCCGAGGTATAAATCTTGACTGGTACGCCGTGTTTTCGATTTTCGTTTAATACTAATTGAATGCTCATAATTTATTATTTCCATTTTATTATTTTAATAACCATACATTTTTTATCATTACCAGTTTTTATAATTTTTAGACATTACTTATCTATCTCAATTAAACGAAAAATTTAATAAGAAATGAAATTAATAAATTATAAAATTTAGGCAATAAAAAACCGTATTCTTATTAATTAAAAATCAATAAAAATTCATGGTTAATTTATTATGGACATTTTAAAGAAAGATAATATAGATCAGAACCGTCGGCCACAGCGTAAATATTATATGCATAGAAAAGCTTTAGCTAAATCATAGCCTGAGTCGCTTTATTAGCAATAACGGTAAAGAAAAATGTTAGGTAAACAGATGACAGCAAGCGCAATATGGCTTAGTACAATCGCAGAGCAAATTTGGCACAATAGACTTAGAAAAGAGATAGCGCAAGTAGATACAGAAAGCTATTCGTTGATATCGATAGATGGAATATCACTCAATAGCTTATATAAAAACTTAGCCAAACCTTTTCGAAGGTGTCATTGCTGTCATGTGGTTTACACATTTAATCTTTAAAAACGTCTTGGTAGTTATATAGGACACGATGATTCCTCCATAGGTTGTGGCTAATATCATGGCGACAATAGCAGATTAATTGAAACGATTTATCGCTTATGAAAGATAAACGATATAAATCAATGAGCCAATAATAACGATTTAAAAATTAAAGTCAATAATTAATTTGGCTTTTATAGAAAATAATTTAATAAACGTGTGTTTAATTAATCACTTTAATTTGAAATCTTATCGGTAGTTTTTAAGCTATAAAACTATTTAACACTTCAGCCAATAAAGCAGCAGCGATAATTATAAATATCACCCCACAACCACGATTGAGCCAAGCTAAGCGATTACCAACATCGAGCCAGCTTGCCAGCTTTTTACCACCTAGCGTATATACGATTTGCCAAATTGTTTCGCTCATGAATAGACCAATGGTCAATAGAACATATTGTGGCCATAGTGGCGCACTGAAATTGATAAATTTAGGGAAAAATGCCGCAAAGAACAAGATAGCTTTCGGATTAGACAGTGACACCCAAACACCCGTACGAAACAAGGTTTTGTTGCTCGGCGCTATTCTAGTAGCAGCACTAGATAGTGAACGCGGCTGTGGTGTACTGGGTACGCCGTCAGTGGCAGCATAGTCTGCTGCTACCTCGGCACTCAACTCTTTAGCATCGCTCATCAAGCTACCATCGCCAGCATCGCGCCAAGAGCTGATACCCAAATAGATTAAGTATGCCGCACCCACGGCCTTGATAATGGTCAGTAGCCACGGAGACTGGCGACTGATTACATCCAAGCCAAGCAGTGTCGATAGCAGTAGTACAAACAAGCCAAGGCTTAGACCTGCCAGCGTCCATAAGGTTCGTTTGATACCATAGTTCATGCCATACTGAAACGCCAGCAGCATATTAGGACCAGGGGTCGCTGAGATAAAAAACGTACTTGCGAAAAACACTGCAAACAGATGCCAAGACATCAACCCACCCCTACTTTGTCATGTGTAAATGGTTCTAATACGAAAGGCTATACGACTTAAATATGCGACTTAAAAATAAACACCGCCATTAAGACGGTGTCACTTATACCTATATGTCAAAAAAGTCTCACAAAAATTCTTAAAGGAACGACACGCCTTCTACTGAATAACTATGACTGCATGGACGGCTGAGTCGTACAGCTATCTAACAGCTTCTTTAAGAATGCATCACAGCGTTCAATTTCGATGAGTTCGACATACTCATCCGCTTTATGCGCCTGTTCAATACTACCAGGACCGCAGATAATCGTTGGGATGCCTGCATTGGTAAACTGACCGCCTTCAGTCGCGTAAGCCACTTTATGACGCTCATCATCTCCTGTCAGCGCAGCGATTAGTGATTGTAGCTCAGCACTATCGTCATCTGTCATTGCTGGGACGCTTTCTTCTTGCATCAGCTCAATGCCAGTTTCTGGCGCGCGCGCTTGCATTTGCGCATTTAGCTCAGCGATTTTTACCTGAATAGGCGCTAGTATATCGTCTTGCGTCATGTGCGGCAGGTTACGATAGTCAAAAGTAAACTCGCATAGGTTGGGTACGATGTTGGTCGCTGTACCACCATGTATGGTACCTACTGACAATGTCGAATAAGGCACTGTAAATAATGCATCCCCGTCTTCTAAAGTGTCATCACGAGCGCTCAGCTCTTCAGCAAGCGTATCTACATAGCCGACCAATCTGCTAGCGTAGCTAATAGCATTGACACCTTGTGCAATTAATGAAGAATGCGCCGACTTGCCATGTACACGGCAACGATAAACTGCGATGCCTTTGTGTGCAACCACCATAGCCATATTGGTCGGCTCACCGACGATACAATAATCAGGCGTGATACCGCGTGCTTTTAGGTCTGCCAAAATCAATGGCGCACCCAAACAGCCAACCTCTTCATCGAACGACAATGCCAAATGCAATGGACGACGTAGCTGACCACTGTTCGATAACTGCACGGCTTGCGGCAATACCGTTAGCGCACAAGCGATAAAGCCCTTCATATCACACGCACCGCGACCATATAGCTTATCACCACGTATCGTCGCCGTAAACGGCTCTGAAGACCACGCTTGTCCATCGACAGGTACAACGTCGGTATGGCCTGATAAGACCAGACCGTTATTAATAATATCAGCGTTTTCACCAGCTGGTACGGTCACAAACAAGTTAGCTTTAGTCTCAGCTTCATTAAAGGTCAAATCTACCGTCAAACCCAACTGCTCACAATAAGACTTTACATCATTAATCAAAGCCAAATTAGAGTGGCGACTGACCGTATCAAAGGCGATAAGACGTGTTAGCCAATCGAGACTCTGAGTAGGATGCTCAGCACTTTTCAGCTGGACATCGCTGCTACTATCAACGTTATCGCTATTACTGACGTTGTCGCTATTACTACTGTTATTTTGGATCATAAAATATCCTTACTACAATTTTCAGAACTATGATGTGTCAGAGCTGCTTACGATGGATTATTATGATTCATCACATCCACCACTGGCGGCATTGGTTTTGGTAGCTTACCTTCTGCCTGTAGCTCTTTGGTTGTTTTGGCATCGATAGACAAACCCGCGATGAGCGCGATATCTTTGACAGCCTTACGCTTACGCGTAGCAAAGCTTACGGGTACCATACGAGCAAATTCATAGATATAAAGATAAGACTCTTCGCCACCTTCAAAATCTTCATCATCTTCGAGACGAATTGCGCCAATCTTAGCCAAATCAGATAGCATCTCGTTTTCTTCACTGGTCAAACCACAATCAGTAATACCAAAACCGGTCATAAAACCGTTTGCCCACTGTTTCAACGCCATCACGCGCTCGTATAAATCATGTTCATCATCTGGGATGAGCGGCATATACGCGTAGGCATCATCTTTGTCTTTTAGCTGAAAAACGATGTCTTCCGCTTCTTCTGTCAGCAAGGTCAATGCAGGCTCTGGTAATGGAGCAAAGCTAAGCTCTTCAAACACCTTAGCCCAAGTTGCTTCGTCAGGCGCATTACAAGCCGTCATAAGCCCTGTCATCATGCCATGCACTTCGCTAATAGACACGTCAGTCCAATCATCAAACGCAGTCAGCCAAGTATTCCAGCCAGAGATATTATCATTCATAATAGATGTCCTAGTAATTGATTACTGCTCATAAAATAAAAATAGTCGCGATAAAATGTCATGGACAAATCATCGATAAATAAAAGTGAAAAGGCAAAGCCTGATGCTTGTAATTACTTTGTTGATATAGATATTATGCGGTCACCTATGGCATTATTAAATGCAGCGAACAAAATTCATTCACGCTTACTTGTTAAGGATAAAAACTGACTATGTATGATCAACTTAGAATATTAGAAAAAATGGTACTCGACATCAAAAAACAGTATCAGCTTGTCAGTGCTGAACTTAGCAGCTTAAAACAACACCCTGTTACTGATTCAAAAGAATTTGCCGCCCTAAAAACCAAATTAGATAACAGTCATAACGAACGTGACGGTGCCAAAAAACAACTGAACGATCTCGACAAGCGCTATCAGAGCCTTGCAGAAGCGCACCATATGATCGGTGAAGAACAAGACAAACTGCAAAAACAGATCAGCCAACTACAACAACAAAACAGCGAGCTGCAACAACACAATAATGAGCTAAAGCAGCAGTATAGCGATATCAAACAACAAAACAGTGAACTGCAAAAGAAGAACCAATTGGCAGCCGAGCGTACGCAAGTCGTATTACAGCGCCTAACCCGTATCGATCAAGCAGAAGGCTAACGTTTTCTTGTAGCAGATAGCAAAGACGTACTGTTTATTCAACTGCCAAATGCTGTTTGTAAAATCTGATATCACTCATTTCACTGACCAGACATTGTAGGATTTATCATGACCGATGACCAAAGCAAATCGATAGAAAAACAACTAAAAAATACTCAAGCGCCAAGTGTGCCAGTAACAAGCGCGCCAGTACCAGCGCAAAAAACGACACCAGCAGCATCAAATATATCAAGCGCCATGGCACAATCTAATACCAAAACACCTAAAGCGCCAGAACCACAAATTAAAAAAGTTGATATTGCGATTGCTGGGGTTACTTATCCAATCTTTTGTCCAGTACATGAGCAAGAAGAGCTACTGTCAGCGGTTTCGTATATTAACAACTATGCGCTCGATCTAAAAAGAGATGCGCCAAGCCTCAGTCAAGAAAGCATACTGGTACTGTGCTGCTTGAACCTATATGAAAAAATCCATGCCAATCAAAGAAGTGATGAAGATCGTTTGCAGAAAGACAAACAGTCTGAGGCATTGCTGAATAAAATCATGAAAGATGCTCATTCTATTCTGTAGATACATCGTACTGTATTAAACTCATAAGCGCCTAGCCAATAAAGTTAGGCGCTTTTTTTGGTCAATCATTTATCTAATTATGCATAAGGCGTGTAGGTCTTGCCTGCATGAAAGTCTGCCTGATGCTCATAATTGCAAAAGAACAACTCTTGGTTCGCTTCAACATCGCCATTGGTAGCTGTACTTGATTTAGTTTCGAGTACGCCGCGATATTCAGCCAAGCTGTTGCCACAAAAATTACACTGACGCGGAGTGGTCACATCTCCTTCTTTTGGCATCATGCTTTTAGGTGCGCGCGGGTACATAAACTTATAAAAAGCCCACATTGAAGCCCAGATAATAAGGATGACAATAATAACAGCAAACACGGCAGTGCTCCTTCGATTACGGGTAAACGCAAGAAATAACGAAATCTATTAAATAAGATTATTTAATACGTTTTGATAGCATAAATTTTACCGTCAATAATAGCGATAATACAATGCCTTTACCGTTTAATTGCTGATTGCGCTAACTGACTGATTATATCTAACGTATAGCTGTATGAGTAAACCAGTCAACTGTATAACAAAAAAACCTGGCCACGATAAGCCAGGTTTTTTATCAAAAGTAACCGTCAATTTAAAACAACAATCAGGTTAAAGTAACTATCAGGTTTTAGCAGGGTTACAGCTGTAGCTCACTGATATCAGCTACCGTCAAGAACAAGGCGCGAACCTGCTTTAGTAATGCCAAGCGATTGTTTTTAAGCGCAGCATCTTCACTGTTGACCATTACTTGATCAAAGAACTGTGTCAGCGGCTCATCTAAGCTAGCCAGCGTTTGCAATACTTGCGTATAGTCCGCTTGCTCAAGCAATGGTTGTACCACTGTCTGCGCTTGCTGCACGTTCGCATATAAGTTTTGCTCAGCAGATTCAGACAGTAGCGCTTCATCGACTGTATCAGCCACGCTCACTTCTGACTTGGCCAATATATTAGCAACACGTTTGTTTGAATCAGCCAACATCGACGCTTGTGATAGCTCGCTAAATGCTTGCACTGCACGGATACGCTGATCAAAATCAAGCGGCATATGTGGGTTAATCGCTTGCACTGCTTGAATCGTATCGACGCTAACGCCCTGCTCTGTATACATCGCACGGTAGCGCGAGTTTAGGAATGCCATGACTTGGGTAAAAGTATCGCTAATACTCAAATCCATAGTCTTTTCTTCATTGATAAGCTTTGTTGCATTCTGTCTGCCATAGTTTTTAATAGCTTCTTCGACAAGTGCTACCAAATTAATCGATAACTGCTTTTCGATTAAAATACGCAAGATGCCAATAGCAGAACGACGTAAGCTAAACGGATCCTTTGAACCCGTCGGTGCTTGGTCAATCGCAAAAATACCAACCAATGTATCCAAACGATCCGCTAAGGCTAAGCAAATGCCAATCGGTGTCTGTGGTAATACATCGCCACTGAATTTCGGCAGATACTGCTCTTCTAAACTGGCTGCGACCGCTTCAGGCTCATCGTTTAGGCGCGCATAATAAGTGCCTGCGATACCTTGTAATTCAGGATATTCGCCGACGAGCGAGCTGGCTAAATCTGCTTTAGACAAAATGCCTGCACGTACGGTTTCATCAACATTGATATCGTGACCTTGCTGCTGCATCAACGTGGCGATGAATGCTGCCAGCTTGGCAATACGCTCAGATTTCTCCCAAATCGTACCCAATTTATCTTGGAATACACGATTTTTTAGGCTTTCTGTGAGTGCAAACAATGGCTGCTTTTGATCTTGCAAGAAGAAAAACTCTGCATCAGCCAAACGTGGACGCACAACTTTTTCATTACCTTCGATAATCTGGTTAGGATCTTTTGATTCAATATTGGTAATAAAAATGAAATACGGCTGCAGCTTGCCAGTTTTATCAGTTAAGCAAAAATACTTTTGATCCGCTTGCATGGTCGAGATAAGCGCTTCTTGCGGTACTTGTAAAAAGCGCGCTTCAAAGCTCGCTCGTAGCGCAATTGGAAAATCGACCAATGCGGTGACTTCGTCTAACAAATCTTGCGGTACGATGGCATCAGAATTAACTTCATCTGCCAATGCTTTAACTTGGTTTTTGATCAGCATTTGACGCTTATCAAAATCTGCTACTACTTTTAGACCACTTAGTAATTCTTCATAATCATTAGCATGGGCAATATTGTGATAATCAGGGCTGTGGAAGCGATGACCACGCGTTTGCGTACCCGTCTGACGACCTTGGATAGTGGCATCAATGACAGTATCATCCTGCATCAATACCGCCCACTGTACGGGACGCACAAACTCGTTACGGCTAGCACCTGAGCGCATACGTTTGGCTATCGGCAAATTATCTAGCGCAGTTTGGAAAATAGCAGGCAGTAACTCAGTTGTCGCTTGACCACGGATAATCTGCTCAAAACCGACATAGTCACCTTTGTCAGTATTAATCGTCGTAAGCTCGCTAGCTTCAATACCCAAACTTTTAGCAAAACCCATCGCCGCACGTGTTGGGTTGCCCTCTGCATCAAACGCCGCTTTGATTGCTGGTCCACGTTTTTGTTCTGTGCGATCAGGCTGCTTATCGCTAATACCTTGAATCTGAATGGCCAGACGGCGCGGAGCAGCAAAGGCTTTGATACTATCAAAGGTAATATCTGCTGCCGTCAATTGCTCAGTAACACTGGCTTGTAGTGCATCACGTAATGGTTTTAGGCTCTTTGGAGGTAGCTCTTCACACCCCAGTTCAAATAGAATAGTACTCATGGGATGCTCCTATTTATCGTTAGTAGATTGGTTAGTGTCAGTATTTTCTTTTGCCAAGCTGTCTTTTGACACGTCTTCTTTTGGCAAATACTTATCAAGCGCGGCTTGGCGATGCTCTTCATCAGCCAATGGGAAGCCCAATTTGGCACGAGCTTCGACATAACCAAAGGCAACCTTACGAGCAAGCGTACGCACACGTAGGATAAAACGCTGACGCTCAGTCACTGAAATAGCGCCGCGTGCATCAAGCAAGTTAAACGCATGAGATGCTTTTAATACCATCTCATAAGCTGGCAATGGCAATCCTGCATCGACCAATTTGTCTGCTTGTTGCTCATAAAAATCAAACATCTCACCCATCATTGGCACATCAGCGTGCTCAAAGTTGTAGGTAGACTGCTCGACTTCGTTTTGATGAAAGACATCGCCATATGTGACACGGCCAAACTCACCATCTGCCCAGACCAAATCATAAACGCTATCGACGCCCTGTACATACATAGCCAAGCGCTCAAGTCCGTACGTGATTTCGCCAGTGACTGGGAAACATTCAATACCGCCGACCTGCTGGAAGTACGTGAACTGCGTGACCTCCATACCGTTTAACCAGATCTCCCAGCCCAATCCCCACGCACCAAGTGTTGGCGATTCCCAGTTGTCTTCTACAAAACGCACATCATGCACCAATGGATCAATACCAATGGCTCGTAGTGAGTCCAAATACAGCTCTTGGATGTTCGGTGGGTTTGGCTTTAATACGACCTGGAACTGATAATAATGCTGCAAACGGTTCGGGTTATCACCATAGCGCCCGTCAGTAGGACGACGTGATGGCTGTACATAGGCCGCATTCCAGCGCTCAGGACCTAATGAGCGTAAAAACGTCGCGGTATGAAAAGTACCTGCACCGACCTCCATGTCGTAGGGCTGCAATACAACGCAGCCTTTATCGGCCCAATAATTTTGCAAAGTTAAGATTAAATCTTGAAAAGTCATCGGTTGAGAGTCTTTATCTTGGGTCATCGGGTTTATCGCTTGGGATGTCATAGTTTCGGTTTTCATAGTAAAGCCACTGTGAAATGAGTATTATTAAATAAATCTCTGATAGCGCTCGCGCGACCTATTCGGCAACGACTCTATCTGCCTGCTCACCTTACTAAAAATTGACTATTTTATCCATATTTACATCAACTAAATTTGCATAGTGAGCATAAAACCTCGGTTGTATAGCGTAATTTCAGGCAAATCATCATAGAATTCGCATTAATATAATGAATAAAAAAATACCCAAATGCGCTAGCATTCGGGCAGGAGGAAAATTGTATCTTGGGCATCCTGATTGATCAGGCTTTTTATTTTTTGGAGGTCTACTGTTTTTAGCAACTACGTCTAACTTAAACTTAACTCTTTAACTGGTTCAGAAAACCTAATTTTAAAAAAGCTAATTTTAAAAATAACTATCAGGCTCCTATTATTGATAAGACTGACTATTGGCTTTTGGCATAATTATCCATAGGATGATATAAATCAAAATGCCTGGTACTGCTGCGCTTAACGATGAGATAATGACGAATAATACTCTCACCCATGTTGGCGACCAACCAGCATATTCTGCAATGCCACCCATCACACCTGCTATCATGCGATTGTTTGGTGAGCGATGTAATTTTGCTAACTTAGCCAAATCAAATACCTCTCTATTTTCTATTCTTATTTATTTTTTTATTCTATTTTTCTGATTTTTTTACGTATTTAGCTAAAACATTATCTTGCTTTGCTAACTTACGAATCAGTATATCAATAATTCAGGATTTATCTGTTGAAGGTATAGCAGTACTTTGTGAGTTTATGCTACTCAAGCTTACCCTAATCTGTCATAGCACCATGCAAGCCCCTGATTTTAAATAGTTATTTCAAAATGTTTCAAAATCATCTTTGTTGCTATAACCTTGCAATCTCGCTTCACGTATCTTGTTATTTTTAATTTAATCAAAGAGATAAGCTCGCTTTATAACGCTAAAATCGAGTGAAACTTTTGATAGTCTGAATAATATTTTAGCTGACCAAGTTTACTCGATTAAAAGAACCCTCAATTAGAAAACGTGCGATTCCATGTACGTGCGATATACCATGTTTTTACAATAACCCACCTGCAAATCATCCAAAACCTTTATACCATGCTGATAAGTATACTATGCTGATACGTAACTCAGATTTCAGACGTTCTACTATGAAAACTAGGACACTGCTCAACTATTAGATAAAAATACCTTTACGAAGAATACTAGAAGTAAAGAACGTGGTTGGTATTACTGTTCTTAATAAATGTCTACTTTGGATCATTTAACTTAGACAGCATCAGCCATATTTTTTGGAATAGACATGGAACACTAGGGCGTGTCTTCATTTCAAAAATGGTGATAAAAATGAGATAAATTGCCGTCAAACGAGGAAAATAGTGCAGATAATATCGGGATATTAACCAGCGATTTGACGATGTTTGGCAAAATTTAGCTGTTTTTAGCCCATTTAGATAACTATCGAGTGAATTGAAGACACGCCCTAAGATTAAAATAAAAAATAATAAGGATAACTATGTACGACACTGGATTGATGATTGGACATTTCGAGCCCCTGCACTTAGGGCAGATGCGCAGCATATTGGATGCAGCAGGACAAGCCAAAACCTTACATATCGTCATTATGGCGCATCCATCGCCTCATCCAGATTTTACTATCACCTTACAAGACAAAGCGCGCTGGCTACAGATGGCCTGTGCCGACTTGCCATTTATTCATATTCATACTACTCATGAGATCGAGCTACCGCTGCACGAACATCTGTATAGTGCCAGTGATGATGTCAGTATCGATGTCGCTGCTAGTAATGCCAAATTGCAACGTTTAATAGACGCATTATCACTGTCAGCAGAGACTGTATTGTTTATGGCGGACAACCATCCGCTCACTCGCAATGACATACAAGAGCAACTGCTTTTGCCAGTCGTTACTACGCCGTTACAGCTCGAATTTGACTCTTATGCGATTGCGCGTGATCCCGTTGCACATTGGTTAGCACTTCATCCGCAAGCCCGCGCCGACTATACCAAGACTGTCGCTATCGTCGGCGGTGAAAGCTCAGGTAAGACAACGCTAGTCCATAAGCTTGCCAATTATTATGGTGCCAGCTTTGCTCTAGAGATGGGTCGCCTATATGTCGGTACGGATTTGGGTGGTAGCGAGGTTGGACTACAGTACAGTGATTATGGCCCTATTTGTCTTGATCATGCTGAGGCAATCCGAGAAGCTAAAGCCAATGCAACTGCCCCTATCACCATCGTTGATACTGACTTTGTCACTACGCAAGCATTTTGTGAAGAATACGAGGGTCGCACACACCCTTTTGTGGCTGCTTGTATTGATGAGTTTCGTTTAGACCACACCATCATGCTAGACAATAATACGCCATGGGTTGACGATGGTATGCGATCTTTGGGTACGCCTGAAGCACGTGGACGCTTTGAGCAGCGTCTGATAGATATTTTCGCGCGTCACAATATTACGCCGCATATGATCGATCAGCCCGACTATGATGCTCGCTATCAGCAGGCATTGTTATTGATTGATCAATATATCTATGGCAAAAAATCATAAACTGTACTGAGCATATTTATAATAATTTATTCACTAGCACACGTTATTTAACTAGCACATGGTAGTTAGCACTATATTGATATCAGTATTTACTTTAGGGGAAAAGCGATGCGTATTCAGCTATTGGACAACATCACCGGAAAATGGGCGATGCAATGGATTATCATTTGGTTTATTTGCGGTGTCATTGCCTTATCTGCGGGTTTTTGGCTCACGACAGACCATACCACGCTTGATTGGTTTTATTTAGCAGTCTCGTTCATTGGTTTGGTCTGCGTAGTCTCGCTATCATTCCGCAAAAACGTCATGGGCAATGGCTTTGGTATGGGGGCAACGGCAGGCGAAGTCATCGTACAGGCAACGTCTGGCGCAGTAGGTTTGATGCTTGCTCCACTATTTAACTTTTTTACCCATGTTTACGGTATCTTTTATTGGTCGAAGCATACTGACCCTGATGGCGACATGATACCCAAGTCAGCGAGTAAAGCTGTCTGGTTAATCACTGCTGCATTCATTATCATTGGTCTTGCCCTTTTTCCTACGGTAAATGACTTATTAGCAAGCTATGGTTATGCGGTCGTACAGGATGATAGTAGTCTGTTTTTGGGATTTATCTCTTTCTTTTGGATTAATGTGATTGCCTTTGTGCTTTCTATTACCGCTCAAGCAGCTATGATTCTGCGTTATTCATTTAATTGGTGGTTATGGATTATCGTCAACTTCGTCTGGCTCATTGTGAATCTGATGTCTGGTAACTATATCTTTGCTATTCAGACTATGGTGTATCAAGTAAACGCCTTTATCGGCCTTTATGAATGGCATCGCAGCGAGCAAGGATAATGTGTTTCTTGTAGAAAAGAACCCTTGGGAGTTTGAATAAAATCTTGCTGATATAGTATCAATAGTACGAGTGAACTTGACTGTGCCGTCTATCAGATAACATGGTAGACAGGCGCAATTAGTGCTACAACTGATATTAACAATCATATTCATACTGAGATCAGTAGCGAGTCCATTAGCTAGTATCAGTTACTTATCTTATTTACTAACAGGGAGGTTAGTATGTCTCGTCAACCCAAAATGTCTAAACGTACGCTAGAGCAGTGGCTTAGTGAGTACTCTGTCAGTCACCAAAACTTGGTCAATAAAAAAATCCATTGGTTATGTGTGCCAACCATTTTTGTCAGCCTGTTAGGCATGGGCATGTCGCTATCCGTATGGTTTACCTTAGTACTAAGCGCACTGGTATTACTGTTTTATATGCGTTTATCTACGCCACTGTTTTTAGCAATGGGAATGTTTATTCTTATTTGTCTATCAGTGATGGCAGCGATGCCATGGGGCTTTAAAGCGTGGGCAGCGGTATTTGTCGTTGCATGGATTGGCCAGTTCATTGGGCATAAAATCGAAGGTAAAAAACCTTCTTTCTTTAAAGATTTACAGTTTTTATTAATCGGTCCAGCATGGGTCGCTAACAGTTTGATGCAACGTAAATAGTCGTTAATCTCTGCGTAATTTCTGCAGGAATTTAGCTTAGCTGTAGGCTATTCGATAAAATCTACAATTCTCACCCTCAACAAAAGAATGTCGCCAATAAAAAAACGCCACCCAGATATTACTGAGTGGCGCTTTTTTTACGTAAGCTTTTAGGAATATTGATATTTTGGGACTATTAAGCTTTTGGGGTTATATAGAATAGACTACTCTATCTTACGCACCAAACACTTTCATACGCTCTTCGACTGGCTTAAATGCTTTTTCTCCCGCTGGCTGCTCAATCGTTCCAAATACCAATTGTGCATTTAGCGTCCAGTCTTTGTCGATATCCCAAGCGCTGGCTACTTTTTGATCGATTACTGGATTGTAGTGCTGTAAGTTTGCGCCAACATCGATACTGGCTAGTGCCGTCCAGATAACATACTGATGCATGGCGCTGGTTTGACTTGCCCAGATTGGGAAGTTGTCAGCATATAGTGGCGCTGCTTCTTGCATGCCTCTAACGACTGCTTGATCTTCAAAAAACAGCACCGTACCAGCTCCGTTACGGAAACCATTGACACGCTCTTTAGTCGATTTGAACTTCTCTTCGTCACCAACGATTTCGCGCAATGTATCTTCGGTCATATCCCACAACTTGCGATGGTCATCGCCGAACAATACAACGATACGCGTTGATTGCGAGTTAAACGACGATGGCGTGTGCAAAATAGCATGCTCAACTATTTTCACGATTTCGTCGTTAGCTACTGGCAGTTGGTTGCTTAGCGCATAGATAGAACGACGTTTCTCTGCAAGCTGCTGTAGTGTTGTTAAATCTGACATAGTGTTTCTCCATGTTGTTAGTAAAATAGTTATTAATAAAAATAATTTTTAGCGTTAATGGTTATTGATATAAATGCTTTAATTGATAAAGAGCTTTGTTCTTGACTACATAAATAGCGGTACTTCCATCACTAGCACACGGCTAGCTACTGTTGCGTCCATCATAAAGCTCTGAATATCCCAAATGCAAAGGCCGTCACGAATAGACAGGACTTGGCCATCTATCACGACTTCACCACTGATGACAAATACGTAGACACCGTTGTTAGAGTCATTTAACTGATAAGTTTGCGATATACCTTCGTCAAAACCACCCATGCTAAACCAAGCATCTTGATGAATCCAAACACCTGCATCATCGGCATTAGGTGACAGCACTTGGCTAAGCTCGTTAGGTCGCATGATATCGCCCATATGTACCTGCTGATAACGCGGTGCGACATCCATTTTGTTTGGTATCACCCAAATCTGCAAAAACCTCACAGCCTCTGCATCGTCACCATTCATTTCACTATGGGTAATGCCTGTACCCGCTGACATCACTTGAATCTCACCAGTTTCTATGACGCCCTCGTTGCCGATACTATCGCCATGAGCGAGCTTGCCGGATAGAGGAATACTGATAATCTCCATGTTACGGTGCGAGTGTTTGCCAAACCCTTGACCGCCAATGACAAAATCATCATTAATAACGCGTAAGGCACCAAACCCCACACGCTCAGGATTATGATAATTGGCAAAGCTAAAGGTATGCCTGCTTTTAAGCCAGCCATGATTGGCATCGCCACGTGAGTCTGCTGCATGATAGATTGTTTTCATTATTTATCCTTAGCTATCAACAGATTAATCCTCTATATACTTATTATCGATTAATCTATTTAAACAATAGGCTTATTATAATTATTAATTCTACATAGATAAACAACACTAAATGCAATTAACTATTCTTTTTTATAGAACAATCAGAGCGGTTTTAACGTAATATAGATTTTTTACATATATTAGCACAGCTAACTTTATATAAATTACTTTAAGTTATGTTTATATAAAAAACTGTCTGCTGTTGAAATGTTCTGTGAAAATGTTCATGACTGTTTTTATTTAAAAGTACCCATTCATGATTGTTCTTCGTAAGCGTATAAGAGGTAGATCAGTTACTGATTGTTTATCGCTTATTGTCTATTGAGTAAGCACCCGCACCATGAGCAAAAATCATCAAAAACCCACCTGCGATCGAAATGTTTTTCATAAATGAGATCATCTGTGATTCATCAACCCAGAACTGATGAAAAAGAATAGCTGACACGATGCTAAACCCGGCGAACAAGAAAGCGATTGGGCGAGCTTTATAACCTAGCAAGACAGCGATACCACCTAGTACCTCAAACGCGATTACCAATGGTAGTAACATACCAGGCACACCTACTGACTCCATATAGCCTTGAGTAGTCGCATAATCTGTGATTTTACCAATGCCTGCAAAGATGAAAATGATTGATAATAATAGACGACCGAGCGGTGCGCTAAATTGCTGTAACTTGTCCATAATAATGCTCCAAAAGTGTGTTTAATCCTGTCTCTAAGTAGAGAATAGCGCGATTATAGGCGTTGACTAGCATGGGATAAACAGCAATAATCACAAATATAAGTTCTTGGTGTAAGAACAATCATGAGGCATCGATAATGGGTCAATTAGAAGACATGGCGATGTTTGTACGCATTGTTGAGGCAGGTAGTATTACTAAAGCTGCTGAGCAGTTAAATATTGCAAAATCAGCCGTCAGCCGCCGACTTAAAGAATTGGAAGAGCGTTTAGGCAGTCAACTAATCAGCCGTACTACCCGCCAATCTAAGTTGACGCAAGCTGGTGAGCAATATTATCAGCAAGTGAATAATATCTTGCGTGCGGTTGACGCTGTCAATGAGCATGCTACTGACGCTCCCATGCGTATTGAAGGTACGCTAAAAATGACAGCGCCGTTGTCCTTTGGACTCATGCATCTGAACGATGTGATTGATAAATACGCCAATAAACATCCCAATCTGAGATTCGATCTGGATTTTTCTGACCGACGTATCGATTTGATTGAAGAAGGCTATGAGTTGGCTATTCGAATCGGCGAGCTACAAGATTCTAGCTATCAAGCAAAAAAATTGGCATTGATTCGTTGTGTGATTTGCGCCAGTCCCGATTATTTGGCAAGAATGGGCATGCCTGAGACGCTAGACGATTTAGACAACCATGCGCTTTTGCAATACAGTCTCGGTCAAACCAATAGTATAAACTTGGTGGATACTGAAGGCAGAAGTCATCATCGTACGATAGATGCCAAAATCAAAGCCACCAATGGTGAGTTCTTAGTAGATTTGGCAGTCAAAGGACATGGCATTACCTTTGTGCCGACTTTTATTGCTTATAAACAACTGGCGCTGGGCGAGCTGGTACCTGTCTTCCAACACTATCAATTGCCAACCCTAACCGCTTATGCTGTTTATCCAAAGAATCGTTTTTTGTCGCAGCGTTGTCGTTACTTGATTGATTTTATTGCCGAGCAATTCGGTGATAATCCGTACTGGGATCAGTATTAATCAACACTCTTATTATCCTTAACGATATCAATTGCTATTGATTTTGGGGCGCCGTCCCTTCTTTCACTTTACTAATCGTCAGCCCCGTGAACCCGAATAGCAGTGTCAGCAGTAATGACAAATAACAGAAAAACGCATAAGGCAAGTAGTCTAATACTGGCACCCCTAGCGCCTGACTAATAAATACCCCGCACACACTCCAAGGCACTAATGGATTAATCACCGTTCCTGCATCCTCAATCGTCCGAGACAAATTCTTCGGATGTAAATTCAAGCGCTCAAACGTTGATCGAAATGCTGTACCTGACAACAAGATACTCAAGTACTGCTCACCGATCAGCACGTTAATGCTTAGTGCCGACATCGCTGCCGCAAAGATAGCTCGTCCTGATGTCGTCAATGTATCCTTAATACCAGATAGCAGTGCTGGCAGAATACCTAGTGCCGTTAATAGACCACCTAAGCTTAGGGCTAGTATCACAATCGCCTGGGTAAAGAACATACTCTGTACACCACCACGTGACAGCATACCACCTACTTCCCCTAGCTCTAATGACTCAGCAGGGGCATAGCCTGCAAACAGATACCCACCCAATTGACCAAAGCTTGGTGAGCTATGTACATAAGTAATGATCAGTGCCGCAGCAATAGTACAAATAATCGTATAAATCGCATTGACCCGAAACAGGGCTAACCCAACCAATACCATAAAGGGCAGTACCGAATACCCATGTACCAGACCGCTGTCTATCAGCTGACCTTGTAGTATGGTCACTTGACTCAAATCAGCACTAGTCGTCTGTCCTGAGAACATCCAAAACAAGATCACCGTCAATATCCACGCAGGTACGGTCGTGTACATCATATTGCGAATGTGCTCAAACAGATCGATACCGACTACTGAAGACGCAATGGTGCACGTATCAGACAATGGCGACATCTTATCACCGAAGAACGCGCCTGACACTACAGCCCCCGCTGCTATCGCCACATTGGCATCAAACGCATTACTCATACCAATAAACGCCACGCCCAAAGTAGCTGCAGTCGTCAAACTACTACCTAGGGCAATACCGATAATAGAGGTCAAGATAAAGGCAGAGATATAATAGTACTCAGGTGAGATAAGCTGAAAACCTACATACATGAGTGTAGGAATCGCACCCGACATCATCAAAGCCGCAACCATCAGTCCAATAAAGAAGAATAGGTAGATGGCACCAATACCGCGCATGACACCTGAGGCCATTTGCGCTTGCATGTCATCAAAGCTGAGCCCTTTATACATACCGATAGCCAGTAGCACACAGATAGCCAAGATAAGAGACAGATGTGGCACCCAGCCAAAGCCGATCATGGTGATACCCATGATACCGATGACGATGGCGGATATGATAAAGGCGAGCTTGGCACTGATTAATGTGAGGGGTTTTGGTGGCATTGGATGCCCTTATGTTGCTATAGGTTTAGTTTGCTCAGGTATTCGGGGTGCGCATCTATTCTTCAATATCGATAATCTCTGTCTTGCTGATAGTTAGCTTTAGTTTTTGATTTCTATGTTTTCGCTATTAGCTGACTTAGGACAGATTTTACACATAAAAAAAAGCCTCACTGTGAAGTGAGGCTTTTTGCGCTTTTTCAAGCCATATTTGGAGCGGGAAAAGAGATTCGAACTCTCGACCCCAACCTTGGCAAGGTTATGCTCTACCACTGAGCTATTCCCGCTTAGTATCAATCCGTAGCGTTGTTAACAACTACTCCGTCTCGATAGGCTGGCTATTTTAGCAAATATTCTGTGGGTGTCAACACCTTTTTTAGAATTTATTTCTAATATTTTTAGCTAAATGCCCTTTTTATCGGATAAACAAACATAAGCAATTGATTTAAAAACAGGAATTAATTTTAATTGAATTAAAAATATTTCACGTTAATTATAGAACTTTAAGCCTAGGCTCTACTCCCTTCAGCTTTATATTGGTCATAAGACAATCGATAAAGTAAAAACTTACTATTTTCACTCTAATAAAAAGATATCGCACTTACAATCATACGCTTTATTGTTACTTTTCCTATCTTGGTTTTAGGTGGTTAACATTATTATACTTATGTCCAATGGCAGTTAAGGTAGACTTTTACTGTTTAAGCAGATGAATAAGCACTACTAAAAGATTAATAAACACGGCTCCCTCATCTGCTGCACTGTTTTTTAACTTGTTTGGCTTTATGTTTTTCCATCTTATAGAGAGGATATTTTTATGAAGAAGTTATTGAGTACGACGGTAATGGCCGCTTCGTTGTCAGCCCTGACCTTGACTGGCTGTACCAGTACGACCAGTACTGGCGCGGTTGGTGTTGATCGTCAGCAGTTGCTATTAGTGTCTAGTGAGCAAGTATTGGCGCTATCTGCCCAAAGCTATGCCAAAACAATACAAGACGCAAAATCAAAAGGTGTGCTAGATACCAACACCGCTCAGCTAAACCGCTTAAAAAATATTGCGAACCGTTTGGTTGGTCAAGTTGGCGTCTATCGCGCAGATGCAGCCAAGTGGCAATGGGAAGTACACACCATCAAGTCTAACGATCTAAATGCATTTGTGGTGCCGGGTGGTAAGATTATGTTCTATTCAGGCATCATCGATCGTCTGAACCTTACTGATGATGAGATTGCTGCCATTATGGGTCATGAAATCTCTCATGCATTGCGTGAGCATTCACGTGAGCGTCTGTCACGTGAGTATGCAACCCAAACTGGTATCGGTCTGGCCGCCAGTATATTTGGTTTATCACAAGGACAGGCTGAGTTAGCTGGTACTGCTGGTAATTTAGGCTTGAGCCTACCCCACAGTCGCACTCAAGAAAGCGAAGCTGATCAGATTGGTCTTGAGCTGATGGCACGTGCAGGTTATAACCCTCAGGCGGCTGTTACCCTATGGCAAAAAATGCAAAAAGCAAGCCAGGGTGAGCCACCACAGTTCCTTAGCACTCATCCAACGAGCAGCAGCCGTATCGCAGAGTTACAGTCATTGATGCCAAAAGTTACGCCTCTATATCAACAGTCGCGCCGCTAATAAGTAGCTAATTATCTACCTTTACGCTTTATCAATGCGTGTTTAGATATCAGAGAAGCAAAGTACAGCCAAAGTGTTGTGCTTTGCTTTTTTAGTTATAGCCAGATATTGCAGGTTTTATAATTGGCAAGTATTGCAGTTGATAAGCATTGCAGTTGATAAGCACTGTAGTTGATAAGCACTGTAATCAGCAGGGTTTGCAGTTGATCGATTTGGCAATCGCACGCTATACCACTTACCGTGTCTGTTATAATGCCGATAAATATTATTTGCAGATTGCTCAATCAAATTGCGCAAAATACATTGAAGGATTGTTATGAATACCACACCTACTGCCGACGCACTTCATGCCGAATTACAGGCGCTTGCGCCGCAGCATATCGAACTGATTAATGAGTCAATGTCTCATGCCGGTTACTTTGAAGGTAAAGAAAGCCACTTTAAGCTCACTATCGTTAGCGATGCATTTGACGGCAAAAGACTGGTCGGGCGTCATCAGCTGATATATGGCTTAGTCACGCCTTTACTCACTTCACAAGGCGGCCAAGTACATGCCCTCGCTATCCATGCCTATACTCCGACAGAATGGCAAGGTCAAAGCCCTGCGAGTCCATTATGTGCCGGTCAAAACAAATAGCCGATTATGTTTGCATCGCAACTACATATTTTAAATTAGCCTATATAATGCAGTTTTAGAGGGAGCAATATTCAATGAAACATCTACATATGCTGATGGCAGCGCTGACTGTTGTGCTATTTTTATATCAAAGTTACTTAGTACTCAGCGCAGACCGCCGCGCACCACGTGTGGTCAAAATAGCCACGCATATTATCTATGCCCTGCTTATCCTGTCAGGTGCAATGATGCTAATGCAATTGATGGGTGCCAACGCTCCTGTACAGTGGGTGTTTGCCAAAATTATCTTACTGATCGCTGCTATTAGTTCAAGCATTAAAGCGTTTAAGGTTGATGCGACACCTGTGCAAAGAAAAACAGGCATTCTTATCGCTGCCGTTGCCTATATTGGTATCGTGATACTTGCCTTTGCCAAGCCAGCAAACTTATTTTAATAGGCGATTTTCTATTTTAATAAGCAACCGTTTTAGAAAGCTGTCGATGTGTTGATGATATGATGCGAAAATTTTTAATCATCGATGGATTTTCAATATCTTAATTGCGCTATTTTTGCTATCTTAAATAGATATAAATACAATCACTTAGCCACTGGAGCCATTATGAAAACGTTTACGACAGCGACACTACTAGCTGGCATTTTTGCGCTCTCAGGCTGTGCCTCTACTGGTAACATCACCCCGCAATATGTACCGCCAAGTACTTATCAAAATTATAATTGCCAAGCACTTGGCCAAGAGTATACTCGTGTCAACCGCTATGTCGAAGCGGCACGCAATGAGCAGTCTACCCTATCGGCATCAGGCGTCGGTGTTGGTGTCTCTGCAGGACGCTGGGGTATCTCGCCGAATATCAGCTTTGGTCTAGGCAAAAGTAACAATACCAAAGCACGTGATGCAAAATTATCGCGTCTCTACGGTGAGCGTGATGCAATTGTCCAATCTGCCCGCATTCAGCGTTGTAGCTTTGCCAATGGTATCAAGATTTATGGTGAGTAAGCTTAAGAAATTGCAATGCTATCTGCACGACTAAGATAGTGCCTGATACCGTAAAATAGTGTATGACACCATAAAATAGTACATGAAATAGAAAAAAAGCCAATATGCAGATCGCATATTGTCTTTTTTATTGCTACGGTTTTTTATAAGAAAACATGAGCGTTTAGATAGCTTGGAGAAAAAATAATCTAGCCTGACTAATACTAAGACTGTAAGCTTTGTACCCACTGAATGATTTGATGACTTGGTAGCGCGCCTGATTGTCGCGCCACTTCTTTACCGTTTCTAAAAGCAACCATCGTTGGCAAGCTGCGAATATTGTAAGGAGCGGCTGCCTGCTCGTATTTATCCGTTTGTACCTTGGCAAAGACCACCTGTGGCAATTGGCTAGCAGCGCTCTTGAACTCTGGCGCCATCATGATGCAAGGCTGACACCAGCTCGCCCAAAAATCCACGATAGTCAGTACATCGTTCTTTTGGATAACCTTATTAGCTGTTTGCGCATTTAGCTCATGTGGACTGGCAGTCAATAATGGCTGACCACATTTACCGCATTTTGGCGCAGCGCTTAATCGTGCAGCAGGTACACGATTGGTTGCTTGGCAATGTGGGCATACTAGATGAAAACTTTGCTCACTCATTATTTAATTCCTATTATAATTATTTTGTTATTTCAAATACTGTTCATGAACGCTCTTATCTAAAGGCTATTTACGTTGCTTGCTGTAGTTATAGCTGTAGTCGTCGTTGCGTTGATTGATTACATGAATAATTTTAGCATAGTTAATTGGGCTTATCCTTTATGCGAGTTTCTGTGCCACACCGCTATACACATAGCTCATCGGCCGTGGACCGGGCAAATACGCTTCGCTCAACTCATCAATAGCAAAACCACCTTCTCTAATAAGCGCCGGAATATCGCGATTTAAATGACACCCACCTGCTATAGGCTTCCAAAAAGGCGTCAATCGATGCTGCCAACGCTCAACAGAAGAATCTGGTGCCAGTCCGTGCTCACAAAATAGTAAGCGACCGCTAGGTCTTAGCACGCGCGCCATTTCTCGGAGCGCGGCTACTGGGTCATCAATACTGCACAAGGTAAAAGTCATTACAATCGTATCAAATTGATCTGTATCAGCATGAATACCTTGTACATCGACAGCTATCACTTCAACCGGAATGCCAATGTCAGCTGCACGCTCACGAGCCAGCGACTGCATCTGAGCTGCTGGATCCACACCGATAATAGAAGAGACTTTATTAGCATCATAAAACTGCAAATTCAAACCGCTGCCAATGCCAATCTCCAACACCTTACCGAGCGCTTGCGGAACAATTTTGGAACGTGCTTTCATGACATTGCCCGTACTACAGGCAATATCTATCATCTTTGGCAACACATAGCGCTCGTAAGGGTTCATTGTTCTCTCCAGTTATTGCCGCCTTTAGCGCTTGCAGTTGGTCATACACAGTATCTAAAAACGGACAGTCTACAGGTTAGCATTCTTATAGATATCAATCATACGATACTTACGTAGAGCTGCATCAGGTAATGACTTTCAGTTATTGCACTGTTTAACTTATCCACCAAGGACATTGATCGGTACTTTTAGATAGCGCGTACCATTGTCCTCTGGCTCGGGAAAATGTCCGGCATCGATATTGATTTGTACAGCAGGAATGATAAGGCGGGGCATATCTAAAGTCGCATCACGGCGCTCACGCATCTGCACAAACTCTGCTTCGTTTATACTGTCTTTGACATGAATATTTTCTAGTTTTTGCGCGGCTACTGTCGTCGTTGGGCAATGCTGACGACCTTTGCTCGGATAATCATGACACAAATACATGACGGTATCTTCAGGGAGTGCTAGCAGCTTCTGAATAGACTGATAGAGTGTTTTAGCATCACCGCCCGGGAAATCACAACGCGCTGTACCGACATCAGGCGCAAACAACGTATCGCCAACGAATACCACTGTTTTTTCATCATCAGCGGCTAGATAGGCCATATCGGCACGCGTATGACCGGGTACATACATCGCAGTGATAGTAATGTTGCCAAGCTCTAAGGTCTCGCCTTCGTCTGTCAAAATATCAAACTGGCTGGCATCAGTGCGGAAACTGGTGTCAAAGTTAAAAATTTGCTTAAAGATTTTTTGTACTTCGGTGATATGCTGACCGATGACTAACTTTCCGCCAAGGCTTTCTTTTACATGAATGGCCGCTGACAAATGATCTGCATGCGCATGGGTTTCAATAATGTACTTGAGCGCCCAATCCTGCTCACGTACAAACTCAATCACTTCATCGACACTGCTGGTATTGGTTCTGCCTGACTTAGCATCGAAGTTCAATACAGGATCGACAATGGCGCATAATTTTTGCTCAGTATCAGCAAGTACGTGGGTATAAGTTTCTGTGTCGCTGTCTAAAAAAGAATGAACTTGCATGGCGGCCTCTTTAATTATTTATACATTAAGTTATTTATACATATTTTGGTCATAGGGATTTTTATCTTTAATTAACCCTTAAGTATGATATTCAGTCGTATATAATGCGTTCCTACGACTTATCTGATGCCACCAATATAACAATCACCATACAATTTATCAATTTATATAATGTAATTAATGATAACTTGCTATGTGGCGTGATATCATTGATAATCAACTATATATTGTTCAAAACATCATGGTATTTGTTACCCTCTAATGTAAGGAATTTGTTCTGACTACTTCTATTTCAGCCGAAGGTACACCTACTCGCAGTACCACTGACGATAGGTCATCTGATACTGCAGATTTAGTACCTGCCGATCTTGCTAAGCAAATGCAGCAAGCATCGCTACAAGCCAGCCAACTACTAAAGTCGCTATCGCATCCTGATCGCCTACTTCTTCTCTGTCAATTGACCCAAGGTGAATATTGTGTCGGTGAGCTTGAGGATTTGGTCGGGGTTGGACAGCCGAGCTTATCGCAGCAATTGGGTATATTGCGTAAAGACGAGCTGGTCGCCACACGCCGCGAAGGTAAGCAAATTTACTATAGTATCGCAAGCGAGGATGCGCTAGCTGTACTCGATCTACTGTATCAACGTTTTTGTGCCAAAGCAGAATAACGCCGCCCTCGCCTAATTATTTGTATTATCTACTGTGGTGATTGATATGTCCTCTATCGTCGCTCGTCTGATTCCAGCTTGGCTGCGTCAATACCAGCTCTCAGCGTTACCGACTGATCTCGTCGCAGGCATAGTGGTGGGCGTGTTGGTCATACCGCAGAGCCTAGGTTATGCGGTGCTTGCAGGACTGCCGCCTGTCTATGGCCTATATGCAGCGATCGTACCTGTCCTCGTTTATGCGTGGCTCGGCTCTAGCAACGTACAAGCCGTAGGTCCCGTTGCCATCACCGCCATCATGACCGCCAGTGGTCTACTGCCTTATGCTGAGCAAGGCACTGAACAGTACGCACTGATGGCCAGCCTATTGGCACTGATGGTAGGTGCACTGCTATGGATAGCAGGCAGGTTAAAACTTGGCTGGATCATGCAGTTTATCAGTCGCGGTGTGTCCGCAGGATTTGTAAGCGGTGCAGCGGTCCTCATATTTGTCAGTCAGCTCAAATATCTGACCGACATTCCAGTCACTGGCAATAGTTTGATTGGGTATCTATCTACTATGCAGCGCTATGCCAGCCAGCTGCATCCATTGACCTTAGCGATTGGTGTGACCGCATTTACGCTATTGGTTGCCAATCGCTATGCAAGTGAATGGATATGGCAGACGTGGCTATCATCGTCATATGCCAAATGGGCAGAGCGCTTATTCCCGCTTATACTACTCGGTATCGCTATTGTACTCAGTATGGCACTGCATTGGAGCACATATGGTGTAGCGACCATCGGTCGTATTCCACAAGGGCTGCCGAGCTTTACGTTACCGCATATCTCAGACCTACAAGAGGCGCTGAAGCTCTTGCCGACCGCAGGATTGATGGCACTGATCGTATTCGTGTCGAGCAGTTCAGTTGCCAGTACTTATGCTCGCTTGCGTGGTGAGAGTTTTGATGCCAATCGCGAGCTGACTGGACTGGGTCTGGCCAATCTGTCTGGTGGACTGTTCCAAAGTTTTGCAGTTGCGGGTGGCTTTTCGCGTACGGCTATCAATGCCGACTCAGGTGCTAAGACACCACTTGCCAGTCTCGTCACCGTACTGGTAATGATTGCCGCGCTCATAGCCTTCAGCAATGCGCTTGCTCCACTACCCTATGCACTACTGGGCGCAACTATCATGGCCTCTATCATTGGCCTGATAGATATCGCGACGTTGAAATCTGCATGGCAGCGCGATCGCTTAGATGGTGCTAGCTTTTTGGCAGCGTTCGTCGGTGTCCTGATATTTGGGCTAAACACGGGGCTGGTCATTGGTCTAATGGTGTCATTCGCCAGTCTCATCTGGCAGTCGAGTAAGCCGCACGTGGCTGTCGTTGGACAGTTGGGCGGTACAGGACATTTTCGTAATATCAATCGCCATGACGTCGTAACTTTTAACAATTTATTGATGTTACGTATCGATGAGAGTTTGTTCTTTGGTAATAGTGAATCTGTACATCGACGCATCCTCAATGCCATGCAGCAATATCCCGATGCCAATGAAATTATATTGATTATGGCTGCCGTCAACCATATAGATCTGACCGCCCAAGAAATGCTTTGTACCTTAAACCACGAGTTGGCGTTACAAAACAAGCGCTTACACTTTAGCTTTATCAAAGGTCCTGTGATGGACATCATCGGTCACACCCCATTGATTAGCGAGCTATCAGGGCAAGTCTATCTGAGTACTTTAGATGCTGTCGATGCATTAAAATAATCTATATTTTGACCACAACAAAATTGCTGCGACAGCCATAACATTAGTTTTCATTCAACCTCAACTACTATTGTCGCCTACAACACAATATCGCTATGGTAGCGCCTGTGTTATGCTAGACGCACTAAATAGGGAATCAATTAACCTAGAAATCGGCCTAAAAAATGCTGATTTATAGTCCTTTGATATTCTTAGCCCAACCATCAATAATAAATATACTTTAACAAATATAACTGAACCTATTTTATGACCGATGATTTAACGATTTATAAGCAAATATACCCAAGCCAATGCGTTAAGATTGCTGAGCTTGGTTATCGCTCAGTGCTTAATATTCGCCCAGATGCCGAAATTGAGACACAGCCTAATAGCTGCGATTTAGCAACGGCTACCGAACAGGCAAACCTAGCGTATCAGCATCTACCGTTTGATGATGAGCGCCTAAGTATGCTAACGGTCGAGCAGTTTGCCGATTTCTATCACTCCATGCCCAAGCCTATATTGATGTTTTGTGGCACTGGGGCACGCGCCAAGCTACTGTACCAAAGTGCATTGATGCAAGGTCTGTTATAACGATAACCGTCGCTCGAACTAACACGTTTTATAAACCCAACAACACCAATAAAAACAAGGAGCTCTTATGAGCCATGAAGTTAGCTTTACCGGACAAATCACGCCTGACCAAGTGCCTATGATTGCCGAAAATGGTTTCAAAACCATTATCAATAACCGTCCTGACGGTGAAGAGCCAAATCAGCCAACCAGTGCCGAAATCGAAGCAGCAGCCAAAGAAGCTGGACTTGCTTATAAAGAGATTTCTTTTGCAGGTAATGAGCTGAACCAAACTCATGTCGAAACGTTTGCAGATTTCTTTAATCAAGCTGAGCAGCCAATGCTGATTTTTTGCCGCACAGGTAACCGCTCAAACGGTATCTATGAAGCAGCTAAGCAAATGGATTTACTAGACGACTAGTACAGCATGAACAGACTAGACAGTTAGCGTATTTAGCCCACAGAATCTTGTGGGCTTTTTATTGCGCTTATCATTATGCTCAATACGCTCAAAGTGTCATTAATCACAAACAGCCTAATCACCTCCCGATAGCTGTACAGCAACCTCGACCAACCTCAATAGTCACGACAAGTGGGTTACTATACGAGCGTAATACCGCTATTATCATTTGATAGGCTTGATCTAGCTTGGTGGTTAAGACACCTCATTAGCTAGACGATTAAATACCAAAACACATGGAATGTGAGCAGCTGTATAGTGACCAAGGTTGCCCCGCTGCTATTTACTTTCAAAACGCCATCTTGATATGGCATTTAGTTTTACAAGGAATGTTTGATGAATAATACCGCGCTAGCATTACTGCCACTAGCCCTTGCCTACATTATGTTCACTCTAGGAGCAGGGCTAAAACTTAGTGATTTTAAGGTCATTGCCAAATATCCAAAAGCGTTCTGTGTCGGCTTAATCAATCAAGTTGTATTGGTACCGTTGGTTGCGCTAGCAGTCGTGCTAGTGACGGCTCCGCCACCAGCGATTGCTTTTGGGATTATGCTGATTAGCTTTTGCCCCGGCGGCGTCACTAGCAACATGCTGACCTACTATGCCAAAGGAAATGTCGCGCTCTCTATCGCGTTGACCGGTGTGGTCAGCATACTATCGGTCATTACATTGCCTATCTTAATTACGTTGGCTTTTGATCACTTTATGAAAGATCAGGCGAACTCTATTAGCGCGATAAAGATTGGCTTAGTCATGTTCTTATTAACCACATTGCCAGTGTCTCTTGGTATGCTTGCTCGCCACAAATTTACTGACTTTATGGTACGTCGTAGCAGTCTTCTAAACGGCTTGGCCAGCGTGTTTTTTGTACTAATTGTCTTTGCTGCTATTGCCTCTAACTGGCAACTACTACAATCACAGTTCACTCAAATTGGTTTAGAGCTTGTCTTTATCATTGCTATTTTATTTGCTATTAGCATCCTAATCTCTAGAGTACTAAAGCTCAGCTGGTTTGATACCAAAACCATCTCGATAGAAACCAGTATCCAAAATAGCACGACGGCTATTACCTTAGCCCCTATCATCATGGGTGTGAGCACACTACCCGTCATCGCGCTGCCTGCTGCTTTGTACGGTGTGCTGATGTATGTCGTTGCGCTGCCTGTTATTTTCCTAATTAAAAACAAGAACTGATGATAGCGAATGTAATAAATAAAAAGCGTCCTTCTAAATAAGTGCCCGTCTAAATATTGGATGGGCGTTTTTTTGGAATAGGATTTAAATGATAGAAATATGGCTCGGGTTATAGACTGGTCAATACTCAATATTGAGTACATAATAAAATGCTACTGTTATCGCTTAATAGGACTCTATGATGCAAAAACCGCTATTAATTATTGGTAATAAAAACTACTCCTCTTGGTCGCTACGAGCGTGGCTATTGCTCAAAGCATTCAATGTTGATTTTGATGAGCAGCTTATTGAGTTGTTTCATCCATCAGCACGTCCAACGCTTGAAGCGCATTCACCAACAGGTAAAGTACCTATTTTAGTCTATGGTGAAAAAGATAATAAAGTAACCGTTTGGGACACCTTAGCTATTGCTATTCATGTTAATGAGTACTTTACGGATATTGATATTTGGACAGGCAATGATAAATCTAACGCTGAAAAACGTAATAGTAATCAAAGTAGGATAAATAGCGCCTATTGCCAAAGCATCGTGGCTGAGATGCATTCGGGATTGACAGGCATGCGTAACGAGATGCCGATGAATATACGAGCAACGGCTAAGATACAACCAAGTAGTGCTTGCTTAGCAGATATCGCTCGTATCGAAGACATTTTTGCCGATTGTTTAAAAACTCGCTCAGCAGACAGTTTCTTATTCGGAGATTTCACAGCAGCTGATGTGTTTTTTGCTCCAGTGGTGCTACGATTACAGACTTATGCTGATGCGTCCAATATTACTTTGCAGCCACTGACCAAGCAGTATTGCCAAACTATGCTAAATCATCCGTACATACAGGCATGGCAACAATCAGCACTGACAGAAACTCGAACTATTGAAGAAGATGAAGCAGGCGAGATACTGTCTGTCGTTGGCGAATAAATAGTATCTTGCATAAAAAAACCACTTCAGCTTAGCTAAAGTGGTTTTTTGTTTGATAAGACTTCGAGCATAACGTTTTACTGCTTTTGCTCTAATGCCTCTTTTACCGCTTTTTTACCCCATGCGCTCAGATCGAGATCTAACTTTTCATACTCTTTTGCATCGAATAACGGCTCTTTAACCCCTGATTTTAACTGACTTGCAAAGTCGTCAAGTAAACGCTTGGCTCGCGGAAATAACATTATCAAGGCCAATAAGTTTGCTAACGCTAGCACGCCCATCAATGGATCAGCGAAGAAGAATACTGTAGTAGCGGCAGGAGCCACTGCGCCCAAGAATAATATCGCCATCACGACAATTCGTAAAACCAAGGTCGCTTTTTTAATGTTCTTTTTGATCAAGAAATTAATGGCATTTTCACCCATGTAGTAGTTATACATGATAGAACTTAGTGTAAATAACAATAGCGATATAGTCAGAATATACTGCGCCCAGTTCCCAAGCTGAGTCGTTAACGCTTGCTGTGCCAGTACAATACCATCGACTTCAGCACCTGGTTGATATACGCCGCTCAGTAAAATCATAAATGCGGTGGCACTACATACGATTATCGTATCAATAAATACAGATAATGACTGCGAGATACCTTGACTCACAGGATGAGTGGCATAAGCGGTGGCAGCAATATTAGGCGCAGAACCTAGACCTGCTTCATTAGAGAATAAACCACGCTTCATACCTTGCTCAATCGCCACACCAATACCACCGCCCACGACAGACTCAATACCAAATGCATTTTTAACAATCATTACCATCAACGTAGGCAGCTCTGTGACATTGAGCAATATAACAACAAGTGCCATACCAATATAGATTAATGCCATAACAGGAATGACAACGTCGGCGACCTTTGCAATGCGCTGAATACCGCCAAAGACAATGAATCCGCCCGCAATCACCAGTACTACACCCGTTATCCAGCGGTCAATCCCAAAGCTTTCAAGCGCTGAGCCTGCTACCGTGTTGCCCTGGAACGCCACAAATCCGATAGAAAAAGACAGTAGTAGCGAGATCGCATAAATGACGGCAAGCCAGCGATAGTCTTTACCTAACCCATGTAAAATATAGGTCGCAGGGCCACCGCGAAAGTTACCATCAGTGTCTCTACGCTTATAAAGCTGCGCTAAGCTACACTCGACAATACTGGTCATCATGCCAATTAAGGCCACAACCCACATCCAGAATACCGCTCCCGGTCCTCCTAAAGAGATGGCAACCGCAACGCCAGCAATGTTACCGCCGCCCACACGTCCACCGATAGAAACGAGCAACGCCTGACGAGCAGAAATTCCGTCGTCTCCTACTTCATCCGTTTTGAACACACGGAACATACGTTTAAAATATTTAAACTGAGCGAACCTACCTACGATGGTAAATAATAAACCAAAGATAATTAGCATAGGCACGAGCGCCCAGCCCCACGTTAGATCCCCGACTAGGGCAAAAAAAGCTTCAATGTATTCCATGCCTATTTTCCTTATAGTTCATGACGCTATGATAGGTTTTATTGCATACATTATTGCATCAACAACACGAGTTTGTAATGCAAATGTCGAATTTGTAACGTAAATACTGATATTTTCTGAATGAAATCACGTTATTGGCTCACGCAAGTGGCTATTTTCTAATTATCAGGATTTTTTTATATAGACGTATTTATGCGATAGCACAAAAAAACCACCTCAACCGAGGTGGCCTTTTGTACTGAAACTAAACTGAACAGCTTACTGCATGACTAGGTATTCAAAGGCTGACAATGCTGCTTTACTACCTTCACCCATCGCAATGTTAATCTGCTTAAATGGTACGGTGGTTACGTCACCACAAGCAAAGATACCTTTACGATCTGTACGGCAGCGCTCATCGATTTCGATCTCACCAAAGCGGTTTAGATCAACGAAGCCTTTGATGAATCCAGTGTTTGGTACTAAACCAATCTGTACAAACACCCCTGATAAATCACGCTCATGAGTCTCACCTGTGCTGCGATCTTGGTAGACGATAGACGATACTTTACCATCAGTCGCTTTGATCTCTTGCGTCGCTGCACTGGTAATGAACTCAATGTTGGTTTTTTCTTTGGCTTTATTAATCAATACTTGGTCAGCTTTTAGCTCATCAGCGAACTCGAGTACAGTAACGTGATTGACGATACCTGCCAAATCTAATGCTGCTTCAACGCCTGAGTTACCACCGCCGATCACTGAGATGTCTTTACCCTTGAAGAATGGGCCATCACAATGCGCACAGAAAGCCACGCCTTTACCGATATTTTCTTCTTCACCCGGTACACCAAGCTTTCTCCACTGAGCACCTGTTGCTAAGATAATACTACGAGTATTAAAAGTCTCACCAGTATTTAGGTGAATACTGTAGTTCTCTTCTTCAGTCTCGCCAATTTCTTTAACACTCACATGCTCTTTTAATGTAATGTTATATTCGGCCAAGTGCTTGACAAAGTTGGTCGATAAATCTGTACCATTGGTTAGCGGTACTGAAATCAAGTTTTCGATATCTTGCGTGTCTTTTACCTGTCCACCGATACGGTCAGCGACCATCGTAACTTTTAAGCCTTTACGCGCTGTATAAATGGCAGCGGCCACACCTGCAGGGCCAGCACCGATGATAGTGACGTCTTGCTGCTCTAATTGCTCAGCATCATCTTCTACTTCTGACAATAAATCAGGGAACTGCTCTTGCAATTTTCCGATCAATTTAGCGGTGTCGATTAGGCCATTAGCAAATGGTTTACCGTTCAAAAATACAGCTGGTACGCCTTGGATTTTGTTCGCTTCTACTTGCTCTTGGAACAATGCACCATCAATCATCTCATTGCTGATACCATCGTTTAGTAGCGCAAACTGGTTCAATGCTTGAACAACTTCTGGGCAGCTATGGCATGACAATGACACGTAGGTCTGGAACTGTAATGGCTTATTAAAGCGCTTAACTAACTTTTGGATACCTTCATCCAACTTTAGCGTATGACCACCGGCTTGCAGAATCGCCAAAATCAACGACGTAAACTCATGACCACCTGGGATACCGCTGAATACGATACCAGTGTCGTTTGATGCGCCATCAATGTGACTGACTACTTTAAAACTAATCGCACTTGGCAAACTATCGTCAGTTGCTTCTGCATCGAAGTTGATTTTGTCTGTTGTTCCAGCAATCTTGGTCAAAAAATCTACCAATTCTGCACGTTTTGCATGTGTACCATTACCCAATACAAAGGTAATTGGACGTGTCATGTTTTCGCTATAGCTCTTAACGGCATCTAATAAATTCTGATCTATCATGTTTGTTCCTCATTATGACTGAATATGTAACGGCAGCTATCATGCTACACGTCTAAATATAAAATAATTGGTGTTAATAATTTTGTATAAAAGGTTATATATAATGGGCTCTTGCCCTTTGATGTGTCTATTATCAAGCGTTTAGCGAGTTTCGGCAAGCTGAGAAACTCAAACTTTATGTTTTATAAAACCAATCGTTTATTAACTTAAATAATTAAATACAAATACACAAACAAATGATAGTGATGGTACATGGTCTATTTTTTCGCTACAATCGAATGGTATTGATAGCAATATGCATTATCAATATCGTGAAGTAGCTATCTTTATTACCATTAAACTTTCACCCCTTCCAAAAAAAATCTCACCATCATAAGCGTCTTAACCATAACGTGCTTACGCTTATCCTAAGCTTGCACTAAATAACAAGGATGACAACATGACAATGACAGACACATGGCAAGATCACAGTGATATTATCGATGAGCTCAAGCAAAAGGACACGCATTTTGCGAGTATCTTTGACGAGCATACAACTCTAGATAGGCAAATCAATAAGCTTGAAAACGATGTGGTCAAGCATGCCAGTCGCGACGAAGAAATCGAACAGATGAAACGACGAAAGCTACAGCTTAAAGACGAGATTTATAAAACCATTGATAAAAATAAAGCACAGTCTCGCGCTTAATATTGCGTCTATACTTAGAGATATGCTGAAAAATAATACTAACAATATCTATGCTTAAGACGTAAAAAGACCCCATCAACTTATGTTAATGGGGTCTTTATTTGTAGCACTGACTTAAATCAGACGTTTAAGATACAGCGCTACTTTTATCTAAGTATGAAATATCTACTTAGATTTTACCAACTAGGTCAAGACTTGGCTTTAATGTGTCGCCACCTTGTTCCCAAGCTGCTGGGCAAACTTCGCCGTCGTTTTCACGAACATACTGTGCTGCTTTTACTTTGCGTAGCATGTCTTTTGCACTACGGCCGATACCGCCAGCATGGATTTCAGCGACTTGGATCAAGCCATCAGGATCTACTAAGAATGTACCGCGCTCAGCCAAACCTGCTTCTTCAATCATGACGTTAAAGCCACGAGTGATTTTACCAGTAGGATCGCCGATCATTGGGTATTGTACTTTACCGATAGCTTCTGAAGAATCATGCCATGCTTTATGCGTGAAATGCGTGTCAGTAGATACTGAGTATACTTCAACACCAAGGCCTTTTAGCTCGTCATAATGAGCGGCCATGTCTTCTAGCTCAGTTGGGCAAACAAACGTGAAATCAGCTGGGTAAAATAGGAAAATCGCCCAGTTGCCTTTTACGTCTTCTGAAGTGATGGTTTTGAACTCACCGTTTACGTATGCATCTGCTGAAAATTCTGGGATTTCTTGATTGATGATAGACGCCATGGTTGGCTCCTCTATAGTTAAGTAAATTGGAAATTATTTATATGGTTTTTTCAATTAGCCCTCTAGCTCTCTGGGCTACCTGACAAACTATACGCGAATTCTACGGTTAATCCAGTTAAAAGTTTTTAATGTGATGTTTTGTTTTATTAAACTTGTTAAACTATTATCTCTACATTTTATCATTGGTGCTTAATTGGTAATTTGCTACCTTATAAAGGTTGACCAAACATAATAAATTGCATTAAAAACCCACTAACAGAGAGGTTTTATGATTACTTTACGACAACTTGAGTTTGCCCTAGCCGTCGCCAAACATCGTCATTTTAAACGTGCGGCTGAAGATTGCAATATCTCGCAATCTGCACTAAGTTTGGGTATCGCAGAATTAGAAAAACAGCTAGATACTCAGATTTTTGAGCGCAACAATAAACAGGTATTGATTACCCCTATCGGTCAAGACATCCTCACACGGGCGCAGCGAGTGTTTTCTGAGGTCAGCGATTTGACCACGCGTGCTCATAGCCATCAGACGCCGCTTGCCTATCCCATGACTGTCGGTATCATTCCGACGATTGCGCCTTATTTGCTGCCAAAAGTACTGCCTGCGCTGCGTGCACAATATCCAGAGTTCCGTATGACCATCGTCGAACAACAGACAGAGCGTTTGCTTGAACAGGTACGCTACGGTCATATCGACACCGCTATTATTGCGCTACCTTATGCGGTAGATGGGCTACACAGTTTTGAGTTTTGGAGTGAAGACTTCTTTGCTGTATTTCCAAAAGATGACATACATGCCAAGCTTGAGACCATCAATGCTGACGAACTGGCAACTGCCAACCTCATGCTACTTGGTGAAGGACACTGCCTAACTGACCAGACCCTGTCTGTTTGTCATTTCGAACGCGCACAAATGAAATCAAGCTTCTCAGATGCCAGTTTAAACACTTTGATTCAAATGGCACTTGCCAATATGGGCACAACGCTAGTGCCTGAAATGGCGCTCGATCAGCTACACCTGCAAAACCAGAATGCCGTCGCCATACCACTAGCTGAAGAAGGGCCGCATCGCCATATTGCCTTTGTCACCCGCTTAAATTATGCACGTGTCGACGATGTCAGCCTGCTGGGAGATGTATTTAATAAAGCATTTAAAGATGCGGTAGCTAACAAAGAATAATCAAACCATCTTTGCCACGGTCATAGTGAAAAAATGACATATGAAAACTGCCTCAAATAAGCACGATGAGCTTGGCAAGTGCTTTGCACAGCATTTGTCAGCTATGACCAGCGATATCTCGCCAAAGCAAATAAATAGACTTTGGCAAAATATCGTGACGCGCTATGGCGAACCACAACGTGCCTATCATACGCTCGATCATATTGAGCAGTTATTGGTACAGTTTGAAAGTATTAAGCACCATCTGTCTGAGCCGCATATCATTGCATTGGCACTGTACTATCATGATGTGATATACGACCCAACATGCTCCGACAATGAGCTAAAAAGTGCAGAGTTTGCAACAGATACCCTGAGCTCGTATCTAAGCACAAAGCAATGCCAGCAGATCTACGCTCTCATTATGATGACGGCTAATCATCAGATAGATACGTTGGTAGACAGTGACAAATATAACGATGCTGCGTATCTTTTAGATATGGATTTAAGTATCTTGGGCGCGCCGTGGTCTGCATATGAACAGTATGCAAAGGCGATACGCCAAGAATATACGCATGTCGCCGATGACAGCTACCGTGATGGGCGTACTGCAGTGTTACAAGGGTTACTAGCGCATCCCAAACTCTATCTGACTGACCATTACTATAATCAGTTAGAAACGCAAGCTCGAGCTAATATCAAGCATGAGCTTACTTCCCTTGCAGCTTTATAAATAGCTCACTGCCCTGCCGTGCTGGATGTGAATTATAGCTAGGCTCCATAATATCGATATCAAAATGGCTTTGGAAACGCTGCTGATACTCTTCCTTGCTGCCGCCGAATGGTGGTTCTTCTCGTCCAAAATCCGTGTTAAATAACAATCCAACCAGCTTACCTTGTGGCTTTAACAGCCTCGCCATCTGCTGCACGTATTCATCACGTCTCGATGGATTGATCGCGCAAAAAAACGTCTGCTCAAGTATCCAATCAAATTGATGTTGCTCAGCTGACAAGCTAAAAAAATCCGCACAGATCAGGTGTTCAGAAGGAAAACCAGGATAGCGCTCTGCAAACGTCTCAATCGGTGCAGGGGCAAAGTCAACCAGCGTGACATTGGTAAAACCTTGCTCATATAAGTAGCCCACTTCATAAGCATTACCTGCACCTGGCACTAGTATCGCCTGATTTTTTGCACTCTCAGGTAACTGGTCAATATAAGCTTTGAGCGGTGGTGATACCTGCCCCATATCCCAACCGATGCTGTTCTTCTCATAACGCTGTTGCCAAAACTCCGCCTGGTTGACGTTTTCCATATGACATCCCTGTATATAAACTTGTTAATTAAACGACACGATTTGTACCGTTATTTCTTATAATATCAGGCTTATCCAGGTGTGTCCTTATTTTAAAAATGATAATAAAAATAGGACTTGTTGCTCAGCATAATGAATGTTACGCAGATGATATCGAGATATTTATTAGGGCTATTTAGATAGTTAGATACTTAGATGATAGGTTTAGTCCATCTGCCCTGTCTTGCCCGCTAGGGTATTATGCCATTGCAAATAATCTGGCATCGCTGTTGCAACCGTTTGCCAAAACGCTCGGCTATGGTTGGCATGATGCAAGTGGCACAGCTCATGAACGATTACGTATTCGGTGCATTCAATAGGATAGGCAGGAAGATAGACTGATAGCCAAATTCGTTTTGCGCGCGTGTTGCAGCTGCCCCAACGTGTGTGCATTTTTTTTAACCGTATTTCATTGGCGTAAGCGCCAACGATTGACTGCCACTTTTCAAATAGTGCAGGTGCGACTTCGGAGAGTTGTTGCCGATAATAGGCGATTTTTTTATCGGGGCTTAGCGTAAATGATTGCTCCGTACCCCATAATAAAACTGAGTTATTCACAGCTGAAGGGTCAGACGATGTATTCTGTCTACGTCTATACTGTTCTAATACCTGCGGGTGATTTGCAATCGCCCAAGGCACCCGCTTAGCCACAGCATGCAATATTTGTGATGCGCTGACATGCATCGGTGCAGAGACCATCAACGTATGGGGCTTTAAGCGAAAATTGATATTTTTAACACGCTTTTTACTGATGTGTAGCTCGATGCCTGCTTGCCCAAGCTGCTGTCTGACAGTATCTAAATTGGTGTCTAAGCTAATGCTCTATCTCCTTGGCTGACTATTACCGCCATTCTAGTAATAGTCATTATTAATAGCCATGCCTGTTCAGCTGTCGCTCTTGTTGAATGTCACGTATCACAGTGCTTGTAAGTGGTTGTCAAACGACATCATATGCAGTTGACTGTCTTTGATAATCCGCTCATGAGGTTCAACATCGTCTACGTTCGATTTTACTTCTGGTAAAACAGTTACTTTTAGCGCTGTTAACTGCCCTTGACCATCACTAACGATAAATCCTGTCGGCTCGGCATGTTTATCAACTTTACTCATGGAAGCACCAGAATTAGCTAACACCGAAGCCCCTGCACAATCTGGCAGACTTACATCATCAATCAGCTCGCGAGTATGCAAATCATAAATTGCCGCACAGCCGCCAATTGGCGTGGTCACACACAGTAAGTTACGCTCACTATCCACCGCCACGCTAGCGATATATTGGTGAAAACGTTGCCATTGATTATTTGGCATAGTGAGTGGGGTAAAGCTAGCATCACCACGTTTATGAGTCAGCACTAACGGTACATTGATATGTTTTTCACCTTGGAACTGAATACCGATCATCACTGTGCCGTCATCGTGCATGGCTAAATGGCGCACACTCATCTGATTATGTTTGGGAGTCACTTGCTCAAGCAATGTGCCATCGTGACGATTCAGATAAACCAGTGAGGGTCGCATGGTATCTAGATTTAGCTCTTCGCGTGAGGCCTGCTCGGTTTTGATACCCCCATTTGCAATGACGAGCGTTTCGCTATCAGGATGCATAATCAGTTCATGCGGCCCGATACCATATGAGTCAAACTCTGCTACTTTTTGATAAGCATCATGGGCATCATAGATACCAATTTTACCTGCCAAACTCACTGTGTCGTTCTCAGTTACGTAGAGCAAGCTGCCATCTAAGCTATAGCAAGCATGACCATAAAAGTGACGGTTTACATCAGCTGTAATCGCATGCTGTACTTGCCCATTTGACGTATTAAGTACCCAGAATTTTTCGCTTGGACGACGACCCATGACGACGACATCACGTCTTTTTTCAACATTGCTATACTGAACTTCAGATACATTGACAGATACAGGCTGAACAACGATGTCGTGGACACGCTCAGGCATAGTTGTCTGCCAAACGATTTGTCTGTCAGCATCAATACCTACCACGCCAAAGTCGTGCTCACTCTGGCCTGATGTAGCCTGATCTTTTGGCAGTGATGCAACGCCACTGACCCAGCTGACTGGGCGCGCTAGCATCGTTGTCGTATGCATGACAGCAAAGTCAGGCGTGTTACTTTTATCATCACCTACAGCATGATAAGCCTGCTTCCAGGTTACCGCTGCTTGCTCACAAGCATAACGTAAGCGCGAAAGCTTCGGCGTTGAAACAGGTGCCGCACTTAATGCTTGCAACTGCGTACGAATACCATCTACATAATCTTGTAGACTGGCATCTGGATGCTGCTGCTTACGATAACGATGGTGAATACCGACCAGCGCCGCCGTACCAACTGCTGTCAGCACTGAAGTCGTCAAAAGCTCATGAGTTGACGAAGTTCTCCCAGACCGATTAGACCTATTCATCTGGTCATGAGTCTGGGCTGCTGACATTGCTGTACTCGCTTCGATAGTAGACATTGTCTAATCGCCATCAGTGCTGTTAAAGCCCACGCGAATACCAAGTGCTGGGATTAACTGGCGTTTAATCAGACGAGTGACATCAGTCAGATGATCGTATAACGCTTGTTGATCGTCCTTACTAGCCTCTGATAAATCTTCTGGCATTTGTGCTAATAATGCGGTTGTATCAGCCAATGCAGTTGATAGATTATCCGAAACTTTGTTTTCATCATTGCTACCAAGAATAGCTGTCAGTACTGGGTCAGTCATGGCTTTATTAATCGTATCTAACTTAGCATTGATGATAGCGCGGCTTTGACCAGCAGTAGCAGCAGGCAAATGCCCTTTTGCCTTACCTGTCAGACCGAGTGGCTGATCAATGGCATTAGATTTCATGGTCTCAATCAATGACAGTAGAGAGTTAATCCACTGATTTAGGCCTCTATCGCTCTCTGCTGTTTTGTCTATCGCCAATAAATCAGTCGCGTTTTGCTGCCAGTTTTTCTCGATGTCTTTTAGACGCGTGCTCAACGCACTACTAGCGCTAATCACATAAGCACACTGACCAGCGTCTAAACTGTCATTGGCAAACAAAGCCTCTTCCAACCCTGGTACGCCTTGTACGATAGCGCTCTCGCCAGCAAGTTGTTCTGGCGTTAGTTTTGGATTGGCAGCAATCAAATCAGCCACGCCACTGTGTACAAGTCCGCGCTCGTCAGGATAGTAGTTGATGTATAGATTGCTCATACTAGCAGTCGCAGGACCAAAGTTGACCATCTCAGCACTTGACCAAGCTTGTGCCAATACTAGCCACTGTGCACGTAATGCTTGTAGCTCATCGCCACTTACTGGAGCTTGGGTACAGTGCTTCTGCGCCAGTTCGTTCAACAGATCGCTTTGCTTGGCTGCATCAGCATACGCAGGAATCACGATATCGTCTGCCACATGCGTCAAATACGTTTTTGCAGTCTCAGGGCTGATATCTACTGCAACGATTTGCTCAGTACTTTCTTTGCTGTTTTCTATTGAGCTGTCAGTAGCTGCACTGTCTTGCACAACTTTTTGGCTGTCTACATCTGCAGCTTTGTTGTCATCGGCAGGTTTGACACAACTGATCAGCAGTCCAGCACTCAATGCAGATAGCGCCATTGCCAAAGCGTGGTTTATTTTCATAGGTTTCTCGGTAATGTTATAGGTAGTAATTTATAGCGTTTTTATACTGATTTTATAATAGCGACTTTATTACAGCGACTTTAGGAACGCATTAAGCTCTGCGCGACCTTGTTTGTCCAACTTCAATACTTGTTGCTTTTGCTTTTCGGCTTCTCCGCCATGCCATAAAACCGCTTCCATCAACGTACGTGCACGGCCATCATGCAAAAACGTCGCTTGAGGATCAACTGTCTGCGCAAGTCCTACGCCCCAAAGTGCTGGCGTACGCCATTCATAAGAGTTGGCTAAAAACTCAACTTGGGCATCTTTTGGTGGTAGCTTACCGGCAATCGTACGATCAGCGAGATCATTGCCCATATCATGCAATAGCAAATCTGTGTAAGGATAAATCACTTGTCCATGCTGCTCAAGATGATCATCGTCGGTTTTTGGCAACTGATATCTTGGCGTATGGCAGCTTTGACAACCCATGTCATAAAAACGCTTTTTGCCAGCTAGCACAAGCTTATCATCTGCATTACGGCGATGCGGCACTGCTAGATTTCGAGTATAAAACTCTACAAATTTCGCGACCTCATCGTTTACTTCAACAGGTGATTTACCATTGCCCTGCTCATCAGCACCTGTCGCTGCATTTAGGCAAGCGGTCTGCGTTGGCATACAGGATTCGTGAGGACGGATGTTTGATGTCAAACCCATATCTTCGTTAAAGGCACTTTGATTTTGGGTGATAAGTTTGGTTTGACCTGCTTTCCACCCAAATCGTCCAAGCGCACGCTTGCCCGTTTGCGGATCCATGACCCAGTTAAACTTACCACTGATATCGCTATCACTACTGTCGCTAGCTTGTTTTTTAATGTCATCGTCAGGTATTTGCTCTAGTAGCCCAAGCCCAATCATCGGTAGCGCCACACGCGGTGATACCATCATATCATCGTCAAAAGCACCATAACCAGGTTTGGTCAAATTAAACGTTGGTGCACGCAGCGTCTCGACATATCCGTCAGCAAAGGTAACTGGTTTGTCTCTCCACTGCACCACAATTCTCGCTTCAGCAGGCACGCCCTGAATACCGCGATCTTGTAGCTGACCACCATACATAGGATGAGCCACCTTTTCAATTAGCGAATCCTTTAGCTGTTGGCGTTGCTCATCGGTCGTCGCTGGCATAGACAGACGAATTAACAAACTATCAGCATCGTCATCGGCAGTCATCGGCGCATGACCTCGCCCATCTTTGACATGACAGGACTGGCAAGCGGCCACATTGAATAATGCGCCCAGTCCATCACGACTATCAGTACTAGCAGGTGCAACGACCCATGGCTGCTTGAAAAACGCATTACCAATAAAGAACGACCCTTTTCGAGAAGCTGCTAGATTCGATGAAGGCTTTGAGTAGCTTTCAGCACTGCTAATGCTAATACCAGAGTCACCGCCCTGCTTGATCTCTTGAGGGTCAAAGCTTACCAGTTGCTGCATCGGCATGCCTGCCAGGGTTTCTATATTTTTGGCATGTTCGGACGACAGCGATTGGCTGTTTTCACTGCCGCTTTCATTACTTGAGGCCTGCTCTGAAGTATCGTCTGAAACGCTGTCAGATGGTTGACACGCACTGATAGCCATTGCACTGGCGATAATTAGCGCAATCTTAGAGGGTATATGTCGTAGGATTTGAGTAGCAAGATGAGAATCAGAGGGGTTAACATAATTGGCGTTCATAGAAATTAATTGCCTTAGCGCTAGAGTAGAACCATTAAAATTTTGTCATACCATCTCATTATATGTCGTCACAATCATTGCTTATCGACATATAATGAAATGGTACACTGGCCAATTGGCTTATTTAATGCTCGTAAAAATGCGTTGCCAACGGTGGCTGACAACGCACGTATTATATCTAATCTAAGTATCTAATAAACAGCGGTTACTGACCTATAACGACTAATAAAACGTCACAAAGCCAATGAAAGGCTTTTAAATAAGGGCCGCTAGCTTAAATTTTTTCTTAAAACTGTGACCCAGCATCTGCGTCTAAATTATCGATTCCAACTGCTTTTGCAGCGTTTTCGATACTGGCCGTCAGCTCTTGTAAACTAGTGATACCCGCTTCAACCCATCCACGACGGACGTTTTGTTCTTCAGCAGAGATACCTTCTTGGCTGGCTTGACCGACAGTTGCAATCATCTGGTCAATCTTGATGCCGTCTTTTTCGCCTTTTTCAACGATAACGTTGAACGCGCCTTCTACTTTGTTGAACTCAGCAGCCAATTTATCAGCAGCTTCTGTGTGGCCGTTATCCGTTAGATAGTCTTTGATACCGTAGCCGCCCACTGTCTTGCCAGCGACTGTTGTATAGCTACCATTAAAGACGTTTTGGATACCGCGCGCATTATTGGCATAGCTTAAATGAGTCAAATCACTAAAGCATTCGTGCTCATCTTCGGTAGAACCCGTAACAAAAGCGACCTGCATACGCTCAGACGCAAGCTCACCTAATGCTAAGCTGCCCATTTGATACATAATTTGGCGCAGACCATTATCGTATTTGCGCGCTATCAAATCACTACGCAAAGTATTCTCAGTGTCGGGCTGCCACTGAGCTTCCATCGCGGTCAAATCATCAACCAATAGTTGAGTTGCAGCGGTTAGGAATTCACCACGGCGCTCACAGATACTGGCATCTTCATTGACGGTCTCACCACTAGTACACTGTCCGGCTTCAGTCGCATAGTCAGTGATTGGGCGATTACCTGCGCCTTCTTTTACGCCATTGTTGTCTTGACCCCACAGCATAAATTCAATCGCATGATAGCCAGTCGTTACGTTGGCTTCACTACCACCGATTTCATTCATTTCTGCGAGTAGCTCAGGCGTAATCGTACTGGTATCTTGCTTGATACTACCAACAGTAATGCTGTCGCTATTGATGATATTTTCTTGGCTGTTATATTCGCCTTCGTAGTCGTCACCAACATAATCAATCAGCGCTTCATCAAGTGGCCAAGCATTGATCTGCCCTTCCCAGCTATCGATGCTGTTGATAGCACGTTTATCATTGGCAGTCACAAAGCCTTCATCAAAACGGAAAATCTCAGTTTGTGAATATGGTTGGCGTGCTGCTTTATAGGCAGCCTTTGCAGCATCAAGGTTCTCTTGTGTTGGAGTGGCCACGTAAGTTTCTACCGCAGTTTGTAGCGCTTTAGCAGTGTCCAACGAGTCTTTATAGGCGGCGTGTGCCATATTTGCATAACTGATAATCAATCTATCAATATGTGCTTTTTCGGCAGCAGTCATCTCTGTATTATCAGTTGTCTCTGTGTTTGCTACTTCTGTTTGCGTTTCTGTCGCAGCATTGGTGTCTTCATCGGCTTGCTTTGTACAGCCCGACACCATTAACAATCCTGCAAGTGCAACAGCTAAAGTAGTTGGTAAAAGCTTACGGCTCGTTACTGTGGTAATCGTCATACATATCCTCAAGAAATATAGCAAAAAATTCGTTTTAGTTAAGTAGCCTCAATTATTTTGATAATCAAGCCATGTTACAGCAGGCTATCTTAGCCATGCACATTGACTCTCAGTGCGCACGATAAGACGTTTAATATTGCATTGATAGCAAACACTGACAAATTATAGTGTTATTGATAATCATTATCAATATTTAATTTAATATTAACTTTATCTATCAATACTCAATGTTTTATTCAGACTGAAAACATAAAAAAAGAGCCAGCATATCGCTGACTCTTTTTGAAATATATGTGCTCAAATATCTAGCACATACTTAATAGCTATATAACTATTTATTAGTTATAGCTATTTATTAGTTTACGCTCTGTGGTGCATTAACTGTTAGCTCAACACGGCGGTTTTGACCACGGCCGTATTCAGTGTTGTTGTCTGCGATTGGACGTGACTCACCGTAAGCAACAACGTTTACACGGTTTGAAGCAACACCGCGAGCTGTTAAGTAGTTAGCAACTGAGTAAGCACGATCACGTGACAGACCCATGTTGTAAGATGCAGAACCCTTGCTATCAGTGTGACCAGCGATAGTAATTGTGTTTTGGTTATACTGGTTCATCGTTGAAGCAAGCTTATCAAGCGTTGGCTTGAATGATGAGCTAAGGGTTGCATCATCAAATGAGAACGTGATGCTACCTGGCATAACCAAATCAATGTTACCAGTGGTTGGGTTCTGCTCAACAGTTACGCCTGTGCCAGCCATTTGCTGCTCAAGTTGACGAGCTTGACGCTCCATGTAGTAACCAACGCCTGCACCTAGTGCTGCGCCGATAGCCGCATCACGACCAGTTTTGTCGCCGCCTGTTGCTTTTGAAATAGTTGCACCGCCTGCTGCACCAACTAGACCACCTAGAGCAGCTTTGTTTAGACGCTGTTGTCCAGTGTTTGGATCTGTTGTACAGCCGCTAAGTGCTAGACCTGATGCTACTGCTGCAATCATTAAAGTATTACGCATAATATTTCCTCTTAAGTTTAAAAATCGTGCTTTTTATAAAGATTGTCCATTAATCTTTTTTAAGTACTTATCTACATTCCCTATTATTATGGCAACTACAACCTATCTCTGTGTAATATTTTGTCATACCTATGTATGAGAAGTGCAGGTTATATTTCAATGATTTTATAGGTCAAATTTTCGCGCCTTGCTACCACTAGTCACGTTTACAACCGTACACTACAACATGTTTCTGCTAAAATTATATTGCTGAATTTGTCGGCTTTGAATAGTCATGATTTAAAGCTTTACGTTCATGATATTCCTGACTTGACTAGGACAGATTCAGCGACATACTGCTTATTATTAATCAGATAGACTGAAAAGGATTGAGCATGCGATTGACATCTACCATTCGAAAAATGCATAAACGTTCGCCTAAATTAGGCAAAGCTGTGTCGCTTGCAACAGCTACTGGTGTCATCGCCGCCAATAGCTTCGGTGGTAGTATTCCTTTGTGGTTAATGGGTGTTGGTAAGGTCATTACTGGCGCCTCTATTGCAGACAAAGCCGTTATCAAAATTGCTACTCACTGGATCAGTAGCAACAGTGCCTTAATCGACAATATGTTGCCTCGCAAAGATTGGCGTATCAGTCTACCCGACGATATTCATACCAATGGTAAATACCTACTGGTGAGCAACCACCAATCATGGGTCGATACTAGCATCGTGCAGTATATTGGCGAAAAACGTTTACCACTCACGCGATTTTTTACTAAGTTTGAGCTGATCTACATCCCTATCGTTGGTCAAGCTTTTTACTTTTTAGATTTTCCAATGATGCGCCGACATTCAAAAGAAGCCATCGCCAAAAATCCTGCGCTAAAAGGCAAGGACATCGAAGAAGCCAAACGTGCCTGCGCCCTACTAAAAGACAAACCGTTTACCTTATTAAATTATTTGGAAGGTACTCGTTTTACCAAAGCCAAACAAGCTCAGCAAAAATCGCCTTATACGCACTTATTAAAACCTCGTGCAGGCGGATTATCATTGGCTATCAGCGCACTAGGTGAAGATATCGATGGCATATTAGACATGACAATCGTATATCCTGATGGTGTACCAAGCTACGGGGACCTTTGGAAAGGCAATATTAAACGTTTGGGCGTTGACTTGCGCTACATCGATATACCAGATGCGTTGTTCGAAAGTATCAAGCAAGGTGGCTACGAAAATGATGAAGATACAAAAGCTCAAATGTTCGACTGGGTTGAACAGGTGTGGCGTCAAAAAGATGAACGTATTAGCACTATGTTGGCAGATTTCGAAACCAGTCCTAAAACGTAAAATGCCTAATGAGAATGCTCAGCAATACTAAATTGGCTGACCGTTAGACCTTATCAAATACCAAGCACAGTCTATGCAAGCGTACTAAGTACTAAATATCGATGTAACAAACGTTAATGTAATAAGTATCGAGCACGAGATAAAAAGTTATAGGGCAATAAAGTTGCGGGTACAAATGTCACAATAGTCATATCTTACTTATGATGTTTACTGTTAAAACAGCCATGCATCATAAGTAAATTTTAATCAAGGATGGGTTGTTTTTTAGCCTTATTCATTGATAATGTGACTAATCATGAACTCATAGATTTTCGATGTCTACTTTGATAGTAAATGGTAGTAAATATCGAATTCTTACCCATTTTTTGTGCCATTTATTACTTATAAGGTATGACTGTGCCCACCTCTACTACTAGCTCGCCGTTAGCTACCGAATCTGTTTTGAGTCAGCCTCCTTATCCAATAAGTGATGAGCCACCAAAACCGAACCATCCAAAGCCGAGTCGCTTTAAGCTCACTTACGATATTGTCATGATTATTGCCATCAGTATTGATCTGCTATTGATCAGTATCGACGCTATTTTGATGAGCAATTTTAGTAGTAATGCTGCAGAATGGCTAACCATCAGTGAAGCGCTCAATTGGTATCAAACAACCCTACATGATCCTCTACGTACTGCTGGAGGATTTTTTACTATCTTTTTGGTCGTTGAGTTGCTATTGCGCTGGGCGATTGCCATCAAACAAAAAGTCTATTATCGCTGGTTCTTTTTCCCATTCGTTCATTGGTACGAAGTATTAGGCTGTTTTCCGCAGCTACGTGCTTTGCGACTGCTGCGAGCGGTGGTTATTGGACGACGTCTATATCAGCTTGGCTACCAAGTACTGCCGCAGACGTGGATCAACCGAATCAAATTCTACATTGACCTACTGTTAGAAGAGCTCTCCGATCGCGTTATTTTGACCGCGATACAAAACTTTCGACAAGAGCTAACCAGTTCAGACACGCATAAATCATTCATTGAGTCGACGATTGCAAAAAATCGAAATGAGATTGAAGCGGCCGTATTGTCCGTACTGCGTACAGAGCTTGCACCAAAGCTGCAGGAACTGACTGCCTCATCAGGTGGCGGCAGTATATTGGCGAGCGAAATGGGTAATGCTATTGAAGAAGGATTGGCCAACACACCTGAGTTGCGCCGCTATCTACGCATGATACCGATCGCGGGCAGCCTTATTGAATCACAGCTACATCACGTCGGGCACAATATCGGTGAGAATGTCGTCAATGCATTAAACAAGCGACTTTTAGACCCTAAGCGCTTGGATATATTGATGATGGAAATTGCTAGCGGTATTGCGCAAATAGATACCAATAATACAGCGCTAGATACCTTAATTTCTAGTATCATTGATGACAGTTTGACTGCGTTTGAAGCGCAGGTAAAAGTGCAGCAATGGAAGCACCAAGATATGTTAAACCTATAGTTTAGCTATCTAATAGCATGACGTAATAAGAGACATAATAAGAGACATAATACCGTGACAGAATTATTTTTAAGGGTTTGTATATGACAGTTTCAGCTAACGATAACCAGACTGCACCAGCGCTAGCTTTCTATGGCAAGATGCTGACATTTTCACGCGTACAGTTTAGTACAAGCGATCTAGCAGCTATAGAAGCTCAGCTAACTGAAACGCTCAGCAATAAATCGAGCAATATCCCTATCCTTATTGATAGTGACGTTGAGCAGGATTTATCAGCACTAGTAGAGCTGCTATGGGCATGGGGATTACAGCCTATTGGCGTGGTAACAGGAGTGCTTGATGCGCAAGCACGTGAGCAGCGCTTAGCGATATTTCCAGCAGATGGTAAGCGTATTGAGCGTATATTACCAAGTAAAAAAGCCCCAGTTCCTACTCAAAAGGCAGTAGAGAACAACAACGCCGAAGCAGTTAATGCTAATAGCGTCGATGATACTTCTACCACGGGCGAACCTGTTACTGAAACCACACTATCTAATATGCCCACCGAGACGTTGGTAAGTACTCAGCATATTACTAGCTTAATCTATGATCAAATGCTGCGTTCAGGACAAAGCCTCAATCACGTTGGCGGCGACTTGATCTTGACCAGTAGTATCAATAGCGGTGCTGAAGCGATTACTGACAATAGCTTGCATGTATATGGCCGTGCACAAGGGCGTCTGGTGGCAGGCGCAACAGGGGATAAAGATGCCCGTATATTTTGCCAAGCCTTTAATCCGTCATTGGTGTCAGTAGCAGGAACCTATTGCTTACGAGACAACTTACCTGAGCATGTCATCGACAAGTCCGTGCAAGTAAAATTTGTAGAAGGCGAAGGCTTAGTGTTTACCGTGATGGATGAAGCTTAAGACGCTATTAAAAATAATACACGGTGAAGTGACTTTATAGAAAACTAAGGTAGTTAAGCTGCTCTGTTCGACAAGCCAAAAACCATAGTTATGACCCTACTAATACCACGCAGAGAGGCTAATTGAGCGATACATAGGTTGTTTTTCTGCTTTAGTATCGAGCTGCTATAATTTTTTGTTTATTTATGCTAGGCTAGCTTCGAAGATAGTGTATATATGTTAGGTGAATAACATGTAATTTTGCTATTTATATAAAAGATATCCCATTGATTCATAGGAGTGTGCCATTGTGGCGAAGATAGTTGTAATCACTTCAGGTAAAGGCGGTGTGGGTAAAACCACGACAAGTGCTTCTTTTGCCGCTGGTTTGGCGTTACGTGGCTATAAAACGGTTGTTATCGACTTTGATGTAGGTCTACGTAATCTAGACTTAATCATGGGTTGCGAAAACAGAATTGTTTATGACTTCGTAGATGTCATCACTGGAAACGCGCGCTTGTCGCAAGCACTTGTCAAAGACAAACAGCTTGAAAACCTGTATATCCTGCCAGCCAGTCAGACGCGTGATAAAGACGCATTGACTGACGAAGGGGTATCAGAGGTAATGGCTGAACTCTCTAAACAGTTTGACTATATCATCTGTGACTCGCCTGCTGGTATTGAGCGCGGTGCACAGCTAGCGATGTATCATGCGGATGAAGCTATTATCGTCACTAACCCTGAGATCTCTTCAGTGCGTGACTCAGATAGAATCATCGGTATTCTGCAGAGTCAGACGAAAAAAGTAGAAGAGAACCAAGGTACTGTTCGTGAGCATTTGATTATCACTCGTTATAATCCTGAACGTGCGGCTGCCAATGAGATGATGGATATCGATACTATCTCAAATGATATTCTAAAAGTTCCACTACTTGGGGTTGTTCCTGAGAGCCATTCAGTGCTTGAAGCGTCCAACCATGGCGAACCAGTTATTCATTATACCGACTCTGTTGCTGGTCAATGTTATGAAGACATTGTCGCCCGTTTCTTGGGTGAAGAGCGTCCACTACGTCATATTGACGTGAAGAAAAAGAGTCTATTACAGCGCTGGTTTGGAGGATAATGATGACTAAGAAAAAAGGATTTTGGAGTAGCCTATTTGGTACTGACGACAACAATAACGCAGGTAGCGCAAATTTAGCAACTGAGCGTTTAAAAGTTATCGTTGCTAGCGAAAACAGATTAAACAATCGCTTAACGGTTGATCGTATCGAAAAAATGAAACGTGAAATCTTAGAAGTTGTGAACAAATACGTTAACGGTGTGCAGATTGATGATGTCAATATTAACCATCGTTCTGAAGACAGCTTAGATGTGTTAGAGATGAATATCAACTTGCCTGAGCATAAGAAATAACGTTCTAACAGTACGTATTTCTACAATGAATAAAAAAAGCCCCAAGTTTGATACTTGGGGCTTTTTAATGTTGATCGATTATAGATTATTTCATACGGGCAATAAGATTGTCTTTTTTGACAAACTGATGGTATAACGCGGCTGCTATATGCAAGACCGTAAAACCAATAATCGTTGGCCAGATAATCTCAGTATGCAAGTTATTATAAAAACGAGCCAAACTTCTATCTGGGGTCACGAATACAGGGATCTGAAAGATACCAAAAATATCAACCGGTCGACCGCCATATACCGCCATCAGTAAGCCAACCATTGGCATAGCAATCAGTATGGCATAGAGAGCAAAATGTGACATCTGAGATACGAGCATTTGCCATTTTGGCATGGCTAACGGTGGTGGTGCCTTGGTAAAAACGCGGTTGATGACTCGGGCAATCATCCAGAATAATAAGCTCACGCCGAACGCTTTATGATATCCAATAAACAGATTGCTATCTAAATTCTCATATAGCAGTATCATTATCCATGTGGTTAACAGTAAGGCTGCACTAATCCAATGAAAAATACGGCTACTAACCGACCACTTTGATACATTCGAGTTGGCATTATTCATGAGTGACTCTACTACCTTTATCAGGAATTATCTCTAATCGATTTTATAAGCCAGCTAATGCTCTTCAATAGATGAAGTCATTAATATTACTGGCTTACTATTTATAGAATGGAGAATACCTTAAATAACGATAAGAATCTAGCTATCCGAATCAATCAGGTGATGGGCAATTTTATCCAAATCTGGCACTAAGTATAGCTCGTCATCAATCATCACTGTTTGATATAGGTAGGATGAGACGTCATTTTTATCAAAATACTCTTCCCTACCTTCGATATTAGCACCACTAAATTGTTCCGGTGTCTCTACATCTTTCACTTCAGAAATTCGTGCTTGCAGCTGACGCAAGTCACCTGCCGTTTGTAAGGCAAATCGGTGATCAGTCGTATTACCTTCCAAAACAATCATTTTGTCTGGAGCATGATCTTGCAGTAGCAAATGAAATACAGCCAAATCTTGTTGTTGCCAATCGTATCTAGAAACCTGCTGCTGGGACTCATTCACACTCAAAATTAGGCTGCTTGGAATGATCCAGTCCGGCTGGTTAGCTGCTGGAACAATAGTAACGTCAAGCATACCGTTGTTGGTAGTCAACAGACTCACAGCCTCAAACGAATGTTTTAAAATTTGTGTCATACGTCACTCGCAATAAGTTAATGTGAATGGCTATCTGCCCTTTCACCAATGTAATCGGTTAGTTTTTTTGCTAAATCGGTAGGGCTACCAACAAAATTGCAATACCCTGAGTCAATGATAGCCTGAGGTTGACTTGGACATGCGCTTAATCTCGGATCTTGTGCCCATAATTGACTGTTATTATCTTGGATTAAATCTAGATACTGAGAGCCATCATTACCCATACCTGAAAATATAATATTAATAAGCTCGCTACCATGAACATCACTGGTATTTTTGAGCAGCTGCCCGATTGCAGGCTTATATTCACCATGCCAATCTTGTTCCAATAGTATCACGCGACCTGTTGAATCACAGACAACCTGCTTATCAATAGGAACTATCAGACACTCTCCTGCACGTAGCCGCTGTGAAGAGGCGATAATCTTACAGCGCCAGTCATTGTGACGGTTAAGTATGCGGGGCAACGTACCAATCATGGCTTGATTGAAATGATGTGCCAATAAAATACAAATTGGTAGTGTAGCTGGCACATTATCTAAGAATTCTTTAACCGCACTAGGGCCACCCATAGAAGCACCCAAAAATACGACATACTGCCAGTCAGTATCAGCACTCTTGTAAGCTGGAGCATCTACCAATATTGGCAAGTCAAGCAATTGGGCAAATTTACGCTTTAACTTACGTTGCCACTTTGCATATTCTTGTGATTCGTTTAGATACGGTGCTTGACTGAAGCCCACTAGTACTGCTGTTGGTTTGGATGCCACCGTCGCTATTGCCACACTGTCATCATAATCACTGTCTATCAGCCAAATATCGATAGCTGAGTTAGAAAGCGCACCTGTTTCCCGCCACTGTGCTCGTGACACACAGCCGACCAGCGTAAAGCCGAAGCCACGTACCGTATCTGAAAACGCCATGCGCTGGCGATGGTCTTCTGCCACCACCATCACTTTAATATCGTTTCTATTTTTTTTTCGCAGCGCTAAAACACGTGCATTATCCTTCATTAGTCAGGCTGACCCCTTCACCTAGTAATTTTTGCATTTTATCAAGCAGCTCTTTTTCTTGGAATGGTTTACCCATATAGTCATTCACACCAATCTCCAAGGCACGCTCACGATGCTTTTCGCCAGTACGTGACGTTATCATAATAATCGGAATTTGCTTTAGACGACTATTATGTCGGACTTGAGTGGCGACCTCGAAGCCGTCCATACGAGGCATTTCGATATCAAGCAATATCATGTCTGGTGTCATATCTTGCAATATTTCAATTGCGTCAATACCATCTTTAGCGACTGCCACATTGAACCCTTGGCGTTCTAAGAAACGTGAGGTTACTTTACGCACTGTCACTGAATCATCGACGACTAGAATGGTAGATTTAGACTCTATACGTCCTCTCTTAGCATCAGCAGCTTTCGTAATATTCTTGACCAATTGCGCATTACGCATAAGAGCAATCAGATCTAAGATGAGCATGACCGAGCCATCACCCATGATAGTAGCAGCTGAAACTCCTGGAATATTTGATAATTGTTGGCCTAGAGGTTTGACAACAACTTCTATGCGCGAACCTGCAATCTGATCCACTTGCAAAGCAATATTCTGTCCGGTACGATTTTTAATAATGATAAGCGGTAAGCTAGTATTGGTATTTACGACCAACTCATTTAACTTATTACCCGATAAGATTTCATTTAGATAGCGTACTCGATACTCAGTGTCTTCGAAATTTAATGTAGCATCATTTGATTGATAGTAGTCATAGAGCTTCTCTGGATTCACTCGAACCACGCGCTCAATCTGTACCAATGGAATCGCATAGTAGCGATCTGCAGCACGAACAACCAATGCGTCAGACACGGCTACCGTCAATGGTAGGCGCATTGTGAAACTTGAGCCTTTACCCAACTCTGAAACGACGGATACTGAGCCACCTAGTTGACGAATTTCACTAATAACAACGTCCATACCAACGCCGCGTCCAGAGATCTGAGTCACTTGCTGACTAGTACTCAATCCAGCGTTGAAGATGTATTGCATAATATCAAGGTCTGACAGACTATTATCGTCTGCATCAATTAGACCCTGAGAGATGGCTTTACTACGTACTGCTTCAACATCAATGCCTCGCCCATCATCTGTTAATTGGATGACGATCTCACTACCTTCACGATGCACTTCAAGGGTAATACGGCCGCTACGCTCTTTGCCTGACTTTAGACGGGTCGATGTGGTTTCAATACCATGGTCGACAGCATTACGTAACATATGCTCAAGCGGTGAAGTAATGCGCTCTAGGATGGTTCTATCCATCTCGTCATCAGCATTAACAATGGTCAGTTCAACAGACTTATTAAGCTCGTTAGCTGTTTGACGTACGATACGTTCAAGACGTGGTGTCAAGCGCGTAAATGGCACCATACGTGAATTCATCAAACCGTCTTGCAGTTCCGTCTGGGTACGAGATAACTGTAGCAGCAGGCTTTCGCTATCACGTGTCTTTTCTAATAATGTATGATTAATATCAACCAAATCTGAGGCCGACTCTGTTAAAGATTTAGACAGCTGATTCAAAGAGGAGTATTGATCCATCTCTAGAGGGTCAAAGTCTTCATTATCGATGAGTTCCTCATCTATTTGAGATAGAATCTGTGCTTCTAGCTCGATCTCCATACGACGTAGCTGATCTGCCAAACGTTGTACTGTCGTACCCATCTCTTCAATACTGTTTGTTAGACTACTGATACCCATATCGATACGAGCACGGTTAATCGCTGACTCACCAGATAAATTAATCATGTGCTCAATTAAACCACCCGAGATACGAATCATCTCATTGCTACTAGCGCTCTGATCTTCCTCATGAGTATCTCTAAGCATAGACGGCATTTCACTGATATCTTTTGCAAGATACTGTGAATCTTGGTTTTCTTTGGCAATTAGGATTGCTTCACGCTGGGCTTGTAGAGACTCTTTAGGTATCGTTTTTAGGCTATCAGGGTTTCTACCAAACTGCTCCAACGCTTCAATCAACAACGTAGGCGTTGGTGGATTAACATGTTGTTGAAGAATAAATACTGCATCAGCTAGCCAGTCATGACTTGCAACCAGTAACTCTAATACTTTTTTGGTGGCTGGACGTCGATTACTAACAAAATCCGTATAAACTGATTCCATTTCGTGAGCTAAGTCAGCAATACCAGAGGCAGTGACCATGCGTGCGCCACCCTTTATGGTATGCAAGTCACGTTGGAGCGCTTGTAACGCTGTGGTATTACTCGTGTCTTTTAAGAACAAGTGCAGATACTTATTACGATTGGTAAGCTCTTCTGCTTCTTCTAAAAATACCGCTAATATATCAGGATCAGGGAGTCCGTTAGCCCATGATTGTTTAATCATGCTATCCAGACTTAGGGCACTCAATACCTCATTATTACTGTCAACAACATTGGCAGCAATGCTACGCTCTGTAGGTTCAAAGTGATTTTTTGGTACTGGTATGACTAGATCGACTACCTCTGGTAACGTTTTTGCTTTTTCAAGCTGGCGCAACTGTTCAATCAGCTCTGGAGTAAAGAAAGATTTCTTATGACTCACAATATGCATCACTTGTAGTGACATGGTGTCTTGCACCATTTGCATGATTTCAAGCCACTGCGCGGTTGGCGCTCTTCGGCTCTCTACAAACGACTCATAGACACTTTCTGCTTCGTGAGTCAAATCACCAATACTACGGATACCAGCCATCCGTGCACCGCCTTTAATCGTGTGCAAATGACGCTGTAGAACCTTTAGCGCATTGATATTGGTAATATCGGCACGCCATTTATTGAAACTTTCATCTAGTGCAGTATCAAGCTCTTGTGCTTCTTCTAAAAATATTTCTAATAGCTCAATATCAGTGTCAATGGTTTCAAACTGTAGCTCAGTTGCTGGAACAACTCTAACGGTGAAGCCAACGTCCTCGTTCTCATCCCTTTCTTGATAGATACTCTGTAGATCATCAATGACTTGTTTATCTATTTTTAAAGAGGTACTTCCAGCTAAAGCATCAAACAAGCCTATCAGCTGAGCATGACCTGCGTGCAATATTGCTTGAATGTCTTGATTTTGAGCTTTATCGATATGATTACTCAAATAACGATACGCATTACCTAGCTCATCTAAAATTATGACGAATTTTGGGAATGCTTGTGCTTTTTTCATTAGAGAAGCTATTTGAGAGACTTGCTGCTCTATATAACCTTGAATATACTCTATCTCAGTATGATTCAACGCATCATCTAATTCCCACTCAGCATCGAGTAACGTATCAATATTACTGTCTAATAACTCTTCTATCGTCGGTTTATTGTTTGTCATGACGGTAGTGGCATTAGCTACGTACTGCTCACCAAGCATGGCCTGCAATGACGCTATATCATGCTGACTCTGCGAACCATCGTCCTCTGTTGATACATCGTGCTGCTCTATATTTTGCTTATAATTATTTAGATAACCCTCTATTAATGTGGCTGACTGGGCTAATGCTGCTAAATGCTGAGCATTCATGCCTATATCTTGTTGTTGTAATGACTCCAAGCTATGCTCGATGGTCGCACTGACTTCGCTGATAGCGGCCAAAGCACTAGAACCCGAAGCACCGCGCAAAGTATGAAATGCGCGTACGATTTCATCTGTGATTTCTATATGATGCTGTTCTCTATTGTCTTTGACAAACTGTTCGATACAATCAAGCAGCTCTTCTGCTTCATCAATAAATATCTTACAAAATGCTTTTTCTTCTTCGGTTTGAGGGGTAAGGACAACCGCTGCCTCAGCCATTTTTTCATTGACCGAATGAAAGGTCTGCAAGGTAGAGTCTATTGCTTCATTACTGTTGTCATCATAAACATAGCCAGTCTCAGCCGTATCAGACAATGGTGTCTTTTCTTCCATCTCATCTATAGAGCTATCTACTGATTGTGCAAACAACGCAGAATAACTAAATCCATTACCCTGCTGTTTGCTATACGCATCAGCACATGCAATCCATACTGGGACAACAGCTGGATAGTCTTGAGTACCCTGTTCAAATGCTACAAGCATCTTGGGGTAAGCTGCCAGTACATCTGTAATCAACTGACGCATATCAGCTGAGATAGCGACACTGTTATCTAAAACACGGTTAAGCATGTTTTCTATAGACCATGCCAGTTCCGCTGTATAGTTAGCGCCTACCATGCGGCCCGAACCTTTCAAGGTATGGAAACCACGGCGAATATCCTTTAATCCCTCTAGATCGGTCGAATTTTCCTGCCAGCTTTCGTACAACGGCACAATTTCTGCCAATACTTCATTGGCCTCTTCTATAAATATCTCTTTGATATCAGGATCTGCACCGTCGGCATCAGCTGGTAGTTGATTAGTCTCTTTAATAAAAGGTGCAAGATTCTCTGGAATATCCAATGTAGATAGATATTCGTTGGTATTTGCTTCCTTGTTATTCGAGTCAGTAACCAACTCGGTACTATCGTTATTAGAATCGTTATCAGCATCATCGATTTCTAGTAGCGATTTTTCTAATTCTGCATCATCTGACATAAACTCTTTAGGAGCAAGTTCAGCTAGCGTCAGTCCAGTGTTGACCGGCTGCTGGCTCATAAGATTACTACTTTGTAAGATAGCAATAGCAGGATCAAAGCTTGGTGGGCGCTGCGCTGAAAAATCTGCTACCAACGCTGGTAGAATTTTTGTGGTATCAACTACTAGATTCACAACATCATCTGTTACTGGCAATGTTTTATCTAATAAACGATTGAGTAGGTTTTCGATTGACCATGCTATCTCGCTGATACTAAAGGCACCAACCATACGACCTGAGCCTTTTAGAGTGTGAAAACCTCTACGCACTTCAGTCAATGGTGTTAGGTCTTGTGAGTCTTGCGCCCAGATAGGAAGAAAATCTTCAAGATCAGTAATAATTTCAGTCACTTCTTCAATAAAGATATCGTGGACATCTTCATCTGTTTCAAAGTTATCAGGCTTCACGTGTTCACGAGCCTGCTTTAGTGCATCACTTTCAGTATTGTTGGACAGACTCAACTTATCTTGTTCAACTATATTTGCATCGTCTATATTGATAACAGGGTTAATTTCGCCACTATCATCATAACGTACAACATTCGTCGCAGCTGACTCTTGAGCGAATACAGTTTCATTAAGCGTTGCTGGTGATTCGATATCAGTATCAAGAAGCTGTGTTGCTCTGGCCGTATGTTCATTTGCTAAAGTAAGCAACTGCTGATCAAAAACTTGCTGCGCAAGATAATCAAGTAATAGCTCAATAGACGTTAAGCTCTCAGCCAACGTCTGCACCAAACTCCAGCTCGGGGTAGTAATATTACGAGTGGTTAACTGTGTAAATAGACTACCGATATCATCCATAGTATGACGAATTTCTGACAATTCCATATCGTCAAAAGCTTGACCAATACTGGTAAAATCAGTAGACGCTGGTAATAATCCTATATCTTGATGTTGTATATAATCGTTGAAATTTTGCTTTATCTTTTCTACTGCAATTCGAAGCTCACGTAGGCCATCATCGATAGGAATAGAGTCATGTTTACTTGTTAATTCTGTCTCGTTACTATTTATCACTTCAGGCATAGTAGCGAAAGAGGTCGCATCACCAATCTTAAGAGAAATGGTTTGCTCAGTACTATAAATAGCGTTGTATAGCTCTTGCAGCTTGCGTTCAATTTGCCACTGCTCTTGCGCAAAACTCGTTTCTGATACAAGAGACTGTTTCAAATCTGCAAGGATGGATTCCACCTGAGACACGTAGTAAGTCCAGCCTCGGTTTTTGAGCTGCTCTCTGATATGTTGTAAAGGAGCTACCAAGCTATCTGGCTCATCCAGTTTGAAAATAAGCGCATCAAGCTGAGTTAATAATTGCGGTAAAAAACGAGACGCTGTCGTGGTACTTTGAGATACTTTATCCAAAATAGACTGAGTACGTTTACTACTGTGCGCTAGATAACTCAATTCAACATAGATTGCGGTTGTCAATCTTACAACTATAGTTGAAGGTACTTCATTTGACTGGGTGTAGTACTCTATAACTTGATCAAGCTGACCTAATAATGGTGCATAACGCTCAGGAAGTGGCGTCTCATTTTGGGCCAGATCACGTAGCAATAACTCAGTCAAACACCATAGTCTTTGTAAACCACTATCTTGTGTTGTCTGCCTGAGATACTGGCTAGCTTTTTCTAAGGTACTGAGTGCTGATGACTGGTTTGTATTAGTGATCAGTAATGCTTGTACTTGCTGACGCCATACGAGTAGCAACTGCTGACACTGTTCACTTGTCAAGCTAGCAGTAGCTTGTTCTGTAGGCACGGCCACTTCAATGTTATTGATAATATTTTCGTTATTCGCATGATCATTCGTGTATTCATGCTGAACATCACTAACATTTACAAGAATGTCAGTTTCTATGTCTCGTTGGGACAAAGCTTGGGTCAACTCATCAATTGCTCTACTTATTAGACCTCTATGATAGATTCCTGTACGCGCATACTGATTAATCTCTCGTTGTAATAATCGATGAGAGAACTGACCTATACGGCGCTCTTTAATAGAAAAATCGTCACAACTTTGTAATCCTGCGAGTTGACTCAACTTACTAGCAACACCCGCTAATAAGGGAAGCTTAAGTATGATGAGCGCACCACTAATCTGATGATAACTTGATGTCAGTTGCTCATGGTCGATGCTAGATTCACCTAATTGCCAACCGTCAGACATCTGTGTTAACTGCTGATTGAATAATGGTAGCAACCACTGAAATGTCACGATGTCATTGGGCTGGTTTTTCATAGGTTTATCCTAACTCGTCTATGCACTAATTTAGGCACTAATTTTTTGCCACACATTAACCTGTGGGTGCGCAATGCGGCGCATATTTGAAGGACGCCAGAACAACGCCTCACCTGGAGCCAATATAATATATCCCTCTAACGCGCACTGCTCTGATAACCGTGCCAAAATATCACGCTGATCAAATTTACGAAAATATAGCAGCATGTTTTGGCAAATAATCACATTCTGAAGATGCGTAGTGGGTGGTTTTTGTTCAATAATATTGTGTACAGAAAAATTGACATATGGCTGCAATACAGGTGCTACCTGCCAATTTTCCTGCATACTATTAGCCGCTTCTGATGTGCTAGGCTTCAATCTGTTTAATGTACTCTTAGATGGCAGCGGCTGAACAAACGGCTGACACGATTGCGGGATTAAAGTTTGCTGCCTGTTATCATATTGCCCCAACCGTGCGCTTTTAATAGCCTCTCCACTGATGTCCGTCCCTAATACTTCATAGTCTTGGCATCGCTGTGCAGCCAAGCTCATGGCCAATGACCAAGCTTCTTGTCCACTTGCGCAGCCAACACTCCAAATACGAAATAAACTATCAATGTTGTCAGCTTTATGATGCTGTAATGCATACTCTGTAACAAAGTCGATAGAGGGTCTATGTCGAAAGAAGCGACTCTCATGAATGAGTACTTTATCCAGCAACTGCTGACGCAACTCATCATTTTTCGATAGTTGATACCATAATTGTTGAACGCTCAATCCGTTCGACATCGCCGTACAGTCAATTGCATTAGCTAGCCACTGTAGCTGTATGTCTGGCAGCACAAATCCAGTTTCCTGCTCTATGTACTTTTGCCATCGTTGCACATCCAAACTGTCGACTTTCATCAAAGTATTACCTAATGTCAGATCAACTGTATAAGCAGATGATTTGGCTTATTAACACCATCTATGCTAGATAAATCATCTACTATGATTACGGTTTCTTTTTATCACTCTTACAGCAGCAACCTTGTCCAATATGCAGAAAAACCAAATGCTATCGATCTTGCTCTAAAAGAATACCTAATCACTAAACGCTTTCTTTCAATGCGCCTTCCGTATCCAACACTTCATAATCTACTAGCTCGTCGTCGTTCGATACTTTGAAGCCTGTTACCGATTCCTGTAGTGCTGCTGCCATTTCACTTAGCTCACCAATAGAACGAGCTGTTGCCATCGTTCCAGAAGAAGTTTGTGAGGTAATATCTTGAATGATGTTCATGGTGTGAGAAATATGACCAGCAGACTCAGCCTGTTGTAATGCAGCATTTGAGATGTTTTGAATCAAGTCAGCCAAGGTGTTAGAAACGCTCTGTACTTCTTCTAGTGCTTCACCCGCATCTTTCGCTAAGCGTGCGCCGCGTACAACTTCAGAAGTTGTCGATTCCATTGACATAACTGCTTCGTTGGTATCAGCCTGAATGGTTTTTACCAATGTTTCAATCTGCTTAGTAGCATTAGCTGAACGCTCAGCCAGACGCTGTACTTCATCAGCAACAACCGCGAAGCCTCGGCCCGCTTCCCCTGCCATCGATGCCTGAATAGCGGCGTTCAATGCCAAAACGTTAGTCTGGTCAGCAATATCGTTAATTAGTCCAACGATATCACCAATCTCTTGCGAAGACTCACCAAGACGCTTAATACGTTTTGACGTTTCTTGAATCTGATCACGAATAACGTTCATACCCTCAATAGAGCGTTGTACAACTTCTGCTCCATTGTGAGAGATAGCAACTGAACGCTGGGCAACCGTTGCAGATTCTGCAGCGTTGTTTGAAACCTGATCAATTGAGACAGTCATCTCATTAATAGCGGCTGATACTCCAGCAATTTCTTGTGCTTGGTGTTCAGAAGCTTCGGCCAGTTCAACAGCATTCATCTGCGTTTGATCTGAAGATTGCGATACTCGGTCAGCAGTGCTGTTAATAACCAGTACCAGCTGTCGTAATTGGTCAATTGCAAAGTTGACTGAATCAGCAATCGCCCCTGTAAAATCTTCTGATACAGTCGCATTGACTGTCAAATCACCTTCTGCCAAATCACCCAACTCATCAAGTAGACGTAAAATAGCGATCTGGTTACGTTCGTTTTCTTCTTGAATTTGACGCGCTCGCTCAGACTCAGCTTCTGCTTCTTGGCGACGACGCAAGGTTTCTTTTTCAATAAGCGATCGCTCTGACCCACCACGGTGTTTCAGTAGCTGGTACAAAGCAAACACAATCCCTAATGCGCCGATTGCAAATACAGCCGCTGGCAAGATAACGGATTGATTGAAACTATCGAAATACTGACTTACCGATGATAGCGAGTTAACTAGCCAAATCAGACAAGCCAAACTTAATAGAACAAAAAATCCTAACAATAGCTTCCAAGTACTATCAGCGTCTTTGCCATCTGCTGATGTTTTAGCCATACCAGCTACAGGTTTTTTTATCACATCACTCATCTTGCGTCTTCCTTTCAAACAGTCATCAAAGTCTAATTGTGGCTGACTTTGACAATCGTATTGTTATCTAAACAATGATTAGCAAAGCCTGTATAAATGCTGACATCGAACCCTATTATGTCAGTCGCTATTCTTCTATCGTTACTTGATAGACAGGTATTTTATAGTTAATAGCTATATCGCAGCATCTGAATACTGAGGATCCTGTGCGAGCAAACTTGGCATAAATACATACCAGTCTTGGTCATTTTTGAAAAACTTGCCATGGTTATAAGGCGCAAATGGCGACTCTGGATCTATGGCTTCTGGACGATACTGTTCTTGTGTGAACTGTTCGATACCAAGTACTTGATCTACCAGCAGTCCTGAAAAGTTATTGTCATAATCAATGACGATAACTTTCCGTTGGCTCATTTGTGTCAAGCGACTAGGTACTTGCAAAAAATGCGACAAATCCGTTAAAGGTAAGAGTCGCCCACGAATGTTGGCAATACCTAGCATCCATGGCTTTACTAGAGGTAGGCTAGTATATTCTGGCATAGATAATACCTCTGATACCTGACCCATAGGGGCAACTAAGCGCTGCCCACCAATTTCAAATACCACACCTTGCCAATCAAACTCTTGGCCACCGCGGCGACCGCTTTTGCGCGCGCGTGCCAAATCTGCTAAACGCAGAAGCTCAATAAATCCTCTAGAAGCCACAAGTTACTCCATCACTTTGCGAATCATATTGACCAATCCACTTTCATCAACTGGTTTGTTCATATATTCTTTAGCGCCTTGACGCTTGCCCCAAACTCTATCTGTTTCTTGGTTTTTGGTACTGATCATGATGACAGGGATATGAGCAGTGGTTTTACCGCGAGTAATCTTGCGCGTGGCCTGAAAACCATTCATTTCAGGCATGACCACATCCATCAAAATCACATCTGGTAAATGTTCAGCTGCCATCTGGCAACCCTGCTCACCATTGGTCGCTTCCAACACTTGAAAGTTATTTTTGGCAAGCATATCGCGAAATTTCGCCATTTCTGATGGCGAGTCGTCAATGACTAAAACGGTAGTCATAGGAGGTTCCTTTAAGTTCTAAAATATCTGTGAAGATACATTGATATATGGTTCAGATAAAATGATTAAAAATAGTACTTATAAATCTACTGGTAGCCATTCTTTAATCATAATTATTCAGTATTGAATAATCTGGAGCGATAATATCAATCACTCCGTTCAAGTCTATATTTATTCGATTAACGGTACTGATTAATGGCATCAAAAAGCTCATCTTTGCTAAATGGCTTAGTCAGATACTCATCAGAACCTACAATGCGACCACGTGCCTTATCAAATAGACCATCTTTAGATGACAACATGATTACCGGTTTATTGGCATAATCAGGGTTATTTTTTATCAGCGCACAAGTCTGATATCCATCTAGACGTGGCATCATAATGTCGACAAAAATAATATCTGGATTGTTATCTACAATCTTTGCTAATGCATCAAAACCATCGATAGCGGTCACTACTTCACAGCCCGCTTTTTGTAATAAAGTTTCTGCAGTACGGCGAATGGTTTTTGAATCATCAATTACCATTACTTTTAAACCTTCAAAATTATTTTCCATTCTCATTGTCCTGTAAACGACTATTTGTTCGTAACGCTATCTAACAATACAAAATTTGCTTGGCTATTTTAAACTTTTATATCATCTCTTGTCAGATCGATATAAGTACCTACATTTGCATTGTCTGCGTTGAAATTTGTTATAACAGCGAATCTTCTGTAATTGATGCCTACTGACTAATCGCGGTATCAATATAGCGTACTATACGCACTTTATTATTATTAATCTTACAAAATCTAGCGTTATTTGAGTGCCTTGAATAAGATAACTTACCCCGCGAATATCTAATAGAAAAGTCAAATATAACAACGATTCCAATTAACTGTAAATCCATTTTCTAACATATAAATAGATTGAAATTTAAATATAAGACATCGTTGTTATATTTTCGTATTGTATATAACTGACAATCATATTACTGGATAATTTTCATTTGTAATAAAAATGTATCACTATATTTTATAGTGTTTGTTTTAGCACAGTTATTATTGCTTTTCCAGTAATTAGCAAAATTATGTTCGAACTCATTAGTATCACAAATAACTATTTTTATTTATTAAAGGTATAACTTCAACTCTTCTCAATACTGAGTTATCAACTTTCTTAAGTTGAGTAAATATCTTACAGTCGTTCCACCGAGTTACAATTCACTATATAATGATATGACGATTACAATGGTGACTGCTATGACAGCTTCTAGACATTTAAGAAAAAGCCTCTACTTATTCAGCGTGCTATTTATCGCTGCTTGTCAGCCGTCACCTATAAATGAATCGACTGTTACTGATACTGAAGAAGAGACCGCTGACACGCCACTGATCATCACAAGTGACAGTGTCACAATGACGCCAGAACATATCTTGAGTATTAAACCTTCAAGGTATCAGCCGAGTCTCGGATTACAAGGTAATATCGAACCTATCAAGCAGACCACATTTGTTGCGGTACATCCGATTCGTATAGAAAAAACACTGGTTAGTGAAGGTCAATGGGTAGAAAAAGGCACACCATTGCTTGTCTTTAGACGTACGGGCACGGCTAGCAAAGCTGAAGGTTTGAAAAAGCCTGACCAAGATAATGTAGAATCAAACGATGTTAATAAAACCAATCCAGAAGACGCGCAGAATTCTGGTGCTAATTCCACACAAGCTGCGCCAGACGCAGATATCGCTGTTGTAAGAAAAACTGATAGTGAGAGTGATAAAACATTAGAAGCAAACTCTGCGATAGATACTGATAGCAATACCTTTACTAATCAGGGTGCAGACGTTAATACTGCTAAACAAGGTGCACCGTATAATTCGATTACCATTCACGCCAGCTTTTCGGGTCGGGTAGAAAACTTATCTGCTGATGCAGGACAACAGCTAGCGGCGCGCGAACCTCTACTACAGATCAGTGACGAGACCAAGCTGCACTTTATGGCTACCCTGCCTATACAAGCAAAACCACAGCTTTCCGTTGGTCAGACAGTCAATTTTACCGCCGAAGGTATCTCAGACAAGTTTACGGGACAGGTCAGCAAACTGGTATCGACCAGTCAGCCCAAAAAGCTTTTGGTCTATGTTAATGTCATCGATAATGAAGTAAGTCGTGATAAGTTATTGCCAAATATGAAAGTCACAGGGCGCGTCAATTATGGTCAAATAGATGTCGGTACTATCGTACCTAAGCGAGCGCTACATGATGTAGACCTGAAAGAGTTGCAAACTCCTCCTTATATGCCGCTACAACCATTGACTGCGAATGTTTGGATTATAGGTCAAGATCAGCGTTTAACACGCCAACCTATTGAGGTAGTGGAATACGATCCTACTACGCAGCAGTATTTGATAGCAGGGGTGAGCAATGATAGCTTAATTTGTTTGGCTGACTTACCTGTTGATTCTAAAGGTAAAAAAGTTATTGTGTCGTAATAGTTTACGTTGACAGTTACATTGCGTAGAAACATTAACAAAGCTTCTCTTGTTTTGTAACAGCATAATTAGGCAATATGACCCTACTATATATAGCATTATCCGAGTATTAAAATACGACTCACATTTAATTATGCGCTATTCTGTATATTTGAAAACGTAAAGGCTTAGTAATTTAACTATTCATCATTACTAACAGCTCATCATTACCAGAAACGTTATACTTTTTATAAATCACAATAACAATTAGAGGACATCCCATGAGTAAGCAGATTTTATTGATTGAAGACGATCCAGATTTGGCTGAGCTGATCAGCGATTATTTGACCATGAACTATTATGATGTGCATCATGCTGGTCTTGGTCAAGAAGGTCTCGACTTATTAGACACCAAAGAGCGTGATATTGATTTGGTTGTATTGGATCTTATGCTACCTGATATGGATGGTATGCAAGTATGTCAAAAGATTCGTGGCAACAAAAATAACATGACCAATAAAGTACCTATTATTATGCTGACCGCAAAAGGTGATACAACCGATCGCGTATTGGGGCTGGAGATGGGTGCTGATGATTATATCGCCAAGCCTTTTGAGCCACGTGAGCTTTTAGCTCGTATCCGTGCGGTTATTCGTCGTCATGAACAACCAAATCAAGCCGATAGCCAATCAGACAGCTTAACCTTTGGCCGTTTGAGTGTGTTCCCTGATAGTCATGAAGTCACTATCGATGACCAACCAGTACGTTTAACCACGCATCAGTTTCAGTTGTTACATTACTTTGCCACTCATTCTGGCAAGGTGTTGAATCGTGAGCAACTCTGGCAAGCGATGCCAAATGATGACAGTTCAGACAATATTGACCGTGCAATTGATGTACATATTTCGCGTTTACGTGCTTTGATCGAAGACAATCCACGCCAGCCAAAGCGTATTATTACCGTACGCGGCGTCGGCTATCAATTTGCCACTGATCAGGTGTAATCGTAAAGGACGCCTAATTAGCTGACTCATGGTGTAAACTCTATACCATGAGTCGGTACAAGCGTTTAATAATAGAGATCGTTTAATGCAGCAATTGGGTTTTCGTTCCGTATTTGCCAAACTATTTGCCAGCGTCATGCTGGCACTTACTTTATTTGCTGTGGCAATGGTGCTGTTGACTCAACTTGTCCATGACAAAGACGCTGGTATTCGCTCAGAGATATTAGCCACGCAGATTTTGGGTCAAATCGATCCATTCTTGCATGAATTGAATATTTCTATCAGCAAAGACAACCATTTGCAGTCGCGTTTTATGCTGGCTGTCGTTAAGAAAAGCTTCGATATTTTTGATGAATCACTGCAAGCAAAAATGGGATTGTATGACAGTGAAGGTCGACTGCTCATGCAAACTGACAATAGCGACCTACCCCTAGAACTCCCCCCTACTCCGTCTTTATTCTCACGTGTTTTTCCATCACTTGCAGATACATCACCTACCAAGCAAGCCCAAGTGTATAGCAGTACGGGTTATACCTTACTGTATGAATCACGTCTCACGCCTAAAAAACCTGTCCTTTCTGCAGCCTTGAACTTATTCACTGGTACGCTACTACTCTTGCTCATTATGGCAGGTGTACTATGGTTGATTGCACGGACGATGACATGGCGTATTGACCAGTTAAGCCAACAAATGACTCAATTGGGTGATGGTGATTTTACGGTACGAGTGAACGCACGTGGTAATGATGAAATCGCTGCATTAGCACGCGGATTCAACCAAGCAGCACAAAAAATTGAACACTTAATTGATGCCAATAACTTGCTACTGGCACATGCCTCCCATGAGCTGCGTACACCGATTACGCGTATCCGTCTACAGATTGAAATGATGGATATGTTGGCTGGTGCGCTACCAACTGATACCAAAGCAAAATTTGATAAACGGGCACAGGCTATCAACAGAGACTTGTCAGGTCTTAATGACTTAGTAGAAAGCATATTATTGGTTAGCCGTTTGGATGCGGGACATGCCTTACAGCAAGTTGAAAACTTAGATTTATACGATTTGGTAAATCAAGAACGTCAGCACTATCCTGAAGCCACGCTGATTGGTGAGCACATCGTGATAGATGGTCAATCATCAATGTTGACTCATTTGATTCGTAATTTACTTACCAACGCTATGCTACATGGCAAGCCGCCTGTTACGGTATTGCTATACGGTGTTCAGAGCATAGAAGAAGCCGGAACTGTACCTGACTATCTATTACAAACAGTGCTATGCAGCAGCTTTGTCGATTACAACAGTTTAGACTTTGACGATTATGAAGAAAACGCTGATGCCAAAGTAGTTGAGCACCAAGCTTCTAAGCATGAAGCTACTAGTTCGATTGATAAAAACAAATCAGAAATGACTGACTCAATAGCAGAGCTACCAACGCCGACTATCTATAAAAACGGTGAAGATATAGCTGCTAACAATGAGAATAACGAGACTGATGATGATGCCAGCCTTGATAACGGCCTTTCAGATGAAAGCTTGATAGACAATGCTAGCAAACGCCAACTTGCTATTGGCGAATCATCACTACTTGCTGACTATTATAGCTTTACCAGTGAATTAACTGACAGAATTAAGAAAGTTATTTGGAAAGCTGTTCCAGATTCTACTGACCTTGCTAACGATGCTAATAGTATTAATAATACTGACAACGCTGGCTTGATTGAAGTAGCTAAAACAAACTCTATAAGCAACGTAGAAAGCGCGAATGCTGGCACTCTCGTCGATAATAGCGCTCAAAAATCAGATAAATCTATTACTGATACCGCTATTAAAAATAATGGCTCAAATAATACGAAAGATGACGCCAAATCTAACAGTTCAAACAATGAGAACTCAGGTGCAGTCGTGCGTAAAGAAGGCTTATTTGCTAAGCATATGAAAAAAGCCAAAACTGAACCTGAACGTCCTTTGCCAAAATATGCGGTGCTGGCTGTAATCGATGAAGGCACTGGTATCCCTGAAGGCAAGCGAGAAGAAGTCTTTAGCCCATTTGTACGTTTGCAGCAGAAAAACAAAGGCTCTGGACTAGGGTTATCTTTAGTCTCACAAATCGTTACCGCTCATCAAGGGCGTATTATTACAGATACCTTAAATGGTCATACTAGATTTTTGGTGACCATCCCAATTCATCATGACCCTCATTACAACTATCACGAGTAATCAATCCCCATCGTTATATAGATAGCTATCACGCTGTCACCTTCACACTTGCCATTTTAACTGCTTATTCTTAATAGCTATTAATCATAAGCCAGACACGTATGTGCATATCCAAAGTGCCTGATAATATGCTATATTACCGCCCCTTATTATACGGTTATTGACTGTTGTCGTTTTGACAAGCTTCTTACATATTGAAAGAGGCCTGATGACGCGTTCTTAACCATTAAAAAATTTATTAAATTTTGAGCCCTCCATGAATGACATGATTGTCTTAAACGATGTGACCAAAAGTTTTTTAAGCGACCGATCAATCAAAGACAAAGACGGCAAACCACATTGGTTTACCGCTGTTGAGCCGACATCTCTGACTATCAAACAAGGCGAAATCTTTGGTCTAATGGGTTATTCAGGTGCAGGTAAATCTACCTTATTGCGCCTAATCAACATGCTTGAACGTCCAGATTCGGGTCAAGTCGTGATAGACGGTACTGACCTAACCACGCTGTCTGCCAGTGAGCTGCGTATTGCCCGTCATAATATCGGTATGATTTTTCAGCAGTTTAATCTGATGTCTAATCAAACGGTTTTTGACAACGTGGCATTTAACTTAAAAATCTCTGGTTATCCAAGTCGCGACATTCATAAGCGCGTCATGGATTGTCTTGCGATTGTTGATTTAACTGATCGTGCTGGTCACTATCCTGCGCAGTTGTCAGGTGGACAAAAACAGCGTGTAGGTATTGCCCGCGCGATTGCCCCTAGTCCAAAAGTATTGTTGGCCGATGAGCCAACCAGTGCGCTTGACCCTGCAACGACCCGTAGTTTGCTAACTTGTCTACGCGATATTAATGAGCAACTTGGCGTGACTATCGTCATCGTGACCCATGAGATGAGTGTGATTCGTAGACTTTGTGATCGCGCAGCGTTATTGCATCAAGGACAACTATTAGAAGTTGCGGATGTGCGAGACGGTCTGATTCAAGCAACCACCCCGATTGGCAAAGGCCTAGTCGTCGAGGACTAATGAGGCAGGAGAAATAGATATGTTAACTGGTACTGAATTATCCGCCTCTATAGACAAGCTACTTGTGTTACGCAAAGAGATCGCAAGCGCGTTTATTGATACGTTTGTGATGCTCGGTATTTCAACCACAGTCGCAATCGTCATCGGTGGACTGTTTGGCGTATTCTTGTTTTTGTCTAGTGATCGACAGTTTTTGCAAAACAAGACGTTGTACGGTGTGCTTGGCGGTATTACCAACTTTATGCGTGCTTTCCCTTTCGTGATTTTGATGATTGCGATGAGTCCGTTTACCAAGGCCATCGTTGGTACGGGTATCGGACCAATTGCTGCATCACTAGTACTGGCTATCGCTGGTTCGTTTTATTTTGCGCGTTTGGTCGAGCAAAATTTACGTGAAGTGCCGCGCGGTATTATCGAAGCCACTGAATCAATGGGTGCACGACCTTTTACCATTATTAAAGTACTACTTAATGAAGCTCGTTCAGGTTTAGTATTGTCAGTCACTATTCTTTGTATCAGCTTGCTCTCTTATTCAGCGGCGGCTGGTATGATTGGTGGTGGCGGTTTGGGTGATTTGGCCATTCGCTATGGCTATTATCGCTATCAAACCGAGGTAATGATTTTTATCGTGATTGTACTATCCATCATGGTCGTCTCGATTCAAGCCTCTGGTAACTGGCTCGCCAATCGTTTAGACAAACGTTAAACCGCTTTAGAGAATACTTGACATTACGAGCGACTAGGTTTATTTTTGGCAACACTCAACCCTTATCTCAGCTCTTACAACAAAAGCAGCATTACTATTTATAATGTTGCTTTTTTAATGTTCAGACGATAAACGTTTTACTCAACCCCATTCATTATTAAGGACATATTATGAAATTAACAGATATCAGCCGTCAGTTAGCTACCGCATTTGCTGCTGTTGGTGTATCAGGTCTAGTCTTAGTTGGTTGCAGCAATTCATCAGCGCCAGAAGCGACTAAAGAGCCAGTAACCGAGGGTGCCACTGCAGAAACTGCCGCTAGCGATATCGATCCTGACCATACCAAAATTGTTATCGGTACGACTGAAGGCGATTTTGCTGATATGGTTCGTAACCAAGTGAAGAGCACGCTTGAAGCTCAAGGTTATGAAGTTGAGTTGATTGCTTTTACTGATTATGTCCGTCCTAACCTTGCATTGGCTGAAGGCGATTTGGATATCAACATCTTCCAACATAAGCCTTACCTTGATACCTTCAAAAAAGAAAACAACCTTGATTTGGTTGAAGTATTCCAAGTACCAACGGCTCCACTTGGCATCTACTCAGGTAAAAAGACTAGCCTTGACGCTGCATTCAAAGGTATGAGTGTTTCTGCACCAAACGATCCAAGTAACTTTGCTCGTGCTTTGGTAATGATGGATGATCTTGGTTGGATTACCCTAAAAGACGACATCGATCCATTGACTGCGTCAAAAGCAGATATCGCTGATAACAGCAAATACGATATCGAAATCGTTGAGCTAGAAGCTGCTCAATTACCACGCGCACGTGATGAAGTTGACTTCGCAGTTATCAACGGTAACTATGCTACTGACTCTGGTATCAAATTGACCGAAGCACTGTTCCAAGAGCCAAGCTTTGCTTATGTAAACTGGTCAGCGATCAAATCTGCTGATACTGGTAAAAAATGGGTTGAAGATGTGACCAACGCTTATAACTCAGAAGCTTTCAAAAAGTACGCTCATGAAACGTTCCCTGGCTACAAGTACCCAAAAATCTGGGGTACTGATCATAGCGCACATACGGACACTGCTGCTAAAACTGAAAGCGCTGACGCTCCAGAAACTGCAGAAGCTGCTGCTCAATAAGACTTTAAATCAAAGTACCTAGTTTTTTAGGTGTTATGATTAATAGAAACGCCCATTACTTAAAGTGATGGGCGTTTTTTGTCTTTAATTTTGAGAGTACCACCTTCCAATACCGTTATCAAAAGACTAACTGTGCATTAAATAACTATCAAAAATCACGTTACAGCCTGTTTGTCCTTTGTAGGAAACCGTCACTCACGCTTCCACTTGTCCTTGGTTTTTCCTATAGTAGACCGGCTCAATAGTAATTTACTCGTTAGACCATACTATTGATGATATTTAAAATTGGTAAAAAATTATAAGATACACATAACAAGGATAATAATATGAGCGCTAAAAACTATAATATTCGTACGGCTGGACAAGCAAATATCCCTATCCTAGGGCTAGGTACTTGGCAGTCAACTGGCCAAGATTGCGTAGACGTGGTCAAAAAAGCGTTAGAAATGGGTTATGAGCATATCGATACCGCTCAAGCTTATGGCAATGAAAAAGAAGTTGGCGAAGGTATCAGACAATCAGGCGTGGCTCGCGATAAATTCTTTTTAACTACTAAGATTTTTCCAGATGATATGAAGTTTGAACCAGAAAAACTGGTCGCAGCAGCCAAGCGTTCTTTGGAAGATTTGGGTACAGATTATGTCGATCTATTGCTATTGCATTGGCCTGATGACCGCGTGCCGTTATCTGAGACCATTCCTGCGCTATGCGAACTCCAAAAGCAAGGTTTGACGCGTCATATTGGTGTTTCAAACTTCAATATTGCTAATATCATTGAAGCCAAGAAATATGCTGATGTACCTATCGTCGTGAACCAAGTAGAGTTTCATCCGTTCATTAAGCAAAACACATTGCAGACCTTTTTGAATAATCACCATATTCTACTAGAAGCCTACTCGCCATTAGCACGTGGTGATGTATTTGATAACGAAGTGATTAAAGAGATTGCAGATAAGCATAACGTAACACCAGCACAGATCTCACTAGCTTGGATCTTATCAGACAAGCATCGTGTGGCTATTCCGAAAACGTCTAACCCTGATCACTTGCAAGGCAATCTAGATGCCATCAAGGTTGAGTTAAGTGCAGATGAGTTAGAAAAAATCGGTAACTTAGCCAGCTCTGACGGTCGTAAAATTGAACATTCTGACTATAGTCCAGTATGGGATGACTAACAGGGTTAATAAGTACGATTAGCTGATTAGCTAAACCAAGCTCAATAAAAAGCCACCGATAATCGGTGGCTTTTTTATACCGTATGAAAACTTATAATCGTTACTGTTGTAGCGTTTCGGTCTCATGAATCTTTTCAGCAGGATTATACTGTTCAGAAGTAGGTATCGCTCCACTGCGATTATTTTCTTTCATAGATTTGGCAACTTCTGGCGGCATATAGTTTTCGTCATGCTTAGCCAACACTTCCCCAGCGACGAAAGTATCGCCCTGCATTTTACCCGTAGCCACGACACCTGAGTTTTCAGCAAATAGGTCTGGCAGAATACCTTGGTAAGTCACTGGCACTGTCGATTGAAAATCAGTAATCGCAAACTCAACATTTAATGGGTTGTCTGCTGCACGCTGAACACTACCGGCAACCACCATACCACCAGCACGAATACGTTTGTCTTGAGGCGCTTCACCTTGAGCAATAGCGGTTGCATCGAAATAATAATCAGTTTGCTGCCCGATGGCATAGATAACCAACATAACTGCTATTGCTGCACCTGCCAGCGTAAACATAACCCACGTCAGTTTTTTCCGACGAACTGCATTCATACCACTACCCCATTAATGAGTCACTGTTTTATAAAACATAATCAATCTACAAAACAGAAAAATTTGAAGAAACCACCATTAGAAAAACGTTCTAAAAATGTCTTTCTAATCGTACTCTTCTAGTCGCTATATGGTAGCATTTTTCAGACAAATCAATAAGCCTCATCACTGCCTATAAGGTCATATTTTTGTCAGTGTAAGGATACGGTTTCTTACGCTAAAACCCTGATATTAAGATGATTTTTATTCAGCTTGTTTGGTTACAGGCGTTGAGGTTTTGGTCGTCCGTTGTGCTTGACGCGCTTGCTGGATGGTCAGCTGTTTGATAAGTGACTGTCGTTGTCTGCGGCTATAGATAATAAATGCCAACATCACGCCAATCGTTATCGCCCAGCACGACCACACAAAAACCCCATGCTTACCCATGGCGAAAAACTCAGATACGCTATAAAAGTAAGGCTGCATAGTATTTTCCTAGCCGTTATTTGTGTTGACCACGAATGTATTCTTTGACCCACGCTTTGCCTTGATCACGGTATAAAATCAGCGTGTTGGTACGATAAATCGCTAATGTCGCAACCAGTAAATAGCTGCCGATAATCATCAGTAGCAAGGGCATCCACATATCTGCCGACATCTTTGGTGCGGCGGTCAAACTAAAGGTCGCACCTTGATGCAAGGTATTCCACCACTCTACTGAGTACTTGATAATAGGCAGGTTCACTGCGCCCACAATAGATAAAATAGCGGCCGCTTTACCACGATTGGCCGTATGCTCAAAAGCGGCAAACAGTGCCATCACGCCCGCGTATAAAAACGCCAATATCAACATTGACGTAAGGCGTGCATCCCATACCCAGTAAGTACCCCACGTTGGTTTCGCCCAGATAGAGCCTGTAAGCAAACTGATGACACACAGCAAAAACCCCATCGGGGCAAGTGCCTGCGCGACCAAACTGGCCGTCTTAATCTTCCACACCAAATAAATCCCCCCTAGAACTGCAAGGGAAAAATAGATAGAAATGGCAAGACTGGCCGCTGGAACATGGATAAATATAATGCGATAGCTATTGCCCTGAAGATAATCAGGCGGCGCAAAAGCAAGGCCCCATACGCTACCTATGAGCAAACAGAGACTGGCTAATATCGCTAACCACTTAACCCAAGGGCTAAAGATACGAAAAAACTGCTTGGTACCCACAGTGGTCAAGAAACCCTGCCAAATGCGCTGCCACAAGCTAGGGGATGAGACGTTATTCAGGTTGGGCATGGGAAGAAACCTATTACACAGCTTACTGGCGATAAAGGATGCGGTCTATAAAAGCACCACTATCAACTCACCTGCTGGCGTTAAACACTGGATAGAATCTACAAAGAGCTGTTTACGTATTCAATTAACTATTATAGCAAAATTGCCAGTTTTCACCACGATGTTAATACATGTGATGCAGATAGCTAAATTTCGATGACCGGATTTAGATGGCTAGGTTTAGATAACTGAGTTTAGATGACCAAATTTCGACAATTGGACTTTAGGATTGCGACAAGCAAATCGTTTAATTGAGCCATGACATTTTTAAAGTTGTAGCAATCACCCAAGGCATGACTAAGACAGAAATAATACTTCCTGCTAGTAATAAAGCTAAGATAGGCAAACCGTTCAGCCCAGAAGCAAATAAATCAACCGCACCTGTAGCAAAAATCAATACTGGCAACTGCATCGGTAAAGCAATCAAAGGCACCAATACTGCCCCATTCTTTAACGATAGCGTCAAGCTACTGGCCACTGCTGATAGCATCAAAAGCATTGGGCTACCTGTCACGATGGACGCCATCAATATCCACGCTTCAAACCAACTAAGCTGAAATAGTGGTACGGCAAGCAAGCTAAGCGCTGCCACAATACCACTACTAAAAATCCAATGAATGACCAGTCTAATAAGAACCCATAGCGGTAATGACGCTTTGGCCACGACCAATTGCGCAAGCGTACCATTATCGAGCGCAGGCTTAAATAATCCATCAACGCCCATTACCAGTGACAGCAACGCAGCAATCCACACTGCTGATACGCCCAGACGCTGCAATAGCGCAGGCTCACTACCGACTGCCAGCGGAAACAAAGTAATAATCACTAAGAACAGTACTAACGGATACAACCATTGTACCGCTCCTTGCTGCTTAACTTGCCATTCGCGGCGCCACAGCTGCAGGAAGCCAATACTGCGAGGCACTGCGACAATAGCATCTGTACTTTTATTCATGGCTGCTACTGATCCTACTTGTATTGGACTGTCTGTCATTATTTGTCCTTGCACGTATACTGATGGTACTGATAGCAATCAAACTTATACCATGTAATCTGACAAATCGAGCACCTGATTGGCGACCCCAACTGCCTGATGGCTGGTCATTAGTATCGACCCGCCAGCCTGTGCAAACTCGCATAACCGCTCTTCCATACGTGCCACCATATCGACATCCAGTGCCGTGAAAGGCTCATCAAGTAACCAGAGCGGTGTCACATCAGGAGTTAGTAGGTACAATCGCGCCAACGTGATGCGCCGCGTTTGCCCAGCGGACAGATGACTTGAGCTGATCGTCTCAAACCCTTGCAGCCCAACCCATGTGAGCGCATCGTCAATATCAGCAGCGCTTGGCGTGATGCCATATAAGTTCAGTAGAAACGTTAGGTTTTGTGCCACTGTCAAATTCGGATGAATGCCCAACTGGTGCGAGACATATAAAGGCTGGATGGGCAGGCACGATTGTCGTTGATAAGTAACTTCACCTGACAAAACAGGTAACAATCCAGCCAACTGCATGAGTAACGTGGTCTTTCCCGTCCCATTTGCCCCGATTAGATGGCAAATACTACCCGCAGATAGCTGCAACGTAACGCCTTCGCACAGCGGTATCTCACCGCGCTGAACTGTCAGCTCATCAAGTGCAAGTAAAGGCGTATCCAAAACCGTCATCAAAACCTCTGGTTATTTATCAAGCAGTAGTCAATATTCATCACAAACAAAGGCAATGTTCATGGCATAATACCCTATGCTCGCTACAAACACACAGTATAACAAATTGTCGATTACTCTGACTTCAAAAAGTACGACCTCAAAAAAATACGACTTTAAAATATGACTTCAAAACCTATGCCGACTTCACAAGATAGCCAAAAACCTAATACTGCTGCAGAAACTAAAAATGACAACGCAGACACTAACTTGTCAAAACAGCCATCAGCCAGCTGTTTGACAGTAGATAGCTTGATTGATGCTCAAGTCAACTTTATGCAGCAGTGGTTGCACAATCAAGCTGAGCCACTAGCGATGGAAGCTTGGCAATGGTTTGGTGCGCAGCCCTTAAGCAAATACATCACCTGTGACCATTTACAGCAGCTGATGAAAGACTGGCTATTAAATCAGCCGATGACCGAAGTCATGCGTACCGACATCCGTGATATTTTGCATACTATTATTTATCACCCAGTTAATGACAACGTGCCTTTGTCTGAGCTGGTCGATGATGCCCAAGTCGAAACTCTGGCCAACTATATCGGTAGCCATGAGCAGCAGCGTAACATATTGATTCATACGTTGGTCGGTAACGAAACCTTTGCAAATTTATTGACCCAAACACTTTATCACGCTATCAATGACTTTATGGAAAGCACCCTCGATAAAGCAGGTGGCGTTGGTAAATTGATGAAGCTTGGGCGTAGCTCTTTCGAAAAGGCGACCAACAGAAACCTCGATGAAAAACTGCAAACCTACTTGCATCGCAATATCAAAGATTTGACGCGCAAAGCCGAAGCCAATGCACAGGAACACTTATCGAACGAAGAAGTGGCGCGTCTGATGGTTATGGGCTGGGATCGCATCAAAGACCAACCGATTAGTGAGATACAAACCTACTTAAGCGATGAGCCTGGTAATAGTAGCATCGACCATATCGAAGCCAGTATCCAACAAAGCTATAACCGCCTGCGACTGTCACCGTATCTGCACAGCTTAGTCTCGGCAAGCATTGACACTTGGTATGCCAATCATCAGTCTGACACGTTGGCGACCATTGCGGCGAGTTTGCACATTGACGAGGCGGCCATGAAACAGTGCAGTACAGCTCTACTGCCTATCGTGTACGATGCTCTTGAGACGCCTTGGTTGACGGCTCATATTCGTGAAATGCTAACAGCGTTCTATGCACAGCCTGCTATCAAAGAAGGTTTGGCATTCACTCACGATTAATTTATAACCCTTACTTGTCAGCATACTATTATGAGTCAACGCAATAAACTTAGCTTGTGGCAAAAGATCAGACGGTTACTGACTGCTTCCGCACCGCAGTCAGTCATCGATGGCGCAAGCGAGCAAGGGCGTGCATCACTTGCTGACAGCGAGATTAATAATACAAAAAATATATCGGCTGATATTTCTAATATCAGTTCTCAAGCTACTAACAGTACTGTCTCTGATACCTCTCATGAATTAGAGGCAAATCAAGGAAGCGGACAGGATAACGCTCAAGCACAAGCAGATACACATCAACTCAAAACCGATAACTTAAAAACCGATAGCGCAAATGCAGAACCTCAAAACCAAAGTGACACGCCTATCGTCGACTGCTTAAAGCAATACTTCAATGACAAACAGTGGCACTACACGCATTATAGACCCAAAACCAACGACAGCCAGAAGTCACATCATTTATCCTTGAGAATGCGTCATAAGCAAATAAACTGTGGTTATCTGTTTCGGGTGCAAGAAAAAAACAAACTATTAGCCATTTATGGCATCCTGCCATTTTTGATACCAGAAAGTCATCAAAGTGCCGCGATGCTACTTATTACCCAAATCAACTATGACATGCTAGTCGGTAATCTAGAGATGGATGTCAACGATGGTGAGATACGCTACAAAAATGCTATCGATGTCGAAGCGGTTGGTATAGATAATGAGATCATTGAGCATTTACTCCAAAGCGTGGTTGCGATGACCACGGTCGCCAATGAGCTATTTGGCAACTTGGTTAATAATCAAGACCCTGCCGAAAACATGCAAACGCTACTTGTCGAGCTACGTCAACAGTCAGACGCGCGGACATTCTTTTTGCCGACTCAGTTTGTTCAATAGCTCAGTTTGTTTGATAATTAAGTTCATTCGATGAACCGGTTTTTCAATCAAGCCATAATCCGCGATAGCTGATACTTATCCCTTTATTTTTCTATCCAAAAAACCATCAATACTAAGCTAGAAATCTTATGCTAAAAATTGCCTACTCTGACGTCTTTCGCTACTCCGTGCCAGAAAAACATCGCTTCCCCATGCAAAAGTACATTATGATCCCTGAGCGTCTACTGGCAGAAGGCACTATCAGCCAAGATAACTTCTTTGCCCCTGCTCGCTTGAGCGAAGATGAGATTTTGACCACGCATACCGCAGAGTACTGGTATCAGCTTAAGACTCAAACACTGCCGCGCAAGGCTGCTCGTGCGATCGGATTTGAGATGACGCCGCAGTTGGTAGAACGCGGTCGTTATATTGCTCATGCAACGTATGAGTGCGCGCTATATGCTCAGCAATATGGCGTGGCTATGAATGTTGCAGGCGGCACCCATCACTCTTTTGCTGGTCATGGAGAAGGCTTTTGCGTATTTAATGATGTCTGTATCGCTAGCAACTTATTGCTAAATCGCGGACAGGCAAAGAAGATTTTAGTTATCGATTTGGACGTTCATCAAGGCAATGGCAACGCCAGTATCATGGCAGATGAGCCACGCGTTTTTGTCTTTAGCATGCATGGGGCAAAGAACTACCCGTTTCGTAAGCAAGTATCAGACTTAGATATTGAGCTAGACAATGATACCAGCGATGCTGAGTATTTACAGATATTAGAAGATACGCTGCCACGTTTAATCGCTGAAGTTGCGCCAGATATGATTTTTTATCAGTCTGCTGTCGACGTGCTCGCTACCGATAAGCTCGGCAAACTTGGTTTGACACAAGCAGGGTGCAAGGCGCGTGATGAATATGTTCTGCAGCAAGCAAAAGCCGCCAATATCCCTGTCGCTATAGTGATGGGTGGCGGCTACTCAGAAGATATCGAAGACGTGGTTGAAGCGCACTGCAATACCTTTCGTTTGGCACAGCAGATATTTTTTGAAGCATTGGTCTAATAAAATATCGCTGAAAAGGCTCATATATCTTAGCTATAACAATGCGGTAATGCCTTGCCAACCAACGCGTATTCCAAGCACGATTAAAATCAATAAAATAAGCTGACGAAAACGCGCTTGCGGTAAATAGCGACGCAAACGGATTCCAACCAAAAGAGTCACTATAGATAACACACTCAAAAAAGTAATCAGCTGCCACTCACCACTGCTCAATGCCATGATAGGCTCACGCAACACGATAATTTGAGCAATCTTTCCCAAGAAATAGCACATGTTACCGACTTTGGCGATGGTATTTTTATCGTCACTGGCAGACAATAAATACATCATCAGGATGGTCGACATTGCATTGGTCGAGCCGCCAATCACGCCTGCACCAAAACCAACGGCAATTAACATAGGCTTGGTGTTTGGTAGACGGATTTGCTTACCAAGTAAACTACTCACAACGTAGAAAGCAATGACCGCGGCCAACAATAAGAGAATATAAGCGCTATCAACCCATAGCAATAGTTTCGCACCTAAAATGCTACCCAATAGGCTAGTAAGCGCAAGCAACCAATAGCGTCTGCCGTAGTAGATAAAGTTTTGCCAAATGGTGCGTTCACCGCCTACTAGCCATGTCATCACATTAACGACTAGCGAGGGGAAAATCACTAACACAATGGCGTGTTGCAATGGGTACATACTAGCAAGCGCAGTGGTCGTTACTAGCGTTGCGCCAAGTCCGCTAATACCATGTAGCAGTGAAGCAAGCGCAAAAATGATCGTCAGCACTAGCATCTGAGTGCTATCGTTACCAGCTATATTCATCATATCGGTCACACCATTTTAGGCTCAGCGTCTGTATCTACACACTATCTACATGCTAGCTATCAGATTTAGCGCCTGTAGCTCTAACTATCTTTACGTTGACCGATTGCTTGACCAATAATGCTAGCCAGTTGCTCAGCAATTTTATCTTTACTGGTCTTCTCAAGTGTTACCGCGTCACGCTCATAGCGCTCAGAGAAAAACACCTGCATCGCATTGTCATCACTAGCAAAACCGATATCTACACGTGAGACATCATTGCAAGCAATCATATCCAAATCTTTTGCGACCAACTTACCACGGGCATAACGCTCGACATCTTGCGTCTCTGCGGCAAAACCAACGACAAATAGCTCTGGATGCGCAAGAGAAATCGTCGCTAGAATGTCAGGGTTTTTAACCAGACTGAGCGTCATGGCATCTTGTGTCTTTTTGATTTTTTGCGGTGCGGCTTCTTCTGTACGATAATCTGCCACGGCTGCGGTCGCGATAAAGATATCTGCTTTTACAAATTGGTTGTCATCATGAGAATGTAGCAAGTCATTATGGTCATGGTCGCTTACATCGTCATCACCGCAACCACAGTCGCCATGATAATGCTCTTCAGAATGGGAATGGTTATGAGAATGACCATGCGTGTGATCATGAAAATGGTCGTGCTCATCTTCAAAGACCAATTGAAGCTCGCTATGCGTGCCATCTACACATTGCTGCGCCGCTATCAGCATATCTTCAGCAGACAGCACATCGATCCGTGTGACATTAAGCGGCGTGGGCAATGCCACTTTACCACCAGCGATTAAGACAACGTCTGCACCAGCAGCCACACAGGCGCGCGCCAATGCAAAGCCCATTTTTCCTGAAGAGTGGTTAGATAAATAACGTACAGGATCAATCGCTTCTACGGTGGGACCTGCGGTAATGACCACTCTTTTGCCTGCCAGCAATTGCGGCGTTGTGTTCATCGCTATGAACAGTAAAACCTCATCTAATAATTGCTCAGGCTCAGGCAATCGCCCTGCTCCGACATCACCGCACGCTTGCTCACCACTAGCTGGCTGGATAATTTGATAATTCATATCGCGCAATGTTTGCACGTTTAGATTGACTGCTGGATGCGCCCACATCTGCTGATTCATGGCAGGAGCAATAATGACGGGCGCAGTAGTGGCAAGACACACTGTGGTCAATAGATCATCAGCCATACCCATGGTCAGACGCGCAAGCGTATTGGCTGAAGCAGGTGCAATCACGATTAAGTCGGCCCACTTAGCCAGCTCAATATGCCCCATGCCTGCCTCTGCTTGCTCATCAAGCAACGAGACATGCACTTCGTTACCAGTCAACGCTTGTAGCGTCAGCGGTGTGATAAATGCTTGTGCGCCTGTCGTCATGATAACGCGCACATCAAAGCCTGCCTTAACTAACAAGCGGGCAAATATAGCAGATTTATAAGCGGCGATACCGCCAGTAATAGCAAGCACAATATTGGACATAAGCGTGGCATCAACAAAAAAGTGAAAAGATAAAATTGCGCTTATAGTAACAATTATGAGATAAATTGGGTAAGATTTTCCGTATCTATCTTAGATAACGAGTATCAACCCATTTTCAAGGAGTGACAATGGCGATCAAAGACTGGCATGAGGATGACAGGCCTCGCGAAAAACTTTTAAAATTTGGTGCAGCTCATTTGTCTGACGCCGAGATACTGGCCATATTTTTGCGCACGGGTACTCAGTCTCAATCAGCGATCGAGTTAGCGCGGCATTTGATCGATCAGTTTGGTAGCTTAGCCGAGCTATTGGCCGCCCCTCAACAGACAGTTCTTGCCTGCCATGGTATAGGTCCTGCAAAGTACGCCCAAATATTAGCCTCACTTGAGATGGGTACGCGCTATCTGGACAGCCAACTCAAAACTGGGCAAGCACTAGGACGTTCACAAGCAGTCAAAGACTATATCAGTACTCAGTTGCGCGGTGAGCACCGTGAAGTATTTGCGGTACTCTGTCTGGATAATGCCCTCAACCTTTTAGACTTTGAGATATTATTCACGGGTGGCATCTCATCATGTTCCGTTTGCATCAAGCACGTACTGCGGCATGCACTAAGCCACGCTGCTAGCCAACTTATCATCGCTCACAATCATCCTCATACCGATGCCAAGCCATCGACCGCAGATAACTTACTGACCTATGAGCTAAAAAAAGCCTGCGACCTATTGGATATCTCGCTTGTCGATCACATCATTGTCGGACGTAACGACACTTTGTCTTATGCCGAAAGCTGCCTTGCCCCTTTTGGCTAGCTTTTAATAGTAGCTGTTTGTGTGTTCCGAATATATATAGAAAACCTGCAAACAATTATGTTTGATACATATCATCGACAGAGCGTAGCATTTTGGCTCTTGATAGTTATCGACAACTGTTTCATATTAGTAGCCATTATTGTCATTTATTTGTCAATTACTTACTAGACCGTTAATACTAGTACTTAAGAGACTTAGAACCGAGCATCTAAAGATTAATAAATCATTCGACATATTTATAAGATAGTAAGTGGCAAGACAAAAAATAATTATAGTTAGCTTATTCACTTACGTACTTTTCGCATTTTTTATTCAGCGCTTTAAAGGAGATAGTCATGGCAATTGGCTTGTTTATTTTGGCAGTCATCATTCAGTTAGCCGTGGTCTTGGCCATCTTTTTGTTGTCCTTATCACGGGTCACCGGTAGCATCGTCGCCCTGATTACGGTTATCGTCACCGCAATTATCAGCCCATGGTCACTCATTTTGGGTATACCAATGGCACTACTGTGCTTGGTCTTACTCATTGCACCGCTTCGCCAATCGTTAATCACTAAGCCTGTATATAAAGCGCTGGGCGGTGCGATGCCGAGTATGAGTGATACAGAGCGTGAAGCGCTTGATGCGGGTACTAGTTGGTGGGAAAAAGAGCTGTTTATGGGTGCGCCAAACTGGGATACCTTTGCCAATTATCCTTATCCGCAGCTTTCAGAAGAAGAGCAAAGTTTCATTGATAATGAAGTAGAAACCTTATGTGCCATGCTTGATGAATGGCAAATCCAGCATAAAGATAAAAATCTATCACCTAAGGCATGGCAATTTATTAAAAGTAATGGTTTCTTAGGTTTAATCATTCCAAAAGAATTTGGCGGCTTAGAATTTAGCTCTTATGCGCAAAGTCGTGTAATGAGCAAGATTGCTTCGCGCTCGCCGACTGCCGCTGTGACCTGTATGGTTCCCAACTCGCTCGGCCCTGGTGAGCTATTGATGCATTATGGTACAGACGAGCAAAAGCAGCGCTGGTTACCAGGTCTTGCAAAAGGTGATGAAGTGCCTTGCTTTGGTTTGACTGGGCCCGAAGCTGGCTCTGATGCAGGCGCGATTCCTGACACAGGTGTAGTCTGCTACGGTATGCACGAAGGCGAACAAGTGCTTGGCTTACGCATGAACTTCTCTAAGCGCTGGATTACCCTAGCACCTGTCGCTACTGTGGTTGGCTTAGCATTCAAAATGCACGATCCTGAAGGTCTGCTTGGTAATCCTGAAAAAACCGATTACGGCATTACCTGTGCCCTCGTTCCAGCTAATCACGAAGGTGTGGTAACAGGACCACGTCATAATCCAATCGGTTCACCATTTATGAATGGTACGGTCGATGGCAAAGACGTCTTTATTCCATTAGATTACATCATCGGCGGTGTTGAGAACGCTGGTCGTGGCTGGCGTATGCTGATGGAATGCTTGGGCGTTGGCCGAGGTATTTCTCTACCAGCTCTATCGACATCAGCCAGTGAAATGACTTACCTATCTGTCGGTGCATTCGCCAAAGTTCGCGAACAGTTCAAGATATCAGTAGGTAAATTTGAAGGTGTACAGGACGCTACTAGCCGTATGGCAAGTAACACTTATATGTTAGAAGCATTCCGTCATTTGGTTACTTGCGGATTAAACCAAGGTGGTACGCCCTCAGTCATGACTGCCATGGCCAAATACTATGCGACTGAAACCATGCGTAGCGTCGTTAACGACGGTATGGATGTGGTCGGTGGTCGTGCTGTACAGATGGGGCCGCGCAACTTTTTGGCGACACCTTATCAAGCGATTCCTGTCTCTATCACTGTCGAAGGCGCCAACATTTTGACCCGCTCACTCATGATCTTTGGTCAAGGTGCGATGCGTTGTCATCCTTATTTATTCGACGAGCTTCAGTTACTACAGAGCGAAGACAAAGCTGCTGCTACTGAAAAATTCGATACCCTTTTCTTCAAACATTTGGGCTACACGTTTAACCGTGGTGCAAAAGCCTTTGTCGCAGGTTACATCGGTGGTAGCGATAAGGCCCCGAGTTTCGCAGACGCCTTTACCCGTCCCTATTACAAACATATTAATCGTTTAAGTGCGAGCTTTGCCCTAACTGCTGATATGGCATTAGGACTACTAGCAGGAGATTTAAAGCGTAAAGAGATGCTCTCTGGTCGTTTAGCAGATATCCATAGTCATCTATTTATTGCGACTGCTATTTTGCAATTCTATGAGCATGGTAGTAAATCAGAGTCTGAACGGTTGCATGCTGAAGTTGCGCTACAAAACAGCTTGTACACGATTCAAGAAGCCTTTGTGTCATTCTTTGCCAACTTCCCGAATCGTATGGCAGCCAATGTGGTCAGCTTTGTGACCTTCCCAAGTGGACGTATCTTTACCCCAGCAAGCGATGAGCTAAAACGCCAATTGGGTGATACTTTCATGGATGATTTTGCAGCCAACCCATTCCGCGATTATCTAAAAACCATGGTTTATTACAACACCGATGCAGACGATGTGACTGGTCGTATGGAACATGCTTATCAGACGTTGGTCGAAATCGAACCATTGTGGCAGAAGTTCAAAAAGGCAGAGCATCAAGACAGCTTTGAAGGTCTAACCTTTGAAGACCATGTGGTACACGCCAGTCAAAATGGCGGCATTACCGAAGAAGAAGCAGAAGTTCTGATTCAATATAACGCCATGCGTTTTGATTCATTATTGACCGATACGTTTGACGAGCATCTATCGGAAGCGCTAGAACGTGACAATCCTCATGCCCTCGAAAATGCGGTTCACCAACTGACTGATTACGCACAGCTAAAAAGACAAGCGCAGAGTAAAAATGGTATCGCTGTGGATACCGATGCATCTGCCGTTGATGAGCTAGCCACTAACGAACCAACTATTAACGATCTAGACAGTCCTGCAAACACAGACAATCATACTGGCGATGCCAATCCTAATCATGGTTATGAAAGTGATGGCGATGTAGAGTTGGTCAGTGAGCAAGATACTGTCAAAGAAGTACATTCGCAGACAGATTTTGAAGAGTCAAAGCCTGAGATAGAGGCACTCGATCATCGACATCGTGATGCTGAATCATATCTTAACGAGCGTATGGGCAATAATCATAATCGTCATATTGCACCACCTGACGAGATCAACAATGAAGTAAGTGATAATGATATCAAACCTTTAGAGCGCCAATCTCCTTTGTCACGCGAAGAAAACGATAAGGTTTAATGGTCTATTCTGTTTTTAATATTGCTATTAGAAACTCAGTATTATTAGATTTTATAATAAAACTTTCACTTCTTATTAGCCAGACTATCTATAAACGATAGTCTGGCTTTTTTTGGTCTATTGGAAATTCTGAGCTTAATTAATCATATGAGTCTTATTCTTTTCTTTGCATTTCGATAACTTGAAATCAACGGTTTGATATCAATAGTTTGACATATTCGCTTACCCTAAAAACTCTTTCATGAATATTTTGTTTCATATGGGAAACAAACCGTTTAGAATAAATATTGACTATATTATGGGCACATAGTTGTAACGAGGAATGTACATTTAGAATAAAATCAGAAAAAAATCTTGCAGTGCCCTTAGCTATTCTTTTATATTGTCCACGAAAATGTGACATCGAGCGACAATCACGGGAACTTAATAGTCATAACAAGCTTTGTAGTAAGGCTGATAAGTACAATCATGTTGGCTAATGAACACTTACTATAAAGCTGTTATGCACACAAAGGATATGAATTATGTGGAAGAATTTGGGACTGACGGGCAAGATTATTGTTGCCATGGTGCTCGGTATTGGACTGGGCCTATTTCTAAACTACTCAGGATTGAACGGCGAAGGTGGCTTTGTTAATACTTATATCACCAATGGCTTCCTTGCCATTGTTGGTAAACTATTTGTCAACTCGCTAAAAATGTTGGTCGTACCTTTGGTGCTTATCTCACTGATTTGCGGTGTATGCGGTATTGGTGATATTCGCCTACTTGGACGTATTGGTACCAAAACGTTCATTATTTATATGATAACCACTGCACTCGCTATTGCGACTGCGATTGGTCTTGGCTCACTATTCGGTATCGGTAAAGGCATGAATATCGGAACGGAAGCCGAGTTTGAAGCTGCGTCAGCGCCGCCTCTACTTGATGTATTCTCTAACATTATCCCATCGAACCCCATCAGCGCGATGGCGAATGGCGATATGTTATCGATCATCTTCTTTGCTATTTTGATCGGTGTTAGTATCTTGATGGTAGGTAAACCTGCCAAAGGCTTAGTGCAGAGCCTAGAGCTAATCAACGAAGTCATCTTAAAGATGGTCACGATCATCATGAACCTTGCACCATATGGTGTATTTGCACTATTGACTAAAGCAATGGCAGAGCTAGGTTTAGACTTGATTTGGTCACTACTGGGTTATGTCGCAGTATTGGTTGGTTCATTGGCCTTCCACTTCTTTGTCACTATGATGATTGTACTTAAGGTCTCTTCAGGCCTGTCTATCAAGACGTTCTTGGCAAAAATGCGTGAAGTACAGATCTTTGCTTTTAGTACCTCAAGCTCAAACGCGACGATTCCTATTACCTTGCGTACGGTTACCAAGCGTATGGGTGTAAACAACTCAGTTGCCTCGTTCACTGTTCCTTTTGGTGCTACCATCAATATGGATGGTACGGCTATCATGCAGGGTACTGCGACCATCTTTATTGCCAACATTTACGGCATTGATTTGGGTGTAACCGAATACTTAACCGTCATCTTGATGTCAGTACTGGCGTCTGTTGGTACGGCTGGTGTACCTGGTGTTGGTCTAATCATGCTGTCTATGGTATTTGCTCAAGTGGGTCTGCCAATCGAAGGTATCGGTCTAATCTTGGGTGTGGATCGTATCCTTGATATGTTACGTACTGCTGTAAACGTTGGTGGTGATGCTGCTGTTACTACTATCGTAGCAAAATCAGAAGGCAAAATGGATCTGGCTATTTACAACGATCCTAATGCTGGTGCAAAAGATGTATTTGATGGTCATATTGATGAAGACAATGAGCGTGAGTTCTCTGAAGTCTTTAGTGATGGCATCATGGGTAGTGAATACGATGATGTCGATCGTCGCCGCTAACCCACTCCTGCTAGATAGAAGTGCATAAAATAAAAAACCTCAGTCAAGTTGGCTGAGGTTTTTTATGATCAATAACCATTAAATAATAATGGTTGATACGGTTCTATTAACAACTAATTAGCCAAACACGTACTTGGTCAACATCGCCAGACATACCAATACAATTACTGGACGAATCAATTTGCTACCGCCTTTAACCACCATATGCGAGCCAAAATAGGCACCGATGGTTTGTCCAACCATCATCGCTAGCCCCACTTTCCACAGTACGTTGCCACCCAAAATGAAGAAAATTAACGAGCCAATATTGGTCGATAAGTTCAATACTTTTGCCGCACCTGTTGCTTCAATAATTTGACGACCACGTAATGCCACATTGCCAAGCGCAAAAAACATACCCGTACCTGGACCGATATAACCATCATAAAAACCGATCAACGGTGCCACGACTTTTTGCCATTTGCCCTCTGAGATACGCGGTGCAGCCTCTACCTCACCCAACCTAGGGGCAAATAATGTATAGATACCGATAGCAGCAATCAAAAATGGAATAACCTTTTCAAGCAAGTCAGGTGGTGACATCTGTACAGCGATGGTGCCAATAACGGAACCAATAAAAGCGGCGATGATAGCTACTTTGATACGTTGCGGTTTGACGACTCCTTTTCTAATCATAGTAATAGACGCCGCCAGTGCGCCTGATGCCGCTTGCAGTTTATTGGTGCCAAGCGTCAATACTGGTGGGATATTGGCCAGTAGCATGGCTGGGATAGTCAATAATCCACCACCGCCAGCAATAGCATCAATGAATCCTGCCAATGCGGCCACCGCAGTAAGCATTAAAATAATCTCTAACGAGAAAGTTAAGTCCATGACACTGACCTGCAAAATATGATAAGAAGAGAAAAGGAGTTCTGAGATAAGGCTAAAATATCGTTATCGATAAGCTGACAGCTTACCAGTGCTAGCAAAAGAAATAATGACACATCGCACAGCGCTGCTCATTATAAAGATAAAACCGTAAAAAAAGCCAAAAACGTAACAAAGTCTGCTAAATTTGTCTAATAACATTCCGAATATACTCAACCGAATAGCGACTTATTAAAAAGATGTAACGACTTACAACTATTGTGCTCGTCAAATCCTCTTTATAATATTGCTATTGTGAATATAAAAAAGTAGACCGTTGGCACTGGCTCAACGTATTTTGTTGTCTATATTGATAAGAGTATGAGAAACTGTTTCTGTCTATTTGCTACCTCAAAATTATAGGTAGCGCAGACATTGATGGATATTTGAGGTTATTTAGTAAATTGTATTTAGCGAATGAGGATGATATGGCAATACGAAGGATTAAGGCATTTTTTGAATTTGAGGCAGCAGGCGGTATCGTCTTAGCATTGGCTGCCATTGCTGCAATGATCATTGCCAACTCCCCTCTTAATATTTGGTATGAAGGTTTTATTCATGCACCAGTCGCCATTCAGATTGGTGAGTTTGCGATTGCCAAAGACGCTCATCATTGGATCAATGATGGTCTGATGGCGGTTTTCTTTTTCTTGGTTGGATTAGAGCTTAAGCGCGAAGTACTCATCGGTGAGCTGTCCAATGTCAAGCAAATAATACTGCCAGCAGGGGCTGCATTGGGCGGTATGATTATGCCAGCGATTGTCTATCTGCTCTTTAACTATAATGAGCCTGAGTTTTGGAAAGGCTGGGCCATTCCTGCGGCGACAGATATTGCCTTTGCACTCGGTATTTTGAGTCTCTTAGGTAACCGTGTACCTAACTCTTTAAAGGTCTTTTTGGTCTCTATTGCTATCTTTGATGACATTGGTGCGATTCTGATTATCGCTTTGTTTTATACCAGTGAGTTGTCGTTAGAGTCATTGGCAGTAGCTGGTTTATGTTTGCCGTTTTTATATGTTCTTAATCGCCGTAACGTCACCAATATCACGCCATATCTACTCATTGGTCTGATCATGTGGATTGCCGTACTCAAGTCTGGTATCCATGCAACATTGGCCGGTGTGGTATTAGCACTGTTTATCCCGATGTTCGACCGCACTGATCCTGAGCACTCTCCGCTTGAAGAGCTAGAGCATGATCTGCACAATACCGTCGCCTTTGGTATTTTGCCAATCTTTGCTTTTGCTAACTCGGGTATCTCGCTCGAAGGCGCAGGTTTTGCTGAGTTATTCCACTCAGTGCCGCTAGGTATCGCCGCTGGTTTGTTTATTGGTAAGCAGTTAGGCGTCATGATTATGTGCTGGTTAATCTTTAAACTTGGTATCTCAACCATGCCAAAAGGTATGGACTATAAGCAAATCTACGGTGCAGCTCTATTGTGCGGTGTTGGTTTTACCATGAGTTTATTTATCGGTGGTTTGGCGTTCGCTGGCGACACCACTATGTTTGATGAGCGCTTGGGTATTATTATGGGTTCAATCGTCTCTGGTATCGCAGGTTACATCATGCTAAAAATGAGCTTAAAAGACAATGCTAGCGGTACATCGGTCGATTTGACTCGCCCGCATTAATGAAACGTAGAGTAGCTTATAGTGGTACTGCTTAATAGTAATGCCATTTATAAGCTGCTCTATTTTATTTATATATGCGTTATTGAGATGTTTATAAGTGACTTAGCAATCAATGACAAGACTACATAATGTGATTAATTGCTAGCATCATTTATTTGTGTTCACAGCTATCGGAGCTAACCATGTACCGACCTATACACCGCGTTGTACGTCAACTGGCATTAGGGTTATCTGTTTTCGGTAGTGTCTATCTGCTAGCAGGCTGTGCAACACTCTCCAAGCAAGAATGTCTCGTCGGTGACTGGCAAACTATCGGCTATAACGATGGCGTGGCAGGTTACCATTCAGACCGATTAGCATCTCATACAAAAGCTTGTGCCAAAGCCAGTGTCGCACCTGACTACCAAGCATGGGAGCGAGGTCGTAAACTTGGCCTGCAACAATACTGCACCATCAATAATGCCTATAACATCGGTAGACGTGGTCGTCAATTGAACAACGTTTGCCCAATCACTATGGCCAACACATTGCAAGCGGCTAATCAAAAAGGGCTAGATTATTACGCCTTAGACAACCAATTAGACAAAGATAATCGTCTCTTAGATACTTATCAATCAGAATTCGATAAGCTAGAAAATGGTGAAATGCTAGATTTTGCTAATGAAAAAGAAGCTCGTGCTCGGCTGCTATCTTTATCTGATGAGATTCGTGATACCAAACGCCGTATCCAAAAAACGCAGCAGCAATTAGATTCATTGAACCAATCCAGTAATTTTTACGAATGATTGTGATGCGAAGCTATTGCAATGCAAGTTTTATGCTCTAAGGCATGTCCTCACTCTGAAAATGGTACTTGATAACTATGGATAAGAAAATCATCAATACGGCAAGTACTCCAACTGACAAACCTGACTTTCAGTCATCGAATGCTCAATCATCGAACGCTCAATCATCGAACGCTTATCAGCGTCATGGACGTACCACTGCTATCGATGACCATAGCGATTTGCAGGTTCTAAAACGCATTAAACGTTATTTATTACCAAAAGACTTTACGATCTCGCCTGCTCTACTTGATGAGATAGTAGCAGGTTATGATATTGGTGATCCGCTTGCAGACGCGTTAGCTGCACAGAGCATAAAATTTGCAAAGCCCTTACAGCATACTATTCTTAGCGATAGTTCAAACAATAATCCTGCAAGCAATTATCTTGTAAACAATCCATTATTTAGCGCACTCACTGAGCAATTTAGCAGCCATCCTGACTGGTTCGACCCAAAGCTTGCTCAGATAGGTGCGATTGCCTATCGGCGCTATCCACTGATGCTCATTTGGCTATTGCGTAACGTTGCTCTAATGGCAGGCTATAGCATTCCTGCCCTCTCGTTACCGCTCATTCAGACGGGCGCACTGATGCACGATGCGCTACCTCGATTGATGCGTACTTATGCCTATATCTTGGCTGTGTCTGAACACCCCTCCTCTAATATGAGCACAGTTAATCAGAATAAACCTATTGAGCAAGTATTAGCTATTGGCTCTGAGGGCTGGCGCCAATCGATCCAAGTACGTCAGATACATACTTTGGTACGGCAAAGCTTACTCAAAGGTAAAGGCAATGCTGCTACAGGCGTGATACCAAACGCCGAGCAACATCATAACCCTGACGGTAGTTGGAATACTGACTATTGGGGCATCCCTATCAATCAAACCGATATGATTGCCACCCACTTACAGTTCTCGTTACTAATTATGCGCGGTCTAAGATTGTTAGGCGCACGTATTAGCACAGAAGAAGCTGAAGGTATCCTGCATCTATGGAATCTTGCCAGTTATTGGATGGGTGTTGATCTAGATCGTTTACCAAAAGATGAGGCCGCGTGTTGGGAATGGCTCTATACCTATCTATCGATACAGCAGCTAGATTTTAAGATGGGTCAGCCATTGGCAAAAGCATTGCATGATTTACCGCGTCAGCTGATGGGTGAAGACAATCGCCGTGGACGTTTTGTTGAAATGGTTAACGCAAGTGTCACCCGCACCTTAGTTGGTGATGATATAGGCGATGGTCTGGACTTACCAAAGTCAAAGATACGCTTTGGCGTGTTGTCTTCAGTACCGATTCTTTTTGCGCTCGATACTGCACGGCAGCATAATGCATCCGTTGCCCATAAGTTAGAAGCATTCCGTGCCAAACGCCAAGACAATATGAACTGGTGGCTTAAAAAGAACGATGATTATTATAAGTAGATGACATTTATCAGCGTTTGTTTTCTACGCGGTAATACCATTCGAGCTGTCGATCAAACCCTGTTTCTAATAGGTTGGCAATTACCCGCCCTGTTAGTCCCCACACTGTCTCACCATCGACCTGCCAGCTCGGCGTCAGTATGGTAGCCATTTGCTCTTGCATCTTATACTCAATTTCATACTCTACCGTTGGTTGAGTGACTAACGATTCTAAGTCTGCCCAAAAGATACGTGATATTTCTCCCGCTTCAGGAACTAGCACTAGACCTGGGGCGATGAGTGCCACGATTGGACGTACGCTCATACCACTTTTTGAAGTTTGGATCGGTAGCTGACCAAGCAATTGGACTTTATTGGGTGGTAGCGCTGTTTCTTCACAGGCTTCACGCAATGCAGTAACGACATTATTACCATCGCCTCGATCATGTTTACCACCCACACAAGACACTTCACCCGCATGACTGTTCATATGGGCGGCGCGGCGTGTTAGTAGTAGTTTAGGCCTGCGCTCATGAGTAATAGCGACCAGTATTGAGGCATCAGCAATCGGTGTCTGATATAGGCTGTCTAATACACGGCTACTATGAGAGGCATTATGTGCCTCGTACATCGCCGGACTTGTCAGCGCATTTAAGGTCTCATGTTGCACTCGTTCAGCTAATTGACGAAGCGTCGGATGACGAATAAAACTTGGGACAGCAACTGACAGGTTATCGAAGCTTACAGCCTCCGGTGGGAATAACATTATAATTGCCCTATATTTTTATCGTTATTAAGCGGTATCACCAGCATCTTTCTTATTTTCTATTATTAAAATCGCGACTAGTAAATAAAACCAACAATCTATTTATTGTTCTCGGCCACGCGACTTGTCAGCGGCTTTAGTATCAATAATTACTGAACACTCACTAGACTAGCGCAATATAATAGTGGCTGCATGCTATTTATGTGACTGATTCATTGCTTATCAATGCTCAATAACGGCCTTGTTGACCAATAACAGTAAGCCTATCTGTGAAATGATGCGTTACTGTTATCGTGATTCTGTCCGTCGATAATATGTGCTATCTTAAGACGATAGCTGCTCTTTAGAATAATATCTTATATAAGTCAGGTACGTTTAAGTTAGGGTTATTTCAGGTCTACACAGTCTACGGATCGTAGTACTTGTCTCATCATCCTTATGTCTAACTTATCTCGAAACGATGACAGCAGCACTTAAGAATATAGGTCTTATAACCTATAAAAAACATCATACACAATAACTTTTATAACAAGGTAGTTGATATGCGCTATTGCCTCCAATGCGGTCATGAAGCAGAACGAAAAATCCCACCTACGGACAATATGCCGCGTTTGGTATGCCCCAATTGCCACTATATCCACTACGAAAACCCAAAGGTTATCTGTGGCTCGCTAGTCGTACACGAAGACAGAGTGCTACTCTGCCGCCGTGCCATTGAGCCACAATATGGGCTATGGACGATACCTGCAGGTTTTATGGAAAATGGCGAGACCATGGCTGAAGGCGCAGCACGCGAGAGCTACGAAGAAGCTGATGCCATCGTACTGAATCCGCATCTATACTGCATTTATGACTTACCAGATATTGGACAGATCTACTCTATCTATCTGGCCGATCTAAAAGATGGCGCGTATGGTATTGGCTCAGAAAGCCTAGACTGTGCACTGTTTAGCGAAGAAGATATCCCATGGGATACACTGGCGTTTGAAGCCATTCGCCGTACTCTAAAAAGTTACTTTGCTGATCGTAAGCAGTATAACGAGTTGTCAGAATTTCCGATTCATCAAGACAAAATTGGCAAAGATTTGAGTATCAAGCGATATTAGTCAATTACCTAACCGCAAAAAGCCAAGCATGATGCTTGGCTTTTTTGTGCTTAACTTTTAATCAAAAACAAACCTAATTGTCTTAGCTCTTTATTCTACATACTTCAAAGCCAAGATCTTTTACTGCCTCTTCTTTGTCGTAAGGCGCTAGTACTGCACGTACATGCTTTTGACCTTGCAGATATTGCTTGGCAACGCGCTGCAAATCAGCGACCTTGACGGCTAATATCGACGCACGCATTTTACGCTGCCAGTCGACACCGCGATGATGCAGATTTGCGAAGCAGGCTTTGATCGCCTCACCTGCAGGAGAGCCCGGCTTATCCATACCTGAGATAATACCTAAGATAGCTTCTTCCAATTGCTCATCGGTTTGTGGCTCGTTTAAGATCCATTCGATACTGGCGTCAAAGTGAGCAAAGGTCTCAGCGCATTGCGGATCACGATAGCTAAAGAACTTAAAGGCACAAGCGTTGGCATCGTAACCTGCGCCGCCGCCATAGGCACCGCCGCGCTCACGAATCGCACTGTGCAAATAGCCGTTACGTAAGTAAGGCGCTAATACCATTAGTGCAGCGGTATCAGGATGGTCAGCAGCAGGTACAGTATAAGCACTGGCATTGTGATAGACGTTGGTTGGTACTAGCCATGCTAAATCTGCAACATCGAGCACGTCGTTTTTAACATCGTCGCCACTCTCTAACGCCTTACCCGTATCAGTCACACCATTCAATGCATTATCTAATTGCAGATTTGCAAACTCACTTGGGATATTTGCTGCTGCGTTGGTTAAATCATTAGAAGCGGTCGTCGCTTGGCTGTCTTTCCAGCTATCAACGATTAAGCTACTCAAGCGTTCGGTTTGCTCTGCTTCACAGATAATAACGGCATGCTTAGGCAAACTGATCAGACGTTGATGTAAGTCCATCAAGCTGGTAGCCAATTGATCCCACTGAGCATCATCTGTACTAGCATGTGCTAAGAAATCTTTAAGCGCGTTCAATGCTGGTAAACCGCTGCGCACATATTCCAACTGCGCTTGGCGACTCATGCCACGACTGGCCGTTTGCATGGCATAAGAGTGACCAGATCCTGCAAGGTTTGACTGCCAACCCGCTTGACGCTGTTGCAAGATTTCTTTGATACGGTCATGCTCAGAGAAGATACTGTGCTCCATCACTTCCTTGAGCAAATCAATTGCTTCAGGCTTACGATTTAGCGCACGCGTTGCCACGACAAAGTAGCTGCTAATCGCTTGGCTATCATCGACATTGGTACGTTGGCTAATACGAGCGGTCACACCAGAAGAATGCGCGGCCTGTTTTGCCTGCATCTCATGAGCACTAAGCGAGTCAGTACCTAGCTCAGACAATAGACTTAAATAAATAGGCAACAATGGATGATTGATCACATCATTGACTGGTAGCGCATCTGCGCTCGCATTACCAATTGCTTCAGTGAGTGGGACAATCACTTGATAGTAATAAATGCCATTAGTGCCAGCTTCATACTCAAATAGCGTGCTGTCTTGCCCGCTCAAACGCACCTGCTTTTGCGTGCCTTCTTTAAAGCTAATATCCGTTGGTACATCTTCTAAACCAACTTTTGGCAACAAGCTCAAATCATCTGGCGCAGCTTGACGTGCAGCCAAATCTAAAGCTTGTTGCTTTAAAATAGCTTTGTCATCAGCAGTCAAATCCATCGCGATAGTATCTAAACGAGTCTGTTCATCTGCTGCCAAACGCGCTGTTTTTTCGCTATCAGGCGTCATCGTTACGCGTACACGATGCTGATTGTCCAATAGATGCGTTTTAATCAAGTTCGGTAGCCACTGCGGATCGACGACTTGCTCGCGTAGCCATTGTAGATGCTCATCTACTTCCCAGACGTCGATAGGGTTGCCATCATGAATGGCGGTACTAAAGCCCTCTAACATCAGGTTTAGACCATAAGGAACGCTATCGCCGCCGATATGCCGCTGATCAATCTCAATCTGATGCAGAATGGTTTCGATTGTCTCATCATCAACTGGTGAATTGGCCACTTCGGTCAGTAAATCAATAATGCCCTGCTCGACCGCTTCGGCATGTTCAGGGTTAGAGCCGCGCAGTCCCGTATAAAAGACCATTTCATAATGACTGTCATCAAGTCCCAATAGCGGACTTGGTGCTTTACCCAGTGGATGGCTATCAAGATAAGCACGCAATGGCGAGCCTGCATGCTCAATCAGCACACCCTCTAACAGACGTAATGCCAAGCGCTGCTTAGGATCAGTAATCGATGGTAGTAACCAAGCAACCACGTGATGCGTCTGATCTGGGCCCGCTTCGTCAGCAGTATAAGTATCAACCGCACTGATTGGTGCAGACAAACGCTGCTCTGGACGCGATACATGCTTTTTGCCTGCTTCAAACTGAATCAAGGCATCTTCGTGTATCTTCGCTTGCGTCTCAGCAACAGGGATATTACCGAAGCTCATAATGACACTGTTTGACGGATGATAATGGCTCTGGTGAAACTCTGTCAGCTCAGTGTGCGTCAAGTCAGGGATATCGGCAGGGTCGCCGCCTGAATTATAATGATAGGTCGTCGTTGGGAACAGATGATGAGCAACCGTATGATATAGCTGATCAATCTCGCCACTCATCGCGCCTTTCATCTCATTAAAAACGATACCTTTAAACTGCGGCTTATCATTTTCATCAAGCTCCACACGGATGCCTTCTTGGGCAAAATCGAGCGGATGGATATTGGGGAAAAACGACGCGTCCAGATATACAGCAAGCAAGTTAAAATAGTCGTTTTTGTTTTGCGTCGCATACGGATAGGCCGTCCAATCGGCTGCGGTCATCGCATTCATAAAGGTATTGAGCGAACGTTTAATCATTGAAAAGAACGGATCACGTACTGGGAATTTGTTCGAACCACATAATGCCACGTGCTCTAAGATATGCGCCTCGCCTTTTGAATCCATCGGCTGGGTGCGAAAGCCGACCAAAAACGCATTTTCATCACTTGGGTGTGCCAGATGATAATGCATCGCTCCTGTTTTTACATGCTGACTGATCAGCACATCCATCGATAGCGCCTCAATATGGCGATGCTCAATCAGCTCAAATGCTGGATGCAAGGTTAAATCAGCAGTAAATGGCGTGTCCGTCATAGTTATCCTTATCGCTTATCATGCGTATAGTGCCCTGACTGTCAGGGAAAATAGAGTAATAAATTGGCTAAAAAAGAGTTGGCTTAGCGCTATTAGTGGGGCTGCGACATGGATAAGTCAAGGCAACAGCCATGCAATAATCCAGCACATAATCTACGCTGCTATCAACTTTAACTATTAATGCCTTATAGTTACAAATTCATCAATATCCACAATTTTATTATGGATTTATTGCTTAACAAAGAAGTCCTGCACTGCTATAGTTAATTCAGTTTAAAAGAATTACAAGGCAACCGAGTGCAGATGTATATGTGATACCTCAAGCGAGGTTAACGCCGTAACTCTTTTATAAAGGATTGACTATACTGTAAAGTTAATGACTAACTAGGAGTACCTTATGAGCTACCAACACGTTTTACTGGTCACTGACTTACTATCCGATGCGGACAAAGTGGCGCTAAAAGCCAAACGTATCCTCTCAGGCTCTCCTGAAGCCAGACTGTCCGTCTTGCATATAGTCAAGGATGACATGGTGCGCTTCGGTTATGAGCTCGTGCCTGCCTCTAGCCTCTCAGGTGATGTCGATAGTGAAAAGTGGCAAGAAGCACGGGTTAAATTAGCGCAATTTTTGGCACGTAACGAGCTAGAAGCGATCAACTCTGAGGTCACCGCTGCCATCTCTAACAGCAAAGGTATCATTAACTATTGCCGTGAAAAAGACGTCGACTTACTTATCATTGGACGTCATGAGCGCCATGGTATTGCCGCTTGGTTAGTAGGGGCAACAGCCGATAGTATCTTGCCAAATGTCCCTTGCGACAGTTTAGTGGTGAAGCTTGATCAGCCTGTCTTGGAATAATTGGCATTACTCTAATCCGCTGCTAAAGACGACAAGCTTTACTTAACAGCGCCCTAGAGTAGTGCTATAGTAAATACTATCTGACACGAGGAAGACGCTATGAGTTACGAACATATTTTACTGGTTACCGACTTACTCTCTGATGCAGATATAGTCGCCCAAAAGGCCAAGCGCATCGTCGAAAACCGTCCAGGCTCTAAGCTATCAGTTCTGCATATTGTCAAAGACACCATGGTTGGCTTTGGCTACGAGCTGGTACCTGCCTCTAGCCTATACGATGAGATTGATGATGAACGCTGCCAAGAAGCTCGTGCAAAGCTGGCGCAGTTCCTTGAACGCAATCAGCTAAATGCAGCAACGTCAGAAGTCACGACTGCCATCTCTAGCAGTGAAGGTATCGTCAGCTACTGTCATAAACACGATGTCGATTTATTGGTCATCGGTCGTCATAAGCGTACTGGTATCGCTGCATGGATCAGTGGCGCGACAGCAGATAATATCTTGCCCAATGTACCTTGCGATAGCTTTGTAGTGCGACTGGACAAACCTGTGTCAGCATAACAATATGCTTTGATTGTCTTATATTATTAAAGAATCTCTAAAAAAAAGCGCAGCGTAAGTTTTAACGCTGCGCTTTTTTATGGCTAATAGTTTTTAGAGTCATCGTTTAACTCTGTTGAATAATATCTATAAAGGTTTGCCAAATGGGGCTTTGGTGACGAGCTTTATGCCAGACTAGCCACCATGTACGCGATAGATCAATTCCCGCCACGTTCACTTGTACCAACGTCCCTGTCGCCAGTTCCGTCTCAATCACGTGCTGTGATAGACAACCAAGACCAATATCTACACTCACCATGTGCTTGATGGCCTCGGATTGATGTATGGCCTTTACCACTTCTGCATTGGGTAGATACTTTAGTAATTGCTCATCGATAATCTGCCGTGTGCCTGACCCTGCCTCACGCACCAGTAACGGCAACTGCGCTAACTGATTAATACTCAGCTGATAGCAGTCCTCGTCTTGGCTATAGGTAGCTATATCCTTTAGCCACTTGCTATCACGCTTGGCAAATATCACTAGCGTATCGGTACGCCATTCACGCTGTTCTATGGCTTTCATATCTATCGGACGCGGCATTCCTTCTACCAGTGCGATATCGATATTTAGTTGCTCAACCTCGCTCACTACCTCTTGCGTATTGGCAATATACATATCGACATTGGCATCGGGTAGCGCCCCATATAGCTTACCAAGTAAAGATGGCAGCACGTAGTTGCCGATAGTAGTACTGGCACCAATATGAATCTGTCCTGCTTGATACTGATGATAATGCTCAAGCGTGAGTGATTGCCCCAAGATAGCCTGTGCCTGTATATAAATAGGATGGGCATTGGGATGTTGATTGAGCCGACGACCGACGCGCTCAAACAGCGGCATCTGTAGTCTAGACTCTAGCTCTGTCAATGCGCTACTGACTGCTGATTGTGATAAGTGCAGCTCCTCACTGGCACGACTGGTGCTACCTGTCTGATAAATACTGACAAAAACAGCAAGCTGCTTAAGCGTAATCTTTGGCACTGTCTGCACAGATTTTTTCATGATATCGATAATACCTTATGTCAGTTTTTAGCCTGTCTTATTTGCTATAATTAAAACCATATAAATCCGCTGCATCGTCACCCTCGCTAACCATACTAGTGTATAGCTTGCACTCAGCTTCCCTGTATCGAAATTATTTGAACTCAACTATATGCGTGTCTTTTTTCGCGTTTATGTGCGGTATATCGACTTCTATCATAGACTACAACCTAAAAAATCGATAGTTTATATCTTATTAATCTGTTTTTATTATAAATGCAGCGGGCATATACTGTCTATTCATAAGCTTATGCTTATCTTAATATAAGTAATAGGATGCCGCGTCATGCACACATTCGTCCAATCAGTCAGCAACTCCGTTCATAACTATACCCCCAATCACCGTCACTTAGCGGGATTGGTAGTCGTTCTGATTGGTAGTTTGTTCTGCTTATGGTTGGACAGCAGTTTAGATGTATGGTCAAACGGACGTATCGTCGGCTTGTCGTCTTTGACGCTAGCGATATTGCTAGGCATGATCTTGGGCAATACCATTTATCCCAAATTCACTGAACGTTTAAACGGTGGCGTTTGCTTTGCCAAAGGTCAAATCTTGCGCTTAGCGATTATGTTTTATGGGTTTAAGCTAACCATGACCCAAGTTGCGAGCGTCGGTATGCCAGCGATTATGACTGATGCGCTGGTACTGACTTCAACTTTTTTGCTGACTTATTGGTTGGGTACTAGATGGTTAAAAGTCGATAGAGAAACAGTTATCTTGATTGGCTCAGGCGCGAGTATTTGCGGTGCTGCTGCCGTCATTGCTGCAGAGCCAGTGGTCAACGCGCAAGCTCATAAAGTCACTATCGCCGTGGCAACTGTGGTGGTGTTTGGCACTATCGCGATGCTGCTATATCCTTTTCTCTATCATCTTGGTTGGTTAAAACCTTGGCTAAGCGCCCAGCAGTACGGCATGTACACTGGCTCAACCGTCCATGAGGTGGCGCAAGTCGTAGTCGCAGGTAATGCAATCAATACTGAGATTGGCGATACTGCGGTCGTGACCAAGATGATACGCGTTATGATGCTTGCACCTTTCCTGCTTTTGTTATCGTTTGCGCTAACCAAAGATCGCACCGTAGATGATTCGACTATAGAAGATAAAAGCAGTAAAAACGAGACAGCGTCATTTATGACCCGCGTCAAACAGGTCAAAGTGCCATGGTTCGCATTTATCTTTATCGGTATTGTATTGATACATACATGGGTGCCGATGTCTGAGAGTATCGTACGCAGTATGGTGATGCTAGATGATGTATTACTTACGATGGCCATGTTTGCATTAGGTTTGACCACGCATCTAAGTGCGATTAAGCAAGCTGGCGTTAGACCGCTTATTTTAGGTGCTATTATGTTTGGTTGGTTAATACTGGGCGGTGGTCTGATTAATATCGGCATTAGCTTTATATAATAAGCTAAATATTCACTCTTAACTGCTGATGTCATTGCACAATATAAAAGGCCTCCAACTATCTATAGTCGGAGGCCTTTTTACATCTGTCATTTAATCTAATATGATTGGCTAAAACTTTTAATCTTGGACTAGTACTAACTTTAATACCAGTACCTTAAATACCAGCCTCTTAAGTACTAATGCTCTAAACACTAATGCTGTAAATACCAAGTCTCTAAATGCTAAAACATAGACGAAAAAAAACGAACCCGAAGGTTCGCTTTTCTACATCTATTCATCTATCTGTCTATAAAGACAAATTAGATAGCAACGATGTTATGTGCTTGTGGGCCTTTTTGGCCTTGAGTTACAGTGAACTCAACTTCTTGGCCTTCAGCCAAAGTTTTGAAACCTGAACCAGTGATTTCGCTGTAATGAGCAAAAACGTCTGCGCCAGTTTCTGGCGCGATAAAACCAAAGCCTTTAGCTTCGTTGAACCACTTAACTGTACCTTTTTGAACGTCTGACATAGTATAATCCTACTTTTAAATTTATTAATGGTCTAGTGACCGGTAACGCTTGCAAATAGCTACTGAACGATAAATATTAAAACGAAGGATTATAACTAATACTACGAGGTAATGATTTGGTGCAGAACTGCTCTTAAGCTTGGGCGTATTATAAGGGGTACATCCCAGTATCGCAAGTCTTATCTCATATTTCGTGTAACCAGAGCCGTTTATTGACCGATTTTGGCGCAAATTGCAACGGATTTAGGCATTTGGTAAACGGAACAAATATATCGCTACCCCACTACAGACAGTGGCTACCGCCCATGCCATCCACATCATATCAGCAGGCAAACGATAAAATAACATAATTGTCGATGCTGCCATCATAACCGTCGCTAAATACTTGGAATAAAGCGGAACGGCATGATTCTCTTCCCAATCACGGACGAATTTACCAAAGTATTTATGATTAATCAGCCAAAAATGAAAGCGTCGAGAACTACGCGCCCAGCAGCCTGCTGCTAGCAGAATAAAAGGCGCTGTAGGCATCACTGGCAGCAATATACCGATAATACCCAAGATAAAAAACAACCAACCAAGCGTCACAAAGGTCCAACGCAGCATTGGGCTGTTGGATTGATCAGTCTTGGGTCGGTAATAGAACGCTTTTTTATTGTCGGTCATATAAGTTGTCGGTCGTGTAAGTTGTCAGTTATGCCAAATGTCAATTGTCAATTGTCAATTGTCTAGAGTAGCGCCTATTATATAAGCAGCGGTATAGAAGGCTAATCATGCAATATCGCCCGTCTGCGCTCAAGACTATTTATATAAGGTTTTTGCTATTGATAGGTATGTTTGGTTAGTAATTGGGTAAGTAGCAATAATAAATACTGCATTCTTTTATTAATACGTCGATTGAAAGCACTTATAAAAAGCTATGATATGCCGTGATAAGCAACAGCTGTTATAAAGAGCGGTTAACAAACACCTGTCATCACATGCCATCGTCATTCTCGATACGCTTGCATCACGTCTTATAAGTCGTCTATGATGACGCAGTAGCTATCGATAATAGCCGTTAGCAGTACCGATCAAAAATAGTAGTACTGATCAAAAACAATGTAATACCAATCAATCTTGTCGGGGTGCTTTGATTTAACGCTGTAGAAACAGCCCACATCATCGCTGAGACACACCCGTGAACCTGAAGCAGTTAGCACTGACGTAGGAAACAAGCGTGACACGCCCTCAGAGGTCTATAAATAAGAGCAGTCTATAGATGATGTACTGGTGATGATAACCATATCAAACGCCGAGCATCTGATAGTTAGCATCGAGACCTCACTTTTCTTATTTGGCCTTTCTTGTTTTACTTTAATAGTATCAGTCTGATTGTTTTCCATACCTAAAAAGGAAACAACCATGCAGCCGACTACCAAACTTACCCTCACTCTCGAATGGTTTTTAAACCCTGATCACCTGCCCTTTATCGCTGGTGTGACCACGGGCGCATATGAGCAAGCAGGGCTTGATATTACTATCATCGAGCCAGATGACCACTATGATGGCTTTGCAGAATTACAGAACCAGAGCGTCGATCTGCATGTCAATGAGCCTATCCATCTGTTTGAACATTACGCGCCTAATCTACGTGCGTTAGGCTGCTTTTTTGAGACCGATGGCGGCATATTGATGCAGCAGTCTAGTATGGATAAGCTCAAAAACAATCAGCCTATTCGCATCTGCACCCCTGCGGCTGAGGAAAAGACCAATCGTATTGGCTTTGAGATATTAACGCGCTATGCCAAGAAAAATGGCTTTAGTATCAGCCGTGATAATGTGACCTTTGTACAAAAAGACTTTTATCACATCAAAAACCTGCAAGAAGACCCAAGCCTAGATGGTGCATGGCTATGCTTTTATAACTTTGAAGGCGTTGAAGCGACTCATGAAGGGTTGGAGTTTACGTTTATCGATCAGCATCTGTCACCTTATCCGAACTTTTCAGCGTTAGAGATTCTAACGACGGATGAGATCTATAGTGCGAAAAAGGACGCGATAGATACCTTTATCCAAGTGACCAATCAAATGACGGAACTGTGTAAAAACGAGCCAGCCACAGCCCACCGTATGTATTACGACTATAGTAAAACCGAAGCAGATACACTGATGGATGCGATTATTGATAATACGTTAGGTAGATTGATCACGCCGATTAAGCCAAGTGCAAGTAAGTGGGAAGAACTGCGTGAGATGTTAGCCGAGATCGATATCGTGACCTTGACTCATGAGCAATATCAGTCGCTTTGGGCGCTATAGAGATTTTAGAAGTTACAATATTTTGAATAGTAAAAAACCGCCATAGTATTTGCTGTGGCGGTTTTTTATTTAGCTGTAATCGAATAATGAGGTTAACGCAGTAATACTTTTATAGTGAAGTGACTATACCAAGTTGCTTGGCTTCTTTTAGCCACATTGGAAACTCTTCTAGCATGTTTTCATACAAAGCTTCTTCGCTAATGTCGTCCAAATCATCGAGTTCAAAAAAGTCGCAATTATCAATCACGCGCCCTGTCATATCGTCTAGTTTTTTGAGAATGCCATAACCACGACCACCCAAGCCCACAAACTGCCAAAATATCGGCAGTTTCGCGGCTTCCGTCATGACTCTCGTGATACCGCGATTGTCATTCACCCCGCCATCACTGATAAATAGCACATAGACAGGCACATCTAAGCCGTCTTTTTGATAAAACTCAGTCACTGCTTTCATGACTTCGGCTTCATTGTTGATACGCGGGCCAAGTGCCCATTTGCGCCAGCCGCCATGAGCATTGTTGATAAAACCGTCATAGTTGCTCAGTCCAATCTCGCCCAAATACTGCGGATCTCGGGCAAACGCCCAGCAGTCTAACGCTTGGTCGTCATCGAAGCTCACTGCCAATGGCAATATGCGGTTGACTACCTCTTGCACGCGGCCTTTTTTGTACTGTCTGTTCATTGAGCCTGAGGCGTCTAACACCAGTGCCACTTTTGCGGTTAATTGCTGCAATTGGCGTTTCTCAAGCGATATCGTGGCTTTTTTGGCCAGATTGACCAGTTTTGGTGCTTTGTCTAGCATCACCTTCTCTAACGACGGTTTTGCTTGAACTGGCGCTGCGGTCGGCTCGAGTACTTGTGGGCTACTCTCTTCTACGTCACCACCAAAATGCTGCACGATGGCGGCAAGTCCACCATTAAAGCCTTGCGCGACGTTGGATACTCGCCAAACGCCACTCTTGCGATACAGCTGCATGAGCATACTGGCTTGCTGCTGGGCAAAGTCTGCTGCTTGATATTCTGCCTGCGCTTTTTGCGACTGCTGCCAAATGCCAATCTCTAACGATTGAATTTGATTCAGCGGCGTGTCGGCTGATAACACAAAAAACAAGCTGTCTATATTCGCAGCCAGTTTGGATAGATTGACTTCAAACTCGGCTTGGATGCCTTTACTCGCCGTTGGCTGCGACTCGTAATGGGTGAGCTTGATTTGCCCGCACGGTGAGGTTGGCTGATTATAAAACACCATGTAATCATCATTGATCAGTTTGCCCGCTGCGTCTAAGGCAAAGCAGCTGATGTCCATCTCTATTGGGCTTTGACGAGTAAACTTAAGCGTGATGGGTGCGGTATCATCAATAGCAAGGTTGCCCAAAGGCGAGCGTTGTCCGACGGTAAGATGGTTCATGGTGTTCCTTACGTTAGATTTTTATTCCTTTAAAGATAATAGACTAATTACTGATGTAGAAAAACCGCTACAGTCATGGTTGAAGCGGTGATTCATATAGAATGTATTTTTTGTAGCACACAATTACATAGTCAATTATCTTCTACTTATATTACAACACTATTTTCTAGATAACTAACTAGGCTTTCGATAGAGTTTTTATGATGCGAATGCAAACAATCAGACTTACTATCTTTGATACATTTAGCTACTGTATACTTTATACTCGACTCAAGTTTATTATCCCATGCTTTCCCTTGATCAACTGCCGCTCTTTTTATTCTTTCCGACCATTTTTTATTACCTTTAAATTTTGGATTATCTAAACTAAATCCGAATTCATCTTCAACAGCTTTCTTATAAACTTCAGGGTTAATACAGTCTTCAAACTCCGATTCATTAAAACCCTGACAATTCGTAAGAGTATAGTTATTTGTAGCAATCAAGCCATCTTCCAATGCTTTTCTAACTGCTTTATTCCCAGCTTCATCATTATCCAAAAAGCAATGATACTTGCAAAGAGAGTTTCTCAATAGAGAAGCTTTATAAGATAAATTACCTGCTCCCCCAATCTCTTCTATCACAAATAAATTGTTAGCAATCGCTTTTCCTAACTTTCTACTTAGCCTTGGTAACATAGCTTTGAAAGCAATCACATCTTCTGCACCTTCTACAATTAGTACATAGTTTGCATTAACTAAATTATCAGAAGCCTTAATACCCATTACGTTTCTTATAGATTCAATATTTTTAGCGGAAACAGCTTTCCCCATATCGACTATTATGTTGGACTTAACGTCATTTCTATCAACAAATAGTGGATTATGTGTTGTGATAATAACTTGATGGTTTTCACCTAAAGCACAGATCACATCATTCAGCTGATGTATAGCTCCTGGATGAAGATGTGACTCAGGCTCTTCTATTGCTATAATTGAAGCTCCTGATGGCCCTGTTCGACTTTTCAGCATGCTTAAAGCAGCTAAATTTTTTACGCCATCACCCTTATAAGCAAGTTCTGTAGCTGTTCCATCATCTATTATAACTGAGCTATGCTGAAGAAACCGTACAACTAAACTTGGTAAACTAAGCGTATTAACTGGAGTTTACCATGACCAAGAAAGTAAGAACCTACAGTGACGAATTTAAAGCCGAGGCCGTCAAGAAGATAGCAGACAACAACGGCAATATCTCAGCGACCGCAAAGCAGCTTGGCATCGCCATGCAGACCTTATCTAACTGGCATAATAAAGCCAATCAAGGCAAGCTTGTCGGCACAGAGCAATACGATCCTGATCTTATGAGTGCTCTTCAAGAAATAAAGCAGCTCAAGCGGCAGCTTAAAGTGGCTGAAGAGGAGCGCGAGATCTTAAAAAAGGCGACGGCGTACTTTGCAAGGCACAGCTAGTCAGGTACGCCTTCATCAAAGATAACCAGCACCTCTTTCGCATCATCACTATGTGCCGCGTGCTAAGTGTTAAGTTATCAAGCTATTAC
>NZ_CAJHAL010000004.1:0-138156 GCF_904846365.1 Psychrobacter nivimaris
GAGTATAGTTATCCTCAACTAAAGGCATGTATTCCTCCTCTTCAATATCAACAATACCTAACAATACATTTTGAATCGCAGAACCTTTAGACTCCGCATAACCTTTATGATAACTTCCAATATTATATTGATCACCGTTACCCATATTTTTGTTACTGCGAATATTCATTTTTTTCTGTCCTTAGATTTTCTATCCGTAGATATATTGCTTACATTTCCTCCGATATTAAATTGATTACCATTCCCACTGTTAACATTTTTACTTATATTACCTCCATTTTTTTTGCTAACTACTCTGTTATTTGTAGCTCTTATCCCAAAAAATATAGTAAGAATAATACCAATCACACCTAAAATTATACCTATATCATTTATACTCATGGTTAACACCTTATGCGAAATATACAATACGTATTAAGCTACTAATTTGGACAAATTTTACTAACAAGTTACTTATAATTCGTTACTTCAAACTTCACCACACGCCTTCAACCCAACATCTACAGCCTCGCTCAAGTCCGCATCTTTCTTAATACTGTACGGCACGTTTGGTATCATGCCGTCTTTCTCCAGAGATTTAGCAGCGGCCTTATTAAGCGGCGTACCAATAGATGAGTCTTTACTATAGCCTGCAGGCTCAAAATACACCTCAGTCCCAAATTCTGGATAATAGACACAAGATATTTCACCTGATGTCGTAAACGGGTAGGGTGTATTATGATCAACGGCCCAGAAAACCTCGTGCACCGCAACATCACCAGAGACAAACTGTTGAGCGTAGCTATCATTCTGAGAAGGAGAGCATGCAGCTAACGATAAGGCAGCTATACTGATTAACCACCTGGACATATTGACTCGCATGGAACTCCGTCCTTATCTCTGTCCAGTCTAGTGTTACCACACTCAAGGGCCAGCTTGGCTTGCTCACAATTAGCCATTTGGCCACAGGTGCTAGGTAGGCCTTTGCACTGAGCACCACCAGCACCCTTAGCGAATAGAGGGTGATCCACTTCAACAGATTCCTTCAGAACTGTATTGTTTTGAAATGGATTGTCTATCGTAGTAACGCCGGCATTGGACGATAAAGCGAACACAGATAGTGCCGCGGCTAGTATTAATTTTTTCATTCATCACATCCTTGTGTTATTCGAAATCTACTGCTTCACGATAGACACACCAACCTAATGGTAGCTCATCGACTGGCATAGCGTGTTTCAAGAAGTGGCAAATCCATATGTAAGCCCAGTCATTAGTATCCGACATATTTAACCCGCCCTATACACTTGTCTGCCAGCAATAATTAAGCTCTGGCTATGTTCAGGGGTAACCACTTTGTCTGGATAGGCTTTATTGAAGCTGGTTAATCTATAGGAGCCGCCAGCTTCTCTAAAAATCTGCTTTATCATACGATCACCGTCTAATAAGATTGCGTAGAACTCGCCATCCTTGACCTCTTTATCGGTTACCACAATGCCAACCTCATCTCCATCTTTAATGTAAGGATGATTGCTGTCGTTGATAGCGCAAATTAACTTAAAGTCTTCAGGTCTAATATTTCTATCTTTGAAAAAATCAGGTGGTAACTTTCTATAGCCTTTAATATTTTCAAACTCGCAAGACCCATTACCATCACCACAGCAAAAATAAAGATCGTAGATAGGGATCGAAATTAGATCATCAGAACCGTCATCAGTAGATACGGTTCCCGCTTCCAGTATTTTTGCCAGCTCTTTTTCAGGCTCGGTTGGCAGCATTTCACCTTGGCCTTTAAGAAGCCAATCAGCACTTACACCAGTCACTTTAGAAATATCATACAAACTAGATGAGTCTTTATTCCTACCATTCTCAATATCAGATATAGCGCCCTGCGATGTTTTCACTTTCTTAGCTAATTGTATTTGAGTTAACCCAGCATGTTTACGGGCCTTTTTAACTCTATCCCCAAGTATCTCAATATTCATTTTCAGCACCTCTTATAAATTATCGTAATTATGATACAAATAAATATCGTTTTGACGTTTGATTAAATAACGTAATTACGATATTATATTTTTTATTAAACGTTGGAGCGGTATTTATGACTAATACTATTGATTGGAAAGTCATTGTCCGAGACCTGTTAGAGGGCAGGACGCAGCTAGAATTACAAGATATCACTGGCGTTCATCAAGGCGTTATTAGCGACCTTAAGAGCGGCAAACCTAAACCACACCTTACATATGTCAATGGCGCTGCATTAATAAAAGCTCATCAAGAGCTTTGCCAAGAAAAAACAGAGGAAGCTTAACCATGACCACCAAATCTACAGGTAAATTATCGCGCGAACAGCTTGCATGGTCTTGCAATATGCAAGCTCAAATTCTGCAGGCCATTGATACCACCGGACAACAAGCTGTAGCTAACTGCATCGGTATCGACACAACAGCCATCACAAAAATGAAGTCAATACAGGGCACAGCAAAGCACAGTGACATCGAGCGCCTTTGTCATCTGTTGGCTTCTTGTGGTTTGAAAGTGGTTAGTAAAGATATGCAGTGTTACGACCGTGAGCATGTGAGCTGGTTATATGGAATGGCAAAACTTGGCATGAATCGGTCATTAGATGTTGATGATTTTTTACATGCTGATGCTGCTATGCAAATAGCTGAAGGTACGTATCAGCCAAGAGGTGCTTTATGAACTCAACTGATCAGAAACCCTTCCCATGTGAGCTATGGAACGAGCGTCAAGCCAGTTTAGCCTTAGAGCAGGATTTAGCGCAAACAAGACAAAGCGACTTGCGAGCTGTTAATCGTGAAGCGATACGCAGAGAGGAAGAAGCATCGAAAGATACGAATAGAATTTTTTGGCGTGGTGTTATGCGTTTTATAACTCACATGACTTTGGCAACGATTGTCATCTACACGATAATTCATTTTGCAGGTAAGCCATGAGAGCACGTAACGCAGGTATTAAAAAGCTAATTATCCCAGCGCATTCAAGTTATGCACGAGTCAGTCCAGACCAAGACGCTATCGATGAATATGTCCAGCAGCATGGCGTTAGAGAAGCGGTTAACACAGGCAAGGTATTTATTTTCAATGGTCGGGGTAATAGAACAAAGAGAAAGCCAAGTGCTTAATTTAGGCAATAAAAAACGCCTTATCAGCGTGAACTGATAAAGCGCTACTTACTAACCTAACAAGGATATTAAACCATGAATACAGAATTAGCGCAAACAACAAATTGGGATGTTGGCAGCATGACTCAAATGACAAGTAGAGAAATTGCAGAGCTAACAGGCAAGCAATTACAGCACGTTAATAGAGACGTACTAGCCATGCTTAATGAGCTGAGTTTAGATGCGTCCAGTTTTGGACGTATCTATTTAGACACGCTAAACCGTCAAAAAACAGAATATGTTTTGGATCAAGAACTTACTTTTACCCTAGTCACTGGCTACAGCATCAAACTTAGAAATGCAGTTATTAAAAGATGGTTAGATTTAGAGCATCAAGTGGTATCACTGCAAGCGGAGTTAAATAAGTGGTGTGCAAAAGAAAATTGCGATAAGGCTATTGGCTCGCTACACGGTAAAGGCTTAGCAGAACGCAAAAAGACCAAGCATCTAAATACAACAACCATAGACGGCATTCTAAAGAAGATGCAGCTAAAGCTAGAAGTGTAAAGGAGCAGTGTAATGCACTACATCAATCACAACTTCACAGATTGGGATTTTGATACCAAACACATGAACCGCATCGAGAAAACCATTTATCTTGATTTGCGGTCTCTTTATTTCTCTACTGAGAAAGCAATTGATGCTAGCGACATGAAATTACTTGAGCGCAGAACGTTAGTTACTAACGAAGACGAAAAGCAAGCGTTAGCGTTTGTGCTAAAAGACAAATTCAAAAAGACAGGTAAGTTTTATAAGTGTGCAGCTTGGGACAAGATCATCAAAGATTACAAGTATCAAGAGGTGGTAACGGCTGTAGGAGATATGGCCAAGCGATTAAAAGCCAATGGTGAAGCTATTCAAGCAGATACGGGCACCGTCGCTATCAGAGAGCTTTATATAAAAAGCTTCGGTCATGACAAACTAACGCGCATTACTAACGGCACTAACGCTGATACTAACGAAACGACTAACGATACTAACGAAAGAACTAACGCCCTTACTAACGCAGAACGACAAGCGAAATCTACAGCAGAGCGTAAACATATGGTTGATAGCCTTAAAAGTATCGGAAAATCAGTAACCCTCAGGACAAGCATAGCAACGCTTAGAGAGTTATATGCTGATAATTTTAATAATGATGATGTTAGCAAAAACACTAACGAAGTAACTAACGCTAACGGCACTAACGCTGATACTAACGAAACGACTAACGATACTAACGCGAAAAAAGACGCTATAACCAATAACCATAAACCATTAACCATAAACCAAGAACCAAAGAATAGTAATAATAATAGCGCGAGTGATTTTTCAGTGATTGATTCGATTGCAGATTGGGTTCATCCAGAGCTTACTGAAATTAATGCCATGCTCATGCTAGGAGCACCACCAGTACCAGCCATCAGTCAAGCAGACTACGATTATCAATTGAAAAAATTCAAAAACTACTACGCTGAGGAAGAGCAAAAGGGTTCATACATCAGGACTGAGGGCAGACGCAAGGATGTGCTCACGGATTGGATCAAGCGCGATTACATACGTCAGCAGAAAATTAAAGCTCAGTCACAGCCAGCTAGATTCAACATCGACAATGAAGATTGGAGCGGTACGACTGCTAGCAAATCAGAAGGCCATGACAGTGATCTGCCAGCCGTTTACCACCCTAGTCACAGCAAACCAGCAACTCAAGCCAAACGTGATGCCAAAGTGTCGGTCGTAGTGAATGGTCTTTGGAAAGAGCCATTGCCCGGTATGAGTGTGCAGCAGACATACGATCATATCAGCCAGCAGCATATGCCAGGCGAAATGCAAGATGAAACTTACGACAGGTTGTTAAATCAAATGCAGGAGGCGGTATGAGCATCAATAATCTAGTCATAGTGCTGATGGTTACCTACTTCCTTTGCGCTTACTTCGTCGCTTATAAATTTACGAGACTGGTCTGTGTGGCTGAGAACGTAAGTTACGGATTCAAAATCAAGTGGTATCACAAGGCAGCAAGCACCTATGTTTTGGCGTTACCGGTATTTCTAATCTTAGTTTATCTCATTGGCGAGTGGCTATGAAAACCACAAAAGGGTACAGCGTCGCAGGTCTGCAAACTGCCTATCATCCCAAAGAGAATGTATATCGCGGCTGGTCGGGCAGGTTGAGAGTAGTTGATGGGGATCCGTACCACGATGAATATGTGAAGTGGAATAGCGACGGAACAGCGTTTAAGCATGAATATGGCGATATTAATTTAAAGGATGGTAAGTGATGAGAAAAAGCATACAAGCATTAGGGCGAATGAAGTCAGGACAAATGAATGGTACTGAGAAGGCCTACGCACAGCATTTGGAGCTGCTAAAACGAGCAGGTGAGATCGCTTATTACTCTTTTGACAACATCAACCTACGGCTAGCAGACAACACGTTTTATAAGCCAGACTTCTTGGTCATGCGCTCAGATGGCCAATTGGAAATACACGAAGTGAAAGGGCAGTGGACTGATGACGCTTTAGTGAAAATCAAAGTCGCTGCTGACAAGTTCCCGTTCAAGTTCATTGCAATCATGAAGCAGACCAAAAGGAACGGCGGTGGTTGGGATATTCGAGATTTCTAACGTATAGAAAATTATAGGTGCAGCCATGATTAGCAAAGACCAAATCTATATCAACAATGAGACAGGGCAGCGCGTCTTAGTGCTACGAGTTGATGATCACTACGTGCATTACCAGCAAGACGGTTTTATCAAGCCGTTATTCAAATATGAGTTTTTAGAGCAGTTTACATTGGAGTGCACCGCATGAATAAAATATTGAGTCAACGATTTGCTACCAGCCCACGCTTAGAATTGCAGCACGGCGATTGGTTAAAGCAAGGTATGGGTGCCAAGACAGTTAAGTTTGATATTGGTCAGGGTGGTTTGCCTCCTGAAGTAAATTGGGAAGATAAGGCTGCTGCTATTGGATTGATCAAGAGCAGAACGGGCAGAGCGCTTGCTTCACTCTTATTGTGGGGCAACAACGACCAATGGGAGTGGTCAGAATCGTTCGACATGGTGGTTAATCACTTAGCAGCCAATATGATCAAATATTGTGTAGATGATGGTAGAGGCGCACCAAAGAGCAAGTACACGCTTAATGAGCTGGCATACAAGATGGCTCGTATGACGTTGCACTTTGAACTATACAACCTGTGGCCACTGTATTCAGTCGAGGGCCGCTTACTCTTTAGTGGTATCAATATGTCGGCGAGCTCATACAGTCAGATATGGTCCAAGTATCAAGAGAAGATGCTGCATGATCTTGATTACCTGATAGGGTTTATTAATCAAGACGTAGATAATTATCGGCATAACTTGACCCTTGCTAACAGTTGATGCTATATTTCGTAGTATGGCGAATGCCAACCAAATTTAGGGTGTTTCGATGATAAAGCGTATAGTTGAGCGATATTGTTTGAAACAACTTGGATTAATCACTCGATTGCAAGAAGAAAGCAACGAGAAGATGTCCGCAGATCCTACCTATGTCGAAAGCTACGGTTACCACAAGCAAAAACGCTCACTGGTAATAGCAGCGACAAAATATAATACAGCTATCGATTTATTCTTGAAAGATTCAGAGTTTAAGAAAATAGAAATAGAGTTGTAGCAATAGGCCTTATCTAACTGATAAGGCTTTTTTTTGTGCCCATGATTTGCCCGAATATGTGATTTTCCATATCGGGCTTTTTTACGTCTACGATTTAGCAGGGATGCTAACCATGTGCGATCTAACCAACCAACAAGCTTATGATTATTATCATGAGGTAACCGAGTCGTGCGCCAAAGCTTATTGGCTACAGTTTCTACGAGACAGAGCAAATAGAGGCGTAGAAGGCGCCCAAGGTTTTGTAGATAAGATTGAGTTTTGTAATTAACCCTTTTGCCTCCCTTGATTGGACGAGGCATTTTTTATGCACGCTAATTGGAGGTGAGCATGTTAAAGAGACCGGTGCCACCAACTAATGACTTGCGACCGCTAATGGCAGCCCCTGAAATACATGAATGGCTACACGCAACCATACTTAATCCTGATCATGAGTGGTTTAACGAAGACCATCGACATCTAATGGAATACTCAGTAAATGAAATAGCGTTTATGTGGGCTCAAGGTGAATACGTGAAAGCTGGCAAACAGATATTAGGCCAGTGCGAAAAGGTCATGATGATGGCTGGTGGTTGGAAAAAGACACGTCAGGAAATGTGGTTTGAAGATACCTTGGGTGATGTGCCTGAATACTTGGTGACACTTGATGCTAATTATTGCCGAGATTGTACAGACTCTGAGTTTGCCGCACTAGTTGAGCATGAGATTTACCACATGAGACATAAACCAGATATGTTTGGTGACCCATCATTCAAAGCAGACGGTAGACCACAGCTCGAATTGATTGCTCATGACGTTGAGGAGTTCTTTGGAGTCGTCAGACGATATGGCGGTGATGAAGCGGTTATACGCATGGCTAAACTGCAAGACTGTGAGCCGCAAATAAAATACTAATTAGGTATACCTAGGGATACGAAAGGACAAATATGGCGACTCTTAACAATGGGGTTAAGACCTTTATTGTACAAGGGCTTGCTACCTATATGACCCCCTCAGAAGTAGCAGAAGCTGTAAACCAAGAATTTGGCATCACTATTACACGTCAACAAGTAGCAAAATACGATCCTTATAAGGCGGCAGGAATAAACCTTGCTAAAAAGTGGAAGGACCTATTCAAGCAATTCCGTGATGACTTTAATAACGATATTCAGGCGATACCTATCGCTAACAAAGCCTATAGATTGAACATGCTTGACCGTATGGCGCGTGATGCTGAGAAGTCAAAGAACAGGCCACTTGCGGCAGCACTAGCAGAACAGGCAGCCAAAGAAGTTGGTGAGGTCTATACCAACAAGCAAAAGGTGGATAACACCTCTAGTGACAAAAGCATGGGTAATACTACTGTCAACAACTTCAACGGTGACGCTCAAGCAGCAAGCCAAGCGTATCAGGATATTATGGGTGGTAAATAATGCCTATCCCTTTTGCATTTGATTTTAAGAATCCTGATTACGCACAGGTGTTTGAATGGCGTATTGAGCGACTACAGCGTATTAGACAAAATCCTGAGTCACTGGCCGCGCTAAAAGCGTTCTACAAAGACAATCCAGCTCAATTTATTATCGATTGGGGTGTGACTTACGATCCACGTAATATTGAGCGCGGCTTGCCGTCATACATACCGTTTTTGTTATTCCCAAAGCAAGAAGAGTGGATTCATTGGCTGATGGACGGTTGGAAGTTGCAAAAACCGTCCATTACGGAGAAGACGCGGGATATGGGTATGTCTTGGCTCATGATGGGCTTGTCATGCTCGCTAGGCTTACATAATCACGGCTTGTCTGTCGGTGTCGGTAGCCGTAAAGAAGAATACGTTGACCTGATTGGCAGTCCTAAAGCCTTGTTTGAAAAAGGCCGTATGTTTTTGAGTGGCCTGCCTCCTGAGTTTCGTGGCGGTTGGATTAGAGAAAAGCATAGCCCCTTTAAGCGCATTATATTACCTGAAACGGGTAGTGTGATTACTGGCGAGGCAGGTGACGGTATTGGTCGTGGTGATAGGGCCTCATTGTATTTTGTTGATGAGGCTGCCTTCTTGGAGCGTCCGCACTTGGTTGATGCGTCACTGTCAGCTACCACTAATAGTCGTAATGATATATCTACGCCTAATGGTATGAGCAATTCATTCGCACAGCGTCGCCATGGTGGGCGTATTCGTGTGTTTACCTTTCATTGGCGCGATGATCCACGCAAAGACGATGTCTGGTACAACAAACAGCTAGATGAGCTAGATGCGGTCACAGTTGCTCAAGAGATTGATATTGACTATTCAGCTTCGGTTGAAGGGGTGTTAATACCGTCGGCATGGGTACAGTCTGCTATTGATGCTCATAAAAAGTTGGGTATCTCTATCAGCGGCAGCAAGATTATGGCGCTCGATGTAGCCGATGAAGGTATTGATAAAAACTCTATTGCCGGTCGTCATGGCGTATTGCTTAATCATTTAGATACATGGAGTGGTAAAGGTTCAGATATTTTTGCCACGTCTAAAAAAGCAGTTGAGGCAACCGCTGACAGTCAATCAGAATACTTTTTGTATGATGCCGATGGTTTGGGTGCAGGTGTCAAAGGTGATGCCAGGGTAGTGAATGAGCAACGATTAGGATTGCCTGATGTTGATGCTCACCCTTTCCGTGGTTCGGCTGGTATCTATAAGCCGGAGCGTGAAGATATCATCGGCAAGAAAAACAGCGACGCTTTTGATAACTTCAAAGCTCAAGCAGGGTGGGCATTACGCAAGCGCTTCTTATTGACACATAGGGCGGTCGCTAAAGGTATGGACTTTGACCCAAGCGATATCATCAGTATTGATAGTACGCTTGAAGAGTTGTCGACTTTGACTACCGAGCTTTCACAGCCGACCTACTCAAAAAATAACGCAGGCAAAATACTGATCAACAAAAAACCAAAGGGCACGCCATCGCCTAACCGTTTTGATGCGGTGATGATGGTGTTTGCTGACAACATGGTTGAGAAGAAATCCAATAAACGACATAGAGCCACTGCTGGCAAACGGACGTATAGATGAATGATATAACTGAAAAGCCGCGTTACCGTGTCACAGCAGGTAAGGCACTAAGCCAAGAGCAAGCAACTGACCTACGTGGTAAGACCTTTTACCGTTACCTGATCCGTACTGATACTGACGAGATTCTTAAAAAGGCGGGTATCAGTCGTCATGCGCTAAAGACATTGCTTACCGATCCTGATATTGACCAAGCGATTGACAGACGTGAAGAAGAGTTAGGCAGTGCGACTTATACGATTACACCAAGTGAGGGTGTTGTTGCTGATTTTGTCTATGAGCAGTTAGACCTGCATCTTGAGACGATATTACAAGGCTCATCGCTTAGTAAGTGGTACGGCTATGATGTGATTGAAATGCTATGGGGCAAAGATAGCAATGGGCGTAATGCAGTTACTTCCATGATGTCAAAACCTATTCAATGGTTTGAGCCGTTATCAGGTGGTGCTCTGCAATGGTTTCCGAACGATGGTAGTCAGCCGATCATGATTAGTGATCAAGCTGACTTTTACTATCGCTATCTATACCAGCAGCACAAGCCGACATATCTAAACCCTAAAGGCAAATCATTATTAAGCCGCGTGTACTGGCTGCATTACTTTAAAACCAATGGCTGGCGTTTTTGGTCTAAGTTCTTGGAGCGTTTCGGTTCACCCTTGCTGATTGGTAAGACTGACGCAAGCAGTGATGCTGACGCCCAGGACTTTGCTAATGCACTACTAGCAGCGCATAACTCAGGCGTCGTGACTATCGGCGTTGATGAGGATGTGACGGCGGTAACTGGTGGCAGTAACGGTGAAGCGTTTGTTAGCTATGACTCAGTGGTTAAGCAGAGTATTACGACTTACTTGCTAGGTCAGACGCTTACCAGTGGTACGGATAAAGGCGGCACTTACGGCCAAGGCGTAGTACATCAAGAGCAGCAAGAGATTATCTTTAGCAGCGACCGTAAGCATGCGCTTAAAGCCGTCCAACGATTCATCGATGTTATCTGTACCGCTAATGGGTTTGAAGCGCCTGAGTTTAAGTGGGTGGCTAAGAAGTTCATCAACCAAGAGCAGTTAGACGCAGATAAAAAAGCGCATGAGATGGGTGTTCGCTTCACCAAGTCTTATTTTGTAGACGAGCATGGCTATAACGAGCAGCATATCTCACACATGTATTATGGCGACGGTCAAGGCGCTATCAAGTTGCCAACGTCAGCACAAGCCAATCGTTATACGTCAATGGCTAGCAAAACATGGCTGCCATTTAAAGCAGCTGACGATGACAGTGAATTTACTGATGAACAGCAAGAGCTTGAACAGGTCGCAGACGATGCGCTTGAATTGAGCGTACAGCCGTTTGATGTGAATAAGGTGCTAACTGCTATTGAGCTTGCAACGGACGCTGACAGCTTACGTGAGGCGCTATTTAATATGGTCGGTGATAGCTTGGCTCAAAGTGAGTTTACACAGCTTGTCAATACAGCATTGGCGGTTGCTGATGTGCATGGTTTTGCTGATGAATCGAGTGAGGTTTGATTATGAATGATGTTGATTTTGATTACGACAAATGTCGTGATGATATTTTTGAGCAAGGCGAATTTGTTGTTGCTTTGGATATTCCAAAAATACAAGCAAACGCCCTATGTATGGCACTAACATCAAAGAGCGAGACTTACGATTTTGATTGGCAGTATACAGCAGGTAGAGTCTGTATCAGACAATTAAAGCGTAGGAAGCCAGTTAAAGATAAGACTTAAAAACTAAGCGAGTAACCAATGGCAACGACAACAGCAGGATTTGACGTACAGTTTATCGAAGCTATTGCTTACGCTTTGAATCGTGAGGTGGTTTTGCCTGATGATTATTATTTACGCATGACACCGATACAACGTCAGCAAGCGGTATCTATTGCAGGACTAGGGCAGACTGAGCAGATTAAGCACGTCATGGGCTTGGTTAATGACCAACTCGATAGTGGTGGCACGTTTGCAGACTTTCAGAACGCTGTGAAAAAAGGTGATATTGATATTAATCTACCAAGGCATCGGCTAGATAATATTTTTAGAACGAATATTCAAGGCGCTTATGGTCGTGGTCGTTGGTACCAGCAGCAACAGAATAAAGATGAACGACCTTATTTGATGCGCGATGGCATCAATGATGTTCGACAGCGCCCAGCGCACAAGATACTTGATGGTGTGGTCAGACATATTGATGATCCGTTCTGGCAACAGCACTATGCTCCATCGGGCTATCGCTGCCGGTGCGTTTGTCGTTCACTCACTAAGTCACAAGCTGAAGCAAAAGGCATTACCGATGATGGTGACCTGCCAAGCGTGCCGAATGATAAAGGTTGGATTGGCGGCACACCTGCACAGTACACAGGCAACATGAACAAGCTAGTCAACGACAAGATAGCTGAACTCGCTATCACGTACTACAAGCAGTCAGATGCAATATTGGCAGCAAGACAGCGTATTGAGGCGGCAATTACAGTGATGTTGGCACAGCCAGTACCAGAGCTTGCTTTGATGATTGATGAAGCTAAAGAGTTGATTGAGGAAGAGAGCGGATGAATAAATCACGAATACTCAGAGCTGTTGTGCTGATAGCTGATATAGCGATGACCATCTACACCAAGCGCAAGAAACAAAAACAAGACCGCCGATAAGGGCGGTTTTTTAATGGGCGATGACATGAACATTACGGTAACTATTAGCCAGTCTGTTCATGACGAGGCTGAAAGGCAAAAGGCCGCTGGCTATCAGCCTCACTATTTACAGCCGAAACCCAAAAACCCGCCTAAGAAAAGGTGAAATATGAACTTACAAGCAAAGATTAAGCGCGATATTGATAGTCATGCGCTCATGAGCTGCACAGGGCTTGAGCATCAGCTTGCGTCTATCGATTTCAAGGCGCTATCACGCTATGACGACGATGATAGTGAGGCGACTTATACGGTTGAGAATGGCGTGGCGACTATTGATGTACGAGGCCTGCTGGTACCTGAAACGTCGAGTGATTATCGCTCATGGGGCGTGACAGGCTATGCAAACTTAGCGGATTACATTCAGCAAGCCAACGATGATTACACAGTGACTAGTATTGTCTTAGACATTGATAGTGGCGGTGGTTATGTCGCAGGACTTGACGGCATCACTGAGACTATCTACCAGTCTACAAAGCCGATTGAAACGTTTGTCAGTGGTGACATGTATTCAGCTGCTTACTGGTTGGGTGCTAGCACAAGCAAGGTTACAGCGTCTAAGCAATCAGGCATTGGTAGCATCGGTGTTTATGTGGTCCACACCGAAGAGAGTGGATGGCTTGAGCGCTATGGCGAAAAGGTTTCATTGTTCCGATCAGGCAAGTGGAAGGCCGCGTTCAACTCATTTATGCCACTGACCGACGATGAAAAGCAGCGCCTACAAGAAGGCGTCGATGAATCAGCTAGTGTCTTTTTTAATCATGTAGCAGCACAGCGTAATGTTGATGCTAAAACAGTCAAAGGCTGGGAAGGTGATGTGTTCACCGCCGTTAAAGCCAAAGAATTAGGTCTAATTGATGCAATTGCCGATAGCGTAGCAGTGTCAAGCAGCACCAATCAGAGCAATACAAATCCAAAAACCGAGGGGGAATCAATGGATTTACAAGAGGCGCAAGCCAAAATTAAAGAGCTAGAGGCATCCGAGGCCAAAGCTGTACAAGAAGCTGCTGACGCAAAAGCTAATGCACTTGCTGCACAGAATAAATTAGCAGAGTCGCAAGCATCAACACGCCAAGCCGCTATCGATAAGCTAGCCGCCGATACTGGTCGTGAGTTTACAGACGAGCAAGTAACTGCGTTTAAAGCGATGGACGACGCACAGTTTGCTGTTGCAGAGTTTATGGCTCAACCAGTTACACCTAAAGCGCCTGAGCTACCAGGTGGTTTGGATAAAGCGCAAGCAACCAATGGCCGTGAAGGTGGTGAAAGTAAAATTCTAGCAGCTGTTGAGGCAGCTAAAGCACAAGGAGCTAAATAATGGTTGATTTCAACTATACAACTGAGCAGCCGTTGACGGTCGATGTTGCACCTATCACTGATAGCGTCGTACCTACAACTGGTACTGCATACAAGCGCGGTGACTTACTGGTGATTGCTGCTGGCACCAACGTAGCGACTCACAGTGATGCATCAACAGGCGCACAAGCTGATTGGCATGTTATCTGCCTAGCTGACGTAACTGCTGAGCAGGCAACTGCCAAGATTGCCGCGGGTGTTGAGCTGCCTGTCTATGTTGCAGGTAAGTTTGATGTTGCGGAAGTCAAGCTGAACGGCGTGGCACTCGATGCGACTCAGAAACTAGCGGCGCGTGCATACGCTAATCGCTCAACTAAAATCACGCTTAGCGTAGTTAAATAAGGACTTAATGTATGGCTACTTTTAATATTGAAGGCGCTGAGATTGATACAGCCTCTTTTGAAGAACTTGCTGCAGTTTACGACCTAAGCAAGCCAGTTGATACTTTTTTTCGTGATCGTTACTTTGGCAACCCAATTTATCTAAATAATGAAGATAAGGTGCCTGTAGGTGATATCAAAACTTATATTCCGCTTGCGCCAGCTGTACTGCCAACCGCGCAAGGCCGCGTGATTAAAGATAAAGTCGAACTAAACGTCAGTTATATCCCCGCACCTTATTTTAAACCAGCGTGTGTTGTTGAACCACTGAGCAAGATTGACGCCAAAATGCAAAAGTTATTGCAAAGTATGCGCGTTATTGCTGCCAATGCCGCTGGTGTACCACCAACCATGCAAGATGAGTGGGAAATGGCAGCAGCAACATCGTACTGGGCCATTCGCCAGTCATTAACAGCACGTATCACTATGATGTGCCGTGATGCACTGCTGTACGGTAAAGTTGTTGTAGAAGGCGATGACAATGCGGGTGTGACCGTTGATTTTGGCCGCCATGATGACTTGACGTTTAGCCCGCTTATTGCTTGGGATCAAACAGGCGCAACTCCTTACCAAGACATCCGCACCATTGTTAAAAACTTGGTCAAGCATGGTAAGCGCCGTCCAGTTGACGCTCAAATGTCTAGCCGCGTGTTTGATGCAATGACTGACGATAAAGAGTTTAACGACAAATTCACCGCATCAAAAGACACCAATGCGACCCGCGTGTTTGATGGTGGTTTTGGTGGTGAAACCACAGCAACATTACGAGGTACTGTGGACGGCATCAATTTTTGGACGTATGACGCTGAGTTTGAGAAAGAAGATGGTACGAGCGAATTGATGATTCCAGAAGATGGTTTTTGGCTTATCTCTGAGCTAAACAATCCGCTTTACTATTGCATGATTAAGCATCGCAAGAACCCTGCTAAATTAGCAATGGAATTGATGCCGTACCATGTATTTAGTGATGATCCATCGGTCGATAAGTTTATTGCTGACTCAAGCCCTCTGCCTGTACCAATCAATAAAAATGGTGCGTGTGGCGGTACTGGTTTTATCACTCTTTAATATCAACTAACTTTAATTGCCCTGTTTAATCGCAGGGCTTTTTTTTGGAGCAAATTATGTCTAAGTATATTGCAAAACAATCGGTAGGCCGTTTTAAGACTGGTGAAGTGGTTGAAGGCTTGACCGAAAAGCGTGCCAAATTCTTACTTGAACAAGGCGCCATCGTAGAAGCTGAAGCCGTTGAAGGCGAAGATGTTGATACTGGCGAAGGTGGTGAAGTGGTCGAGCTCGATACACTTACCAACAAAGAGCTAAAAGCTTTACTTGATGAAGAAGGTATCGAGTACAACGACTCAGATACCAAAGCTGAGCTAATCGCACGCTTTCCGAAGGACTGATTATGTACGCGACTCGTGATGATTTGATTGGTCACTTTAGTGAGTTAGAAATTGGTCAGCTTGAGTCGTTGCATGAAGACCCTTTAGCTGCAACCGCTAAAGCACTAAAAAGCGCAAGTGGCAAAATGGATAGTTTCTTGTCTACTCGATATAACACGCCCATCGCTAAAACGGATAACTTGGAGCTCGTTTGCTGCAATATCGCAAGATACTTGCTGTATAAGAACGACGCAACAGGCGAACCAGAAGACCGCTATAAAGAAGAGATTGCTTGGCTAAAGGATGTTAGTGCTGGTCGCGCAAATGTCACGTTCGCTGAGCAACTAAGCGCCACTGAGCAGCAAAGCACTTATGTTAAGCCTGCTGTGCCGATTGGCAGTAGTTACCCTGGTCAAGTATTCGGTGATGACGTTTTTGCCAAGATGCCTAATGTGAGGTGACTATGTTTGATGCCGAATTATCAGGCGGTGACGAGATAATCAGACGGTTAGGTGACTTGTATTTTGACAGTAAAAAAATGCAGAAGTTTAGCCGCATGGCTGGTGCTGAAATGGTCCATCAGACTGAGGAGCGTTTTGCTAATCAGCACGATTTACAGCGTCAGCCGTGGATACCGTCCCAACGAGCCATTATTCAAAACGGTAAAACCTTGCGTGATACTGGTCGTTTAATGGCTTCATTGACCTACATTGCGCTACCTGATGGCGTTAAGTGGGGCACAAACGTAGTGTACGCACGCATGATGCACTATGGCGGTAAAAAGGCGCTGTTCCCTCACTTGTGGGGTGATATACCTGCTAGACCGTATCTTGGCATGAACGAGAACGACCGAGCATCAGTGCTTAACATTATCAATCGAATTATGGACGTGGACTTATGAGTAATTATTTTGCAGTAGGTCTTGGACTAATTGAGCACTTAGAGGCGAAAGCTGACGAGTGGGGTGTTAAGCATATCGGCACAGTTGCAGACATCAGCAAGATTAATAAACAAATCACACCTGCGCTCTATGTCGTCAATACATCAAACAATCCAAACGCTGTTGGCTCACTAGACAGCGTGGACGTGCAGCAATGGACGGTTGTTATCGCAGTCAGCAATCAAGCCTCACAGACAGATACAGCAGCTCTTATGCGTGATGCAGGAGAGCTTATCGGCAAAGTAATTAATCATGTGCAGGGTTATCAACTAGACGACTGGCACAGCGCGTTACAGCGTACTAGCACATCAGGCAGACCGGACTACTTCAGCACGTTTGCGCTTTACCCTTTTACTTTTAGTACACAATTCAAGCCTTAATCGAGGGGAATTAACTCATGGCAGATAATTTAAACCAGTCCCACGCCTTTATTGGTAAGGGTAAAATCTATATGACACCAGTTAAAGATGGTGTTAAGCAGTCGGCTTTCTGGGTGGGCGTAGCGTCAGCACTTGCGTTTAGTCACTCAGTCGAGGACAAACAAGAGCTGTTTGAACATCATTCAGGCAATTCGCAATTATGGGACGTGAGTGAAGGTAAGAAAAAAACCTCTATCTCATTAACCATTCAAGAGCGTCGTGACGATGCAATGCGCGCAGCACTACAGGCAACTGTTGAAACTGTGGCAGCTGCTACCGTGGCGGGCGAAAGTCATAATGTCGGTGAAATTGGCGATATGACATTTTTAAAACACGGTAACGTGTCAGACGTGGCTATCACTGATGCAGCAGATGGCCCGCTAGTCGAAGGCACTGATTATACGGTTGATGCTGACTATGGACGTGTTGAGCTGCTAACAGGTGGTCATACCGCGCCACTAGCTATTGATTATGGTTACGGTGAGTCTAAAGTAACCAAGCCAATGACCGACGATGTTGACTATTACGAAGTCCGTCTTGATGGTATTAACACAGTTGGTCAACAAGGTCGTCAGATTACGACTGCTTACCGTGTCAAACTTGATCCAGCCGATACTTACGACCTCATCAATGAGAACTTTGCAGAAATGAGCATTGAAGGCGAGTGCTTGTTTGATGAAGATGCAGGCGCAACGTATCAGGTTGTTAATCTGTAGCTTGATGGGTCTATGTAATTTCACATAGACCTATTTTGTTTAATTAAGTGACTGCGTGACGGTTGCTTACTTAAACGAAAAGGACTGATTATGCGTACTAATGCACAAACCAAGCTGACGAATACAGCCACGGGCGCGGTGATAGTCTTGTCTGATAGTCTGTACCCAGAGGGTGAACACGACTGGTCAGCTATAGTATCAAACACCAAGTACGCGCTAGATGGCACGATGATCGTCGAGCAGTCAGAGCGTAAAGCTGGCAGACCGTACACGATGCAAGCACCTGATGGCCATGGCGTACTATCACGAGCAACGGTTAATACGCTCAAATCTGAGCGTGACAAGCTAGGAGCTACCTTTTGGCTAGATTATCTAGCAGATGGGGCGGTAAAGCGTGTGAAGGTCATATTTGATACGACAGGTGAAGCAATTGAAGCTAAGCCAGTCAGGAACTCAACCAGTCCTGAATTGACCGATTATTATAACGTAACGCTTAGGTTTTTAGAGATACCGAGCAGCTAATAATAATCCAAACCCCTCGAATTCGAGAGGTTTAAAAAAGATAGCCCACTCATTGTAGCGGGTTTTTTAATGCCCAAAATTTGACGGATGACGACATGGCGATTACTCAAAACGATTTAGAGATTTTAAAGTCAGAGATTATGGCTGATACGCCTGATGGTGGCGGATTGCCAACGGGTATTGCTGTCATTGATGGCGTATCTAACAACTTATTCCCCGATGTGTCTGATATTGACCGCTTACTTGGTCGTGTGCGTCTGCGTAAAGTATATCTTGCAGTAAAAACGGCAAACACTGACTTATTACAAGCTCCACGTATGCTGTTTACTGAGCTACCCGATAATGAAAATATCAGCGTATTTGCATTTAAACCAAGCTCGTTTTCTGATCGTCGATTAGATGCTCAGGACAAGATTGAGTCGTACCTTGCTTTTGGCACCAAATGGGCAGGGCATTTATTGGAGACGCAACTTGCAGGACAGCGCGTTATTCAAATCTCATTAGATGCAAAAGACCCAGCGCCAGCAGTCGGTCAACCGCTTGTGTTGGTGCAAAACGAGGGGCAGTCTGACGAGTTTTATCAGTACCTCAGACCACTTAAAGTTGACACAGTAGAGCGTCGCTTTCAAAAGTCGGCAAGTGAGACAGTAACACGCACGGTTGCCACGATTGAGTTTGGTGATACATTGAGCGAGTCATTTAACGGTCTGACAGTACAAGAGTTTTATCAAAACGCATCGACGACTAGACGCGCAATCTTGCGTGAAGCTCGTATTGCTGATGCTGCTAAGTATTACAGCGCGTCACGATTGGCTGAGCCAGTAGTTGCTATGCAATCGCGCCAAGTTAAGCTCAACTCTATTTACACTCAGGTTGTGCCAAGCACTCAAGTTGAGACACCTATTCTACAGCGCGATCCAACTAACCAAGTCGCTACGCAAGCGCGTGGTGATGGTGTGATCTCAATCAATCAATCGGTCAATGTAGCGACTAATACCGCGCTCAATCTATCGAGCGGCATCGCTGTCGGTACGCTGAGCTTAGATGTCGGCGGCTTGACGCTGATAGATAGAGATGGTGAGTTGGTAAGCACTAACAGCGTAGCGTATGCATCTATTAAGTACGGTATAGGACAAATCACTTGGTATGGCAATGTGCCAAGCGGTCAGCGTACAGTCATGGGTAGCTACAAGCCTGCTAGTGAGTTTACTCGTGTCGCTCAGACTGATTATCAAGTAGTCGATGACAATGCAGGGTATAACTACGTGCGTGAGCTTGGCGCCGAACCTTTACCTAATAGCCTAAAGATCACTTATACGGTGGGTGGTAACAACTATCTAGTACACGATGATGGACGCGGTAATTTAATCGATGATGACGGCAATGGACGCGGCACAGTGCAAGGCAAGACAGTATTGCTCACAACTGCCGCTATTCCCGATGCCGCTAGTTATATCATCTACAGCTTTGGTGTTGATTTAGACACGGTTAAGTATGGCCCTCAAGTTTTGCCTGCCGCTTATCACGTTATCAACGTGGCAGATAAAGTAAGCGGCGCTATAACCGTCACATGGGGCGACAAAACAGCGACAGTCAGCAATGGCGTTGTCAATGGTGATGCAACAGGTACTTTTATCGATGGAAAATTAAATATTGCGCCAAATGAGACAGTAGAAAAAGGCGCTGAATTTGCCTTGTCTTATCAGCGCATATTGAACGCCAATAAAATAGAAACCAACCTATCTTATACTGCGTCCGATGGATCAGGTAATTATGGCGGTATTTTGGATTTTGAAGCATCATTTACCAGTGCTGAATTTGCTATATATCTTGGTAGTGAATTGAAAGTATTGCTATCTATACCTGAAGATAGCTCAACTATAACTATTAAAGACGTATTACGTCCCCTTTATACGACTAAAACCTATCAGCAAGGTAACGCCTTATTTACCCAAACTAGTGTTGAAGATTGGACTTCTATAAAAAACGCAGCGTCAGACTCAAATACCTGGAAGGCAACATTAACCAGCGGCACGGTTAATAAGTCATCTGGACGAATAGATGTACTCATTAATGTATCGAGACAATCAAGCGGTGTAGAGGTTATTACTAGACCGGGTGTTTCTCCTATTTTTAAAACTAGGGTTACAACGACAAATATGCAGGAGTCTGATGTGCTGATAAATGCTAGTGCAGTGACAGCACCGACAACTGAAGCAGCGACCAGTACCGGCACAGCAACAACACTACATATCGGACTACCTCAAGATACAACTGACGCAGTGGTTAATGGTTCGTTATTTTTGAATGCGCTAGGCATTAGTCTAAGAGACAGTAACGGCAAAGTTAAAAGCGGAGACTTGATAGTAGGTAATATCGATTATCGATTTGGTGCATTGTCACTTGATACTTGGCAAGCAGGACAAGCCAATACGGTAAATCTCAAATCGATGTTACGTGAAAATGATCCAGTACCGCTTGCTAACTTAATTTTTAGAACGCCAGTTGCACCACTTAAAGAAGCCTCACTACAAATCAGTGCAGAGCTTGCAGATGGTACGATGCTGTCACTATCGACTGACGAGCAAGGCGGTATCACAGGTCACAGCTTTGCACATGGCACGGTTGATTTTAAAGCAGGTGTAGTGGCGCTGTATCTTTACGAGCGACTAGGCGTGACAGCTAATCCTAGCGTGGTTAATGAGTCATGGTATGACGCGAACAATATCTATGACGATGGGGGTACAAGCTACATCAATAGACCTGTTTACGTTAAGCCTGACTCAATACGTTATAACTCGATTGCTTATAGTTATCTGCCGCTTGATAAAGAGCTTATCGGACTTGATCCAGTGCGACTACCTACAGATGGTCGCGTTCCTTTTGTCCGTAAAGGCGACAGTATTGCGATCACCGAGCTAAAGACGATGCAGTTACCGACCAATGCGCCAAACGATACGTTTGATTTGGGATTTGAGCGATTGTCCGATGTGTCAGTCGTTGATGCCAATGGCATAAAGGTTGATAGCACCTATCTTGATATCGATCTTGATGCAGGTACTTTGCAGCTCAACGGTATGTTTGATATGTCGTTCTATACGGCGCCCTTGACTGCTAAATATCGCATTATGGATATTGCGCTGGTGATCGAGACTGACATATCAGGTCGTGTGACGCTATCAACGCCTATTACTCATAACTACAGCACAGCAGCAGTCTTTAGCTCAATGCTACTCGCAGGTGATATGCAAGCTCGTGCGTTCAATGTATTTAGTCAAAAGTCGTGGGGGAATGGCGGCTTTAGTGACACATTGATTGGCGATGGCGCAACCTCGCAATTGCAAGTTACTAATAACCCTATTGTCGTGACAAATCGTGATGCGATTGAGGAGCGATGGGCGCTAGTGTTTACTGGAACCACGTCATTTCGCATCATTGGTGAAACGGTAGGCGAGATTGGTACAGGCTCAACGACTACACTAACAGCGCCTATCAATCCAATGACAGGCTATCCGTACTTTACGATACCGCAAGCAGCGTGGGGTACAGGTTGGTCGGCTAATAACGTAGTGCGTATCAATACGGCTGCTGCTAAATATCCGATATGGATTGGTAATGCTATTCAACAGCATCAAGGGTCTAGTAAAGACAACTATGATTTTACTATTGGTTATCACGCTAATATTGACCGTGAGCGAGGCGCAGCATGATATTAAGTCTTGATGCAAAAAACGCAGCACTACAAGGGATTGCCGACAAGCTAAACGTCGGCACAAACTCGGTCTTATCAATTTATGTGGGCGCAACGCTTGCTGCTGAGATTGCACTACTCAATCCCGTTCAAGCATCGATTACTAATGCGGTGATGACGTTTAATATACCGCCAAAGGTGCTAGCGATTGCGTCAGGTGTACCAACAGACGCCAAGGTCTTAGATGCTAGTGGCGCGTTGATTGCGACACTTGATGTAGCAACCGAACTAACACTCGATAAGGCGCAAATCTATCAGGGCGGCTATGTGACATTGACAGCGCTAACAATGGGTATCTGATATGGCAAAGATAACAGGTAGAGCAAAGCGCTTTGATAGCTTGCCAGTTGACTACGTTTTGTTGTTTGCGTGGAAAACAGGCAAGTGCTTAGGTAAGTCAATACCAGACGCAGCAGGTAACTGGTCGTTTGACTACGATACTAACTTGATGGTCGGCGTCACTTACGTTTCTGACGGCTGCGAACCAATCACACATGGCGCTTACGAGCTTGTACTAAATAAATAAGGGTAGATTATGAGTTTTTTAAATCCAGTAAACGAGCCGGTACTACGCTTTAGCAGCACAGATGCAGGCGCACCGCAAATCAACTATAACGCGCGCGTGGCAGGTGATGTTAAAGCGGTGCTCAAAGCGTGTTTGGTCACAGGCTATGGCGCTACAGCAAGCGCAGGGTGGTCGGTAGTAAATGAGGTTGACCATGTTGCGGAGTTTGTGAGTCCAAGCGCCGCAATGAGCGACTATCGACTAGGCATTAATGACACGAGCACATCAAGCACAACTTGGTATTACCAGTATCAAGACGCAAGGGTAAACCCCGCAACCAACACTCTCACTAAAAACTTTTCAAATATAAATAAAACCAGCGTGCGAAATGGTTGGCAGTTATTAGCTACCGATCAAGGCTTTATTTTTATTGAGGTTCTTGACGATAACATTGCATTAGGCTTAGTGACTAGAGTGACATATTGGGGCAGGGTTAAATCAGCATTAAAAAACGACTCAGGTAAAAATATCGCTTGGTGGTCGGTAGGCCATAACGCTTTTGATCCAACGGCTTTTTTTAATCCTGACATTTTTCGAGATGGCAGCTTGTATATTTCTGGCAATCGCCATCACGTATTTAACGGCAGTTACGGCGCTCAAGTATATATTATTGCAACAAACGCAGTCCGATCAGGTGCATACGTTAGCAACGACCCACTATCGGCTGTAGAGATAGTATCGGCATGGTATTTTTACTCACAAGCATTTGTTGTTGGCGTACAGCCTGGCGTTTTACTTGCAGATTGTAACGATGATTCTGAGCGATTTAAGGTCTCAGATACTATGTTTAACGGTAGGCCCGTGCTATCAGTGCCCATTAGCTATGCAACTGGAGATCTAGAAAGATATAACAAATATACTCGTACGTTATTACTTGCGATTGATTACTGGGAGTATTGATATGCTGGTATCTGCTAAGGTTTTTACACGACTATCACTTAAGTATAACGGCTACATTGCAGGCGCTAACGATGGTATCGTGACAGTCGCTGGTAAACCTGCTTCGCGTAAAATTTGGCTAATGAACGCTCAAACTATGGCGCTTGAGCAAGTGATAACGTCGCTCAGCAACGGACATTATATGTTTTTAGGGCTTGACCCAGCCAAAAAATATCTAGTAATGGTGCGTGACTATAAAAAAGAGTTTGAACCCTTTGTATGGGATCAAGTACCACCAGCTAATGACTTAAGTATTGATGAGCAGATGGCGCTACAAATGAGCTGGCAAAATTAAAACAACCTGAGGTAATTATGGCTAATGCACTGTGCCTCATGCTTGAACGTTATATATCAGTACAGCCCAAAGCAAATAGATTGAGCTTACCGCTTGACCGAAATTTGGGTGACATTACGCGCTACACCTATGTCTTTGCTGACGCATTGCCATTGCGTATGGAGCGTTTGGCTATTGAGCAACCAAGCACTAATGCTTTGACTTTATCCATGAGTCAGCCACTAGGAACGATAGCGCCAAAGCTGTACTTTATATCAAACGGTTTGCCACTGCCTTTAACAGTAGCGATAAGTGAGCAGCCGCAGCCTAACGTCTTACCATTAGGTATGACGCGCAATCTTGGTACGGCGGTTGGTGAGCCAATAGCGCCGCCTGATGTTGTCATTGACGACGTATCAATCAGCGTCACAGCTATAGCTGCTATAATGCCCACAGCATCGGCTACTATTTCAACCGATTTAGTATCTACTAGCATCACAATCACGGCCACAGCTACATTAAATCCAAAAGCGAGTGTTACAGGCAGTTATGATGCTAATGTGTTTAGAGGGCTGATTGCCGATGCGTCAAGCGATATGCAAGACGCTAAGTTGCAAGGCATTGGTAGGCAGTCAGGCTTTGAGGCTAACGATAGTTTAAAGCATGACGTTAACACTGACTGGCAGCAATCAAGGTTAATCACTACAGATAATCAAGCACAGTTTGAGAGTAATAAGCAGCTACAGACAGACAGTAAGTTGTTATTTGAGCAATCAAAACTGATAGGCGATAGCAGTCAACAGCTTTATGAGTCGCAAAACTTTATCGCTAGTAAGTCACAGCTAAAAACTGAGACAGCAAGTCGTGTTAGCCATAGCAACTGGTACAGCTTTGAGGCGATGGCTAAGCGTCATATTGAGCGAGCCATTAAAGGCGAAAACGCTAAGCTACTAACCGACAAACTAAGCTCATATAACGAATACAGCCGTTTATTAAATACCCGTACCGATTTTTTAATCGAAACAGCAAGGCTGCCATTTAGCAAATTACGTTATGTGCCGCCGCCATTATCACAGACCGTTATCCTTAAGCAGCAAATTATTGAAGGCTGGGAATGTGGTAGCGGCGCATTACGTCACTATGTTTACAATGACGAATTAGCGTTACCGATGACAAGGCGTATCGCTGACAGGGGCGCGTCCAGTCAGTTAGCCATGCCGATGACTATGCCGCGTGGTGTGCTGATATTGTCTGCCGCCGATGCTGACGAAATGGAAACTAGACCATGCAAGCGCAAAACATTAGCAGTTAATCCTACACTTGATGTCGTTACGTGCAAACCTAAAGTATTTGGCAAATCAACATCGTTGGCGATCAATGCAGAAACTGAGTTTGACTCTATCGCAGGGCTAGGGCTACTAATTGGCGAGAAAGGCGAAGCCTATAACAAGGGAGTTATATTTGTGACAAACAGTGTGTCATTAACGCGCTCAGATGATGGGCGTGAGATTAAACTGCTAGGCTTTAGCGTGGGTATTGATAGTAACAGCTATACATGGTCATTTAGCGCGACCTTGCCGCTGTCAGAGCTATCAAAAGTCGATACGGCACATGAACAGCAGATAGGTGTTGAATTTACGTGTAACGGCTATCTATGGCGATTCATCTTAGATGGGTGTGAGGACAGCGCGTCTTTTGGCGAAAGCTCGTTGTCTATCAAGGGCAAGTCACGAGCAATGCTGTTAGCAAGTCCGTATTCAGCCCAGCGCGGCTTTAAGTACGATACAGCAATGTCAGCGCGTCAGATAGCCGAGGACGAGTTAAACCGCTTTGGCGTACCTAGTGGCTTTACACTGGATTGGCAGTTAGCAGGTGCTAATGGTTGGAATGTACCAGCCAACACTTACAGCTACTCAAACAAAACGCCTATCAATAGCTTGCAGTGGATCGCCGAAGCAGCAGGTGGGTTTATCAATGCTCATATGAGTGATGATGTTATCCATGTACTGGCTCATTATCCAATACCATCATGGGAATGGGCAGCGCAGACACCTAGCATTAACCTGCCAATGTCGCTTATCACAAGTCGCAGTCGTGGACGTGTCAATAAGCCTGGTTATAATGGCGTGACTTTATACGGTGAGAATGATGGCGGTATCGGTGCTCTAATCAAGCGCACAGGCACAGCAGGTGGTTATCAGCCACCAATGGTCACGAGTGACTTAATAACCGACCAAGATGCTGCTATTAGCCGCGGTAAGATGATATTGAGCGATACTGGCGATATTGGTAATATTGATATATCAATGCCATTGCATAACGATGTAGGCGTACTACTGCCTTCCACGTTGGTTGGTGTTAATGATGGCGAGTCATGGATAGGTAAGGTTGGCGGAACTACCATCACTGGCAGATTGAATAATAATAGAGCGCTAGAAGTTGAGCAGGTTACAGGTTTCGAGCGTCATTTCGATAAGGAGTCTGTCTAATGGCTAGTGGCAATTTATGGCAACTATTCAAAAACGTGACAGAGCAGGGCGCTAAGCAATTGGCCACTGTCATTGATAGGCAAGGCTCAAACTATACTGTCACCATGCAGGGCGGCGGTAATACCATCGTACAATCAAGTGCAGCTTACGAGCTGCAATCTAAAGTATTCATACGTGATGGTCAGATAGTCAGCGAAGCGCCTGACTTGCCATTCGTTGAAATAGAGGTTTAGCATGACAGATAAAAAAGATAAAGTGATCCGCGTTGCTGATACCGATATTACGATCAAGCGCGTTAAAGTTAAAAACCTTAATGAAGTAACAAGAGCGTTTACACCCTTTGTCGCTGAGTTTGAGCGTATCGTAAAAGCAAATAAGGGGCTACCTGAGAGCGAGCTATTAGCACTCATTGGTAGCTACACAGACGAAACGGTCATACTGGCATCGGTACTAACAGACCAAACGCCCGCTTTTTATCGAGAGCTTGAGCCGCTTGAAATGCTCACAGTGATGCAGGAGGTCGTCGCCCATAGTGGCGATTTTTTTATGCGTCAGATTTTCATACCCCTAAAAAGCCTGGGGGCGCAACTGGCTTTACTTGGTTCGACAGCTTATTACCATTCTACAAAATCGGACTCAGAGAGCACGACGTCTTAGATATGGCATTTGGCGAATGGTGGGAATTATCCAAGGCGCTAGCTAAAGACAAACAGCAAAGTATCAAAGATATGGCTATTGCAATGCGAGTATCACAAGCAGACGCGAAAGGTTGGAAAGAGTTTATGAAAAGCTAGCGTAACAATGCTTAATCAACTAAAATTGAGTAAATAATATTTTAGGGGTTAGCTGTGAGAAAGTTATTCGCGGTAGGCTTGGCGTTGATGCTTAGTGGATGTGGCGGCGGTTATGATAGTTTGCCACCGCTAGTAAGTGATGGCAATGGTGGTACGATTGGCGCAGGCGGTACTATAGGTTCTGGCGGTTCTAAAGAAGATGGGGAATGGCGTTATTCGTCAGTTGATAATAGCGCGGGTGAGGTGTTCAATGCGAAAGCGGAAAATAATGCGATAAACACATATCCTGATCCTGAAGTTGATGGATTAAATGCAAGACCTTTTATTATTGCTGAAAGGCAACGCTTATTGCCTGGCACTGTATCGGAATCGATAAAGATATTTGCGGGATCAGCAGTGGCTTGTGTGCCAACGTGCCAGATACCTATAAAATTTAATAGTAACAGGCAAAGTTATTTGATGCAGTACAGCACTCTTGATGAGGTTTTGGTGCCCGTTAGCGCAGAAGTAGGTAAAGATTTATTTGATAAATTTACAAAATCCAATTCAGCAGTAATAACACTGCCTATTATTGGTCTTAGTGACAATGTTGAGTCTGAATTTAACCTCAGAGGTTACGAGGCAGATAGAATGAAGCTCAGTATAGATGACCTATAAATACTTTAAAAAACCCGCCGATTAATGGCGGGTTGTTCTTTTCAAGTACGGCTCACTTTAATTAGTGGGCTTTTTTTATGCCCATAATTTGAGGTGCGCCACATGGCAGGAGATTTAGATTTTAACGTTCAGTTGCGTGTACTCAACGAGCAGTTTAATAGTGGCATTGATAATGCTCGTGATAAGTTTACGCAGTACGCACAGTCAGTACAACGCAACGTACAGCAAATGAATACTGACACTGAGCGAGCATCTACAATGCTAGCAGGGCTTGCGAACGTGGACTCTAGCCGTTTGACTAGCGAGCTACGCGCCACAGCCGACCAACTAAGACAGATGGGCGCAGGTGCCAATATATCAGGTGATCAGGTAGAAGCCGCGATGCAAGCGTCAGCGCTACAAGTCACGCGACTAGGCAGGCAGTTAGAAGTTGCTCGCAGTGAAGCGCTACGATTAAGTCAGACCAATGCAAGTCCATCTGATCTAGAACAAGCAGCAGCTAATGTTAATCGCTTAGAGCAAGAACTTGGACAGGCTCGAAGCGCCAGTGTCAGCCTAGCGAATGAGCTGTCAGGTGCGATGAATCGCGCGTCTACTACCGCTGATGCGGCTAGAAACTCAATATATCGCATGGCAAACATCCGAGTGCCCGAAACCATACGCGGTGAAATCGACAGTATCAGTCGCGCACTGGTAGATTTTCAGAATAACAGCGGTCGTCCTGCTGCTGAGATTGAAAGAGCAACACGCGCAGCTCAGGCCGAAATCCAACGACTTGAGCGCGAGCTTAATGGGGTTGATGACACGATAAGACGCACAGATGTTAGTACAAACAACTTTAGCGGCAACGTTGGTAAGCTCAGAACAGCCATGAGCGGATTAACAGGGCTATTAGCAGCAGCAGGCATTGGTATTGGTGCGGCTGAAATTATCGAGATGTCAGATGCTTTCGTCACGTTAGAGGCAAAGGTAAAACTGGCAACAGGTGAAGGCGCGGCATTCGTTACAGGCTTTCAAGGTGTGACTGATATTGCAAAGGAAACCTTCACCAGTATTGAAAACACAGGGGAGCTTTTCGCACGTATTACTCAAGCGTCTGAGTCGTTAGGCTTAGCACAGGGCGAAATACTGAGTGTCACCAAGACAATCAATGAAGCGATCAAACTATCAGGTGGTAGTGCCGCCAGTGCGGACGCTGCAATCATTCAGCTAGTACAGGGCTTGCAATCAGGCGTAGTGCGCGGTGAAGAGTTTAACTCCATTATGGAGCAAGCGCCGCGCTTGGCCACGGCAATGGCTGACGGTCTAGGAGTGACCAAAGGCGAACTGCGAGCAATGGCCGCTGAAGGTAAACTGACAAGTGAAGTGGTCATTGAAGCTGTTAGATCACAAACGCAAACCATTAATGATGAATTTGCGACACTACCAACGACTTTTGCAAACTCCGTTCAGAATATGAAAACGACGGTATTTGAACTCGTTGGCAGCTTAAATGAAACGGTCAATCAATCTGGTCGTTTGGCGCAGGGTATACAGTACATTAGCGACGCTATTGATAATATCGACCCCGCAACAATGGCAGCCATCGGTCAGTCATTTGATTTTGTCTTAGATCAGTCCGCTGCGTTATTCACTCTCGTTAAAGACATTTACGGCGCGTTTAGTGACTTAACCTCCATTATCAGTGGTACGGTTGCAGCGGGTAATGATGTCGGCTTAATCACCAAGCTTATGCAGCAATTTGCAGTAGTAACAGGGGTAGCAATTGACGGCATACGCGGTCTATCAATCGCAGCTGACAGTGTTTTTGGCACAATCAGCGGCATTATTGGTAGCGTGTTGATCGGCATTGCCAAGCTCAACGGTGAAACCTCGACAATGGGCGAAGCATTAATCGCCAAGCAGGGAGAGCTATACGCACGCTCAGAACAAAAGATGATGGACTTTAAGTCTAAGTCTGGCGAAGCATGGGCTGAAATGAATAAGACAGCCCAAGACAGACTTGATGAAACCGTGGTCGAAGTCGTTAAAAACTATGATGAAATGGTTGCTAAAGGTAGCTATGCCGCCGAAGCGATGGAAGAACAATACATTAAAGTGGCCAAAGCTAAGATTGCCGCTAATGACATGATTATCACTGATGATATGCGGCTTGAATTAGCGGGACAAGGGTTGCAGGCGTCAATCAGTGATACAAACGAGGTGATTGTTGAGTCATCCAAAGGCGTGCAGGCGGCATACCTTGGCGTTGGTCAGAGCTTTGCTGAAGTAGCACTTAAAGCGCAAGTTTCTGGCACCTCAATGCGCGACTCATTGACGGATGCTGTACCAAAGGCGCAGACCATTGGCGCAGTTGATGACATCATATCTTCCCTTAGCGCACTTGGTAGTCAGGGTAAAATATCTGGCGAAGATATGGCGTTCGGTATCAACCTTGCCAATGAACGCTACAAAGAGATTGAAAGCAACTTTGCAAGATATGCCGCTAAAAGTATTGCAGATAACGGCGGTATTGTAACGTCTGAGCTTGAGAAAGCAGCAGCATTGCAAGGGCTTGCGGTACAAGCGACTGAAACGGGCAATGTGCTAGTAACGCAGCTTGATAGATCAACAGTCGCTAGTGGTCGTTCTAAGGATGAAATTGACGCATTAGCAGGTGCCGTCGGTATCGGTCTATCAAAAGAGTTCATCAAATCCAGTGCTGGACTTGACGAGCTGATCGATGGCTTTGACGACTTAACCGATGCAGGTTATGACGCAGGTGGCGCACTCGTTGACTCCTTGACTGCAATGTCCGAGAAGGCTAGTAATACCGCTGAGATTGAAAACCTAACCCTCAAATGGAACGAGCTATACAAAGAGGGCAAAATCACTGGTAAAGAACTTGCAGAAGGTCTAGATGGTATCAAAAACCGAGCCGACATACTCAAGGACGGCATTAATGGTGTAACTGAGGCTTACGGCTTATTGGGCTTAAAAACCCGTGAGGAGTTAGCCAAAGACGCAGGTGCTTATACTGACGCTTACAACCTCGTTATGAAACAAGGTGAGCTGACAGCCCAGCAGCAAGAAGAAGTCTTCACAAAAACAGCCAAGGCCAACATCGCAGCCAATGGCGGTGTTATTGATAGCTTTACTCGCGCACAAGCAGCAGCCAAAGGGTACACGGTTGAGGTTGACGAGAACGGGCGCGTAGTGGTCGAAAAGGCAGGTCAGGCAGTTAGTGCAAACGATAATGTCACTCGCTCAGTCAATAACATCCGTACAGCATACGATGGCATATCGAGCAGTGCAGGTAGTGCGGGAAATAGCATGGTACGCGCTGCTAATGATGCGTCATCCGCTTACGATAAGTTGCAGCAGAAAATTAAGTCAGTCAAAGAAGCTCAGGAGCTTAAAAACGCTGACGAGACACTTAGGAACTTGCGGCAATATGGCACTGAGGAAGCGCCAGTATTGGGCAACCAGTTTGGAACTAGACTTGGTGTTGAGAACTTCTTGAAGTCGCAAGGCTTGTCTGAGGAATCAGCTATCGAGGAAGCGCGTAAGCTGTATGCCAAGCAGGGTACATCAAGTGGTGCTTTAAACTTTGGTGAGCTGCAAGGAGTATCGGAAGGAGCGGTTATGACTCCCGCCATGTTAGCCAATTTTAAAACAGCATCAATGTATCTAGCAGAGGTTGCAGAGAAAGCGCGTCAAAATGATCGACAGCGTGACAACTACGAAGTGGCAAGGACAGCGACAGCTCAGATCACAACGCAAGAGTACAATCGTTTTGACAGCCAACCTAGCTCAAGCAAAACAATTAATGTCAATTTTCAACTTGGCGGTGCAACGGCATCGATGAGTATGCCAGAGAGCCAAGAAGCATCGCTTACAGCTCTACTGCAACAACTACAAGACAGCAAAGCAATAGCAGGTTACTAGCCACTCATTGAGTGGTTTTTTATTATCTAAAATTAGGGGGCTTTATGCCACAGAACACACCGTTTTTAGAACTAATCATACTAAAGCTGATGGTATTTCTACCTAAAGTTTTTGCGGCAGTGATTGGTGCAATATTTGGCCTGATGTTATCAGGTGACATCGGGAAAGACGGTAAGATCCAAGTCAATATGTCAGTGATAGTCAAGTTTACTATCGCTGTCACAATCTCGCTGTTTGGTGGGGCCGCGCATATTGAATTTATGGGCTATCAAGATTATAGCGTGATGACACAAGGAGCAATCATGCTCGTATGGGCAGTGTTTGGGATGTTGGCAATCGGCATTGTTTATCAAGCGATTGCGCTATGGCAGGGCAAGACGATTGCCGAGGTAATCAAAGAGATCAAAGATGCAGCGTTTGCAATTTTTGGCAAATAACAATCAGTATTAAACCTAGCCCCTTAATGGGGCTTTTTTAATGTCTAAAATAAGGTGAGATATATGCAAGAATCTACAATCAAAAACCTACAAGCGACTATGAAACTACATGGATTTTATGATGGCATTGTCGATGGCATATGGTGCAATCAAGCTCATGCAGGATTTTATGCCATGGCGGAAGCTGCTATCCACTGTAAAGCTCATAGTGATAAAGACGCGGTGAACAAAGAGAACAAAATATCTGAGCCGACAGGTGATTATAGTTTGTCCACGAAATCGTTAGATCGATTAAAAGGGTTGCATCCCGATTTAGTAAAAGTCGTTAAGAGAGCTATTGAGATCACAACTATTGATTTCAGTGTGGGCGAAGGTCTGCGCTCAATTACACGGCAAAAAGAGCTGTATGCAGAAGGTGCTACCACGACAATGAATAGCCGGCACTTAACTGGCCATGCTGTCGATCTGTTCGCACTTGATGGGAATGGCAAGGTCACATGGGATTGGAAATACTACCATCCGTTGTCGGATGCTGTTAAGCAAGCAGCAAAAGATGTAGGTGTTACGATCGAATGGGGTGGAGATTGGTCGAAATTTAAAGATGGTCCACACTACCAGCTTCCGTGGTCAAAATATTCAAAGTAGTTTCAATACATTCGCCCTGTCATTAATTTGGCAGGGCGTTTTTTTGTGTCTAAAATTAGCACATTACACCGTAGTTTCTCATAAGTGGTTGAAACAACTCAGCGCCGCAGAAATTACTGATCATGAAAAGAATAGTTAGTAAAATGACTGATAGACCTACAGCCCACATAGTCAACGTTAACGGCCAATTTGTTAAATCTGAATGTCCGCAGCGCCTACAACTTAAATCAGAGCGTCTTACCCTAGTGTCGCACTTTGGACATTTTTTATGATCGATAAACAAACCAACCTCCTTGTAAGTGATTATCATTTCATAGGAGTATATATTTACCACACTAGGTCGGCAATTGTTTGTTTGAAATTATTTTATATTATCTAGATAGTCAGCCCACGCTTGCATCATATCTCTGCGTTCATCTAGAAAAATAGTTCTATTGTAGGCCCGACCGTGCATATCCCTAACATTATGGCCCAACTGCATTTCCACTAGGTTCTCAGGATATTTCAATTTCTCAACAATCAACGTTCGAGCCGTTGCTCTAAAGCCATGGATCGTTTGCTTAGTCCCATCATATCCTAATCGCTTCAATGCCTGATTCATTGTGTTTTCAGACATTGGCTGTACGGTTGTATGAATGGCAGGGAATAGATATTTACTACGAGCATGTAGTGATAGCTCACGTATTAACTCAATTGCCTGTGCTGGTAATGGTACGATTAATGATAAACCAGTTCGTCTTTGGGTTTTGCGTGGGGTAAACGTCCAAGTACCTTCATCAAGATCAAAGTCATCCCACAGCGCATAACGCAATTCGCCGCTACGTACAAATAGCATAGGCATCAATTTGATTGCGGTGCACACCTCAAAACTGCCTTCATAACTATCAATTGCATTTAGCAGCGCACCCAGCTCTTTTGGGTCAGTAATGGTAGGGTGGTGCTTCGTTGTTGGAGCTTGTAATGCGCCTATCAAATCTTGCGTCACATCACGCTCACACCTAGCAGTCTGGACCCCGTATCTAAAAACCTGACCCGCAATGGTCCGCATTTTTATCGCTGTCTCATAGTAACCCTGTGCTTCTGCGGTCCGACACGCTTTCAATACATCAATCGGCTTAATCTCAGTAATAACCATGTCGCCAATATGCTTATTAAGACGTTTAAGCTGCCTTAGATTGTTTGTGATAGTAGCAGGGCTTACGTTGCGCTTGCGGCTCATGTAATCATCTGCTATCGCTGCAAACGTGTTGTTAGATAGTAGCTCTTGCTCACGTTCGGCATCGATTTTCTGTTGCTGTGGATCGATACCATCAGCTAACATCGTCCGTATCTGTTTGCGCTGCTCACGCGCTTGGGCCAGTGAAACGTCAGGATAAAGCCCCAATGTGATAGTAGCCCTCTTTTTACCAATGGGCCGCACATAATCCATTCGCCACGACTTAGCGCCTGATGTACTAACCCATAAATACAAGCGCCCACCATCAGCTAGCTTATAAGGCTTGTCTTGTGGCTTAGCTTGTTTTACCTGTGAATCTGTTAGCGGCTTGATTATTTTAGCCATTTTGACGGTATCCTATTTGACGGTATCAGCGAATACCGTCAATAATACCGTCATTTAACGCATAGATAAAGACGGCTAAAGACAGCTAAAAACGTCTAAGCAATAAAAAAACCCCATAACCAAAGGGTTATAGGGTTTTAAAGTAGACTAAAAATATATTTGATGGTGCGCCCACCAAGACTCGAACTCGGATCGATCGCTTAGGAGGCAACTGCTCTATCCTGTTGAGCTATAGGCGCATTATGGAGTGACATTGTAGAAAAAAGCAGTCATAAAAGCAATCAACAAAAGACAAATAGAGACAATTTATCTTTACTCACCATTGCTAAGCGCGTCAGTGACATCTACAGCATGATCACCTGATGCATTTTTTGCCTGTGAGGTTGGTTTAAATAAGTCATTTACACTGTTCTTATAACCACTAATGTTCTCATAATCATATTTTTTTAGTATATCTTGACCTGTGCTCGATAGTAAAAAATTACGGAAGTTAATAGCAGTTGTATCGTCTGTCAGGATGACACCTTCAAGCGCCTGTTCATCTTTTAGCGCATAGTTAAAGGGGTTTAGAGTGTGTATCTTTTTATCTTTATCATGCGTACTATTATCACTATTTTTATCAGATGCATTACTTATATCACTGGCCTCAGTACTTTTTTGTCTTTGATTATTTCTATCTTGTGCCTGTTGTAACTCTGACTGTAGGAGCGATACCCGTTCTGTGGATAGGCTATCGTCATTGGTAATAATCATATCTGTATCAAAGACAAAGTCAGAGAGTTTGTCTTTGGTAGAACCACTACTTGGTACTGTAAGAAGGTCGTGAGAGGGGACATAGCTCGCTAACACTTGTACGTGCGGATAACGAGATTCAAAGCTCACAATGATATCGTCCAAAGGTATCTGTAACTTCTCCTCTGCTCGAATGTATAAAACACTGTCAGCAATCTCTCTTGATTCATCCCCTTTCGTACTAGGGTCTGCTTCACTTTCACTTGCCATGATTGGCAATGGGTCTGTGTTTTTTTGATTACTGGTCCACAACCAAATGAAGACCGCGATAAAGATTGTGAGCAGTAGCAAGATTAGCCCAGCCAGCAGTAGTTTGTAGTCTTTCATATATTACTGCTCTTTTATTATTAGTTGATTCATAGCAAAGTTTATATACAGGGTGGTATCTAGTTTTCAAAGCTTTTGTTCTAGTACTTCATCGGTTAATTCAGCCAACATGTCTGCAAAGATATCCGTGTCTGCAGAAGGGGTAGATACTTGTTCTTCATTAACCTCACCACTTTCATCAGTATGGCCATTGGTTTGGCAATCTGTTAGAGGATCAGATTGGTCGTTTAATACCTTGGCAGCAGGTGTAGTAGTTTGATGCGCTGCTAACGGCGATTCACCGGTTAATAGTCTGTCTTTTAACCATCTAAACCCATGTGCCTCCCACCATGCTTCAAAACGTGGCAACGTGCTACTACGTACCGCTACAGGTAGATCTAGCGTTCTCAATTTCTGCGCAAGGATAGGGTCGCTGATAGCTTGATGGATGCTCAAATAAAGTGAGCTACTATCATCGGTATAGGGTCGTCTGTTTTTCCATGATCTCTCATCGATTTTCATACGTGGCAGTTGCCACAACTCACCGCGATAATACACGACGTATAAGCGTTGTTTTGGATGGACAAAAATAGCATCAATGGGACGCAATGGCATAATATTAAGTAATCCCGTCAATAGAAAGTATTATTTAGATACAGGTTGTAAAGGCCAATTTAAAAACCGCAATGAGATTATTTCATTGTAAATATGAATGATAGTATAAAACGACACTAAATGTCGCAAGCTTATTATAATATCGGCATTTACACTAGTAAACGATAACCATCAATGGCACACTGATAGCAAATTTGGCAAGTCAACGTTATCAATGGATATGTAGAATTTGCTACTATGATGCATTTCTGGCCCTCATGCTAGCAGAAATGCATCATAGTAACGACCATCAAACATGGATTAATGAGTATCGATTTTTGTTTTGTCTGGACGTTTTATAGCGTTTTTGACATTGGATACAGACATCTCATCATAAGTGAAGCCTTTTTTATTAATCCTAATATCTCACCCTTATTTCAATCAGATTATTGTCTATGTTCACTATTATTCAGTCGCACCGTACCGAAAACCTCGTTGATCAATTGCTTGTACAATACCAGTCCAAGGATCAGCCTGTTTTTGAGCCTTTTATTGTCATTGTACCGTCAATGGTATTGGGCGATTGGTTGGATAAAACTATTGCTAGCCGTGCTGGTATTAGTACCTTAGTGCGTACTAAATTTTGGGGTCAGTATCAATGGACACTGATGCAAGATGTATTGACCCGCCATAGTGCATACTTACTGGCGCAAAACCCTGAAGCGACAACTCTAAACGTGCCGGAAGTGGCGGTGTTGTCACCGACAGTAATGCAGTGGCGATTGTTTGGGTATTTGACTTATTATCAAGAGACAATCGTTGCAGATGAAAAGCATCCAGTTCATCCATTGTTAGCGTCTTTGATTGATGACCGACAGGCAATTGCTCAACAAGACAGCTTACAACAGGATAAGGCGCAACAAGATGCCCGTATTTGGCAGCTGGCAAGCGATTTGGCTAGGGTGTTTAACCGCTATTTGACTCATCGTGAGGATTGGTTGGCATTATGGTCGCAAAATAAGCCGTTGAACGTAAGTGAGTTGATAGCAGATAAAGACGCCTTATCCCTGCGCTTTGATAAGTATGCGCGCGGCACGCCTGAGTGGTTGGTCGACCATTATGTAGAGTTAGAAATCGCCCAACGATTCTTGTGGTCGCATTTGTTTGCTGATGTTCATCTACACCGTGTGGCACTGGAGCGTGCGTTCTGGTCAGCCTTAAAAAATAACAAGGCGAATGAGCGTGATCAGTTGCCCAAAGTACTGCGTATATTTACCATTCAGCAACTGCCACAGACCGAGTTAGACTTTCTACAGAGTCTGTCGCAATACATGAATATCACGCTATTGCATTACAATCCATCAAAGCTGTTTTGGGCAGATATCGTTGATAAATCATGGTTACAACGCCAGCAGATTATCAACCCTGAGAGTGTGTTTTTGCGTGATTATGGTCACAGCTTGCTATCGCGTTTGGGCAAGCAGTCGCGCGATGCGTTTGCCATGCTTGCCAACTTATCAGGTAATGAGCAATACGACGATGCACTAGTCGAATGGCAAGATAACTTTGATAATGGTGTAGATAATGTGCTCGGTCATTACGATTATGAAAGTATAGATGCTGTTGATGACGCTGTCAGTACTCAAGATACGCAAGGTAACCTAAGCTTATTAAAACGTTTGCAAAATGACGTATTGATGCTTGATGAGCAATCTACTCAGCAAGCAACGGCTGCTACAGTCTCACAAGCAGTAAGCAAGCAACTAGAGCCGAGCTTTGATGAAGATAAGCCAGAAACGGCTTGGTATGAAGATGAAGCGTTAGAGAACAAGCGTTTTGAGAAAGACCGTTTTTGGGCAATTTCTTCGCAAGATAATAGCCTAAGCATTCATTCGTGTCATAGTTTGCAGCGTCAGCTTGAAGTGCTGCGTATTATGATTGGTCGTTGGCTAAATGAACCTATCAAACTAGGTGAAAAGAAACGCCATATCTCTGACATTGTGGTGCTGCTACCTGATGTTGAACGTCATCATGCATTGATTGGCTCTATCTTCGTCAATGGTAAAGGTCAAGACGGTTTGACTTTACCTGCTAAAGTGACTGGTGTTGTTGACGCCGATATTCGCCAGTTGTGGGAAGCGATTATCGGTTTTTACAAACTATTGGGTAGTCATATTGCCCGTTTTGAAGCAGCTGAAGTCTTAGACTGGCTCATGTTACCGCCATTGTTTGAAAGCTTTGGACTGACTCATGAGCAAATGAGCCGTGGCTGTGATTTATTGGTAGAGGCGGGCTTTATTCGCGGTTTTGACGAGCTGCATCTTAAGCAAACTTTAGACAGCAATGATTACGACTATCGCTTTAGCTTTGCACAGGCATTAGACAGATTAACTTTAGGTCTGGTCATGCCAGAGGCTGAGTTGAGCGACTGCTTATATGATCTAAATGGCGATGAATGGCCAAGCACTGCGTTACCAGAAATGACCTTGCCGTTACCACAAGTGAGCCTAAATGATGCGCTGATTGTTGAAGCGCTTTGCCGTATTTATACTGGCTTGGTTGCACGACGTGATGATCATACACAAAAAATGAAAGCGGAAGATTGGCTCGATCAGATTGAGACACAAGTTATCCATCGCTACTTTGGCGATGTGGATCAAACACGTACCATGCGCGCCATTTACAACGCGATGAATGGCTTTAAATCAAGTCTACGAGCCAATCGTCACTATAGGCAGTACGCTAGTGGTGATGTCGACAACAGAGAAGTGGAGCAGAAGCTAGCAGGTGTGGAGCAATTGCCGCTCAAGCTGAGTTTTATGCTAGACAGTATCGAAAACGAGCTTGAAAGTCAGCAGGTCAGTGCGGAGCCGACTGGGGTGATTACCTTTGGTCGATTCGGTGCACTAAGAAACGTGCCATTTGAGCTAGTGGTGATGCTCAATATGGATCTCTCTGAGTTTCCTGGGCGTGACCGTGACAACCGCTATGATTTGATGAAAGCGACCAATGCACGCCGCGGTGACAGAGTTAGTGAAGATGATGACAACGGTGCATTTTTAGATGCGCTACTGTGTGCGCGCAGTGCTTGCTGGATGTTCTATAACGGTCAAAGCTTGACGGACACCCACGAGCATTTGCCAGCCAACCCAGTGAGTGAGCTATTGCAATTCCTACAAGGCGAGGTGCAATGGCAGGTGAACTCGCTTGAAACATTGCCTGAGAATATTGATCCCACTACCGAGAGTCTCAAGCGCTACTTACCTAAATTTATTAAGCAGTGGCTAGTGACTGAGCATCCTGCACTACCTTTTCATGAAAGTCTGTTTGAAACGGCAATCGAAGGCATTGATGTTTTTGAGCAAGTGTCTCCTGATATTGATGGCAATGCTAATGCCAACGTTAATAGCAATGTTCAGGATACCAGCCCTGTCGATATGATTGACGAGCTGGATGCTTTATTAAATTCAGCCATGCGCAGAACCAAGCTGGCTCAGAAAAAGCAGTTTCCGCCTGCGCCGCTTTGGCAAGCGGTGTTTGACACATTGAAAGGTCGAGTATCTATTGAGCATAAAGAGTTGGTGGGCTTACCTACGAAGGCGCAGTATGAGTCAATCGCTCAGGTGCTTGGTCAAGGCTTGGGTCAGCTAGGTCAAGTAGACAATCAAACCTTGTCTGCATTGGCTGAATTGTTGGCGCTAGATACAGCTGTTGATGCTAGCGATGTCAATAGAATGACAGAGGTGCTCATCCAAAATTTATCTGATAGCATATTTAACATCGGAGAGATAGATATTGAAGGGGTGTTGGCTTATCAAGTACGCCATCCTGCCAAAGCGTTCTTACGGTCTCAAAAGGTGCATGTGGTACAAGGTGAAGAAGCACTTTCGCATCAAGAGCCGCTATTTCTAAACAGTTTAACCACCTATCAAATCAAAGATCATTTGATTAAACAGTTGGTTACTGATGAGACTAAGAAGAATGATAGTAATGCAGCGGCTGAAACTACTACTCCGATCCTAATGTATCAAAAAATTATGCCAGCTGGTGTCGCTCGCCAAACTACATTACCCAATCAACAAAAAAAACTGCAACAACAATGCTTGGAATTTAAAGAACAATTAATTGCTAATGGCTTTGACGAAAGCAGTATTCTCAATGAGGGTGGAGGGAGTAGTACGACAGCATTACAACTACTAACCCCGACCGCCGAGCATCCTGTTCAGATAGAGCTAAAAAATATACTGAGTAGCACTGACAACGAGTCAAGTAATCAGACGAATATAGAGGGTATAGAAACACTGTTTAAGCTGTTGCCAAAAGTCATTAAGATCAAAGGCTCAGTACCTATATTAGCACCCATATCAATTATTCAGGCGGGCATGCCTTATGCTCAGCAATCACCCAAGCAATGGTTAAACATATTGCCCAATTCTGCCAGTCCTAGGCATTTGCTCAAGTTTTGGTTGTCACATTTGTATTGGCAAGTGGCCAGACGTACCACTGCCGAGCAAGTGGCATTAAATGATGGCGTGAGTATTTGGCGCTTTAATAAGCCCAGCTCACAAGTCAAAAAGTATGACAAAGTAATAGCATTTAAACTAAACCCGATCGTGTATGAAGACGCAATAATTGAGCTAATAAAATGGGCTGTTTTTGGTAAGTTAACGGGTCAAGTGCCCATTACATTATTACCAGAATATGCACTTAATTACCTTGATAAGTATCTAAAGCCTGAAGAAGGTGACGGTAATAGCTATTGGCCAAAACGTGCCGACTTCTCAGACTGGTTAAGACCCAACTACAACTCAGACACGGTATATGATACTTGTTCGCAGCATGCCATTTGGCAATATGTACTGCGTGACCAAGATGCATTTAAGGCTTTGTCAGCAGCGTTGACTACATTAGCCCAGCCACTGTATGAGCCGATGTTTAATGCGTTAACTAACTTAGATGGCTAATCAATTAGAATAGTTTCTTTTTGTTCTCTTGCTCTAATAAATAATAATTAAAAGTATGCGCCCATATGACAGACTTTACCGACCCAACCAATACCATTGACTTGTCTACACAACCGAATTTATTCGATGAGTATTCAGATGAGCTGCCTTCGTCTGCTGTACCTGAACGTAAAGCTGATGTCATACCAGCAGTTGAGGTTGATCTAACGGGTAAACACCTAATTGAAGCCTCAGCGGGAACGGGCAAAACTTGGACGTTGACCGGTATTGTACTGCGTCTACTGATTGAAGCGAGACGTGCGCCAGAGCAAATCATCGCCACGACTTTTACTCGATCTGCCGCTGCCGAAATGCGTCAGCGTATCCACGATCGTTTGGTAGATTTCTATCAGTTATTACAATGGATTAATAGCCTAAGTGCTGATATTAGCAATAAAGAGAGTCTCTATCCCAACATACTGCAAGTTATGCCTGAGAGTAATAAAGACGCACAAGTAGGCAGTAGTTCAGATGTAGATGCAAACGCTGAGACAGGCATTGATGATTTAAATCAAGACCTTGCTGCTGATAAGCAAGTGGCGGCTGAGAAACGTAAACAAGCAAAAAAAGACCGTGAAGATTGGCTGGTTAATCAGGCCAAATATGTGCGCTTAGACGGTATGATGCAAGATCCTATCAACCTGCATCTCGTCGGTTATTTGCTAGATCATGTGTACAGTTACCCAATGGCTGAAGCTATCAGACGTACCGCACTGGTACTCACTACATTGGATAAGCTGTTTGTAGGTACGCTCGATAGTTTGGCGCAAAAATGGTTGACGGAGTACAGTAGCGAGACTGGTCACCAGCAGGGCATGGGGATTATTGAAGACAGCAGTATTGAACAAGTTACCGATAGCATTGTTCATGATGAGCTGCGTCAGTTTCAGAGCCGATTATACTATGAGCAGCCTAAACTTTACGCGCTAATGGATCAGCAAGGTAAACTGTCTGCAGTGGGCGATCATAAGAAATATGTGACGCGCTCACTCAACTTTATCTCTGCGCCGATTGATGAGATAAGGATTGAGAAAAGCTTTGACTTTGATGCATACGAAGAGCTAATCAATGAGTTTTCTCAGTTAGATTTAGCTGATATCCAGCCTTATTTAAATCCTGATTATAGAAAGTCTCAAGGGTTTCGTGGTGGTTCTAATTTAACCAAACAGTTTAATGCCATTATCGAGGTGCATCAAAAGATATCGCAGTATCAGATGACATTTAATAGCTATTTAAATGAGAGCGAAAACAAGATTCTGACATCATTGCAGGATTCTAGATATCCCGATGAAGATGGCAAAATTAAGAACTTTAATAAGAATAAAGAAAAAGAGCATCAGACGCTTTTTGAGTTAGAGACTATTAGTAAGTTAATGGCTATCTTAGAGATGCTTGATAGTTTAAATCAGCATATTTTGTTGGTATTAGCCAATCTTAACCGTCATATTGTGCTGGCTGTGCGTAATAGACTACCAGTAATTTTAGAAGAGCGCGGCGAGACGACCTTTAGTTTGCAGATGGTACGCTTAAACCAAGCATTGACTGGCCGCCAAGGAGATAAGCTGGCGCGTTATATTCGTCATCATTATCCTGTGGCATTGATTGATGAGTCGCAAGATATCAATGGCGAGCAAGCCATTATGATTGAAAGCATTTATTTGCCAAAGAATAAGCGTAAACAGTCGGACAATGACAAGCAGTCAACCACTAAAAAAGCCAATAATGAGTTTCTGCTATTGGTTGGTGATCCCAAACAGGCTATTTATGGGTTTCGTGGCGGTGATGTGGCCAACTATAACTATATGAAAGCCCAGTTTGACAAAAGTACCTTTTGGACACTTGATATCAATCGCCGTTCAAATGCCGGTGTGATTAACGCATTGAACTGCTGGTTTGGCATGGCGGATGCAGCAACTGCTGAGAATAAGCTGTCGCAGTTGGGTACTGGGATTCATTACCAATATATCAAAGCAGCAAAACCGGAATATGAGCTGTCTTGGTTTAATGCGTCAGATAGTCTGGATGATGTGCTGGTGACAGAGGTGCTTTCTGCTCAGCCAGTGAGCTTATTGCACCTGCCTTATGACAAGGACAAAGAGTTTGATTATGATGAACATGAAATAACAGCTCGCCATATAGCCACTTTGCTTAATAGTGGTCAGACACTTAAAGGCAAGCCGATTCAGCCGAGTGATATTGGGGTGCTGGCACGTGCCAAAAAAGATCTGAAAAGGGTCGAAGATGAGCTGGTAAAACTGAATGTGCCGACCTTGACTACCAGTGATGTCAGTATCTTTGAGACTATTATGGCAGAAGATGTGGCGGCATTGCTAAGTGCCATGTTATACCCGTATCGTCATGACATGATTAATCGGGTGTTGACCAGTCACCTATATGGACTGAGTATCAAAAACATCAAAGCCATGATGACGGACCATGAGTCAGGCGTTACTGAGGGCAGCAGTACGCCAAGCGCCCATTCACAAAACTCTAATTCGAAAGACCTCCCAGCCAATGAAGCTACTAATACTAAAAAAAGCTATCAAGACTTTATTACCTATCTAAAAGAAGGGGCACAGCGTTGGCAGCACTTTGGCATATTATCGGCGCTACATTATTTATTAGATAAAAGCCCTGTGCAGCCGCAAGGCGTATGGCAGGCCCTAGCTGCTCATCCAGAAGGTGATCGTCATATCATGGACTTGCGTCATGTAATGGACATCTTGGCGCAGTATGGCTTAGGCATGGGTGAGTATGAGCTACTAGCGTGGTTCAGACAGCAGATAGATACAGCACCCAACAGTGATTGGGCTAAGCAATATCCGCTACCGACAGAGTCTGGTGTGCAATTGATGACTATTCATAAGTCAAAAGGGCTTGAGTTCCCTATTGTCTATGTATTGGGAATGGGTGACGCCAGTAGGAAGTCTGGCAATAAGGAAGACTATGGGCTGTATCTATATAACGCGCAACAAGCGCCTTCAGCGCTAGTGCGGCAGTCGATAGAAGTACAGCAATCGCTAGATAGTCAATCGACGGGAAATCAGCGCCGCTTCTCACCACTGCAAGGCTCTGCCACAGTTGAGGATTACTATACTGATATCGAAACACAAGAAGGTTTTGATGAGATAAGACGGCTTGGTTATGTGGCATTTACTCGGGCCAGTGAGCAGCTGTATGTGGTGCTGCGAGATCCGAGTAACAAGACAGGATTTGAGCTAAAGCCAGTTTTTTATTGGTTCGAGTCTGAAGAGGCCAAGTTTGAATTGCCTGATAGGCTCAAAGGTACTATAGGCATGCTCAGAGGGCATAAAGTTAATGAGTTTTATGACAGTAATTACGCAAGCATTGATGCTCAATCAGCAGGCGTAAATGACAATGTTCAGATGACTGCTACCAAGTTAAATGTTCATAAGCCTACGACAGAGGCTATTGAGTACGCGCCCTTTGCAGAGGTGATGAAAACCAATTATTTTTATGGCTGGGCCAAGACCAGTTTTACCGCCTTAGCGCGTCAGCTAGATGAATCTACACAAGCAATGGTGATAGTGGATGAGCGTATTGATGATGCGATAGATATTGATATGACAGAGTCTTCTGTTTCAGACCTCCCTTTACTTAATAACGACGAGTCTCTCGAACAAGACGGTGAACTCAGTCCCAAGTTAGAAGATGATATCCGCTTTACCTTTGTCAAAGGTGCCAATGCCGGTACGTTTTTGCATGAGATATTTGAACAAATAGATTTCACCAATAAAGCCCAGTGGCCTCAGGTTATTGATAGAGCGATTAGTAGCTATCAGTTGCCGCTGATATATAGCAGTGCGGAACAGCAGAGCCGCAGATCACAAGACAAAAAACAAAGAGATAGTGATGGGTTTGATCTTGAGTCAATAGATACAACGAAGCATGAGGCATTAGTTAATTGGATTGAAGAAGTGCTGCATGCGCCACTATTGGCTTCCAATCAACCCTTGATTGCTCTTGATAAAGGTAAGCGATTTGCCGAGTTAGAGTTCAATATGGGGTTGTCAGAGAATTTTAAAGCACAGGATATTAGTAAGCTTTTTCAACGGTATTTACCTGACGAGGCAGATAAACACGTTACTCTAGTGCCACAAAATAAAGCACATCTGTATCGTTATCTGCGTGGTGAGATTGACTTGGTGTATGAGCATGCTGGCAAGTATTATGTGGTCGATTATAAGAGTAACTTTCTAGGAAATAGCCTAAGCGATTACAATGAAGATACCCTCAAAAAAGCAATGTCCAAGGCGGGGTACTGGCTACAAGCAGCAATCTATCAAGTAGCATTGCATCGGTTCCTTGCTATGAGAATCAGTGATTATACGGGTAACGAAGATAAGTACTTAGGCGCTGTAGAGTACGTATTTTTACGCGGTGTGTATGACCCGAATGCTAAAATCGCTGACACTACATCTAAAGATAATAATAAGCCTAGCAGTAACAACTTAGAGAATCATAACTGCTATGGATTGGTCACTTGGGATATTCCTATCGACTTTATTAAAGGTTTAGACGCACTATTTGGCCTGCCGGATTAATAAACCTTATATAGCAATTAGATAGATAAAAATTTTTATGGCAGTTAATCAGATTAAAAAGAGATAAATATACGATGAGTAATAATAACAATAAGAGCAAGTCAGCCATTAGTTTACAAGAGAGCTGGGCAAGTAATCTCAGTGATTATATTTTGCTGCGCCGTCAGCAAACACATGTAGCATATGACGCGGCAGATGCAAAAACAAACGATGAAAATAGAAGAATCGATAAGTCAAAAGATAGCGATTTATTTACTGCTCTATTCGTTATTTTAGCGGCTCATTTGGAAGAGGGGCATACTGTATTAACTGTCGATACAGCCGATCATGGAGCTCCCATGCAAGGTCAGATTAATGGGGAAGTAGTCACGTTATATGCATGGCAGCAGCAATTATTGGGGATACTGGCAACACCAATTTTTGCGCTGATTGATACTCAGATAAAAACGCAAATAGACACGCAATCAAACGATGATACTACAACGGAGATATCGCTATTTGTATTACTAGATACTTTGTTTGGTCAGCGAGATTACCTGTGGGCGCAGCTAGCACTTAGTAATCATGAAAAAGAGACGTTGATCAAACGTTTTAATGCGATAACTACGTTATATCATCGCTTGAAAAATAGCGACTTAAATACTTTCGTTCATTCAATCCATGAGCATGCTTTATTTGCTAACGTTGAGGCAAATACTAATTATAACAACTATCAAAATAGCCTAAGCAAAAATAATCAACCGATTATTTACAACATAGCTAAAAGTGAACAAACTCGAAGTTCGAAAATCACATTTTGGTTACACCGTGCTTGGCAAGCAGAGTTTAATTTAGCAAAAAATATCAACAATATCTTAAATCAGCAAGTAAGTCCTTTACAGATAGCAATACCTGAAAACCTTCATGAGCACCAAGTGAAGGCAATCAATGTCGCTAATAATAATGCGTTTAGTATTATTACTGGTGGTCCAGGCACAGGTAAAACATATACCGTGGCTCAATTAGTTATCGCGTTACAACAGGCGACAGAGAGTAGGGGAGATGAGTCTGAACATATTAGGTTTAGCACAGACAGTGCTAGTCTAGCATTAGCAGCGCCGACGGGTAAGGCTGCCCAGCGTATGCAAGAGTCTCTACAGGCGGCTTTAGATGACGCAAATGTAGAGCTGCAGTTGCAAGAGGCAAAAACCATCCATCGTCTACTAGGTATCGGTCGAACGGGTAGACCGCGCTACGATGCCAACAACCCACTCGGTGAAGATATTATTATCGTTGATGAGGCATCTATGCTCGGAGTTGAGTTGGCCAATTATCTTGTGAGCGCGGTAAAGCCAGGTGCTAGGCTAATATTATTAGGAGATGCGAACCAGTTGGCAGCAGTCGATGCAGGAGCAGTATTGGCTGATCTCTGTCGCATTCCGCTACTGCAACCTATTCACGCAGAGCTAACCGAGAGCCGCCGATTTAGCGCCGAGTCAGGTATCGGTAAACTGGCCACTCAAATCAATAAAGCAGAGACAAATCTTCAAGCTATTTGGCAATTATTAAGGCAAGACGCTGCTTTGAGTTTTCGATATGTTAATACGTTACAAGCAGAGTCTATATTAAATAACAAAATAGAAAATAGCCTAAGCAAAGAAAAAATTGTTTCAAAGATATCTAAAAATTACCAATCATACGTGAATAAAGTTAAAAATTTACTAAAAAATCCAATAGAAAAATCCGTACCAGAATCAGTTAAAAATACTACCACTTCGTTGATGGAGGTATTTAATCAATTTAGAATCTTAACCGCTGGCCACAATGGTGAATGGGGCGACCACTATATCAATAACTACCTTACTCAGTGGCATCTTGCTGAGCTAAAGTTACCATTGGGTCAAAACACATGGTTCCATGGACGTCCTGTTATGATGCTACAAAATAACTATGAGCTTGGGCTATTTAATGGGGATATTGGTTTCTGCTTACAAACATCAGATGAAAGGAGCCAATTAGAAGTGTTCTTTGAAAATAAGACACAAGGAATAGCTATTAATTTGCTAAATGAAGAGGTGATAGCCACGGCATATGCAATGACCATTCATAAGTCGCAAGGATCTGAATTTGATCATGTTGCTATTACTTTTGATAACAGCCATGCAAGATTGCTAAGCAAAGAGCTTATCTATACAGCAGTGACTCGTGCTAAGAAGCAGGTAACGATATATAGTACCAAACACGCTTTAGAAAAAGCGGTTCAAACACCAACTGAACGCCATACTGGTTTGGCATTACAGTTTTAACGATTCATTCAAGTTGTTGTCGGCGCAATAAGTCAGCGCAATAAAAAAGCATCCAAATTGGATGCTTTTTTAGGACTTAACTATTTTAATCAATTAAGTCTAGAATTAAACTTTGTCTTCTTTGATTGCATAGATACCTGGCAGGTGACGCAAGTAACCATGGAAATCCATACCACAACCGTAAACATAGCGATCTGCAACATCAATACCCACAAAATCTACATCAAAATCTGCAACTTTGCGATCATGTTGCTTGTTAAGCAAGACACAAGACTCAAGTGATAGAGGCTTTTCTTTGCTTAATTCTTCAACAACTGCTTTTAGGGTAATACCTTCGTCAAAGATGTCGTCAATCAACAATACGTGCTCACCTTCGATACTAACATCAGGCTTGAATTTCCAATCAAGCTCGTTAGTACCTTCGTTATCACGATAACGAGTCGCATGGATATAGTGCATGCGATGGTAGAACGTAAGATGTGTCAGTAGTTGACCAGCTGGGATCAAGCCGCCGTTCATCACGACCATGACAATTGGGTTTAGACCAGCATAATGTAGATTGAGCTGAGCGGCCAAACGCTCATAAGCAGCAGCTACTTCGATACTGCTGATAAGGCACTCTGAGTTGCGTAAGGTTTTTTCAATTTCTTGGTTACTGATTTGGGTCATCGGGTGCGCCTTTGGTAAAAAGTGCCGCTTATTTTAGCAAATTTTAGTGAATTTGCCCAACGTCATATGACTTTTGGGACAAAATTAATCCAACTTTTAGGGTTATTCTGGCTTTTCTATAATAAATGGACGGTAATAGTTGGCCAATCTATTCAATGAGTCATTTGGTAGGTCAGGTAATAGCTTATTAAGTGCCATACTCATGCCTTTATCAATTGCCGATTTCGCAACTGGAACTGACTTACGCTTGATCATGCCTAGCTTCAATGTCTCGGCATAACGACTGATGAAGTGGGTCAATGTTTCTTCGTTCATGGTTTCGAGTGCTGTTTTAAATTTGACTCTATCTACATGCTCAGGCGTGATAGCAGCAAAACCTTCAGTGATGGTATTGGCATCTTTTTCTGACAGTTTAAAGCCGACACGTTTAACACCTTCATTATCAATAAAGGTTGCATGATCTCTTAGAAAATGAAAACTTGGTAACACGTCTTTGTTGTTTTCTTTACCCAGTAAGACATTAAGCAAAGTATCTGTTGCGCGTTCAATTGTTCCAACAATTTTGCGCATAGAGGCTTGGCGCTCAGGGTTAGGAATAATATCTACCAAACCAACCAATAAATTATCAGTAAGATCACGCGCTGTCTGATGCGTAAGAGCATCGCGATAAGGGTAGTACTCTACATTCTCATTTGAAGCAACGACTTGTTCGGCCTCACTGATTAAAGCTTTTAATTTATCTGAGGGTACGAATCCAAAATAATGTGCCATTGCACTTCCTTTATTTGTTGTTTTTTATGTCTTACTTGCGTTACATTTATCACCAAATCGGTTATTATTTAAACAAAGTTTTAGTCTCAGGCTCATCATACCAAATGCTGATTAGTGACATGCCCTAGTTATAAGATAAATGACTTTGTTGATTGGTAATAATTTTGCAAATTGCTAGAATTTACCTAAACGATAGATGAGCTGAGTCACTCATCGCACACTAATTTAGCATATTTTTCATATTTTAATTCAAAAAGCTTGAACTTATAAGGCTATTGACTACTTGTCTAGGGAGAGATGAGATGAATAGTGCTATTGTACTACTATTCGCCGTTGCCGCTATGCTCTGCGGCTACGTGTTTTATTCAAAATTTATCGCCACCAAAATTTTAGCATTGGACAACAGCCGTCCTACACCCGCACATACGATGAAAGATGGGATCGATTATGTTCCCACCAATAAGTATGTGTTGTGGGGGCATCACTTTACGTCAGTAGCAGGGGCTGCACCAATTATCGGTCCTGCCATTGCGGTTATTTGGGGCTGGGTGCCTGCCATTATTTGGGTAGTGGTAGGTACTATCTTTATGGCTGGCGTACATGATATGTCTGCTATTTGGGCAAGTATGCGTAATAGAGGTCAGTCGATTGGCTCTATTGCTGGTACTGTCATGGGCACACGTGTTCGCAGCTTGATGATGGTTGTCATCTTCTTATTACTACTGATGGTCAATGCTGTATTTGGCGTAGCTATTGCCAATATGATGATCAAGACGCCATCTGCGGTATTGCCAGTTTGGGGTGCCTTAGTGGTTGCCTTTATCATCGGGCAGTGTATCTATCGCTACAATATGAATTTGGTCTGGGTGTCCATTATCGGGGTAACGGCCTTGTACGGGCTTATTTATCTTGGCCCTATGTTCCCGATTGTGTTACCTGAGACCGTTATGGGTTTGCCTGATAACGCGGTATGGATCTTGATTTTGTTCGCCTATGCGGCGATTGCGTCGTTGTTGCCCGTATGGATGCTGCTTCAACCGCGTGATTATATTAATGGCTTACAGTTATTTGTCGGTTTGATTCTACTATATGCTGCTATTTTCATTGGCACGCCTAATATTGTCGCGCCAGCAGTTAACACTGCATTACCAGCGGATACACCGTCACTTCTACCATTGTTGTTTGTGACAATTGCTTGTGGTGCTATATCAGGTTTCCATGGTTTAGTCGCCACAGGGACTACTTCTAAGCAGATTGATAAAGAAGAAGACGTTCGTTTCGTTGGTTACTTCGGTGCATTGGGTGAGGGTATGCTAGCGCTTGGAGCAATCCTTGCAGCAACCGCAGGTTTTGCGACTCTTGGTGATTGGCAAGCGGTCTACCAAAAGTTCGGTGATGGCTCTATCGGTGCGTTCATCGACGGCGGTGCGACCATCTTGAATGCAGGCGTTGGTATCGATATGGTGCTATCACAGACCATGCTTACGGTAATGGCTGCATTGTTTGCTGGTACTACGATGGATACTGGCGTACGTTTACAACGTTATATCTTCCAAGAATTTGGTGAATTTTATAATTTACCAATACTGAATAAGAGTGTCGTTGCAACGTTACTTGCTGTCGGAAGCTGTTTGTTATTAGCGTTCGGTGCTGGTGGTATCGATGGCGCGGGTGGTATGATTATTTGGCCGCTATTTGGTACAACCAACCAGTTAATGGCTGCTTTAACCTTGATGATCGTTACCATTATCTTGTTACGTAAGGGCAAGCCAGTTTGGTACACCTTAGCACCATTGTCGTTCTTGTTGGTTATGACCGTCTTTGCACTATTGATTCAGCTCAAAACCTTCTTTACTGATGGTAATTGGCTACTTATTATTATGGATATTATTATCTTAATCGCGACCATTTTGGTGACGTTTGAGAGTTTGTCTGTACTACGCAAAGAGTGGTCACTACATAAAGGTAAAAGCGGTGAGGTTTAAACGTTAAACCATATTGAGTGTCTGTTTAATAAAAAACGCTAGCAGCAATTGCTGGCGTTTTTTGTATCATATAGGCATGATAGATCATAAGAATTAAGTAAAATACGAGTACATTATGGAAAATAAAAACACATCAGATAATATAGAAAACGTTCAACCACTAGAGAACACTCAACCATGGTGGCAACGGTTTAAGAGTGGATTAAATGAGTTTTATCATGCGCCTTATCGTCAGACGATGGCACGAGCGGCACGTGATGAAGAAGATTTTTTTATGTTGCTCATGTTTGCTGAGAGTTTGGGGATTGATAATCCCGCCAGCTTTTATACATTAGAGCTACAACCATTATTTTTAGAGAACTTTCATGAGTGGCATACACGTATGGGGATGGATAGATGTCCATTTGACCACGTTGGGTGCTGCTAACAGTAGTGGATTGACTATATAAAAAAGTAGCTAAGCATTTATTAGATAATGAGATAAAATACGAGATAACGATATGGCATTACACCCTTTACATGGATTGGTAGAGCAGTTAGAGATACAACCGATTATATTTATCGGCGGCAAAGGTGGTGTAGGGAAGACCACCACGGCAGCAGCTCTAGCCAGCTACTATGCAAGCCAGCAGCAAAAAACCTTAATTGTCTCAACCGATCCAGCACATAGTTTGGGCGATGTATTGAATGTACGACTCAATAATGAGAAAACGGTAATATCACCTTATCTAGATGCGATTGAGTTAAATCCTGACGTGATTGTCGATGAACATTTTGCTCAAGTCGAACGTACGATTAAAGCTTATGCCAACCCAGATATGATGCCCAAAATTCGTGAGCATCTGAGGTTATCGAAGTCGGCACCTGGCGCTCAAGAAGCCGCGATGCTCGAATCCATGTGTCACCATTTAGTCGAAGCGGCAGATGCTGGGTATGAACACATCATCTTTGATACCGCACCGACAGGTCATACTTTGCGATTATTGGTATTACCAGAAATGATGGGGGCGTGGACGGATGGGCTGCTTGCACAGCAGCGACGACAGGCCAAACTACGTTCGGTGGCGACACACTTGGATAGTCACAATCAGAAAAACAGCGCTCAAAAGAACGATGTAGCCAATCCCTTTGCAGCCAAAAAATCCGACCGTTGGGAGCAAGCTGTCTCCGTATTAGAAAAGCGCAAGCAATTGTTCCGCCAAGCAGGGTTGCTACTACATGACCGTACACAAACAGCGATTGTGTTGGTGATGACCGCTGACGTCTTACCATTGGCTGAGACCAAGCGCGCTATCGAGCAATTGGAAGATAGTAAGCTCATGCCAGCAGCAATCGTCATCAATCAGCTGATAACGCCTACTCAGTCTGATAGCTTTTGGCAGCAGCGTGCGGATAGACAACAGCAAATTATGCAAGATATCGAACAAAGCTTTACCAAGTACCCGCTGTATCCGATTTACCTGCAACAGACAGATGTACGCGGCACAGATGCATTGAGTGCTTTGTTAAGTGTATAAAGTGCATAGATAGTTCGCTGGTCATTTATGACTCACGCTTATACGACTGCAGCTTACCTGACAGCGACCATGCCATGTCTGTGCGTAATAACTGAGCTTGTTCGGACTTGCCGCTGCTAAGCGACGACCATTGTGGTTTACCACGCGCTTTTTTGAGCTCACTTGGTAATTTATGAGTTGGCCATACAGTAATTGGATTATTGTCTTCATCTGCATGGTCACCGTCGTCAGTTAGCGACGTTCCAAGACTGCTGTTTTCGCCCTTATATAATAACTGAGTGGCGTCTGTAGCAGCATGACCACGATGACGTAATGCCGTAAGTAAGTCTAATGCTCGCGTGGCTAATAGCGTCAACGTCGCAGGATCGATATATAAGCGTTTTACCCCAGTAATCCTATCGGCAATACTGCTGGTGTTTGATAGCAACCCGCCTGCGATACCACCTATTGCGGCACCCAATCCCAGTGTCGTACCTAGGGCTGCTGCATCGATACCTAGTCCTAGAAGCGCACCTGCTGCTGCACCAGAAGTGGTACGAATGCCGTAGCTTTTGAGTAGTTCAGGGTCGAATGGGTCTTGTTGATAGGCTTGTAGTTCAAGCGGTGTTGCTGCGACGGCATTATCATAAAACTTATAAAGGTTCAGGAGATTGTGCTGCATCGCACGTTCACTTTGCCTAACGGCTTCTTGCATTTGCTGTAGTACAGGAAGTGGGTCGTCATCTTCATTGATCTCGCGTACAAAGGCAGCAACATTCAATAAAAAATCAGCGATGATAATATTGGCCTCGTCATACAGCTGCGCCCAATCCTCAGTTCGACGTTGCATCAGCTGCTCAAGCATCTCAGAGTGGGTGAGCATAGTGGCTAGGTTTTTCCATAGACGCATCTCATCTTCAAACTCAAACGCGACCGAATCGAAACGCGTTGAAATATGCAGATTGCGTCTTGCCAGCATCGTCTGCCAGTCGTCGATATTGGCATTCTGGCTGTCGGTAAAATTAAAAACAGGCATCACGGGGATAGCAGCCCAAGACAAAATCGCTAGCTCATCTTTGTATTTACCCAATACAGGCTCACGAGCATCTACTACGTAGATGGCCATATCACTTGTCAGCAGCTGACGAATTACTTTGGCTTCTTGACTATAATCATAGGGCAAGTCATAACTGTCTGCACCTTGAGCGACATCCGCCGCCAAAAACTGTTGCAATCGTTCAATACCATCACGGCGACTGGCGGTATTGTCCTCTAGCCAATCCATAAGCCCTGAAGCATCTTCCAGACCAGGTGTATCGTATAGCGCTACCAGCACCTCACCAGTTCGGCTGTCTGTCAGCTGTGCTTGCTCGACGTGACGTGTGGTTGCAGCCTCGTTTTTGACTTCACCAAAATATACGTCACGCAGTAATGTGCGCAGTATAGAGGTTTTGCCTGTATTAGTATGACCGACGACCGCCAATTTAAGCGGTTCACCAGTGGCAATGGTTTTCTTTGTTACCCTTGCCATTGATGCTGTCATTGCTGATGCTTCGGTTGATACAGGTTGATTATCCTGAGTAGCTATTGACTGAGCTACTGTGGATTTTGAGGTGTTATCTGAAGGAATACTTGAGACATCAGGGGTTGGCTCATAAGTCTTGTCCGCAAAGAGACCTGCAGGCTTATTATTCTCATGATTATTTTTATTGTCATTATTCATAGTAACGTCTTATATTTATTGATGGCAAAAACACATAGTAGCCATTTATTGTAAAACAAATCTGATTGGGTATCGGTTATGAATGCGTATTGTCATATCATAAATCGTAGTCCACGCATTTATAATCAGGCTCTAGTCGGTTCAATATAATTTGGATACAAGGAAGGCGAGTGAAAGCACTACAAATAGTAGGCTAAGCGAGACTAACACCGTATCCAATTTATAGAGAATTGACTATATTAGACAGCACTTGGTGGACGCAGCAGTACTTTTAGCTTTTTCTTTAACCCTTTGGCTCGAAAAAACCGCTGCCACATACGGTAAAAGACCCCAAATATCAGGCTGATGATATTGTCATGGCTGGCTTCACCAACCGCACCGTACTGGACGGGGTTATTGATGGTATCTTCTTCTACGTAAGTCCCAAACCAACGATCAAAAATAATGAGAACGCCGCCGTAATTTTGGTCAATATATTCGTCGTTGGTACCATGATGGGCACGGTGATTGGATGGGGTATCAAAAACATACTCCACCCATTTGGGGAATTTTCCCACGGTTTCGGTATGGATAAAGAATTGATAAATCAAATCTAACGCATAAAAGAAGAATACCCAGACTGGATGAACCCCTAGCATCATCAGCGGGACAAAGAATAACCACCAACCCGTCACTGAGTAAAGCAGGCTTTGACGCATGGCGGTGGACAGATTCATATGATCATCTGAATGATGCACGACATGCGCTGACCAAAACCAATTCATACGGTGTGACGCACGATGGAACCAGTAATAGCTAAACTCAACCGCAACGAATATAGGGATGGCGGTAAGCCATGTCACCTCAATAGTAAATAAGCGATATTGATATAACCATAAGCAGATAGGTATGACGATAAGCGCTTGGACAATCAATTCAAACCCTAAATAAGAGCCGCCTAAGCTAAAATTGGTCATTGCACGGCGCCAACTAAAGCTTTTACTATTGCCACGCTTGGACTGATATAGCCATTCTGCCAAAAATAACAAGAAAAATGGACCGCCAGCCAGCGGAAGCAGCCACTCTTGCCAATACGCGGGCAGAATGCTCGCCAGCAGTGGCTGCCACGACTCTGGCGCAGCCGTTAAGATACTTTGGTTTAACGCCTCTCGGTAACCATCCAATAGTTGACCATACTGACCTAGGGCCATAAGGGAATTGTCTGCTGCCATCTTGGGCTCCTAGCCACTATAAAACATCCTTGTCGTCTTGATATGACGTCACAGCTATCAAAAAACTGCTTTAACCGCTGTCATATGAATGACTCTACTCATTGATGATAAATAGAACCACTCATCTATAATATTTATTTATTGTATATCATGCTAGTCATAATGATAAGTTCATATATGAAAAATAGATTGCAAGTAATAGATTAAAAATTAGAATGTATTAAGCATCTATATCAACCAAGCCAATTTTTCGTGCAGAGAGTGCCGTTTGCCACTGCTGATAACGAACCACTTGTTTGTCTGATGGCTCATCATCGGTACGAGCATCAGTCAACCCTGTAGAAACGCTGTTATCACTAAGCAGTTGTACGATAAGCCCATCTTTTGCATGAGCAGCGATTTGATCGAGTTTGCGTAGCGTACCGCGGTCGGGCAGTGCATTGCTATGAATGCCAAGTAAAACTTGCACCGGATGCGCATCTAAGTAGTTTTTAAGCCGTGTCATATCATCACGGTCATCGACGATACCAAAATCTTCAATCTCGCTTAATTTTTCAAGACTATGGCTGCTGCCATCAAGACCTGACTGCCACCATTTGTCCTGATCTGCAGGGTATTCAAGCAGAGCAACTAACTTCTTGCCCGCACTGACCGTCGCCTTTGGAGCGATCGGGGCTGGCGCCTCAGTAAAGTCATCAGCATCCACCACATGCCGCTGCCAAAAGTTTAGGATTTTTTGATAATAGGGCTGTTTGATATCCAAACGCATTTTTTTGCGGCGGAACATCAATGCACAGAACGCCCATGCTATCGCTCGCGGTACAATACCGTACATCAGCAAGCTACCGACCAGTAATCCTGCCCATTGCCTTGCAACAGACAGTGGCATGGCTTCAGTGACAAGCCTGCTCTGTGCGATTGCCGTACTGTCTGGCACACCAAATCCTACCATACTCGGTAGCCAGCCTAATACTTGAGTCAAGCTCACCAGTGCCTGATCAGAGAGTAATGTTGACTCCCAGCTAAAGCTATACTGACGTACAACCAGCAAAAATATAATCGCAAGCAGCATACCGGTCAATGTCGCAAGCCATAACTGATGGCTAAACCGTCCCAAATACCAACGCATACCGCTGTGCTGCAACTGGCGCTCATACAGATCGACGGCAGCCTTAGTCACATCATCTTTACCACGTATGAGATAACTCGGACTGACAAAGCTCGCAAACCAACTGGGCGCTTGCTGATCTCGATTGACAAGTGTCATGAAAAGCCAGCCGCCAAGCATAATGGTATGAAAACCAAGTAGACAGACCAACACATAAAAGAAATTCACAACATTAGACTGCAATAGCGTGAATAACCCCAAAAATCCTGAGATACACCATACCACGCTCATAACGATCATAATGCCTTTTATACGACCGTCAATCTTGCCTAGCACACGCGCAAGCGCCCCGTTACTATCTATACGTGATGCCCGTCGATGCAGCTTTTGAATAGGCGTACCGTCCTCGCCCTGTAGCTTTTCCGTGATTAATAACGAGTCAGTGGCAAAGACGTGCTGATCGGTCTCTAAAGCACGTACCAGCTCGGTCAGTTGATCTTGGGGTGATAGCATAATGCGATAATATCCGTATGAAGGTGTCAATATAAGAAATAGCAATCCGAAAACAGTCGCTTTAATCGTTATAGATTATTGTAGCGTATATAGAATGAGGATGACTTGTATTATTTCTATCATAGTAAACGCTTATAAAATCAGCCAAAATAAATATATAAAACCAAATCGTGTCAAAAAACGTATCAAAGAGACATATCAAAGAGACATATCAAAGAGACATATCAAAAAAAGGAAGGTGCCATATGAATAACGAAATGAATAATAAAACCTATCTTATCATCGGTGGAACAGGCGGCATTGGTCAAGCCATGGTACAGCAGCTAATACAAAAAACGACTGCTAATCAAACGGACAGTCAATCTAATCAAAGCCATCGCACACAAGTCTTCGCCACTTATCATCGCAATAAGCCAAACATTGAAGCAGAAAACCTGCACTGGCTGCCAATGGACGTCAGTGATGAGGACAGCATCAAAAAAGCTGCCGATACCATTAAACAGATGGTCGGTCATGTGGATTGGGTGATCAACTGTGTGGGATTACTACATACGGCGACAGCGCAGCCAGAAAAGGCCTTGCGACAGATGGAAACAGAGTTCTTTTTGCAAAATATGCAAATCAATGCGCTAGCCAGTTTACTGATAGCCAAACACATCAAACCGTTGCTCGCCAAGGCTAATCGAAGCGCCAATCATCCTGCTGTTTTTGCGACCGTATCAGCCCGCGTCGGTAGCATCACTGACAATCAACTAGGCGGCTGGTATAGCTATAGAATAAGTAAGGCGGCTCTTAATATGGGGATGAAAAACTTAAGTATTGAATGGAGCAGATCACTTAAAGATGTATGCGTGGTCGTTATGCAACCAGGCACCGTGAATACCCAACTTTCCGCGCCGTTTCAAGGCAATGTCGCTGAAGGACATCTGTTCTCGCCAGCGTATAGCGCAGAATGCTTATTGGAGGTGCTCTCAGAGATGACTGCTACCCAGTCAGGCAGTTTTGTCGATTGGGCTGGAGAGTCAATACCTTGGTAGTCGTTAAACTGACGCTAGCGTACTAGTGAGCCATAAATCTAATACGCTTCAAACAGCGACATAAACTCATTAACAGGCGTCTGTTCTAGTCTTTCTTGATCGTCGCATAACTCAACGATCTGCTGACAGCGACTTTCGATAAAGCGAGTGACCAGACTGGCGCGGAACTTGGCTTCCAGCACAGGGATACCTTCGGCTCGGCGACGCTTATGGCCAATAGGATACTCTACAGCCACTTTTTCTGTACTGCTGCCATCGTTAAAGAATACTTGAATGGCATTGGCAATAGAGCGCTTGCTTGGGTCATGATAGTCTTTTGAATACTGCGCGTTTTCTTCTACAACCATCTTGCTGCGCAGCTCATCGATTGACAAATGCTGTTCGTGATAGTCATCTTCGTAGTTCTCTGCCATCAGATCGCCTGTCAATAACGGCACAGCCACCATATACTGCAAGCAGTGGTCACGATCGGCCGGATTGGCAAGCGCGCCTTCTTTTGAGATGATGCGAATCGCTGAGTCATGTGTGATTAGAACGATTTTGTCGATATCGTCAATTCTGTCTTCGATGTGTGGGTGCAAAATAACTGCCGCTTCACAAGCGGTCTGAGCATGAAACTCAGCAGGAAAACTTATTTTAAATAAGATATTTTCCATCACGTAACTACCAAAATCTCGCTGGAATTTAAAGCGACGATCGTCTTCAGGCTTCGTGGCTAGGTCCTTATTGGTATGGCTAAATAGCACATCATAGAATCCCCACTGCGGTGCGGTTAATGCGCCAGGAATACCCATTTCACCGCGCGCCGTTATATCTACCAGACGTACCGCACGACTGGTTGCATCACCTGCCGCCCATGATTTTCGGCTGCCAGCATTGGGTGCATGCCGATAGGTGCGCAGTGCCTGACCATCGACGATGGCTTGTGAAATCGCTGCCATGATGCGCTCACGTGGCAGCTGATAAAGTTTTGCGACGACGGCAGTTGATGCTAACTTGACCAAAAATACATGATCGAGCCCCACACGATTGAATGAGTTTTCGAGTGCCAGTATACCTTGAATCTCATGTGCCATGATCATGGCTTCAAGCACTGCTCTCATGGTCAATGGTGCTTGTCCTTGGCTGATATTTTTCTGACTAATATAGTCGGCGACCGCCAAGATACCACCCAAGTTATCAGAAGGATGGCCCCATTCTGCAGCAAGCCACGTATCGTTATAGTCAAGCCAGCGCACCATGCAGCCAATATCAAAAGCGGCTTTGATGGGGTCTAGTCTATAGAAGGTGCCAGGGACGCGAGCGCCATGCGGCGTTATTTGATCGGGGCAATCAGGCCCCAAGTGCTTGGTGCACTCAGGGAAGCGCAGCGCCAATAGACCGCAGCCAAGTGTGTCCATCAGACAGTGGCGTGCAGTATTCCACGCATCAGTAGGGTTTGGGGACTGCTCGTCTATTGAATAGTTGAGAACGTAATCGGCAATTTTTTGAATTTCATCGTCATATTCTGGACGGACGTTACTCTCTACCGTCACATCATTTTTATTTGAATTAGTATTTGACATGGTTGGTTCCTCATCCTGAGTGTGCTACTTCCTTGACTGACTATCTCAGCCATCCTTTTAAAGGGATCATCATTTAAAAGTAGCACACTCAATATGGAACAACCAATTTGAATTATGTTAAGAATTAAGACGTTAGCAGCGATCTAAATCATTAAGTACAACAGACCTAAAACAAACAAAGCGGCCATGATAAACAGCAGGAAACTTAACACTTTGGTCGTGGTTGACGCAGTATCCGTGCTCTCTTTTTTGATTTTATTTTTCTTAGCAACGTATAGCACCATTTTTACATGCTCGATATTGTCCTCGAGGTAGTGCTCGCCTTCAGGCACAAAACCTAGCGACTCGTAAAAGCTAAGTAAGTAAACCTGTGCCGAGATGATAATCGGACGCTTTTTACCGTACTTTTTGCGGCACTGTGTAATAGCCTGATTCATCATCTGCCGTGCTAGGCCATCACCTCTATGCTTCGATAGCACAAGCACTCTACCGATAGCAGGCATCGCAGTGTGGTTGGTCTTAATCGCAGGATCAGCTACTGATAGATTGGATTTTAGCTTATTAAACTCAGGTGGGATAATACGGCAATAGCCCACCAGTGCTGCATTTTGATGAGCGATTAGGTGCAAGCAATCAAAATCCACTTCATCCATATCTTGATAGGCACAGTTTTGTTCGACGACAAACACTTGCGAGCGCGCCTTTAAAATATGATAAAGATCAACTGAGGTCAGCTCGTCAAAGGTTTTTAAAGAAAATTCACAAGTCATAGTGGGCTAGCTTCTGGCAATAGGCAGTAAAAGATTGGCATTATAACGATTTAGGCAGGCATTAACCATTCCTAACCGTTTAGGGTTTGGCTGATTTTGTCTAAGTTTAGGCTATCAGACATAGCGCTAAAGATTTCAAAGTATTTGCCGCGTTGGGCATAAAGTTCCTCATGTGTACCTGTCTCAACCACTTCGCCATTTTCTATCACTACGAGATCGTCGGCATCGATAATTTGAGCGATATTGTGTGAGACCATAATGACGGTACGGTCTTTTTTGATCAGATCAAGGCTTTTTTTGACCTGTTGACTGGCTATAGCATCTAGACTGGCTGTCGGCTCGTCCAAAAATACAATGGGCGGGTCTTTTAAGAACATCCTTGCCAGCGCGATACGCTGCTGTTGACCGCCTGATAATGACTTAGCAGTGCTCTCATAGCCATCAGCTAACCCTATGACCTGCTCGTGGATAGAGGCTTTTTTTGCAGCCACGATGATGTCATCTTCGCTAGCATTCATATCCCCATAACGGATGTTTTCACTGATCGTACCCGAAAAAATATGATTACTCTGTAGTACTAGGCCGATGCGCTGACGCAATTCGTGGGTATCACAGTCAGCCAAATCATGCCCATCTAGACAAATCGTACCAGCGTCTGGCGCGTAAAACTTGACTAATAGATTGATAATCGTGCTCTTGCCAGCGCCAGAAAGGCCAACCAACGCGGTGATACGATTGGGCTTGATAGTAAAGCTGACGTTTTTTAGCGCTTGTGTGCCATTCGGGTAGGTAAAATCAACGTTTTTAAGCTCGATATGGCCTTTGAGGTTTTCGCTACTGATGCCATCGATGTTTTCGACTTGTTTATCGTCTTCTAAAATATCAAAAAACCCTTCGGCATAGGTCAATGCATTATTGATCTGGTCGTAGATGCGGTGCAATTGACGGATAGGGGCGGCAACGTTCTGAAACAGCATGACATGAAAAAGAATCATACCAATGGTCATCTCACCTTGTAGCACAAAATAAGCGGTGAGAAGGATGATAACCACCACCCCAATCTGCTCGATAAAGGTTTTGATGGCATCATAAATAAAGCCAATACTACGAATGCGCAGTTGATTGTCGGTCATTTCCTTTTGAATGGCTAAGTGCTTCTCAGCCTCGATGGACTCACGGACAAAGGATTTCACCACGCTGATTGAATTAATCAAAGAGATCACCAAACCGCTTTTGGCTTCTCGAAACCCGCGCATCTGCCGACGAAAACCTTGCAGACGGCGTGCTTGCTTTTGACTGATAAAAAAGTAAATGGGTATGATAATAAGACCGACCATGCCAACCCAAAAATTGGTCGAAAACATGATAATAAGTGCCACAATTGCATTGGCAAATAGCGGTAGCATGTCGATAAAGAAGTTTTGCACGAGGCTGGTTAAGCTGCTGACCCCATAATCGATACGGGTTTGCAGTTTGCCACTGTCATTCTCACTGCTGGTATAGAACGCCATCCGGTAAGTAAGGATGCGTTCAATGATTTTTTGAGACAGATCACGAGATAAGTTGATACGAATCTTTTCACCAAAAAAACGCTGACCAAAAGAGATAAATATCGACAGGATCTCTTTGGTCAGGAGGACAGCGCTAATAATCCCTAGCATTCGCAGACCTGCCTGCCATGGCTCGGTAAGCGTGGCAATTTCGGTCAACGTATCAACGGTATAACGCAGCACAAACGCATTGACCTGCGCGGTAAAGGAGCCTAGGGCAGTCAGCGCTAAGGTGGCGATGATCAGCAAGCGATAAGGTTTAGCAAATACCGCCAGTTTTTTTAGAATATCCCACAGCAGCGCCCGCCGTTCTTTCTTCTCGACGGGAGGTTTCTTGTCTAACTGTACACGGCGGGATTGGGGAGATGTTGGCATAAAACTCTATCGCAAATTAAAATAAGCCATGGCTACGCTTAAAATGCATCCGCTGGCACGAAAACTTCACCAACCATGATACGCCTTGCTGAACGACTCATCGACACTTTTTTGGCTTGCCAGCGCCCATCGACCTGTTCAGTCTTACCACCGACGAGTAATGTCCCTGATGGATGGCCAAAACGCACTTCTGTAAGCTCGCCAGAACCTGCCGCTTGATTGACGAGCGTGCCTTGTGTGGTTGCGGCAGCGGCAATCGCGACTGCTGCTGTACCCATCATAGCGTGATGCAATTGACCCATACTCATGGCACGTACCACTAAGTCAATCTCGCCTGCATCGACCGACTTACCACTAGAGGCGCTATAGCTCTGTGCTGCACCTACCCAAGCGATTTTAGGAATGTGTTGGCTGGTTTGCGCCTCGCTCACATCTTTAAATAATCCCATCGCCACGCCGCCTGTGGCACGGATTTTTTCAAGCTTGGTAAGTCGCTCACTATCACTATTGATGTCGCCTTGTAGCTCAGTACCCGTAAAGCCCAAATCTTCTGCGTTTATAAAGATGGTTGGGATGCCTGCGCTAATGAAGGTCGCTTTGATGCTATCAGCCTCTAGACCGCAGCCTGATACATCGAAATCATCGACCAAATTGCCCGTCGGGAACATGTCGCTAGTAGCATCTACAGGGTCAATAAACTCAATTTTGACTTCAGCAGCAGGGAAGGTGACACCGTCTAATTCAAAATCGCCCGTCTCTTGAACTTGTACTTTGTCATTTGCGTCTTTATAGACGGGAACATGGGCAATAATCGTTTTACCGATATTTTCTTGCCAAATGCGTACTTCACAAATACCGCTATTTGCATTGTCATCGATGCTGTTAATAATCTTGTCGGCATCGACCAAACCCATATTAATCGCGCAAGCACCAACCGCTGCAGTCAAGTTGCCACAGTTACCCGCCCAATCAATCATAGGCTTAGCGATATTGACTTGTCCGAACAGATAATTCACATCGTGGTCTGGTCTGTCAGAGGCCGATAGAATAACCGTTTTTGATGTACTAGAGCTACCATTGCCCAAACCATCGATTTGCTTGCCGTAAGGATCTGGGCTGCCGATGACCCGTAATAGGAAGTTATCACGTGACTTGCCAGCGACTTGGCAACGCTCAGGTAAATCAGATAATTTAAAGAAAGTGCCTTTTGAGGTACCACCGCGCATATAGGTAGCAGGAACGGATAGTTGTGGGGCGAAAGAGGGTTTTGATTTAGACATTTTTTAAATTCCTGTTTAGTATTTTCAACGAGGTAAAACGATATAAAATATTTTGATCAAAAAAAACAGTGAAACGACTAAAAAATCTAGCTGATACACCAATTAAAGAAGTCTCTAATTTCATCTAAGTCATCAACACAGTTTTCAACACTTTCAGTGGCCAATCTCTGTCTGAATCTTAACCACTCTCCATTATTTTTAGTTTCGAGGCATAAGTGTGGCTCTATAGCTCCTTTAGACCACACCCAAATGGAGTGATTTTTCATATCCTCTCTTATTTTGTCAAGATGAACCGTTGCATCGCTTTCTGCTGCCATTAGTTCATAGATCTGACTGGCCTTAAAGCCATTACCCTTGCATGGTAGCCTACCATTCAAGTGAAAATTATGTGTTGATTGAATTTTTTGTACTATAGTCAGACATTCATCTACAGATGAGTCTGTTATTTGTATTAAACTTTGATCTACTGCACTCGTAAAGGCAAAGTCTAAATCAGCTAGGCCTTTAGTAACAATTCCCATTCTATCGAGTATTTCTATCATTTTTGGAATATTGCCTGTACCGTCTGCAATTACGAGAGCTAGTTTATGCTCTCCTAAAGTTTTACCCATTACTTTATGAAACAATGTTGGTAACACTGTTTTTTCAGTAGCTCCTTCAGCAATTAAAACTTTATCAGAAAATAATATTTGACCAAGGTTATAGGTGTCGAAAAGCAGCCTAGCTTGAGAATCGTTATCAATCAAAATTTGTGAAAGTGCTTCTTTCAACCTTGTTGTTACTACAGTTCCATTACTATGTTTTCGAACAATATTTGTAATTGGTATGTCTGATTGTTCAATCATATATGGTGAATGTGTAGAGAATATAATTTGATAACCTCTATTAGAAAGAGTTTTTAAAGAGGATCTTAGTAGTTCAACTGCTTGTGGGTGTAAAAATAATTCGGGTTCATCAATTAGAAGTATATTTGTCTTTCCTTGCTTAGTAACATCTTTTGTTATTTCTGCTAAGTGTCTAATTAATGTCATTTGGATAGCCCGCTGTGAACCATGCCCCATGTCAATGAAATCCGACTGTCTTACCGTACCAACTTCACTAACTTTAATTGTTCCTTGTTTAAATAAATCTGCAATACTCGGGGTGGGTATATCAATATTTAATGATAACCCTGGAAAGAAATCCGTTATTTTATCGTTGATAGATGCGTCAAAATTGGCTAACTCATCCAGTCTTTCGCTACCATTCAGACTTAATTTTTTACCTACTACTTCAAGAGCGTTATTTATCTCTATTGCTTTAGAATTTATAATTTCTGTTTGTAGGTGAGCAATGAGTTTTCCTATTGTATTACTGGCTTTGAACTTAGAAACGTCTTCTGCCGAATCCTCCATCGAGTTTATGAAAGTTGGCTCAGGGAATAATGTGGTTATTGCTTGTGGTAATCCATTAGGGTTTATCCACACATCAAGCTGTAGTTCTGAAGGTTTCTGTATACCCATCACAACAGAGTTTTTTCCAGTACCAGGTTTCTCTTGAAAGAATCGAACATACAATGAACCTTCTTCAATATGTGGCTCAAGGCTAGTAATCTGTTGTTGGCTTAAATGCTGTAGAGATGTGTTATCGAGACCTTCTAGTAATGCAATAATCTCGATAGGTTTTGTATTATCAAAAAAGCTTGATTCATTTTGACCTTTCCCACGTACTAAAGTATCGACGCATTTTAAAATATTTGATTTACCAGCATTATTATATCCAACCAAAGGCGTATAGTTTTCAAGAGTTATCTTTGTTTCTTGGCAAGATTTATAATTCTTTATGTGTAATTCTTTAATTTTATGCATTACTACTCCAAATTATATTTATCAAACTCAAGTTGACTATCTAAGTCTGAGATAGCTTATCAGAAATCATAATAAAAGAGGTGAGAGCTGATTTAATATGAGGTCTTATCCTTAAGACCACGTACCGTAAATTGACCAGCACGATACTGTTGAATAGACTCAGATAAATGTGAACTATTAGCAGGCGACTTCAATAAATAAAGTGTCTCCATTAAACTATTATAATGAGCAAGCGACATAATGACCGCATCATTACCATTCTGTCGATTTACAAACATCATCTCAGCATTATTATTTACTGTATCTAAGACAGCTTCAAAGTCTCTGTTTTCCTTAGCAAAACTGATAGTTTTCATAGAATCTCTCTTAGTAATAACCTCTATAAAATACCATACAAATATCCATTATTATCAACGAAAAAACCGATGCCATATAAAAAACTATAAAGCATCGGTTCTTATGTTATTCAAATTTTATAGAACCTAAACAATATCTAACGTACCCTCGATAAACTCTTTAGCAAAGCGTTGTAGCATACCGCCAGCATTGTACATTTTAACCTCATCAGCCGTATCTAAGCGGCAGATAATCGGCGTCTCAGTGGTACTACCATCGGCACGATGGATTACTAGAGTCATCAACCCGCCAGCAGAGACTTCACCTGTGACATCAAAGGTTTCCGTACCATCGATATCTAACGTATGGCGAGTCGTACCTTCTTCGAACTGTAAAGGCAGCGCGCCCATGCCAACTAAGTTTTGACGATGAATACGCTCAAAGTCTTCAGCAACGACGGCTTCTACGCCAGCGAGACGCACGCCTTTGGCAGCCCAGTCACGGCTTGACCCTTGACCATAGCCATCACCTGCGATAATGATAAGCGGCTGCTCACGGTTCATGTAGGTTTCAATCGCTTCCCACATGCGCATGACTTGACCTTCTGGTTCGACGCGCGCCAGTGAGCCTTGGACAACTTCGCCATCTTCATCGCGTACCATTTCGTTCAATAGTTTAGGGTTGGCAAAGGTGGCGCGTTGCGCGGTTAAATGGTCGCCGCGATGGGTTGCGTATGAGTTATAGTCCTCAGCAGGCAAGCCCATAGTATCGAGATACTCGCCAGCTGCTGATGAGCCAAGAATGGCGTTTGATGGTGACATATGGTCGGTTGTGATGTTATCACCAAGGACTGCAAGCGGACGTAAACCTGTCAGTTTATTTTTCTTGGCCATTTTGCCTTCCCAGTACGGTGGGCGGCGGATATAAGTGGTCATTTCACGCCAGTCATATAATGGACTTAACGCTTTACCTGTGTCTTTTTTGGCTTCGTCAAACATTGGGATATATACGGCATTGAATTGTTCAGGCTTAACAGCAGCAGCGACGATGGCATCAACCTCGTCATCATCAAACCAAATGTCTTTTAGATAAATATCATTGCCTTGTTGATCTTTACCCAATGAATCTTTTTCGATATCAAAGCGAATATTACCGGCGATGGCATACGCAATAACAAGCGGCGGTGATGCCAAAAATGCTTGCTTAGCATACGGATGGATACGACCATCAAAGTTACGGTTACCAGACAGCACAGCCGTGGTAAATAAATCGTTATCAATGATTTCTTTTTCGATGTCAGGATCGAGCGCACCGCTCATACCGTTACACGTCGTACAAGCGAAACCGACTACATCAAAGCCAATTTCTTGCAATTCTGGCATCAGACCTGCTTCTTCTAAATACATTTTGACGGTTTTTGAGCCGGGTGCTAATGATGATTTCACCCAAGGCTTACGTAACAATCCTTTGGCATTAGCATTACGGGCGACAAGGCCTGCGGCCACCATGTTGCGTGGGTTTGAAGTATTGGTACAGCTGGTAATAGCCGCGATAATAACCGCGCCATCTGGCATCAAACCATCTTTTGGTTCAGGCAGTTTTTCGTCAGCGCCATGAGCGATACCTTTGGCAACCAAGTCGGTAGTCGATACACGGGCATGGGGACGCGACGGGCCTGCCATATTACGACCAACTGATGACAAATCAAACTCAAGTACGCGTGCGTATTCGGCTTTTTCCATGCCGTCAGCCCATAGGCCCGTTTGCTTGGCGTATTGCTCAACCAATTTAATCTGCTCTTCAGAGCGACCAGTCAAACGTAGATAGTCAGTGGTTTGCTCATCAATATAGAACATCGCGGCAGTGGCACCATATTCAGGCGTCATGTTGGAGATAGAAGCGCGGTCACCGACACTTAGCTGGCGTGCACCGTCACCAAAGAATTCGATATAGGTAGAGACCACACCTGCGTCGCGTAAGAACTCAGTCATCGCCAGTACGAGATCCGTACCAGTGATGCCTTTTTGCAATTTGCCTGTTAATTTAACACCAACGTAATCAGGCAGGCGCATATATGAGGGGTTACCTAGCATGACGCTTTCGGCTTCTAGACCGCCAACACCGATTGAGATCACACCTAGTGCATCGACCATCGGCGTGTGGCTATCAGTACCAACTAAGGTGTCGGCAAACGCGACTTCTTCACCGGATTTATTGTGCACGACCTGTACGACAGGTGACATTTTTTCTAGGTTAATCTGATGCATGATTCCGTTACCAGGCGGCACGACGTTTACATTGTCAAAGGCATACTGGCACCAGTTGATGAAGTGAAAACGGTCATCGTTGCGGCGTTCTTCAATCGCACGGTTTTTCTCAAACGCATCGTCTTCAAAGCCTGCGTGCTCAACGGCCAATGAATGGTCAACGATAAGCTGAGTTGGCACGATAGGGTTTACCTTAGACGGATCACCGCCTTGCTCAGCGATAGCATCACGTAGGCCTGCCAAATCAACAAACGCTGTCTGACCCAAGATATCATGACAAACGACGCGGGCAGGGTACCAAGGAAAGTCTAGATCTTGCTTGCCTTCGATGTGCTGCTTTAGCGCATCGGTCAACTCTTCTGGTGGGCAACGGCGTACTAGGTTTTCACACAATACTTTTGAGCAAAATGGTAGCTTGTCATACGCGCCAGCTTCGATGCTCTCGACGGCCTCACGGGTGTCAAAATAATACAAATCAGTACCGGGAAGTGGCTTTTTGAATTGTTCGTTCATTGGTTGTACTAGGGCGTTGTCCATAAGTCACCTTTGGCTGTTGGCTGGTTGGAATGAGGGCTAAAAAAGAATAGTTCTTTTAGCAAAATCATCAAGATAAAAGCAGAGTTTGCTAAAAAAACTTTTAAAGCGTTAGAGGTAAGTATTTGTAGGGTGTGATTCATACATAGTTTTAAAACACGTAAGGAAGACACACCCTGCAAACCATCTATATCAAGAAAAATTAACGCGCACTCATATCTGGTACTGGACGCAACTCTTCACCGGTATATTCTGCACTTGGGCGAATGATACGGTTATTGGCACGTTGTTCAAACACGTGGGCTGCCCAACCAGTCAAGCGTGAGCAGACAAAGATAGGGGTGAACAGTTTGGTTGGGATACCCATAAAGTGATAAGCAGAAGCATGGAAAAAGTCAGCATTACAGAACAGTTTCTTCTCACGCCACATGACTTCTTCACAGCGTACTGATACTGGGTATAGCACTTCATCACCCACGTCAGCGGCCAGTTTCTCAGCCCAGCCTTTAATCACGACGTTACGCGGATCTGACTCGCTATAGATCGCATGACCAAAGCCCATGATTTTGTCTTTACGCGCCAGCATACCCATCATTTCTTCTTCAGCCTCATCAGGTGAACTAAAACCTTCAATCATATCCATCGCTGCTTCATTCGCTCCGCCATGCAATGGACCGCGTAGTGAACCGATGGCACCAGTGATACAAGAATGGATATCAGACAAGGTAGATGCACACACACGAGCGGTAAAGGTCGACGCGTTAAACTCATGCTCTGCATAAAGGATAAGCGAGACGTTCATTACTTTTTCGTGCAGCTCGTTTGGTTTTTCGCCTTTGAGCAAATGTAAGAAATGACCACCAATAGTGGCATCATCTGTATCGGTCTCGATACGTACATTGTCGTGGGTAAAACGATACCAATAATTGATAATCGATGGGAAGGCCGCTAGCATACGGTCAGTTTGATCGTTTTGCTGAGCAAAATCGGTTTCGGTCTCAAGGTTGCCAAGCATAGAGCAGCCAGTACGTAGCACATCCATTGGATGCGCGTCGGCTGGGATACGTTCAAGTACGTCTTTTAATGCTTGTGGTAGGCCGCGTAAGCTTTTGAGTTTGGCTTGATAGGCATCAAGCTCGCTTTGAGTAGGCAAGTTGCCGTATAGCAGCAAATACGCCACTTCTTCAAAAATACATTTATCTGCCAGCTCTGATACATCATAACCGCGATAGGTCAGACCAGAGCCTGATTTGCCAACGGTAGATAGAGAGGTTTTACCAGCGACTTGTCCACGTAGACCTGCGCCTGAAAGTTCTTTTTGTGCTGCCATGTTTACATTCCTTTTGTTGGTAGCTTTTTTGAGTGAAAACGATGTTTCTGATAATAAATTTATTGGTTAATGACTATAGCGCCAGTTTAGCGTTACGCAGGCTGTTCAGGCTGTGGACCGTCAAAATCGACGTTACAACGCTCAAATTCAGCTTCAATGGGGCCATTTAAGACTTCCATTGCGCTGCCTTCGCCTTCTGCATTATTGATCTTCATATACTTGGCACCCAGTGGTGACTCCATAAATGTCTGAATCTCTGTCATTTCTTCTGGAGTAGGTTCAGCCATTGGCGTTGCGACTTCTTCGCCATTCATGACACGCAATTGCTCATTGCCAAAAGCAAGCAGCTTTTTGCCAACGTCTGACGTATAAAAGTCATCTAACTCTTTTAACTCTGCATCGGTAAACTGACTCTTATAAAAACGATCGACTTCCGCTTTACCCAAATCTTTGTCGCGTGACTCGAGGCAGCTGACTTGCTCTTCACTGAGCGCGCCGCTATTGATAATTGGTGCAAACAATAGGCTGTTGACGGTATCTAACGTAATCGTCGTCATGATCAAGTCATTTTGAGCATCAGTCTCTGATGGCGCAGTTTCGCTTTCGCTAACAACAGTCTCGCTCGTATCATTGGTAGTATCGTCGACGTTTTCTGGTGTTTTATCACAGCCCGTCATGAATAACAGCGCCGCAAGCGTGCTACTAAGTAGTGAGGATTTGACAACCGTATGAGCAGTAAAAAATGGCATAAATAACCTAAAGATAAATAAAGACGGATTTTGAAACGATAAAGCACACAGAGATGGTTTATCGTTTCGGCGTTGCTAATTGGCAGTTATTAACTACTTATTATCAGCAAATAGCTTGTCTAGTGTCTGCTCAAACTCATGATAGTTCAAGAAATCATAGAGCTCCATGCGAGTCTGCATGGTATCGACGACTTTGTCTTGTGTGCCATCATCTAATAAGTGCTGATAAACGTTCAATGCCGCTTTGTTCATAGCGCGGAAGGCAGATAGTGGATATAGCACCATCTCTACACCCACACTATACAACTGGTCAGTGGTATATAGATCTGTCTGACCAAACTCTGTCATGTTTGCCAGTACTGGAATGTCGAGTACATCGGTGAACTTACGATACATTTCGATATCGGTTAGCGCTTCTGCAAAAATCATATCTGCGCCCGCTTCTTGAAAGGCAACGGCGCGCTCGACAGCAGCGTCCAAACCTTCTACTGATAGGGCGTCTGTACGAGCCATCACTACAAAGTCAGGGTCAGTCTTTGCGTCCAATGCCGCTTTTAGACGGTCGACCATCTCTGAGATACTAACGATTTCTTTATTAGGGCGATGACCACAACGTTTTTGTGCCACTTGGTCTTCGATATGTACCGCCGCGACGCCTGCTTTTTCCATCTTTCTGATGGTTTGAGCGATGTTAAACGCGCCACCAAAGCCAGTATCGATATCAACCAATAGCGGTGTGTCAACGGCATCGGTAATACGGCGAGCATCTTCTAGTACGTTATCAAGGCTGGTCATACCGAGATCAGGCAAGCCAAATGAGGCATTGGCCACGCCAGCACCAGAGAGGTACAACGCTTGATGACCAACTTGGGTCGCCATCATCGCTGTATAGGCATTGATAGCGCCTGCAATCTGTAATGGTTGGTTGTTATCATTTTTTTGAACGAGGGCATTGCGAAAGCGCGCGCCTGCTGAAGATGAAGTCATATGATTGTCCTTGCATAGAGGGAAAATATTCTAATTGTTGTAGCTGATTATACTCAATTATTCATGCCTGAAAAGTTTGAGTTCTTAATTAATATTTAGTTTCAATAATAATTAAATGTAGTATTTATAATAGTATTCATAATTAAAATAGCATTATGCAGTTATTGGTAATTTCCTATGATAAGTATTCATATTACTTAAAATTGCAGCTTCTAGAACGTTATGGTTTTTACATTTAGTTACAATTACTAAGTTTGCTATTTCATGACTATTGTTTCATTAATTTAACGACACCTATCAAAAAGCCCCAACAGCTAGGCTATTAGGGCTTATGTTTCGCTTAAATAAGATTGTTAAGTGCTGAGTCTTATATTAAGCAAAAGCTTAAGCAAATAGACCTGCAAGATTGGCCAAGAACAATAATGCGAAGCCTGCCAAGAATATTAGACCCGCGATAGACAGAGCATTCATACCTGCTGACAGTTTCTTATGCTTTTTAACCAATGAGTAGTTTAACCAACCAAAAATAGGCGCAGAGACGAACGCCGATATCATGGCAAACTTAAGCATAGCGCCTAGTTGTCCTGTGAAGAAAGTGATAATTACTAGACCACCACCGATAGCATAGGTCGTCCAAAAAGCGATCTGCTTTTTATTGATTTCGCTTTCACCTTTTAGCAGGCGCCAGCATTCAGCATTAGCGCGTCCATAGCCATCAGCACAGGTAATGGTTGTGCCGAACATACACATAAAGGCGACGAAAGCGACCAGCAATCTCGACCATTCACCAATGGTTGCGGTATACATATTGATTAACTGGTTGATATAAGCACCGCCGACCAACTCAATCTCTTGTCCTGATCCGTACTGGACAAACACACCTAACGATAAGAAGAACAACGCCAATATCGCTGATACTGCATAGCCAACGTTAAAATCTAACAAGCCTTGGCTATGCGTGGTGTGATCCGCTTTGACTTTGGCAGAGGTCCACATAGAGGTAATTGCAGCAAACTCAAGCGGTGCTGGCATCCAGCCCATGAGTGCTACGATAAAGCCCAACGTGGCTAAATTCCAAGGAGAGGCCGCCACAAAATCTACTGCCATAACGGTTGGCTTGCCAGCAGCAATGATAACTGCAGCAACGGTTGCCGTGGTAAGCGCAATCATAATCCACTTAGTCACACCATCGAGCAACTTATAATGCCCTGCAATCAAAAAGAACCAAGAGACTGCGACGATAATGAGAGATAACGCCATTGTCGACAGACCAAGTGAGGCTGGCAACATAAAGCCCAAAATTACGGCAGCAATAAGTGAAACCGCACCCGTACTGATAACCGCTGACAAGATAGAAAGAATAAAATATACCCAGAGGTATACCTTTGAGCGTTTGGCATAGCCTGCAATCAAACTCTCGCCAGTATCGTAGACGTAGTCAGTTGCAAAGCGAAAAAACGGATACTTAAACACGTTAGCCAATACAATCATAATGGCCAGTTGCCAGCCATAGATAGCACCGGCCTGTGTTGACGAAATCAAATGCGAACCACCAATGGCAGCAGTTGCCATCAAAATGCCTGGGCCAAAGATGCGCCAGCTAAAGCCCTCTTGTTGCGAGGCAACGCTATCGTCAGGGGCACTTGGGTTGTTGAGTTGTTGTGTGGACATGAATACCTCGAAATGGTTTAAACAGCAAATTATCACTTACCTGTGTCAGCTTGCCAATGATCATGAAAGAACGTCCTATAAACCGTCTAAATATAAAACGATTTACATCGTATCGACTTTATCACACCAACACTGTCTAGGAGAATGATTATTCTAGTTATTATTACTATTTGTTTGCATTGCCATTCTTGTTAGTTAGCATACTTATAAAATAATATCAATATTTAAAATGAATTATTTTTGGCGGTTCTTTATAACACAATATTCATCGGATATCTGCCCATTTAGGCCTGTGACACAAATTTTTGCTGCCGATAAGTGATGCCGCGCTGTTCGTAGACGTGATAAATGGCTGTGAGCAAGTCAGGTATTTTTGGGTGTACAAAGTCTTTGAGGGTGTGTAAATAAATAGGGGAGGTGACATTTTCATGAACCAAACGTTGATAACTGATCTGTTCCGTACGTACGGTTTGCAAGCTGGCAGGCACCAATGTAATGCCTTCGCCTGCCGCGACCAGTCCCAATGCTACCTGCAAATCGCTGACTGTCGTGGTCATAAAAGGTGAGATGCCATACTGGGCAAAAAGATGTAGTAAAGGCTCAGTAATAGGCTCGCTAGATGCTGCTTCATGAGTAGCAGCACGGTTGACTCTATTTGTAGATAACTTGTCGTTCGCTTGGGTCACTGCCTCTGTCGTCACCGTGGACGATACTGGCAAATGTGTTTGATGATATAAAATTAAGCGATTGTTCGCTAGGTCTATCAAGCGCTGCTTACGTACATTGGCAAGCGGGTGTGATTTTGGTAATGCCACCACGTAGCGTTCATGACGTAGCAGAATCTGCTGAATCCATGGATCTTGGTGTGCAAATCGGCCAAAACCAACATCAATCTCACCAGACTTGAGGGCATCCATTTGTTGATATGAGCTAATGTCTTTTAAATTAACATCGATATCAGGGCTGAACTGTTTAAGCGTGGCAATGATTTCAGGCAGTAGGCCATATAGCACTGAGGGCACAAAACCTATATTTAAAACGCTGCTTGGTGCTGATAGACGCTGAGTCATACTGGTCACCGTATCAATCTCGGTCAGTATGGTGCTTATTTTATCGTAGAAAAAACTGCCCGCTTCTGTCAGATGTAGTGGTCTGTGGTAGCGATCAATAAGCACCACGCCCATGTCAGTCTCTAACTGTTTTAGCAAGCGACTCAGGCTCGGCTGTGACAGTCCTGTTTTGGTGGCGGCAGCGCTAAAGCTGCGCAAGTCGGCAACCGCGATAAATGCATTGAGCTGTTTTAAATCCATACTATTGAGCCTGTCATAGTCTATGCTATCTCTACATAGAACAGTTCTTAAGGTTGATTTATCATATTATTTAGAATAGTTCTTATCAATATTAGCGTTATCCCATAAATTGTGCTTGAAGATAATAGGTTGAGCAACTATATTGGTGGCTAATAACACTGTTACACTATAGTAAGAAAATTCATTCTAGCAATCATTTAACACCAGTAGAAAAAACTGGTTTGGTATTATTCTATGAGCGACGAAAAAAAAGACGCTGGCACCAATTTTGATGAAAAATTGGCTAGAATTATTGACCAAAAGTCGCGTAAGCGTAATAACAACGACATCTATGAACGCTTTATTAATCGAGTCCATGGTTCTGAAGAGAACGATCAGGCTGCGTTTGAAACATTAGAAAGTGCAAAGAACCTTGCCGCTTTCGAACCCTTGAGCACAGAAGAGTTGCAGCTGTTTGAAGATCAAAGCAGTGAACAAGAATTATTGCTAGAAACAGAAGATGCTACAGCAGAAAACACCACCTCTAAAGCCTCAAATACAAGTACATTATTTGAAAATGTATCTGAAAATCATGTGCTGAATATCGCTAACGATAGCGACAGCATTAGTATTGATGTCAATGATGTCAGTTCAGATACAGAGGCCCCAGAATATATAGATCGTAACAATATAGATAATAGTAACCAAACAGAGTCACCCTCTACGATTGACCATAGTGAATCTAACATAACTGAGATATCGGATGATGATTCTTTAAACATCTCTTTAAAAATTGAGGATGTGTCTGAATCAGTTATCGAAGAGCCAGTCATAGACAATAAAGTGATCAAAAGCAAGAAACCATTCATGATGGCTATGGCGATTGGTTTAATCGTATTGGTTGCTATTGCATTAATGCTTGTATTTTCAGGAGTCTTATCTACTTCTACGGTTGATGATAAAGATAACAGTACTGATGATAACGTAGAGACAGACAGTACACCAGCTGTTAGTGCTGATCCAGAACTGTCTACTGACAGTCAAACAACTACGGATGACGTTAACCCTGTAAGTACGAAACCAGCCACTACTCAGCAAGATAATTTGGACAATAATAGACAGGACCTGCCAGCTGCTAATGAATCAGAGTCAACCTCTGAAGCTCCTACACCAGAAAATGATGCCACTGTTATAGCTACTGAGGAAGCTGCTATAACTTATGAGGACTTTAGACAAGAGTCGCAGACTACCTTGTACCGCGAAACCAATAATTAAAGGATTTACGTTTTATACCATTTCAGACGGTTAGATAACCGTCTATCAATTTATTCGAGCGCTCGTACTAGAAATTGTTGCAACACAATATAAAATTCGTATCATTATGTAAAAGGCGCGTTTATGTGCCATTTATGATATAAATTAGACGGTACGTAACTATGAATGAATCAGAAAACGTGAATAATGATATCGAGCCAAAAAGCATCAGACCCCGTAGCCTTGTTTTTGCTATTATCAGTGTCATCTGTATTGTTCTAATATCCGCCTTCTATATGTCTAACCGTATTTCTTCCACGCTATCTCAAGCGTCGACGACTAATAACGGTTTAACAGTCAGCAACATTACTAAAGAGGCTAATGCTAATCAGGCTGCACAACAGCATTCGAATAGCCAAAACCAGCCTAGCAAACCTATAGTTATTGACGGTCATGAAGATGACACCGCCATTAGCTATCATGACTTCAAGCAAGAAGCGCAAAATGTGCTATTCCGTGAGGAAGAAAAGATCATACAAGCCAAGTACAGTGCACATGGTATAACGCCTGCTGTCAGCGCTGCAGACTTTAGAATAGAAGCACATAAAACCTTATATCATGAATCCAGTTATTAAGGCCACTATTAGCACTATAAGATTATGATAACTATAAGTCAGTAAGTGAATAATATTAAGCCCCATTTCTCTTCTCTCATGTTTAGAGAGGAGAAATGGGGCTTTTTTTGTGGGCTCAGTGCTCCATGCTTTAGCTAGCTTGCGGATAGCTTTAAGCCAGTTGCTTTTTGAGCGTTCGTAAACGGCTTTTAAATTCTGAGCGGTCAACATAACAGCCTTTGAGACGACGCTCACCGACGTTTTCATCAAATGCGTTACGCCCATGCAGGACTCGGCGGTTATCAAAAACCACCATTTGACCAGCCGCTAGTTTTAACTCAATCTTATAGCGACTGTCTTTTAATCGAGCCATCAGCTCTCGATAAGCAAGGTAGTAGTCGTACATAACGTCACTTGGTAAATCGAAAACATCTGCAAGATGGGCGTTGTATTTGATTTCGACGATGTTGCCAAAGTTGTCTAAATTGATGACAGGGTGGTGCTCACGGATATCATGGGCGCTGTCATGAAAACGAAAGGGGATGGCATATTCGGCAAGCAAGCGAAAATACTCCGGCTGCTCTTCTCGTAAACCTTCTAACACCTTTAACCCATCTACGAAAGTAGATTCGCCGCCTATGCTTTCATTACTCAAAAAATGCAAAAATTGATAGCCTGGAGGCAGTTCCTGATTTGGCAAGTCGGTATGCAAAGGTAATGAGAGCGAGGTATAAGCCAAATTAATAGGCGACTTCTCTGATATGACATCAAAGGTCATACCGAAATTAGTTTGCCGTAGATAATCGACTCGCATAGCGGTCTGTACGCCAGCATCAGAGTCATCTGGCATATTATCAATAATGGTAAGCCCATATTTATCCAGCGCACTCATCCACTCATATAAAGCACTGTCACTGGTCATGATACTCTGCTGGTCATACATGGGGATGTGGTCAATAAACGTGCCATCCCAACTTTCATAAGGACTGCTATGGTCCTTGGCCAATGCACTAGAATACCCAAACTCACGTAACCAACTCTGATCAAAGTGGCTGATATGTGCTTGTTCTGACCATTCAATCGTCAGCGTTGTGTCATTAAAAGAAACAGAAAGTGGATGGATATCTTTTGAGATACTCAGCAAATCAAAGCTACGCTCGCCAGTGTGCGGATGAAAAGCCGATGGGCAGTTATCACGCAGCCAGATATAGTGGTAGGTGCTGTCAATACCATCATTCCAGCGTATTTTAATAGCGCGGTCAATGAGCGCAACGGATTCTATTTGATAGTCAGTTGCTACGGCGATGTCTAGAGATGGTGTTGATTGAGGCGTTTCCATTGGAGCAGACCCTATATATACATGAAGTAAAAATATATTTTACGGTATCTTGTTCGGATCGGTTATTCAAACAATGAATTACGAATCACTTAATAGGCAATATCAATAAACGCAGTACTAAACTGCGATTGATATCTGGCGAGATATTTTTTGAAGGGTTTTGAATAATATTAAGGCTTCGCGAACGAAGCCTTAATATTTGCGACAATTGGTATAAGCTTTTTATTTATCCGAAAGCTAATTATCGAAAAGCTACCTTAACCAGTATTTCGTAACCCTGCAGCTAGCGCATTGATACTACGGATTAATGGATCTTCTACATTAAGGTCGCCATGTGCCGAATCGTTTGGGGTGTCCTGTTGTCTGGCACGCTTTAACAGCTCAATCTGGATATAGTTAATAGGATCTAGATAAGCGTCTCGCCACTGCAGGGATGAAGCAAGATTCTGCTGATTGGACAATAAAGAGTCTTGCTCAAGCAGAGAGTTTAATCCTGAATTGGTCAGCGCGTATTCATCGGTGACCGATGTCATGATTTTTTCGCGTAACGGCTCATCATCACACAGTTGGCTATAAGCCTCAGCGATATTCATATTGGCTTTGGTAAAGGCCATCTCGATATTACTGATAAATACGCTAAAGAAAGGCCAATGCTGATTCATCTCTTTCATCAATGCTTCGTCTTTTTTGACACTATCTAGCGCACTACCGACGCCATACCAAGCAGGTAAGGTAAAGCGTGCCAGTGACCAGCCAAATACCCAAGGAATCGCTCGCAAGGTGGTCTTACTTGGTAGGCCTTTTTTGCGATGGGCAGGACGTGAGCCAATGTTTAACAGAGATATTTCTTGTACTGGGGTCACCTCGGAATAGAATTTATAAAACCCTTCGGTACGATCGGTCAGCTCGCGATAACGCTGTTCGCCAGCATCTGCCAGCTGTGCAAACAGCGCTTCATACTCTGGCAACTCAGTCGGTTGCACCACAAACCTTGTTGAGCAGGCTTTGAGTGTACCTGTAATAGCCATGGTCAGCTCAAACACAGCGGTATCTGTATTGGCATACTTGGCATAGAGCACTTCGCCTTGTTCGGTTACTTTAATCTGCCCATGCAGCGTGCCTGCCGGCTGTGCAGCAATGGCTTTGTGTGTTGATCCACCACCACGGCTCACAGAGCCGCCTCGACCATGGAACAAGCGTGTTTTTATACCATATTGCTCAGCAATGTTATTAATGGTTTGCTGTGCACTATAAAGCTGCCATGCAGAGGTGATAATACCGCCGTCTTTTGATGAGTCTGAATAACCTAGCATAATCTCTTGCGTGTTATCCGTGTTCCGTAGCAGTCCACGATATAGTGGATTATCTAATACGGCAGGCAAGATTTTATCGATATTTTTGAGATCTTCGATGGTTTCGAACAACGGCGCAACTGGCAAATCAGCAGACAATTGACCTTCGTCATCAATTCTGCATAAGCCTGCAAACCGCATTAGTAGCAATACTTCTAGTAGCTGGCTAGCATTATTGGTCATCGAGATAACATAGCTACCAAAAGTAGCCTGTCCCACCAGTTTGCGTAGAGTGGCGACCGAATTCATCAGTGACAATTGTTCACGCGTTTTGTCTGTCAGGTTATCAGTATAGATAAGCGGCGTGCCTGGTTTTTCTAGCAAGCGCGTCAACCACTCTTGACGTTCGGTTTCACTTAGCGTCTGATAGTCAGGCAGGTTGGAGGCACTAGCAAAGATATCTGCAATCACTTCGCCATGGTATGACGACTCTTGACGGATATCGAGCGCGGCCAAATGAAAGCCGCACGTTTTGACCAAACGAATCACATCTAGTAGTAACCCATCGCTGTGTGCCGTATCGTGTGTATTGACACTTTGACGGATAATGCGCAGGTCTTCTAGTAATTCTTCTGGATTGGCATAGGCATCTTTTTCAGCCTCGATGTCCGTGCCTTTGCTTTGGATACGGCGATTGGTGGCTTTGACTTTAGTTAGGATGATAGAGAGCAGGCGACGATATGGCTCATTGCCATAGTCATCGAGGTTATAGTCAAACACACGCTGATCGAGCTCATCATAACTTTTGATTTTGGCATATACGTCAGGTGAAACGGTGACAATGGTGTCACTATGAATCAGCTGGCGGCGCAGCTTTTTGAGTAGCACCTGATAGTGACGCAGCACGGTATCAGCATGCATCAATACAGCAAGTTCTGTGGTCTCAAAAGTCACAAAAGGATTGCCATCTCTATCGCCGCCAATCCATGAACCAAAGCTCATAAATGCAGGCAGTGGATAGTCTGTGAGCTCTGGATAGATATCGACAATGGCTTTTTTGATATTACGATATACTTTAGGAATGGCATTGAATAAACTGGCATTAAAGTAATGCAAGCCATTGTTAATTTCATCATATACCAATGGCTTACGGGTGCGCACTTCATCAGACGACCATAATAGATCAATCGTTTGCGCCGTTTGCTCTTTGGCTTGTTCATAGGCAAAGCTGTTTTCAGACACGTTGTTTAAAGCGTCGCTATGCGTGAATAGACTTTGTAAGATATTCATCGTTGTACGCCGACGCGCTTCGGTAGGATGCGCCGTAAATACAGGTGTAAACTTCAGCTGATCAATCAGCTCTTGCATTTGAGCGGGCTCAATATTGCGTTCACGACACTCAAGTAAAGTACGACGAAATGATCCTTCCCAGCTTTGCTCAGATTGCATACGCAGCTCATGACGCTGCTCACGCAAATAATTCTCTTCGCTTAGATTGGCTAGGAAAAAATAGATAGAAAATCCGCGTATGACGTTTTTTAAGGTTTGATTATCCAAAGAAGCAATAAAATCGATAAGCTGCTGTTTATGTGCCTCATTCGGCTCACGACGCTGTTGAATAAAGCCTTTGCGCAGCGTCTCAATCGTATCTAGCGTCTGCTCACCAGATTGGCGAGAAATAGCATCACCTAATAATGAACCCAACAAGCTGGTACGTTTACGTAGTACGTTGTTATCTAGTGTCATCTTCAACCTTCCTATCAAATGAGTGGATACAATACTATGGTTATCTTATACGTAATATCCTTATGGTTTTTTGCAATTTAACATAAATAGGTGAGGCCTGCTTGATGTTGATAGCAACTTTTTTACTAGTAGATATTAGCAGACCTCTAATGCACTATTATTAAAGCAATTTTTTATGACCATGCTCATTGCTATATTCTATCCAAAAGTCCGCATTATCCACTCCAGCCTTTCTAGGGTCAAAGACAGGGTTTATACCTAATTTCATCTGCTCGTCGTAGTCTTTTAGAACTTTTAGAGCAACTTTACTTAGCAGCAAAATGGCAATGAAATTCAAGTAGCACATACTGCCAAACCCTATGTCACCTAACGCCCACATCATACCGATTGACTGGACACTACCCGTGAAACAAACGATTAAAAAGACCAGTTTGAGTACATGCTTGAGGATGGGGTAGCGCAGTTTATTGTCCAAATAGACCAACGTAGTTTCGGCAATATAGTAATAAGCAACCAAGCAGGTGAAGGCGAATAAGAAGATAGCAATCGCCACAAAGCCACTTCCATACTGGTTAAAGACAGTAGAGACAGCCGCTTGGGTAAATGCCGTGCCAGCTTCAATACCCGGCATATTATCAACTAGGGTTACACCTTCAGGGGTCACCACGTTATACATGCCAGTTGATAGAATCATTAGCGCTGTTGCCGTACAGACAAGCACCGTATCGATGTAGATAGAGAAGCTTTGCACTAAACCTTGTTTGGCAGGATGTGATACTTCGGCTGCCGCTGAGCTAAAGGTCGCCTCGCCAGCACCCGCAACGTTTGAGAAAACAGCACGGCGTACGCCCCAAGAGATAGCAGTTCCAACCATACCACCAAACACTGCATCCATGCCAAAAGCACTCTTAAAGATAAGTGCAAACATGGCAGGGATATTTTGAGCGTTAAATGCCAATACAATCACCATCATGAGAATATAACCGATTGCCATGACAGGTACGACTTTTCCTGCAAAATTAGCAATACGCTTTACACCGCCAAATATAATGATACCTAAGAGTACGACAAGGATAATTCCTGTTACAACAGGCGGTATGTTAAATGCTGTATTAAAAGAGTCCGCAATGGTATTGGCCTGAACGCCAGGCACTAACACGCCGTAAGATAGACAGGTCACGATAGCGACGATGATAGCAAAAGGTTTTAGCTTCAATCCTCTTTCAATATAGAACGGGGAGCCGCCACGATATTGATCACCGACCTTATGTTTGTATACCTGCGCTAAGGTCGACTCAATAAAAGCACTAGCACCACCTAACACACCCATGACAATCATCCAAAATACTGCCCCAGGGCCACCTGCTGCAATGGCTGTTGCAACCCCAGCAATATTACCCACACCAATACGTCCTGATAGCGCCATACAGAAAGCTTGGAAGGAGCTAATCCCAGCTGATGAGCTTTGTTTGTCGAACAACAGCCTAATCATTTCTTTGAAATAACGGATTTGTACGGCGCGAGTCATAATCGTAAAATATATGCCGACACCTAACGCAAGATAGACTAGGGCGTCACTCCAAATATACCCGACGATAGTATTGATGATATTTTCCATAACTTTACTTCCTTGTAATGTTTTTGGTTATGCTGACTTGGGCGTGGATAGCGGACAATGTCAGTTTTTAGTTCACCAACCAGATAGTTTTGGTTTGGGTATACTGGGACAACGCCTCTAAGCCATTGTCACGACCGCCGAAGCCAGATTGTTTATAGCCACCAAAAGGTGTCGTAATATCACCCTCAGAAAAACCATTAATCGAGACGGTACCAGCTTTAATAGCGGATGCCACGCGGAATGCGCGATGGATGTTTTGTGTATAAAAGGAAGCGGCAAGCCCATAATTACTCTGATTGGCGAGCTGAATAGCTTCCTCTTCGGTTTCAAAACTAGTGACAGCTAAAAGTGGACCAAAAACTTCTTCTTTAAACAGCGTCATGTCTGGGCTGACATTATCAAAGACGGTAGGCTCGATATACCAGCCACTACCGAGTTCATCGTGGATACGTCCACCTGCGATCAAACGAGCACCCTCCGTTTTTGCAGTATTGAGATGTGATATTACTTTCTCAAAATGCGCTTTTTCGATCATTGGGCCAATAGCGACCTCGGGGTCGTAAGGATGACCAACCTTCCAAGACTGAAGACCTTCTTTTAATAGTGTTAATAAGGCTTCTTTTTGACTAGAATGGACAAGTAGACGTGAACCACAGCTACAGTTTTCGCTCATATTCCAAAAGGCAGCGGATAAAATATGATCGATGGTTTGTTCATTGATAATGGCATCTGCAAAGACGATTTGAGGGCTTTTGCCACCACACTCTAAGACGACTTCCTTAAGGTTGCTTTGTGCAGAGTACTGTAGAAACAGTCGACCGACTTCGGTTGATCCTGTAAAAGAAACCATATCAACATCCATATGCTGACCGAGTGCCGCACCTACTTCTTCACCAAGCCCACAGACTAACTGCAACGCCGCTTTTGGCACGCCAGCCTCGTACGCCAATTGTGTTAATCGATATGCTGAGAGCGAAGTCAATTCAGCAGGTTTAACAATGACTGAATTGCCAGTTATTAATGCGGGTGCAACTTTCCATGCATACATTTGTGCTGGGAAGTTCCATGGTAGTACTGCACCCACTACACCGATAGGCTCTTGTACTACAAGGCCTAGTGCATCTGCGCCAGTAGGAGCAACCTTGCCAAAAACTTTATCAGCCGTTTCGGCGTACCATTCGAAGGTTTCAATCGTAGCGGGCAGGTCAGTGTTGAGACATTCCGTAATAGGCTTGCCTGCATCGACGCAATCTAAGGCAGCTAACTCATCCATATGCTCATGCATTAACTGACACCAACGCTGCATGATAGCTTTGCGCTCTGCAGGAGACATCCGTCGCCACTCACCCTGTTCAAAAGCGTCTCGGGCTGCCGCGACCGCCGTATTAACATCTTGCTGACTCCCATTAGCAATACTACCTATGCAGGTATTATCAATAGGGCTGTAGTTAGGGAGTGTTGTCTCGGATACTGGTGCTGTGGTATCTATTAAATGGCCTGCCCAAAGCTGTTGGTTGCTGGCGAGTTCGAAGACTTGTGCTGTGGTCATACTCATTAGATTGTCCTTTTCTATACAATGGTAGGAACGATAAGAATGGTTCGATGTATCAAGACAGAAGTGCTAAAAATGACTGAGTCTCTTCTTTTGACATATCAGTCAAAGGTAGTCGTACTGACCCAACATTAATGCTCCCGTTAATGCAGCCTGCTTTGGCCTTTTGGTTATAGTTTCCAGACTCCATAGAGTGGATAGCAGGATACATGGCTGTCATTAGTTCTTTAGCACGGTTCCAATCGCCTTTTTGTGTGGCTTCAAACAATGCGACTTGTTCTGCTGGAAATACGTTAGCCGCACCAGCGATCCAGCTCTTAGCACCCCAAAAGAAGAAATCTACTGGTTGATCGTCACAACCACAGACCACTTCAAAGTTTTCAAAATCAGCCTGTAGCATACGTAATGCATGGCTAAAATCGCCACTGCTCTCCTTGACGCCTACAATATGAGGATTTTTGGATAAATGCGCGACGGTTTCAAATTCAATGCTCACACCGACGCGTGCTGGAAAATTGTACATAATGATAGGCAGGTCAGTGGCATCAGCGACGGTTTCAAAGTGCGCAATAATACCGTCTTGGTCTGGTAGGCTATACGGATTGGCTGATAACATTAAACCGTCGTAGCCCAAATTTTTGGCTTGATGAGCAAGTTCGATAGAATGATTGGTCGATAAACTGTTGATACCTGCAATCAGAGTGACTTTGCCTTTGGCAGCATCAGCGATAGTGGTCAAAACCAGTTCGCGCTCTGCAGGCGAGAACGTGTAGTATTCACCCGTTGTACCGCAAGCTACGATTCCGGTAACGCCTTTTTCTATGAATACATTGACCAGTTCGGTTAACTTTTGAGTATCGATATCTCCATTAACATCGAAAGGAGTAACGATAGGGACTAAAACGCCATGAATGTTCATATAAATATCCTTATTTGGAAGTAAAAGCCGTTAGTCAGCCATGAGCTGTTAGCGACGTTGTTGGTTCTATGAGTTGTCATAGAGATAAGATGTTCGATTATTATTTAAAAGATTTAAGTTTGAAGCGGTTTAGACGATAGGCAGTAGGATCTACCATGGCAGTATCGCCAAAATACAAAGCCGCGATCATCTGTGCGCTTATGACAGCTTGGGTCAGACCTAGATGCTGATGACCAAAGTTTAAAAAGACTGAGTTATGTCTATCTATGATGGGTAGCGAGTCTGCTGTAGAAGGTCTAAACCCCATCCATTGCGTATTGCTGTCACTATCTAGTGGGGTGTTTAGCATTGCTTGAGCTTGTTTAAACAGCATATTCGCACGGTTCATGTTTGCTGGCGCCTCAAGTCCTGCATACTCAACAGTGCCAGCCAAGCGCAGCCCTTTTTCCATTGGTGTCATAATAAAGCGGCGATCCATGCTAGAAATAGGGATGGTAAGACGCTGAATTTCGTTAGGAAGCATCAGGTGATAGCCTCGCTCTGTATCCATTGGTACTGAGACGCCTGTTAGCTGTTTGGCTAAGGCTTTAGAATGCGCCCCTGCGGCGAGCATAATTTTGCTGGCATGAAGCTGCTTTTGTGTCGTCGTCAAACGAATACCATCAGTTATTACTTCCGCGCTCAGAACACGGCAATTTTCATAAATCTGACCACCAAGCGATCTAAAAATAGTACTTAATTTATGGGTAATGGCTTCTATATTGGTGATATGACCTGTCTCTGGAAAAAACAAAGCACCCAATTGATTGTCTTTTAACGCAGGCTCAAGATCTGTCAGTGCTGATTGTGAGAGTAGGTTGTTAGAAACCCCTAAACGGTTTAAGCGTTGGCCGTGTTCAGTCAGCACTTTTAGGCTGTTGGGCGTCTCTGCGGTTAATACAGAGCCTTGTATTTGTACCCAAGAATGTAATTGCCACTCTTTGGCAAAATCTTGCCAAGCTTGAAGGCTCTGTGCATTTAATGCCAAAAGCGCTTGGTGACTGCGTGCAAATGGTTCGGTACGCATATTAAGTAATAACTTGAAGGCCCATGGTGCTAAGCGTGGAAGGTAGCGCCAATCTATCCGCAGAGGTCCTTCAGGGTTGAGTAGCATGGCAGGAACATGTCGTAAGATACTGGCATCAGCGATAGGGAAAACCTGTTCAGTGGCAATGTGACCTGCGTTGCCATAAGTTGCACCGCGACCGATTTTATCGGCTTCCAAAATCGCAACTTTTACCCCGCGAGACTGTAGGGTAACCGCAGCACATAGCCCGATAATGCCACCACCGATAATATGTATATCAAACACTTGTGTGTCCATGAGACTCTCGCTTTTCTGACCTTACTGAGCAGTGATTGGTTGCGTTCTAGAAGCCATACAAACGGGTATTTATAAAGAAATACCCCATTTGAACGGATCGCTGTCTTGAACGATGAGAGAGGTCTCTGCACATACGTAGGCGTACCCTCGGATCGTGGGGATAATAGTATTGATAGGGTGGTTATGAAGAGGGTTATGATTACTAAGCACATCAATAGGCTGATAGCTGGCACTAAAGACACTGCCAATGATGCTTTGCTGATACCAAGTCTCACCAGGTGCGAGTACATTGTCGGCGGCTAAGCAAGCCAATTTGGCACTGGTTCCAGTACCACAAGGAGAGCGATCGTAGGCAGATCCAGGGCATAATACGAAGTTTTTGCTGTTAGTGCCGGTGAGATCGCTCTTGCCAAACAGTTCTATATGATCAATTTCGCCATTGTTAGCACCCATAATTCCAGACTTATGAAGAGCTTTTTTGATCTGTATGCTAAATTGAGTAAGCGCCTCAACATTATTGGCTTCAATAGCTTGCTTATGATCGTTGACTAAGAAAAACCAATTACCACCCCAAGCAATATCTCCATAGATAGGACCGATATTGGGTACTTGAACTTCTACTTGTTTTTGGTAGCGATAAGAGGGGACATTTTGGACGCTACAACTACCATCATCATGCAAGGTTGCTTTAACTAGGCCTACGCTTGTTTCTAGATAGTGATCACCAGCGGTTATCTTTTGTTGATAAGCTAGAGATGCAATAACGCCGATAGTGCCATGGCCACACATACCTAAATAGCCATGATTATTAAAGAAGATCACGCCAGCCGTGGCACGAGGATCAGAAGGCGGGCACAAAAGCGCTCCGACAAGCACGTCATTACCACGAGGTTCTAGGATAATACTTTGACGTAAATGATCGAAATTCTGTTTGAAGTCTTGAAGTTTTTCTTGAATAGATTGCCCACTAAGCTCAGGAAATCCTTCATACACCATACGAGTAGGTTCACCGCCAGTATGCGAATCAATAATCTTAAGAGTGAAAAGCGTATCAAACATGACTGCCTACCTGATTCATCCGTGAGTTAATATACTGTTAGCATTATTCATAAATGAACAAAGCGTAAATATAGAATGACGTTTTTCAGAAAAGCAGTCTTGATGTTTTTATATGAATAAATGCGCATTTCTGCACAGGTTATAAGGATATTTAGGAGTATAAATATTGTGTAGCACCCTAAAATACCTGAAAAGCTCAACGACAAGCTTGAGATGCTATATGGGAATATACCGATGCGGCCGTTAGTATTAGAAACACCTACAAAACAACTGTCAAAACATCTACAGACTTATCAACCAGCCAATTTTGATGAGTTTGTTGGCAATATATCGTTATTGATGCCTTTGTTTGATACTATGAAAAATGTGGTGTTTTTTGTTAAAGATGACCAAGCATGCTATCGATTAGTCAGTAAAACGCTCATTAAGCGTAGCGGGCTTAAAAACAAAAAAGCACTAATAGGACTGACTACAGAGCAAGTATTTTTGAAGTCTCAAGGCAAGGATTATCTCAATCAGGATCTGAGAGTGTTAAGGGAAGGTAGGGAAATTGTTGATAAACTAGAACTTCATAGCTATGCATCAGGACAGCTGGGATGGTGTATCACGCAAAAAATCCCCGTCTATGATGTAAAAAATCATATTGTAGCAATGGTAGGTATATCAGTAGATATTGATGAAGATAACGAGCGGATATTACGCAAACACGCTCGATTGGCAAGCGTAGATCAATACGTACGAGACAATCTTGATCAAAAGATTAATATTGGTCAATTGGCGAAATTGGCAAATCTTAGTCAATCGCAATTGGAGCGTACCTTCAAAGCAGTACTCAATATGTCACCCATTCAGTTTGTACAAAAAATGCGTCTAGAGCATGCCATTCGACTATTAGCGAATCATAAGCTAACAGTGACTCAAGTCTCCTTAAACTGTGGATACGGTGATCATAGCGCCTTTAGTCGACAGTTTAAGCAGTTTACTAGCATGTCTCCTGTGAACTTCCGTAAAATACATTTCAAAGAGCCATAAATAAGTGCAAAAAAATATGGTTTTTGACTCTAAAATAACTCTCTAACGACTCCGAAGATTATCTATATAATCTGCCCAATCTTGCATCATCTGTACCCTAGTATCGATTTCGTCAAGTCTGTTGTAAGCCCCGCCATGTGTGTCTTTTATCCTGTGACCTAGTTGTAATTCTGTGACGATGTCAGAATAGCGTAGCTCAGGCTGTTCCATGAGCAAGGTTTTAGCCGATGCTCGAAATCCATGCGCACATTGCACGTCTTTATATCCAAGCCGGTGGAATATCTGCACCAACGTCGCCTTACTGATATAGGCGTTGCTTGAACCGCGCATCGACGCAAATACATATTCCTTATGTCCTGTAATTGACTGGATGTTTCGTAATCGCGAAATCACTTGCGTGGCTAAGGGAACAACTAAGTGCGAGACCATATCGTCACGACCTTCGCCCTTAGTCGGGGAGAATGCCCATGTATTATTATCCCAATCGATGTCATCCCAACGCATCGAGCGCAGATCGATACTACGTACAAACACATAAGGCAATAAGTTCATAGCTTCTAGTGTGATTTTGCTTGCGCCTTTAAAATTGGACATATCCTTTAAGAGAGTCGCAAATTGATCTGGTTTGGTGATGGCTGGCAAGTGATGGCCTGAATTGGCAGGGGCAAGCTCACCACGGGTATCGACAGCTACATTTCTATCGCACAACCCTCGAGCAACAGCGAATGAAAAGACTTTTTCAGTGTATAGCCGAGTGCTCGCACCAACGAAAGTCGCTTGATTGCCATTATTTTGAATCGACTCGCACACACTCAGTATCATCTCACTGGTGATATCGTCCATTCTTAAATCACCAATCTCTTGGCACATATATCCTAGACATAAATCCCAGAACTTGAGGGTTGACTCACTGTATGACGGTTTTTTAGATTTACTTTGATTGCGACCTGCTGTTTTGTGTTCTCGCCATGCTTTTGCAATCTCAGAAAATGGTGCGTTTTTTAGGTGAGTATATTTATTGGTTTGTTCTTTTTGCTGGATAGCTTTAGGGTCAGAGCCTTTTGCGACCATATCAAGAATGGTGTCTGCTTTATACTTAACCTCATGGAGACTGACATCCTCAATCTTACCCAACATCATCCTAGGGCGTTTGCCCTCGATATGCGGATGGGAGTAACGTAAGTAGTATTCCTTTTTGCCATTTGGATAAATACGAAGACTTAAGCCAGCTACACCTGAGACACTGACAGAATAATCTTTGTCTCGGCATTCGAGCTTGTTGATATCGTTTGCTGTGTCGATAGCCATAATGTATATCCGTCATATGATAATTAAGGTTGATGATAGGTTTATGATTGATGACTTATAAAAAGTCTCTTCTGTAGAAAAATATAGAAGTATTGGACACTATCATGGACACTGATATTCGTTAGTGTTGTTAGTAAAGCCTTTTAGATAATAGTTTTTAAGACGTAATTATCCCCAAGGTTCACTTGGGGATAATTATAGCATAGTGGCCAAATAGTGAGTAGGCCATACGCTGAATGGGTTACACGGCATTTCTACCAGTTATTTCGATACATAGTTAAATGCGATTATCGTTTCCATGATTGATTCGGCAAGGAGTTGAGCATATTCTCTACAAAACACATGCTCCTGTACTCGCACAGAATATAAAAATCAGGGTCATAGTACTGTTCTGTGCAAATTTAGAATGCACCAATTTTGAGGGGTTTATAGAAAATATATAACGAAAGGCTGAATATATTAAAAAATATCAATAGATAGCTCATTCATCTTAAAAATAGCTTGGTAACAATAAATAGAGGGCTACTGTTTATAGGTAGATAAAATTCATCACTCTGCAAGAATAAATAGCGTCAGTTCTAATGATTTAACAGTCTGTCTATGATTTAAATTTAAAAGGTTATACGTGATGACTTGGGTATGGCAATTAACAGCTGTATAAGATTAGAGGCAAGGATGACGTTTAGCTAAATTTTTGCAATTAGATATAAGTTGGTGATATTGAGCGATGTCTAGCCATACAAACGATGGTTGTCAAAAATAGGCTATTAGCATATCTATATTAAGGATTTAACCAGCGGACATAGATAACAAATAAACTATCATAGACGAGCAGCCATGATCATCTCGAATAAAAAGATAAGAACATATTTGGACATAGCCATTAGTATTTAGCGAAGCATAGAGCATTGATAACCAGTTATATAGTGAGTTTAAGTTTTACCATTCAGCAAAAATTAAAATTAACTGATTAAATGATGCGCCCATGAAAATTATGGAAAGTAAATTTTAGCAGGTGTGAACTATCATCCAAAAGATTCGATTGAATTAACAAGACAGAGTTAGTCGGCGAGAGCTAAACAGTTTGGTAGGATGTTTATATCCAGTAGCATTAGAAATATCTGATAATCCTGATCCTATAGTTAGTAAGATCTAAGCCCGCTACTTGATAGACTTCATTTAACATAATATACATTATACGAAAACAAACCAACGGTTTTAGTAGTTAGGCGCAAAACCATTTATACCATGTCATTCTTATGCCTTATATCAGATTTAATATTAGTTATAGAGTTTTACTAACGACAAGTTTCAAGCAAATGCTGACGTAACGTTTTGTCATCCTGATCTAAAACCACATCTGCAACTTGGCAATTTTTATCATTATCGTCACATGACAGCTCATAATAAATATCGCTACCTTGTGCTAAGCTAACCTGAACCAATCCTTGATCAGTTATTGAAAAATTTTTGTCTTGCGTATAGTCAGGATCTTGCGAACTCCAAAGTACATCGTAATCTATATTGCAGGACGTCTGAGTTTTCTCAAAATATTCTTGCTCAAGTTGCATGGCTGCTTGCAAGTCAGCATCAGCGTATTGCTGCAGCACTACAGGATTACTCATACCTTGATCATCAATATCTTGTTGGTACATTTTCGTGATGGTCGCAACCTTCATATTAGCCATGGCATTTTGTTTCTGATCTACTTTTGATACATCCGCTATAGCGTGACCGACAGGCATCAGTCCTATGGTTAATAGTAATGTCAGCGATTTATATGTTGGCATTTTATTCTCTGCGAGCTTTTGTCCTATAAGTGTTACCGACTATTACATCATACCTATATTCGGACTCTGCTGTATTATCGTATCATTCAGGTTTACTTACTAAAATATCGATTACATAGCGCTTTTATGGTATTTTTTACCAGTTCCCATGACAATTTATAGTGATGTTTCTTTCGCTAATAACTGTGCTAAGGATAATTTTATGATGACATTACCTGCTTTTTTTAAGGAAAAATCTGCAACATTAGTCTCTAGCAGCCTTCTGTTATTCACGCTAGCTGCTACGGGTTGTCAGTCTGCTTCTGAGTCCAGTGAAGCCATTGTATCTCAGCCAACCAGTAGCTCATCAACACCTAGTAATACTGATATCAGCCAGCAAACCCTTAGACAGCAAGCGTTACGTATACAGCGCGCACTGGCAAATAAGGACTTTTCTCGAATCACTAATGATATCCATCCAACACGTGGCGTTCGTTTTTCGATGTACGCTTATGTACGGCCTGAGTCAGATAAAGTCTTTAGCCGCGGGCAATTTGCACAGTATTTGCAGCAGTCCAACATTCAATTTACTTGGGGCGAAAAAGACGGTACTGGCGATCTGTTGGTTACGCCGTTGCCTACTTATTTAGATACTTGGGTAGATGGCAAAAAGTTCAATAACGCTAGTATCAATGTTAATGAATTCAAAAATAATGGCAATTCTATCAATAACTCAAAAGAAATATACCAAGCGTCAGACGTTGTAGAGTTCTATTATAAAGGCACAGATGAGTATGATGGTATGGACTGGCGGGTACTGCGCTTGGTATTTGATGAGTATCAAGGCAAGCGTTACCTGGTGGCCATTATTAATGATCAATGGACGGTTTAAGGCGTAGAAAAACGATTGCCCGACAACTTTTATAAGACTTGTTTAAATTGGCAACCTGCTCTATCTGGTTATAAATGCTATATATATTCAAATAAATATATATAGCGGCTTGTACTATATGGTCTTTGGTATAGTTTTTAATGACAAGCTTGTTTATTGCCCTTCTAATGACAACATATTCATAATCAATTTGATCAATTTTTTTTTGATTGGGTCAGACTCAGCGACCAATAAGGTCAATGCCGCAAGCCCGGTATTATTGATGACCATGTCGCCTTTATCATTCAGCAGTCGATGATTACAGTGTAAAAAATCCACGAACAAAAAAGCGCCGCTGCGTTGCCCAACGTCTAAATTGCACGCCTTGAGGAGATTTGATGCGATAACCGACTGATATAACCACGTCTAAGTCATAAAAAGTCACCGGGCGATCTGAATTTGCAATATGCATTTTTTGCATATTGCTTTTTTCAGCGATTTCTTCATCTTTTATGGCATTAGCGATATGACTAGAAATTACTGATTAATCACGACCAAACAACTCGGTCATCTGTGCTTGTGACAACCAGACTGTTTCTTGCTCAAAACGTACATCTACTTGCGCCTTTCCATCAGCACTTTCATAGATTTCTACTTTTGCCACATTATCACTTATAGCGTTAGTCATTTCAGCTTCCCTAATTCTAATATGCTTATGCTGTCTTAAATACAGTTTACTGTCACCATCTCTATAAATATCATTTATAACGGCGTCTGCCGAAAGAATTTCACCATAATCTGATAAATATCCGGATAAGCATCAACCAGCTTTTGCGGTGTTTCAAAAAACACTTCACTCAAAACCGCAAAAAACTCAGCAGGATTGGTTGCGCCATAACGATCAAGTCCTGACTTGCGATGTGTTTGAAAGTCCTCAAAATCGCGGCTCATAATCTGTGTCCAGTTTGCAGGATCCATATTAGGTTGCATGGGCGGAAAGCCATTGGCACGGCCATTCATCATATCGAGCTTATGAACAAACTCATGAATGACAACGTTATGCCCGTCACGTTCGCCTGAGTGCTTGGCATCTTTCCATGAAAGAATAACAGGCCCTCTCAGCCATGCTTCTCCGCTACGGTGTTGACTGCCTTCGTGGACGATACCAAACTCATCTACCGTGGTACTGTTACTTTTGTACGAGCCAGGATAAATGATGATGGATGACCAACCAGCATACCAATCAAGGCCTAAGTTTAAGATCGGCAAACATGCTTGCAGTGCAATCGACTGTCTGACAGCATTCGTAATTTCAAAGCCTTGTGCACCAGTGATAGATTTATCAGCTAAAAATAATGTTGCTAACTCAAATAAATGTTTCATCTCGTCAACATTTAATCTATCAAGTATCACGATACGCTCAGCCGCTTGCATCCAGTCAGCCTGAGTAAATTCACTGTTGTCTAGTATGCGCTGTTCACGCCAGTCTTTTATGATGCCAAACATAATTTGCTATCCTTAAACCTTAAGACATTGAAATAACTCAGCCTAGCATGCACTCACTTGCCACAAATATACCGATATCGTTATTAAGAAGACTTTATGGCATCCAACTGCACTTCTACCACTCGTAGCGCCATTGACTTCCAGTCCAAATTTATATCATCGGTAAACACCATGTGGTGACTGATACTGACGTACCCATGTACGATTGCCCAGATATCTAACGCTATTTGCCGACGTTGCGTCACGCTAGCCTCTTCTGATAAATAAGAACCTGCCACCCGAACCAACTTCGAAAACGCGCTGTCTCTTGCTGCAATGGCCTCGATTGAGGGCTGATATCCTGCGTCAGATTCCCCAAAAATTAGCCGATAGTGTGCTTCATATTTCTCGCCTACGTTGAGATACCCTAAGCACGCCTCTAGCACTTGCTCTTTGTTTGCTCTACCCTCTGGAATGACATCCATGGCTTCACGGACGAGATTAAACCCTTCTATGTACAGCGCATCTAGTATGCCTTGCTTACCTTGGAAGTGACTGTATATACCGATGGTGGACAACCCTGCACGTTTAGAGATAGCTCGCACGCTTAGGGCATCCCCGCCCCCCTCTAAGAAAAGCTCAGATGCGGCGTTTAGTATTTTGGTTCTGGCATCCATTAGATTCTCACTATGTCTTGACAATTATAACAGTGTTATTCTAGTATATAACACTGTTATACACAAACGATTATGAATTGATTGTATTGATAAAAATTCAACTTAAGAGTAAGGAAGCTATGAGTATTCAACAGCTAGAAACGGATTATCTAATCATTGGCAGTGGCGCGGTGGGCATGGCTTTTGCCGATGTGCTGCTCACAGAAACAGATGCTAATATTATTATCGTCGATAAACATCATAAGCCAGGTGGTCATTGGAACGATGCCTATTCGTTTGTCACACTACATCAGCCATCGTCTTTTTATGGTGTTAGCTCACGTGAGCTTTGCGGCGGTATGATTGATAAGATTGGTTTAAATAAAGGCTTATCTGAGCTGGCGTCAGGCGCAGAAGTCATGGCGTATTTCGATAAAGTCATGAAGCATACGTTTTTACCAAGTGGCCGCGTGAAATGCTTCCCGATGTGTGAGTACAAAGGCGACGGCAAGTTTTCATCGTTGCTGTCTGATATCAGCTATGAGGTTAAGGTCAATAAAAAAATCATTGATGGCACTTATTTTAAGACCTCAGTACCAGCGACCCATACCCCAAACTTTGAGATTGCTGAAGGTGTTAAGTTTGAACCATTAAATAACCTACCGAGTCTAACCAAACCCCGTGATGGTTACGTGATTATCGGCGGCGGAAAAACAGGTATAGATGCGGTTTTATGGCTACTAGAAAACCAAATTGACCCAGACCATATCACATGGATTATGCCAAGAGATGCTTGGCTGATCGATCGTAAAAACACCCAACCCTCTCGTGATTTTTTCACCCATACTATTGGAGCACAGGCTACTCAAGCAGAAGCGATTGCTGAGGCAGAAAACATCGAAGACCTGTTTAATCGATTAGAAAAAGGTGGCGTATTAATGCGTCTTGATCCAAATGTACGCCCGAAAATGTTCCATGGCGCTACCATTAGCAGTGAAGAGCTCAAGCAGTTACGCCGTGTTAAAAACATTGTACGTAAAGGGCGCGTGACTCGCTTAGATACTGACAAAATTTATTTTGGTGAGGACACATTGCTACCACGCCCAACACCATGCATATCGACTGCTCTGCACGGGCAGTACCAGTGACAGAGACGTACGATGTGTTCAAAGGTGATACTGTGGTGGTACAAACCGTACGTACCTATCAGCCTGTATTTAGTGCCGCATTTATCGCCCACATCAAGGCCAATTACGATGATGAAACTATCAAAAATGAGTTGTGCCAAGTGGTGCCAATTCCAAATCATGATACGGACTTTTTGGTTGGCCTTGTTAAACAAATGCAGAATCAGATGCGTTGGTCAAAGGAGCCTGTGCTACGTGAATGGATGATCAACAATCGCTTAGATGGCTTCACCAAATTGGTACGAGCCAGCGAAGACATGCCACCTGAAGAGCTTGCTATTCTTAAGCTTCTAAAAGAAGCAGGACCAAAAGCCGCTGCAAACATGCCTAAGCTCATGAGTGAAATCATGCAAATTACGGCAGCGCGTCAAGCCAAAACTGCTAATGCTTAATCTGATAACTATAAAATAAAAAAGGAAATAACCATGCAAGAATTTCAGACCAATAAAGCAAACTTAACCCAAGCTCGCCTGCAAGAGACGCCTGCACATACCCTAGGCAATGGCGAAGTACGTGTCAAAGTCGACCGCTTTGCCTTTACCGCCAACAACATTACTTATGCAGTCATGGGTGACCAATTACGCTATTGGCAGTTTTTTCCGCCAAATGGTGACGAGCCTGAAAAATGGGGTATTATTCCAGTATGGGGTTTTGGCGATGTTGTTGAGTCCAATAGTGATGCACTACCTATCGGTGAGCGCTTATTCGGTTACTTCCCGCCCGCCAATGAGTTAATCATAACACCCAAGCGAGTCACCCAAACCAGTTTACTTGATGATAGTGTCCATCGTGCCGAGCTACCACCCGGTTATAACCTATATCAGCGCGTCAATCATGAACCTGGTTATGACCGTGCCAATGACGATCAGCGCATGCTGTTGTTCGTATTGCATTTGACCTCATTTTGCTTACATGATCTATTGAAGAGTAATGACTGGTTTGGTGCAGAGCAAGTGGTGATTATCAGTGCCTCTAGCAAGACCAGTACTGGCTTAGCATATGGCCTAGCTGATGATAGAGACGCACCGCACGTTATCGGCCTCACATCAAACCGTCATATAGATTTTGTTAAGTCAATTGACGCTTATGACAGTGTGCTTAGCTATGACACGCTTGAGCAGATTGATGCAACTAAGCCGACGGTTATTGTCGATATGTCGGCCAACACTGATGTGCTTAGTCGTCTACATAGACACTTAGGCGATAACATGCGCTACACCAGCAATGTCGGTATCACGCATTGGGACGAACCGCGCCATGTAGACGGTATTATTCAAGAACGTAGCCAACAGTTTTTTGCGCCCAGTCATGTACAGCAATGCATGAAAGAATGGGGCCCTGAAGAGTTCAATAAGCGCTCTATGCGTTACATCATGAATAGCACTGCAAAAACTAGTGCATGGTTAAAGATTCAGGAGCTTGATGGAGTCAATGGCTTACTAGAGGCTTATAAAGATATCTGCGAAGGTAAAATAGCCGCTGATGAAGGTTTGGTAGTCGTCATGGGTGATAATGAAAAAGACTAGGCTATAAAAGTCTGTCTATAAAATTTATCGACTATTTGTCATTAGCAAAATGAAAATAAAACAGTAGAGAGTCTTGCCAATAAACTCTCTGCTTTTTTTTGTGCTTTATATACTGACTACAGACATACACCTTACTCATAATCTTTAAACTTAAAAGCTGTAGTTTACATTGCGGTTTAATGCACCCAACCTTCGTCTTTTAGATAATCATGCAACCCTTCAGCGAACTGTCTATAGCCTGCCGCATTGGCATGAATTTTATCAGACTTTAGAGCCTCGTCTGATAGTACAGTGGACCAGCCATCAGAATACAGAGGTATGTCTTCAGCTTCCGCAATATCTTCATACAGTGGATTATCACTTGCCTTGCCAAACAAAGCACTGGTACTGAGATACGGCTCAGCGATTAGGACAACGTCAATATTGTTGGATTGTAAGGTATCTATAGTCGCGACGATATTAGCCCGCGTGGTATCAGGTGCAATGCGCTGCAATACATCATTACCACCCACACCCAGTAAGACCAAATCTGGGTTTTGCTCAGTGATCTCATTCACTCGAGTAAGCACATCTGCAGAAGTGTCACCATTTACGCCTGCATTAACGACGTTCCATTTGCTTAGCTCTGCTAGCACCGTAGGATACGCTGTTTTAGGATTTGCGCCGTAACCATAGGTTAATGAGTCGCCAAGTGCGACCACTGTGCTACCAGCGGGCAAGATATCTTGTTGTGGTTCGCTACCACAGCCAATCACACTGATAGCCACTGACAACCCTATACCTGCCAGCATTAAAAACCTACCACGTAGCTTCATGTCTTCTCTTCTCCTGTTTCTATTGAGTTAAACTTATTGGAATTAGGTTCAAGTTTTTAAAAATCTATTATTTAACTCTTGTTGTATATTGCTCAGTAACCGTTGTATAGTCCATACAGGAGATAGACTACCTGTTGGGCGCAGTACAAGTGCTACTCTACTTAGCATAGACAGTGTATTCATCATAAAGTATAACTTTACCAAGGATACGTGAGGTATTTATGAATAAAACAGCATCTCAAAGTCAGTCTAAGGATGGAAACCCAGACAAAGAAAAATCTGCAAATCAGAGTCAGAGTCAATCCATTAAAGCAACCAGTACCGATACCACAAGTCCTGTGTCAACACCGATCGAAAATACCTTAACAAAAGACACTTCAGAAAAACCTGAGCAAAAATCACAAAGTTTCGATGAATTGCAGATCAGTAAGGGTAAGTATCGCCCAGTGGCACAAGCTGTTGGCCATTGGCTTGATAACATCAACATGGATGCCCTCAATTATCTAAACGAACAAGCAGAAAATATCTTTTACCGTAAAGGGGTCACCTTTACCGTCTATAGCGACGCTAAAAACATCGAGCGTATGATTCCGTTTGATATCATTCCACGCATTATTGCAGCGAGCGAATGGCAACAAATAGAAGCAGGCTGTAAACAGCGTATCACGGCTCTCAATGCATTCTTACATGATATCTACCATGACCAAGCCATCATGAAGGCCGATATTGTACCTGCCAGCTATGTCTATGCCAGTGGCTGCTATGAGCCATGGATGATGGGCATTGAGCTCGACAAACCTATCTATTCGCACATCAGCGGTATTGATTTGATTCGAGACGAGACAGGTAGGTTTTGTGTGTTAGAGGATAACCTGCGCACCCCATCAGGCGTCTCATATATGCTTGAGAGCCGCAATATATCAGAGACATTATTAGCTGATATATTTTCTGACACGCCTATTATGGGCATTAGTGATTATCCTAGCCGTCTCAAGGCCTGTCTTGCCAGCTCAACATCCAAATATGATCCACAAGTCGTCATTCTAACGCCAGGTCGCTTTAATAGTGCCTATTATGAGCATGCCTTCTTAGCGCATGAAATGAATGTGCCACTCGTCCATGGTTATGATTTGGTCGTTGAGGACAGCAAAGTCTATATGCAAGGCATTCGCGGCAAGGTACAAGTCGATGTGATCTACCGCCGCATTGATGATCCCTATATTGACCCGTTAGCTTTCAAATCTGATTCCATATTGGGTGTATCAGGGCTAATGAGTGCTTATCGCGCTGGCAACGTGGTAATTGTTAACGCCCCAGGTACGGGTGTGGCCGATGATAAGAGTTTATATCCTTTTGTGCCAGATATGATCAAATTCTACTTAAATGAAGAGCCTATCCTACCTAATATTGAGACATACCAGTGCCGTAAGCCCGACGATCTCAAATATGTGCTCGATAATCTAGACAAGCTGGTAGTAAAAGAAACACAGGGCTCAGGCGGATACGGGATGCTTATTGGTCCGACGTCGACCAAAAAAGAAATCGAAGAATATCGTGTACGTCTGCTTGAAAACCCAGCCGGGTTTATTGCCCAACCAACCATCTCACTATCTACCAATCCTACTGCCGTAAGCGACGGTATCGCACCGCGTCATATTGACTTGCGTCCCTTTATCCTCAGTCATGGTGATGGCACAGTAGATATTGTTCCCGGTGGTCTGACACGAGTGGCCATGGTTGAAGGCTCTTTGGTCGTCAATTCATCTCAAGGCGGCGGTATCAAAGACACTTGGATTATTGATGACAGTGACTTAGACAGCCAGCAAACCGACAAGTGCTCGCCTTTATCATCGGTAGGGGTCAATTCTTCAGGGCATGCGAACTACTATGATCGCGTCCAACCCTTAGAAACAGGTTACGAGAGTTTAGATGATGCTCCTATGATACTGCTACTCTCTACCGCCAGTCACTTAATATGGCTAGGCCGATATAGTGAGCGTCTGTATTACTACGACGATGTGATGAAACAACTCATCAAAGGCGATCTCAAAAAATCACAGATCAGACATTTAATTAGTCACCTAGGGTTTGCCGTTGATGGTGAAGTGTCACTGACCACCATGAAAGCACAAATGATGGCTGATTTGGAACAAAACATCATACCCAATATCGTGCAATCGATTGAGGACAATGTCCAAGAGGCCAAAGGTGTCATTGGTAAGGATACCGCTGAGTTATATAACTTGATTAAGCGTTTATCAAGTGCTGGCACGTATCGAGCGGCGACCTTGCAGCTACACGCGTGTAACGCTGCGATGAAACAAGAAAATCCGACAGTGACTTGCTTCTGGCAATTAGGGCGTCACTTTGAGCAGCTTGAGCGTGCCGTCTTGTTGGGAGAGGATTCAACAGAGATCAGTTTTGAATTCAGACACTGGATTAATGAATTGCCGGAAAATACGCGCTGGCGTGAACTTATCCGCTTGACCAATCAGATGATCAGGTCAAAGAAATTTAGTGATTTTGCGCTGATTAGCAAAGAGTTCAATCTCATATTGCGTCAAGGTGTATAGAAGGTGTCTAGCCAAAAACCAATAGCAATGGCTCATGAGACATATGGAATAAACAGAAAATAGAAAGATGCTATAAGGAAAATGCCATGAAACTTCAAATCAGTCACCAAACCAACTATTATTACGATGAGCTGGCGCAGCGCAGTGTACAGTATATACGCATGACACCCATGCAAATGCCGCACCAAACCATTCATAAATGGGATGTCATGCTCCCTAAAGTGGCGACCAACCAAAAGGATGGCTTTGGTAATGCATGGCTCACGCTCAGTCGTAACGAGGCACATAACAACTTACAAATGCAGGCGTCGGGTATTGTTGAGATCAACACCGAAACCGAACGACTAGAGGATATGGATCATGTCCCCTACCTATTATTTACCGTACAAACCCCGTTGACCAAATGCTCACAGGAGATGCGAGAATTTGCAGCGCCATACCTGAAAACCCCTACTCATGACAGCTTAAAGGCGATGGCGAATGCCCTTATTATGAAGATGCCTTTTGTTAAAGACGTCACGCATGTGGGCACGACCGCTGCTGAGGCGTTTGCGACAAGTGCCGGTGTGTGCCAAGACCATACGCATGTATTTTTAGGTATCTTGCGCGATCAACAGATTCCAGCGCGTTATGTGTCCGGTTATCTGTATGACGATACCGAAAATCACATGGCCAGTCACGCATGGGCTGAGGTTTGGCTGGATGGTTACTGGTATACTTTTGATATCTCAAATCAGGCCTTTACCCCAAATTCACATGTGTATGTGGCTATTGGGCGAGACTATCTAGATACGGCGCCTGTTCGCGGCGTGCGTATGGGCGGCGGTTACGAAAATCTTTACAGTTTGGTATTAGTCAAAAAGCTATCATAGCGTTTGCTATTTTTTATTACGTTTATTCATCAAGGGTATCTTATGACTTATTGTGCTGCCATTCGTCTAAAAGACGGTATGGTCTTTGCCAGTGACACGCGCACGAATGCCGGTGTTGATCACATATCGACATTCAGAAAGCTGTATCAATACGGCGTTGAAGGCGAGCGCTTTATGGTGCTACAGACAGCTGGCAGCTTAGCGACATCGCAGGCAGTGTTCAATAAACTACAAAGCGACATTGACCAGCGTGCTGAGAGTAACCTCAATACAGTAGCAACGTTGTTTGATGCCGCGCAAATGGTTGGCGAATGTATGCGTGATGTTATGAATCATGCAAAAGCAGTCGCTAATTCTAGTCGCGATGGTGCCTTTACCAGCTCGTTTATGCTTGGTGGTCAAATCAAAGGACAGCCACCTGAGCTATACCTGATTTATCCTGAAGGCAATTGCATCAAAGCCACTGAAGATACGCCCTTCTTTCAGTTAGGCGAAAGCAAATATGGTAAGCCTATTTTGGATCGTTCTGTCAGCTATAACACGGATGTAAGACACGCGGCACGTGCGCTGATGCTGTCATTTGATTCCACGATTCACTCAAATCTATCAGTCGGTATGCCGATAGATTTTGTACTTTATGACAATGACAGCCTAGCTCTGCCCAACGGCCGACGTATTGATGAGCGTGACGAGTACTTTAATACCATCCGTCATCAATGGTCAGATGCGTTACGTCGCACGTTAGTTGAATTGCCTAAATGTCCTGATGGTTATTGGGGATAAATAGCTCCGTATAAAATCATATTTTCTGCACTAAAAAGCCCTTTGTGATAGACAAAGGGCTTTTTTATTATCAACTAATAATCAGGCAATAAAAAACCGGAGTAGCGCTGAATAAACAGCCCTACTCCGGTTTTGCTTTAAAGGCCTTGAATGCCATCATAATGATGTCACACTCAATTGTTGTGTAATCTACCTCATGACCTGGTACATGGAAGACTCACTGGACTGCACCTAGATAAAGGCCCTAGTGCATTAGCTCAATCACGATTGCGTGATTGCGCCAGCGAGCTAATGACACTAGGGCCTTTATCTAGGTATTAGCAGGACTGAAACAGTCTTCCTTGGGTAAAATGTAATGGCTTGACTCGTGGACGACGCAACGTCGCCCCTCACCGTAAACGGTGAAACGCTAAATCTCACAACTCGTTAAGTTTGCCTCATAATAGTTGTTATTGTCAATATATAATTGCAAATAAAATCATGCGCGACGCTATATGTCGCAGCCCATATATTTCCTTACAAAAGTCCTTGATGTTTTCTCTGAAACGCGCTTTTATGGTGCTACAAAATTACGCGCACTGACAAAATAAAAATTAAGGCAAATTTCTATGAGTCTGTCATTTTCACAAATTCAGCAAGCTTGGCAAGTCCAAGATCCAAGTTTGGTCGATAAACTATGTACATTGGCAACTCAAGCTGTTGCGATTCCTGAAACACCCATCCCTGAGCATGAGCTTACTTTTGATCGGTTTTTAGATAAGATATTTAGTCATCAGTTTCGGGACCAACATTCCGAAGTACAGTTTGCAGAGCGCGTGGCAATGATTGCCAAACTGGAAGCAGACGAAGGCGTTTACCCCCTCCCAGATCGCTATAAGATCCATATAACACTGACCGCACTGTGGGAAGATGGCAGCGCGTACTCTAGAGCCATCTTAAAACAAGCCATTACGGCTTTGCCAGTCAGCTATGGTGCGTGGAAGGGTTTAAAGCGTATTTATAAGCAAGCTGAATTTTCTCAAGATTATGAGATATTTGGACAAATAGCCGCCAAGATTGATTTACAGCGTTTCAATCAAACCGCCAACTCTGCGGTCAGTCTCGCCACCAAAACCTATATGAGCCTTAGAGCATGGCGTTATCTGCGGCAGTTGGGTCAGCAAATGCCGATTGGCTATATTGATGCTGCCGTCTGTGTACTCGCCAGCTATGACGAAACCATGACGGCAGGTAGCCTTGCACAAACGAACAGCTGGGTACTCAATCACATCTGTTTCCATAACAGCCTTGATTATGGCGTCAATCGATTCAGCAGTCGCTCACCTCGCAAGCTCTTTGATGCCAAAGGTCGCGCGTTCTCTGAGGCGTGGCAACGAGACCCTGAACCACTTATCCAGCTATTGGCTATTGCCAAAAATGAGGCTGTCAGACAGTTCGCAACCGATAGCCTAAAGCACGATTTCAAAACCCAACTACGTGATGTGAGTGGTGAGACGCTACAATATCTATCTGCTGGACAAGCGCACAGTAAAGCGCGTGATGAGATGATTGTTTGGCTATTAGAAAATTCACCGCATTTTGAAAAGTCTAAATTTAAAACATTGGGCTTGCATCAAGTGGTGCTACAACTACTCCATTCACACTATCCTGCCGCCTATCAATATGCGATTGGCTATGCCAAAAGCTACGCTCAGGACTTATCACTCACTGAGCTGATGTTGCTTGCCATGTCAGATTATGAACCTGTTAGAGCATTTGCCATCAATAGTATCCTGAGTCGTGACCCTGTTGCTGATATTGGTGTCAACGGTTGGGGTCAGCTGTTAGATACAGAGCATCACTATCAAACGGCGAGTAAACAACTTAGCAAACACTTTACAAGGCGTGATTTGACCCCTGAGTGGTTTTTTGAACGATTGACTAGCGGTAGAACACACAGCGTAAAATTTGCAATAAAAAAACTGCCTGAGCTTTATAGTGCCAAAGAGCTAGGGACTGAATACTTTATTCGTGTTGCCCAGCAGCTAGACATACCAGAGCAACAAGACTTCTCTGCTTATAACGATAGCGACTGCATGGACTTTGCGTTGGATCAGCTCAGACGTTTGGATTTGAGCCAAGTAAACGCGGCAGTATGGCAAATGCTGCTATTACATCCACTGTCGCAATCCACTATTACCGATTGGTTTGATGAAGATGTACTGTCAGCGGCGACGCTTGATATGAGTTATTGGCATGCACTTGCCTATGAGCCTGACTGGCAGGTAAGTGAATATATTGAACAATTAAAATCTGCTGACACTCTTATTAAAAACTGGCAAAAGCACTTGGCCTTTGATGAGTATTTAGCAGAAAACGTGCGAGATTGGCTGTCTGATGTGCGTCGGTTTGCGCCGATAGATTTAGGTTTCGACTGGCTTATGAATCTTGCGCATAGCGAACAAGCACTCTACCGTGAATTTGCTATTGAGCGCATTAACAAAGGGTTCTTGCCTGCCGACTTTGTCGCATATCTTGACAGTAATGAAGACGCCTCTACTGACAACGCTTCCAGTAATAGCATTGACAATAAAGGTTCTGATAGCAGTGCCGCTACTGAAGTAGATTTAACCGGCCAACGCTATTTATTCACAGGCAAGATGCAAAGTATGACTCGTGGCGAGGCCGAAAAAGTTGTGAAAGCGGCTAATGGTGCCATCAGTGGTGCTGTCAACGGTAAGTTAGATTACTTAGTCATCGGTGATGATGGTTCACCGTTATACGGTAATGGCCGTAAAGGTAGCAAGCAAGTTAAAGCCGAAAGCTTAATCGCTGATGGTGCGCCGCTAAAGATTATTTCCGAAACCGCTTTTTTACAGATGCTAAGCGGTCAATCACGAGAGGTGTCTGAAGACGATACTTTTGCAGGTGCCAATGCACTGTGGCATATGGCAACAGATGATGCTACTGCACCTATCAGTGAGCTTGCGATCAGCTACCTCAGTCATCATCATGAACAGATTTGCATGGCATTGACAGACAGACCAGTCGATCCTGATGCGATTATCCCTTCTTCATTCTTTAATGCGGAGCGCGTCATTCCTTTATTGCAACACCGTAACAGCCAGCTGCGAGACTTTGGCTTATTACTGAGTAAGTATGAGATGGCGACGTGGCAAACAACGCCAGCCCTATGGCTGATGATGGCAGAATCTCCCTATACGGATATCACTCAACTGCTAAAGCGTGCGCTATTGGATAAGCCATCCGTTGCCAATCGACGTTACCACGTTCAGTCAGCACAGTTGAATGCTGGCATGTTGAATGCGTTGATTGAAAGCAAAGCGCGAGTCGCTCGCCAAATCGGTATCACCTTGCTGCAGCGTCATGCTAATTTCCAAGATGTGCAGTCTTTATATCGATTGACCCAAAGTACAGACCATGAAGTACGTTATGCTGCCGTGACCATGCTATGGAAACACTACAAGGCGCGTCACGTGTCTCCAAACTGGCAACCAGCCAGTAGCGATAGTAAAGATAAAGATGCTGCACGAGATAAAGACAACAGCGCACAACCAGTCATAACAGAGCAGTCAGATAAACGTTTGGCAAGCTTGCCTGCAGAAGCTGATCAGCTACTAATGCTGCTACGCCGTGGTCTCTTTGAGCTACCACCTGGTCGTCTAGGCGGTTCGCAAGAGCCAAGTACTAGTGACAGTAATAAGCACAAAAATCAACGTTACTCAGATAAAAACTCAGCATCACCACAGTCATCAGATACATCTGAGTCAGATAGCAATATCACACTAAAACCCATATCTGCGAGTCGTGCCAAACTGGCGTTGATTGAGACCTTTCGTGATGTGGCGTTGGCTGACAGCACCTTTGCGGCGCTCATTATGCCCACACTGTTCACCTTTACGCACTCGGCAGGCAAGATGGAGCGTCATGCGTGTTTGGTTGCCGTCACACGGCTATTGCATCGCTATCCTGAGCTATGTAAAAATCTGCAGCCAGTGGCATCGGCTTAACGGCTTTGGCAAACAGATATAGATAAATAGCTACTAGCAAGCTTTTATATTCGAAAAAAATACTCAAAAAAAATATGACGTCACCTCAACTGAGATAACACCATGAAAACAATAACACTCCCCTATTGGGGTCAAATTATTGGCTTAGTCAGTAAGGCCAACAGCACCCAAGCGGCAACTCAAAAGACAACCAAGCAAGATGGGCGCAGTCTTTTTATTACTCGCCAGCAGCGAGCATCTGCTACGGTCTTATACGTCCTTGATCAACAAGGTGAGCAATTCAGCTTATCGACAACAGCGCTGCCTTGTGCGATGCAAGCGATCACCAAAATAGATGACAGCACTATTGTGATGATTGGTGATGATGGTCATCTTTATCAAACGGATTGGCAAGCAAAGAAAGTTAAGAAGACCAGTGCTACATCCTTGTTCGATGCACCTAAAAATAATAACGATGATATAGGCCGTGCCGTAGCAATGGCACAACTACAAGATGCCTTGGCTATCTTATATCCAAAATACATTGTCGTATGGCCTTATCAGGACAGTCAAGCCAGCAGTACTGTCATCGTTGAGCCTTACTCGTCTTCTATAGCAGCATCAAGTAAGGAGTCTGCATTAACAGCGCTAGCAACCTCAAGTGATGGTTCGTGGTTAGTCGTGGCAGATAAAACGGGAGATGTTAGTAGCTATCAATGGACCTCAGATGGTGTCCAGCTCACTCTAAGTAGCCGCAAACAGCTCCACCAAGGTAAAGTGAACGCGCTTTGTTTTGAGCCAGTCGGGCAGCACTTCTTCTCAGCAGGCGCAGATAAGTGCTTATACCGTACTCATGTCCAAGGCGATCTGCACCCTGTTGATAGAGCCAAGTCTAGCCAACACAGCGAAATGATCACGGCGCTTTGTGTCTCAGACACACGGTTGTTCACTGCCGCTGATGACAAGAGTGTTAAATCATGGGCATTTGATAAAGGTCAGCCAAACAGCTGTAAAGAGGATCTAACCAAGGCTCGACAGATCGTCTTATCTTCTTATGCTGAACAACCAACGCTCATCGTCGTCAGTGCCGATCAGAGCTTACGTTTCATACCTATTGACCATACTAAAAGTACGTCACAGAATAGTACGGCACAAAACAGTAAGTTGCTCCCAGTCACTTATATCATCAAAGACGGCTATCAGAGAATCAGCCAGTTACTGACAGATACGTCAAATAATAATGATGTGTCGTTTAAAGAAGGTCTAGCGCTGCTACAGGCGCAAGCAGATAACCAAACGTTAGAGCTGGTTAAAAAATTACTTGCTGATAGCGACACGCTCACGGCTAACCAAGCATTGCAATTGGTACAGTGGGTTGCGACTACTAATCTTGATAAAACTGCACAGGTTTTAGAGCAGCAACTAAGCTCAGCGCACAGTGCAAAAGTACGCCTTGCTGCTTTTCATGCCTTGGCCGACCGCGCAAGTACGGCGAAGCGACCGCTGCATTATCTAGAAGAAGCCTTTAAAAACCGTTACTACGAAGAAGTGGTGGCTTCTGCGTTACAAGGTTACTTAAAGGTTGCGATGAAGGATGCCACTAGTCAGCGCCGCATCTTGCCTATTTTAAGAGAGGCGTTGTCACACAGTTTTGCAAATATTCGTAAGCAAGCATTGGCCTCGCTTGAGACACTATTGCCTGACAACAGCCCTCAAGCAGATTTGATGGCATTAGACTGCAATCAGTCAGACATTGTCCAATCAGGACTGATTCGTCTGTATCAGCGCGGTATGCTAAACCATCTTGAAGTCTCGCGTCAGTTGATGCTGCTACAGAATCATCGTAATACAGAGATTAGGCAAACGGCGTTTTACGTCTCATTGTTGTCTCAGCCTAAGTTGATAGAGGCATTGAAACAGCAAGGTGACACGCAAACATTACGTACCCTGACTGATTTTGATGACTTTCGCTTACTGCGCGGCACGCTACTAGATAATGCTAGCAACGCAGCGGCAAATGATAAGAGTGTTAAACAATCAGAATCCGATGAGGCGATCCGTTTAACCTTATCTACGCAAGATTTTATCTCGCAAGCAGATAGTACCCAAGCATCTAAAAGTAAGGCTAAAACGGCCAAATCCAAGAAGCCTGTTGCTGAATCTATAAAGCTAAGCAATGACACGTTAGAGCCATTATTACAAAGCTTAAGCAATAGTCACGAAGATATCAGTTTCCGAGCGGCTTATACGCTGGCTTGCCTACAAGACAAACGAGCGTTTGGCACCCTGATTAGTCTAATGAGCCATGATGACAGTGCCATCATCCGTGCTGGTGTCGCCACAGCGCTTGGTCATTTAAATATAGAAGACGCCAAAGCAGTCCTACCGACATTACTAGATGATAAGGACGCTGGCGTGCGCCAAGTCGCCATGCAAGCCTATGGCAAATTGGCAGACAATGCATTGTCTTGGGCAGCGACAGGTTTTGCTTCTAAACATCAAGATATTCACGAGCAGTCTTTAGCACTGTTTTTAAAGCATGTTGCAGCAGATAGCTCAAATAGTGGTGACAAAAGCACTCAGATGTCGTCAGAGATGACAGACATACTGCTACAGGCATTGAACAACCCTTTTACCAGTATTCGGTTAGAAGTGGTTAAAGTTCTATTAAACCGCCAATTTAAGCAGTCATCTGACAATATTTCTAAAAATGTTTCTGACAGTGCTATCGTTGACATTATTGAGCTATTGCAGCAAAGCCTTTTTGAAGATGTGCACCAAGTGGCGATAGAAGAATGGCAACGACTGTTGCTAGCGATGAACTCGAAGCATAAAACGAATAAAACTGAAGAAACTGATAGTCAAAAGACCAATCAAGCTGTCCTGACCCTATTCTTTTCAGATACGTTTGCCGCTATTCGCAAACAAGCCTTTGACATCGCACTTAAGCAAAGCAAGCATTTAGGGTTTGCTGACGTCATGTTGAGCGCGCTTGCCAGCCCTTATGCTGATACCAAGCAACTGGCCCTTACGACAGTGCAAGCCAGAGCGAATACGACTCAGCTGACACAGTTGATGCCAGCTATAGTGGCCATGTTCGCTGATGACAGTATTGAGCTACGTAAACAAGCTTTGACGGTCGCTTTGGCGCTGACAGACTTACAGCCTACTATTTTAGCGGATTACAGTAGCCTAGATGATAGTAGCACCGATGATCAACCGAATCATCACGAAGCATTGATTACCGCGGCCCTCAACAGTCCTTATCCTGATATTCAGCTAACAGTCGCTCAACTGCTGGCCAGCCAATCACGCTTATACACTGACGAAGAACAGGCAAAGCGAAGTGATGAGCAAGCGTACCAAGTCTTTAAGCATTACTTAGATCTACCAATACCCTCTCAGGACAAAAAAAGTGAAACATATACTCAGTGGTACAGTCATGTAGGCCAAGCATTATTTGGTTTATCAAAGCTAGCTTATCCCTCAACATACAACGCGCTTAACTGGTACGATAAATATTTACACCACCCTGACGCCGATTTTAAATCACTTGCTCCAACACTCACGCTCATGGTGACTGTAAACGATATTGATCTGCTGCTCAAATGGCAAAAAGATGAGAGCCCCATTATTTGCCATTGTGCCAATTTTGGTTTGGCTATCCTAGGTGATACGCGTGGGCAGGCTTTGTTGACTCATGATATTTATGGCAATATCGACAATAGCAATCTGGTAGCATCAAAAATGCCTGTTTATTGGCTTCAAGCGCAGCACGGTTTAGGTATTACACATGCACGACAATTACAGCCTTTGTTTGAGTCAGAGTCCTATGCAGTAGCAGCCAGACTGTTATTGATATTTAATGATTTACAGAATGGCTTGCAAGGTGGCAGGCAAGCTCCTGAAAAGACCGCTACCAGCACTGTCAGGCCCAATCGACTGATAGAAGCCTTAAGCTTTGCCGATAATGACACAGCAGTAGTCTATGCCAACATACTTGCTCGTTACCCAAATGACGTACTACGCCCTAATAACCAGCAAGCACTATCGTCAACGTGGCAGTACCTAAGTGATTATTTGTCACGTCAATTAGGCAGTATTTTATCTTCTCACTCTGAAGTCATTACGATGATGATAGATGCCATGCCAAACACGGCATATAAAGGTGGTGTTAAAGGACAGTCGCATAATACATCCTCTATCCGAGCAAGTATCCTGACAACCGTCAGTACCGAAAACTTACAACAGCTCGCCAACCTCAGTCGACATCAGCAGCCATTGGTACGCGCGCAAACCATTAGTGTCATTTGTAACTTATCTGAATTACTCGCCCATGACTACTATGACGATGAGGACGATGTTTTTGAGACATTACAAAAATGGCAACGCAGTTTGCAGGCATTGTTAAGTGCTCACCCAGTTACAGCCACAGTTGATGAGGTAGCAGGCGATACACAAACAGGCGATAGCTCTCCTACTGAACAACAAGACAGTCAGGAAGTACATTATCCATACCAGTCTCTTGCCTTTGGCGCTTGGATTGGTGTCATACGTGCAGGCGACGATTATTATGCTAATAGCAGCACCACAGACCAAGCCATTCGAGGGCTAATGTGGCTTGCTACTCAATCATCGCAGCTCAACACTAATAACGATGAGGACTGGCGAGACAGTACCAGTCGCGTGTTATTGCCATTACTCAACCACAGTAGTTTTGACACTCGTGAGTTGGCTTGGGCATGCTTGTATAAGCTGGACATGCCTGCCAAAAAGCTGGCTGACTATGCCATGAGCACGCCCTACCGTGACATGGTAAAACGCGGCTTGGATTTATTGTTAGATACCGTAAAGAACGATGCTATACAGCAGCAAAGCAAACCATCGGATACAGCGACTGTCAGTGGTAGCGCTGATCAACAACTCATTGATTTGTTAAAAACCAATAATCACACCTTAGCAGAAGAGGCCTATCAGCTGTTAAAGGGCCGACTAGGCCATCTGCCTGCTAGCTTACTTGGGCTACAGTCTTATTGTCAGTCGCTACTGCCTCAGATCGTTGCTGAATGGAAACAAGTTATCGTCACGCCCTTTGCAAACAGTCAATCGCCGTCAGTGCAACGCCAAGACAAACTGACGTTTTTGTTGCATGCTGTGAAGAGTGATGATTGGGATGCAAAATATCAAGCACTGAGTCAACTGGTCGAGTTTCATGACGTACTCTTTGCGGACAACACGCTATTTGATAGCTTATTTGATTTTGCTGAAGACGCTCAGGCCAGTAATGAGAAATACCGTAGCTGGAACTTACTTGTTGAGGCACTCACGTCGTACCAATTCATCAATAAGAACACTTTAGAGGGTCATTTAAAGAATGGTTTGGAGAGCAGCTTTGATATTGCGACTGCTGAACAAGTTGCTAATGAAGCGCACTTACGATTATTAGCCTTACTTGACGATCCCCATATCAACAAACCTAAGCAGTTTATTTATGGTGATATCGCTGACCTACGTAACATGAATCTCGTGGCACCATTACTACAGCGTTTAGAGAACCTGTTTGAGCACACGCCGCAAAAGCATAAAGAGGAGCGTAAATATTTATTTGATACCTTAGTAAAAATCAGTGGTTACGATCAAAAAATTGAGGATTATTTGGACGAGCGTGAAGACACGCGCTGGTTACAATGTCAGCACCCTAGAGACTCGCAAGTCTTGCTGTCACTGTTTACGACCCTTATGAATCATAGTGATTATGCGCTTGCCGCACAGCTATTACCGTCACTGGCATGGGTACAATCGGACGACAGCGATTTATCCTCGCGCATTGATAGCGCTTTGGCGCTAGCCTACGAGCAGATGCCAGCTAAGCATACTTTTAAATTGGTCGAGACACTGGCATATCGTGCCAAAAGACGGCACGGCAGCATTGCTTCATTACAAAATGCCCTGCGTAATAAAGACGCTGATGTGCAATTTGCCGCGGCTGAAGGACTCGCTAAATGCGGTCATGCTGATGGGGTCAATATCTTGATGGCCACGATCGATTATAACCCTGATGCGGAGTTCCGCAGCTGCAGTGTGTTAGCCATTGGCGAGCTACTAGGCAGCAATAAAAATCAAAATGCTGACTCGCCTAACGCTAGCTCGCCTGCGGACAATGCTGATAAGAACTTACAGGTTCATACCTTATACAAAGCCTATGATAAGTTAATCAAACTGGCCGAGGACGACGAGCACTACTTACAAGACGTGGCTAGTGAAGCCTTGGGTCGCCTTGCACAAGGCGGTGATTTTGAGCATAGTCCGCATATTTTTGAGCTATTAAAATCGCACTTGTCAGACCCTGCAGTCCATTTCACCAATCCCGCCATTGTCCATTGGTTAAATGGACTGCGCTGGCTCAACACAACGCCTGCTTGGGAACAAATCCGCAGCTATATCCGCACTCATATCGATAAAGCCATATTCTTCCGTCCACAAAGGCATGCGGTATGGCTACTGCAGATGAATGATAACGATGCCAATAAAGCATTAATCTTAGATATTTTAAAAACGAGCAACCTAGATCGTACTGTGCTCATGGTGGCTTATACTGCGGCACAGAAAACGTGGGGCAGTCTCGCGTCGCAGGTTTACCCTTATGATTGGGCAGCCATTCAAAGCCATAATACTGACTTTATAGAAGAGACTGAGTATTTGAGTCTAAAGCGTATCATTGATAATAGCAGCATCGATGAGCTGGCAGCATTTATCACCCAGCATGGCGCGCACTTGCCAGCTGACACCTTGACGGCACTGCAAAATGCCATTCTGGCCAAGCAAGACATGCCAACATCGCAGCTTACCGCGTTGATTACCAGTAGTAATCCCCTGACACAGCATATTGGACTGTGTTATCTGACCCAATATCCAACTAACTATTTAGACAAAGAAATGGTTGCGACGTTGCAGCAGCGTTTTGACACTGCAAGCGAGCAATGGCACACGCTTATCGACACCATCAACCGCAGTCCAACGACCATCAATAATAGTCAATGGATTGATATGGTTGAGCAAGTGGGTAGCACCATCAAACAGCTGGTTTGGCTAATCATGCGTCATGTGTCCATTACCACTGCCAAAGGTGCTGTCGATAAAGCGGCTACTAAGCAGATCGTGGCAATGCTTGATTGGCTCAATGATGCTCGTCAACCATTGACCATCACCTCCATTCCACTGCTCTCTACGACCGTCAGTGATTGGTGGCAGCAAGCGCTGTTGGCACTACTGGCTAGACCTGTCGCTGACGATAAAGTGCTATCAAGTATCTTGCCAACGTTGAACGTTGTCTCGACAGCAACTCAATCGCAGCTCACTTACGACAACCAAGCCTTGCTAGGAACTGTGATTGCTCGTATTGAACAAAGCGGTACATCTACCCAAAAATCCATAATAACTGTAGTCAGAAATGCGCTGAAAAACAATGCGCTAAAACATACGGGCTCGTCTACCGAGATACCAATCAATCAGCAGCTACTACAGTGGATCAAAGCAAAAGACGCTGACGCACTTTATCATTGTGCAAATAATGACAACATGGAGATGAAAGTTCGCATCCGTGCCATCGAAGCGCTTGGACAGCTACATGATCCAAATATTGAACAGTGGCTGACGACGCTCATGACACATGAAAACTCAGACATTCAGAAGCTTGCTTATAAAGTACTACGCCGCTGGCAGCGTGCCATGATACGAGCACAGCGAAAGCGTCCGTTGTCATCTGGCAATATGGAGGTGCAACCTAGCTCGACCATCGCAGCACAAAGTAGTCAGGACAGCAGTCAAAAAAGCAATCAGGGTGAAGGAGATAGTCAATGACTATAGATAATCAATTAGACCAAGCATCAGAAACAGAGTCAGAAGTAGTGGCAAACACTGATGGTCTGATGATGCAGTTGGACTACGCCGCACCCAGCCAAATCAGTCAAGTTAAAGAATCGTCAGACTCACTGTCGAAGGCGCAAACAAGCGAACACTCTCAGCATGTGGCACTATTTGCTCAGCTGAATCGATCTGACGTTAACTTCCACGGTAAGGTCAAGTTTCCCCTTGTCTTTCGTGACAGTTTGCTAGCACTATTTGATGTGGTCAGTAGTGATTACCGTTATGTGCCAAAAGACCGCTCAGCGTACACGGTATTTATGCAGATGCGCCGTGCCAGCAGCAATAAAAACCTATTTACTGCGCAGCGTGATTATTTCACGTGGCTATTCGACAATGACCCGCTGGCTTTTTGTATTTTGGATCCGATTATTCAGGTGCATGAGCAAGGTGTCAGCTTTGAGGTATTTAGCCGTGATGAAGGCTGCTATGCTCAATTGACCTTGACCAATGAGATTTTTGATCAAAGTACCAAACCCACCCTTGGCACAACAAGCATTGATTACAGTGCGGCGTTGTTCAACGGTATTGAAAAAATACGCGACCATCAACAAACAGTATTAGACATTGGCCATGAAGCGGTCGGCTTACAGTTACTCGAGACCACGCCAGAGCCCGCTGAAGCAGATACTGATAGTACAGTAAGCACGCCCACCGTAAAAAAACAGATCATAGAAAAGCGCATCAATGTGCCCAAAAGCTGGATCAGAGCACTGCTGCAAGTACAGTCTGCAAGTCAATTGCCAAAAGACACCATCCATCTTGATCCAATCGCATTGTATAACGTGCTGTTTGAGCTGCGTATGCATGCTGACATCAAAAGCAAACGCCGTGGATTGTTGATTGAGCTTAGACCTCAGCAGCTGCCGGTGATTATATTAGAGCCTTTTGACATCACTGTCACAAGCCAAGTCAGCCAACAGCAAAAGCCCTATCAAGGTCAACAAGCGAAGCTGATTCGCTTATGGGGTCGCCGTCGTCTGAGTCTATTAAAACGTCTGTTGCCACATACCGACAGCGTTTCGATGTCGCTACTGGGTCAAGGCATGCCAAGCTACTGGACACTAAAAGGCAAAGGCTTTCATTTTACCTTTGCTATGACAGGCTTTAGCCAAGCCAACTGGTCACAGTCATTGAACTTTGACTTGTTACTGCCAAAGCGTCCACTGCATAATACATTAGCTGCTATTGAAGGGTTATCAGGCAGTGGTAAAGCAACTTTAAATGACATCGGTGATAATAGTAACGACGATAATGGCTTGCCTGTATTAATTAAAACACTGGAAAATACCCCCAGCAATCTAGAAGACTTGATAAAGTCGCTATCAGTAGATGCTTCATTAAAATCTGTGCCTGTTTCTCACTCACAAGTGCAGCAATGGTTACTGTCAGGTACGCAGCAAGGCTTGATTCGTTATGATATTGCGCAAGGTAGCTATTACTATCGTCCATTTACTCAGACACCGCTCGATATGGCACAGTTCGCTTATCACAATGAGGCAGAAAAGCAGGCTTTTGATTTGATTAGCCGTACGGATGCCGTGCAGAAATTCTCTGTTGAGACAGTCGCTGTCAAAGGTATTACCATTCGTGCAGATATTCATGTCGAAGAAGACAGACGCACTTATCACAGCCAGCTACAATTAAGCGATGAAGGGCTAGTCACCAAGGCGGAATGTAGCTGTCCGCAGTACTTGCAGCACCGCCTCACACAAGGCGTGTGCGCGCATCTTATTGCGCTACGACTTAGATATAACCAATACGACCCAAATAACATGGGCAATGACAGCTGGCATGACACTCGTGTCTTGAGTAAACGCGTACCGAGTAAGCACTTTAATCAGCCCAAGAATAAACAAGAAAGCGTACAAGTAGCAGCTCATAGCTCGTTAATGACATTACCTGCTGCACCAACGCTTGATTTGACGGCCTTAGCACAACCAGCCGCCCAGTCACACGCGACTGCAAGCGATAAGACACAAGAGACCGCTATTGCTTATGTTTACATCACCATTGCCCATAAGAAGATTACCATTGAACAAACAATAGGTGACAAGGATACGCGCCAGCAGCTGGTGTTCAATCAGCCTGCCCAAGCCAAAGCCGCTTTTTTACAACATATTGCCAGATTTGAAGCCAAAGGCTTTATCGAAAACCAAGGGATGTAAGGTATGACGACACACACAGCCAACCATAACGATTACATCAGCCCTGAGCCAGTACCCACTTCTTTTGAGCGTCAGTGGCAGCAACTATGGCAAGATATTGAGCTGGCGGGCGGACGTTACCAATATGTTCAGCAGCAGCTAGTCAGTCAAGGCTTTATGGTCGAGCGTCAACCTGTCGATAACATGAGCCCAAAAGAACGGGATCGCTATAAAAAAGCTTTGAAAAAAGAGGCGGCTGAAGAAAAAAGTCTCAAAAAAGCTGCTTGGCAAGCATACAAAGCGCATCACATGGTTTATCTTGGCCGTCATGTATATTGGACGGACGATACCAGTACCGATAAATGGGATATCAAAGACGCGGCCAATCGGCTGATTGAAAACAAACTGCCACTGCTGCGTAAACATAATGAGCTGGCAGAAGCGGTTAACCTTACCATCCCGCAGTTAAAAGGATTGTGCTATCAAAGAGAGGTTGCCACCAATCTGTCTTATTCGCATTTCACTATTGCCAAACGCAATGGCACAGCGCGTCAAATATGGTCGCCGATACCACGTTTGAAGTTTGTACAACGCTGGATTTTGCACAATATTTTGAATAACTTAACGACGCATGGTGCCGCCCATGGCTTTGTACGCGGTAAATCTATCGTGACCAACGCGGCAGTACATAGCAATAGCGAGCTGATTATTAAGCTAGATGTCAAAGACTTCTTCCCTAGTGTCAGCTGGCGCCGTGTCAAAGGGGTTTTTCGTCATGCTGGCTACCCAGAGCAAATTGCGACATTACTGGCATTACTCTGTACGGAATCGCCTAGGCAAGTGGTACAGCAAGATGGCATCACCTATTATGTGGCATTGGGCGATAGAGCTTTACCGCAAGGTGCACCTACCAGTCCTGCATTAACGAACATCGTTTGCTTAAATCTAGACCGCCGCTTGACAGGGTTGGCAGAAAAGTTGGGGCTACGTTATAGCCGTTACGCCGATGATTTGACCTTTAGTGTTCCCACTATTGAAGACACCAAACCCAAATTGAAGGTTAAAACAACGATTAAAGCCACGACCAGCACCGCAAAGAAACAAGCCGATACACAGCACAACAAGCTAATCGGGCAACTGCTCGGCTCAGTTCATAAGATATTACGCGAAGAAGGTTTTGCATTAAATAATGATAAGACACGTGTGATTCGTAAAGGCAATCAGCAACAAGTGACAGGCATGGTGGTCAATGGACAAGGCGTACCTAGGGTATCTCGTCAAATCAAAAGAATGTTGCGTGCAGCCGTTCATAATTTAGAGGCAGGCGGCACATTACGCGCTGATGAGACTTTAAATACACTGTCAGGATATGCCGCCTGGATAGCCTCGGCAGAGCCAGAGTTAGGACATAGTTATCTAGATAGAATCGAGCGTTTGCAGGTGCAGCAAGAGACATCTGTATAGACATTTATTTATATTTATAAAAAAATGAGTATTAGGGCGTGTCCTCAATTCAATCGATAGTCATCTAAATGGGTTAAAAATGGCTAAATCTTGCCAAACGGCGTCAAATAGCTGACTAATATCTCGATATTATCTGCGCTATTTTCCTTGTTTGACTGCGATTTATCTCATTTTTATCACCATTTTTAAAATGAGGACACGCCCTAGAAAAATTCTATTTCTAGTACTCATTTTTACATCAGTAACGTGTACTGATGTAAAGACACTGATATAAATATAGCACCATTACACCAATAAAAACGGTGCAGTACGGCTGTCTTTTGACTGAGAAACATCATATGGCGTACCTTGAGCAACAATCATTCCGCCCGCATCTCCAGCCTCTGGCCCGATATCAATGATCCAATCGCTATTGCTCGCCACTTGCATATCATGTTCAACCATGATGACGGTATTGCCCGCATCGACGAGACCATTTAACTGTGTCATGAGCATAGACACATCAGCAGGATGTAGACCTGTGGTTGGCTCATCCAATATGTATAGCGTGTCGCCTCGTTGCACACGCTGCAGCTCGGTGGCAAGCTTAATCCGCTGCGCTTCGCCGCCTGATAACTCGGTAGCAGGCTGACCCAGACGTAAATAGCCAAGTCCAACTTGTAGTAACGCCTCTAATGCACGTAAAATGGGTGCCTCATCAGCAAAAAACTCATGAGCCGCTTCAACCGTTAAGTTTAATACTTCAGCGATGTTTTTATCTCGATAAGTGATTGCCAGCGTTTCATCATCATAGCGTTGACCATGACATACCTGACAAGGCGCATAGACACTGGGCAGAAACAACAGCTCAACACTGACAAACCCTAAACCTTCGCAATTTGGGCAGCGGCCTTTTGTGGTGTTAAAGGAGAACCTGCCAACATCATAGCCATGAGATTTTGCTTGTTTGGTGGCCGCAAACAGCTTGCGTACATCGTCAAACAAACCAGTATAGGTTGCCAAATTAGATCGCGGTGTACGACCAATTGCTTTTTGATTAATATTAATAAGGCGACGGACGTGCTCCATACCAGCGACAATTTCACCGCCAGTTACTGACTCAAGCTCCTGCTCAAGTAAGTCCGCCTCACCGACAGGCGATTCTGTGACTGTCTTTTGCCCCAACACTTCACTGATCAGTTCTACTAACGCTTGACTGACGAGACTTGATTTTCCTGAGCCCGAGACCCCTGTGACACTGGTCATCACCCCAAGCGGAAACTCAACATCTAATCCTGTGATGTTATTTCGCTCGATGTTGGCAAGCTTGAGCCAGGCTGCTGGCTGCCTTGTGTTAGATTTTGACTGTGCGTTGGACGTAGCATTGGCAAATAGATATTGACCAGTATGCGACTGTTCAATCTCACGAAGTCCATCTATAGGGCCACTATAGACAATCTCGCCACCATGCGTGCCTGCCTTTGGCCCGACATCGACTACCCAGTCAGCATGTCTGATGACACTAACATCATGCTCAACAACAAATACTGAATTCCCAGCTGCGATTAGCTCATCCAATGCACCTAGTAATGCTTGAGTATCAGCGGGATGCAGACCTGCTGATGGCTCATCAAGAACATACACCACGCCAAACAGCTGCGAGCGAATTTGAGTGGCCAAACGCAGTCGCTGTAATTCACCAGGAGAGAGTGTCGGTGTGGTACGTTCAAGCGAGAGATATCCTAACCCTAACCTTGTCAGCGCTTCAACACGAGAGAGAATATCACTGGCGATACGTTGGGCAACGATGGCTTTTTCGCGGTTTGGTGTGTTATCGGCTACCTTGGTACGAGCGGTTTTTTCCAGTTTTTGTGCCATTTCAGTTAGCGTTAGCTGTGATAGCTCTCCGATATCGAGTCCTGCAAACTTAACCGATAGCGATTCTTTCTTTAGTTTTTTACCATGACATTCTGGGCACTCAGATATCTGCATAAACTGCGAGACGCGTTTTTTAGTACGCGGGCTCTGAGTGGTGGCAAAAGAGTGCAAAATGAAGTTTTTTGCACTGGTAAAAGTACCCATATAGTTTGGCTTTTCGCCTTTTTCGATCGCATCGCGCGTTTGCTCAATGTTGTATTCAGGATAGACAGGCACTGTTGGCGTATCATCCGTAAACAAAATCCAATCACGCTTCTTTTTCGGCAATGTATGCCATGGCTTATCGATATCATAGCCCAATGTAGTCAATATACGGCTAAGGTTTTGACCTTGCCACGCTGGTGGCCATGCCGCAATTGCCCGCTCACGGATGGTCTTGGTATTGTCTGGTACCAGCAGCTCTTCAGTGACTTCAAATACGCGACCAATACCTGAGCAAGTCGGGCAAGCACCATCTGGCGTATTAGGAGAGAATGCATCGGCGTATAGAATCTCTAGATCGGCAGGATACTCCCCTGCGCGTGAGTACAGCATACGCAGGCCATTGGATATCGTCGTCACGCTACCCACGGACGAGCGCACTGAAGGCGTACCTCGCTTCTGCTGCAAGGCGACTGCTGGTGGTAACCCTTCTATAGAATCAACATCTGGCTCATCAACCTGATCGATCAGTCGTCTAGCATAAGGCGATACAGAATCAAGATAACGGCGTTGTGACTCGGCAAATAGTGTACCGAATGCTAATGACGACTTGCCTGAGCCTGAGATACCAGTAAAGACCACCAAGGCATTACGAGGTAAGTCAACATCAACGTTCTTCAAATTGTGTACGCGCGCACCTCTGACCTGAATATTATCTTGGTCAGGGTTATAAAGGGTATTTCTCACTGTGCTTGTTTTACTTGTTTTTTCTTCTAATTTTTCTGAATTTGCCATAGCGTTATTGTTCCTATCGAATCGTTGTTTATTCCTAACGTGCTTAGTTTTCTTTACTTGATTAGTTGTCTTTATTTAATTAGCAGAAAGGTTAACACGTACTCATGTGTGGCCATGGCTAGGCTTACATATCAATAGCATAGATAGACAAAACGATAACTCAAGTCACCCAATCATTAATAATAAAAAACCCGCATCAAGGCGGGTTTTGTTCAGCAAGAACTGAAAATTTAGACATTAAGACACAACCAAGCGCATCAATTGGGTGCTGATATAACCACCAAATGTCCCTACTGCGTAACCTAAAATACCCAAGAACACGCCAACAGGCGCTAGCGATGGATGAAAAGCTGTGGCGACAATCGGTGCAGAAGAAGCACCGCCCGTATTGGCATTAGAGCCAACTGCCAAAAAGAAGAACGGTGCTCGAATGATTCTAGCAACGGCAAATATGATAACGACATGGATGCTCATCCATAGTAAACCGATAAGCAATAGTCGCCACTGTGAGACGATTCCAGCCAGATTGATTTGCATACCAATCGCGGCGATTAATACAAAGATAAATACGGTGCCGATTTTTGATGCACCCACATGGTCAAGCCGACGAATCTTAGTAAATGAAAAGATGACGCCTATTAAAGTGATAATCACCACCATCCAAAAGAACGAGCTGGCAAAGCTATATTGAACGGCCCAACTATAAGGGGCAAAGAAATCTGCAATCTGGCCACCGACAAAGTGCGCCACTCCGACCATCGCAAAGCATAAGCCAAACATCACCATCAAATCATTGATAGTGGCTGGGCGGGCATGATCACGCTCATAGCTCTCGACTGCTTTGACTACTTTATCAATACTACTCGTATCAGCTCGCAAAAAGCGGTCTATCTTATCGCTATGTTTTGCCATTACTAAGATAGCTAACAGCCACAGCGAGGCATTGGTGGTATCGACCAAAATCATCATACCAAACAAATCATCACTGACCCCAAACAGCTCCTTCATCGCTGCTTGGTTGGCCGCGCCGCCAATCCAACTACCTGCTACAGCAGAAAACCCACGCCATAAAGTATCATCGGTAAACATGGCAGGCGATACCCATTTAGCGACTCCCAAACTGATTGGACCACTGATGACGATAGCGATACTGGCAGCAAAAAACATAGCGATCGCTTTCCAGCCTAAGCCCAGTATTTTAGGCACATCCATGGATAAGGTCATCAATAGCAAACTTGCTGGCAGTAAGTAAGTGGCAGTAAAGCCATATATCTGCGAACCAACACCATCGGCAAACACGCCCAAACTGTTTAAAGTGGCTGGTATAAAGCAGCAAAGCACAATACCAGGTAGTACGGCATAAAACCGACGCCAAAACTTACCCGGCAAGCCTTGGGTATAAAAAACCAGACCAATAATGGCCATGATAATGCCAAAGGCTAATGGCAAATTATCAATTGCTAAATTTGAGGTGGCAGGCATCAAGGCGCTCCAAGAGTTACAACGGGCAAAAGTAAATCAGTATAGACAAGGCAAAAAACTCCTGCAAGCAGCCATCAAATATTAGCTAGGATTTGCCGAGTAGTATTTGACAGGATAAATGGCAAGGTGACGGCTAGACACGTAACGTCATACGCCCGTTATTGAGCAATATAAAACAGGTAAACGCAAAAAAACCAGATAACAAGTATCTGGCCTTTTTAGTGCTATCTTTAGACGATTAATGAATCAACGATTTTAATCGTCAAATATAGCTGTATTACGAGTTGTTACCACGGTTGCCGCCGTTTGGACGACCTTGGCCACGGCTGTCAGAACGACCAGCTGGACGACCTTGGCTACCGCTTGGACGACCGCGACCAGTTGCAGCGCGCTCACCACGTGGAACGCCATTGCTATCACCGCGGCTTGGGCCACCAGTGCGCTTGCCTTGATACGGCTTGCCACCTGAACGCTCATTCGGTTTGCCTGACGTGTCACGTGGCTTACCTTGATAACCGCTGTCATTGCTAGCGCGTTGACCAGTGTTGCTATCGCTTGAACGACCACGACCTTGACCACCACCGCTAGATTTACCAGCATAGCCACCGCCGTTAGAACGACCACGGCCTTGACCGCCACCGCCGTTAGAACGACCACGACCACGGCCACGACCATTACCTTTGTTTTCGCTAGGTACGTAAGTTTTCTTAGGCTCCATACCTTCGATAACACATACTTCCATTTTGCGATCTAAATAACGGTTGATAGCGTTAAGCTGTGGACGATCATCCATGCTACATAGGCTGATAGCAACACCAGTACGACCAGCACGACCACAACGACCGATACGATGGACGTAATCTTCAGTCTGACGCGGCAAGTCATAGTTGATAACGTGCGAGATAGCTGGGATATCTAGACCACGAGCAGCAACGTCAGTCGCTACTAGGATTTTTACTTTACCATTACGCAAGTCTTGAACGATACGGTTACGCTTGCTCTGTGGCAAGTCACCATGTAGGAAGCTTGCTTTATGGCCCGCTTCTTGTAGCTGCTTAGCCAGTTTTTCAGTGCTACGTTTGGTAGCAGCAAAGATAATGATTTGTTCCATATCTTGCTGGCAAACGATTTTATCAAGTAAACGGTTTTTGTGATCAAAATCATCACAGTAGTACACTTTTTCTTCGATGTGTGCAGATTCTACTTTGATTGATACGCGCTCAGGGTTCTTAGTGAAGCTGGCAGCGATTTTACCTACTGGGCCATCCCAAGTTGCTGAACACATGATCGTTTGACGATCGATTGGCGCTGCACGAAGGATGTCACTGATGTCATCAGCAAAACCCATGTCTAGCATACGGTCAGCTTCGTCAAGTACCAATACTTCTAGGTTTGACAAATCAACGCGACCTGCATTGATATGGTCAAGTAGACGACCAGGAGTTGCAACGATTACTTGAACGCCCTTTTTCAAAGCAGTGATCTGACCGTTGTATGGTGCGCCGCCAACTAGTGGTACACAAAATAGACCGCGCATATCTTTAGAATAAGTGCGAACGCTGTCATGTACTTGCTGAGCAAGTTCACGCGTTGGCGTTAGGATAAGTGCTTTGGTTAGTTTGTCAAAGCTAGTAGCACGGCTCAAACGGTCAAGTACAGGGATAACGAAAGCCGCTGTTTTACCACTACCCGTTTGCGCTGACAATAAAAGGTCACGACCTGCTAGAGCAAAAGGAATGGCTTGTTCTTGAATAGGGGTTGGATTGGTATAGCCACTGCGATCAAGCGCAGTAAGAATTGGCTTAGCAATGCCAAGATCAGTAAAGGTGATTTTGTTTTCTTCAGTGGCGTCAGTAGCAGCCGCTTGAGTATTATTATCAGTATTTGGAGTGTCAGTGCTTTCGATGATGCCGTTTTCAGCGGCGATTGCAGATAAGATGTCAGTCATAAGAATCCTTGGTAAGTATAAGTTGCTGTAAATTCAGCAAACTTGATGCATACCACTGATAACCGTTCACCACGCTGCTCTTATTAGCATTACCGAGCAATATAAAATTGTCGATAATTAGAAACCAAGCCAATAGAGCTTAGCGTCTTTATAATAAATGCGTTCGTGCTGTCTGACGTATTTTGGTGGTAGTGCCGAGTGTCTTATCCTTGCTTGATATACGCTCATTATCAATGCTTTGTCCAAAGCAGATAAAGGCAAACAGCAACCAATCTAGACCCTAGTTATAGGCCAGTAGATAAGATATGAGTCAAAAATAACGGATATTTTTAAAAGGTTATTTAAGTACACAAAATCATCGGCAACAATTACTTATGGTCATCCTAGACCCAAAATCGCAGGCGATGTTATCAATCTCATAATTCACGAAAGCCTAAGCTAACGTGGCGACGCAGTATAGCACAATAAAAAAATATATGTACCTATTTCTTCAATTACTAAGTAAATAAGCACTAACAGTGTTGATAATAAACAAGTTTAGGTGATTTATTTAATAACTACAGCAGAATTGAATAACTAAAGCAAATGAGCTACTCACTATTTATCTATCGTACTACTTTGACTTCTGTGACATAAGTAGGTAGCTGCCATGCCCCGCCCGCCTCGATTAAGCGGCAAAGTCCTGTGGTGCTTTCATGGCTTTTTTCAAATGCACGGCCCGTCCATAGCCAATCGGTTTTGCTCATGCAATCACCGATGCCGCGACCTTTTTGTACAGAGGTAAGCTTACCTTTATCGTAGCCAGTAGCATTGGTCGTTACCAACGTTGGCTTATAAGGTTTACTGTCATTGATTATCCAAACCCCTGCTCCAGCGTTATAAGCTCCTGTCCAGCACTCATGCTGTGCCAACAGCTGAGAGCCATTTAGACGACTGATACGCCAAGGTGATTTGTCTGAAAGATTGGGACAAACGCTGTCTGCATCTTTCATTGTGCCTTTTACCAACGCTGCCAACTGAGAGGACCTCATTACAAACTTTTTGTCATTACCATCGTCCGCTTTGGCGCTTGGAACGATGAACTGCAGTAATGGCGCGGCTTTGGGAGGTAATATACCGCCACTAGATTTAGCAGCATCGTCATTTTTGATAAAAGCACTGGATGTACCAACGCGACCTTGGAACTCATCGGCTTTTAGCATAGCAGCACTGGCACCTTTGTCAGAGAGCTGCCAACGTGAATTGCGCAAGGCCAACGTAATCTTGCTAGATTTGGTCAAAGCTTCTAACAATGCAGTTACCTGCGCTTGAGTAAGCTCAGCGTTACCTGCAGCGGCTGAATACGGCTTCGTCTCACCATAATCCTTGTCATTAATAAACAACGAGATGCGATGACGATTACCAAGCTGCATTAAGGCTTTAGACGAGCTGTCCTTTGCTCCGCCAAGCTTTACTTTACCATCCACGCCAGCATTTGCACCTGCACGGCGTACGAGCAATATAGAAACCGGAAACTCACTGTTATTCTCTGCTTGATACCCTGCCAGCCGGCACGTACGCGTATTATCACAAGCGACTTGCCAGTCTTGACTAGTAAACTCAGTCGATGTATTGGCCATACTGGTGGTACTAAATAAAGCGGTACTAAGCGCTGCAAGTACAGGCAGTAATATTTTATTTTTTATCATATAGGTGGGTTGTTCTTTTATTTTTTTAGGTATGTTTTCTGAGTAATACTCTACAATGATGTTTTTGGGATTTTTATTAAACTGGGCACTATCTTTATAGCTATTGTCATCATACTTATTATCGTCATAGGTAATCCCTGACCTACTAACACCAGTTAAATCAACGCCTTTTGATAGCGACATATTGTTTATATAATTATTGTCTTTCATAATCATCACCTTTCAGTAGAAGAAGTATAAACACCTGTCTATTGTAATGGTGCTCGGCTATCTTAACGCACTAGTGTTTCTATCTGTTGTACTAATGTATCATTGTGTAAAGACAAAAGAAAGACCTAGCATACATTATATTCATTTTTATGAATATAAATAAAAAGGCTGATAAGCTATTTGCTTATCAGCCTTGCTGCTCTGTTTAAGGTTTATTTATGCTTAAACTGTACTGTTAGATCTAAGCTGTACTGAGTACTTAGTTTAGTCGATTGGTTTTAGCTCTAGCGCTACTGCACGTTTGACCGCAGGACGTTCGGCGATTTTCTTAGCCCAACGCTGCAAGTGTTTGTAGTCTTCTACTTGCAAAAACTCTGCCGCGTCATAGAGCTTACCTAGTGCCAACTGACCATACCAAGACCAGACAATCATATCCGCAATGTTGTAATCAGATTCATCATTGCCGCACAGGTACTCATTATCTTTTAAATGCGTATCTAATACATCGAGCTGACGCTTGGTTTCCATCGTATAGCGGTTGATTGGGTACTCTAGAGGTTCAGGCGCATACGCATAAAAGTGTCCAAAGCCGCCACCTAAGAAAGGCGCGCTACCCATTTGCCACATAATCCAAGACAAACAATCTGCTCGCGCTTTGCCAGTAGCCAGTGGTAGGAACTTATCAAACTTTTCTGCTAGATACATTAAGATAGCACCCGACTCAAAGAGTGCTATCGGCCCCTCTGCTGTATCAGTAGAATGATCGACCAAGGCTGGAATCTTTGAATTGGGGTTTATCTCTACGAACCCTGAGCCAAACTGCTCACCTTTAGAAATATCGATTTTATAGGCATCATATGCTGCCCCATCAATACCAAGTTCGGCCAGCTCTTCTAATAGTATGTTTACCTTAACACCATTTGGTGTATTTAACGAGTACAGCTGTAACGGAGCATCACCAACGGGCAGCTCTTTATCATAGCGAGCTCCAGACGTTGGACTATTAATACTAGCAAACTTGCCGCCGTTGTCTTTATCTTGCGTCCAAACTTTTGGTGGTACGTATTTATTATTATCTTGACTCATAATTTATCCTCGGTTTGTATTTATGACTGCCGCGAAGGTTTACTATAGCGAGAACTCATAACGATATTAAAGTCCTCTCTTGTAATCAATGTTGTGTTTCTAATGCCAAAGTAAATAGAGACGAGCTATTAGCACGCATCGAATTTTTTGTCTTATTTCACCTCTTTGCCTTTTTATTAGCTACCTTTCGCATCGTTGCTCTTATATAAGTTATCTTATATCAGTTACTTTGAGTCACTTTTATTCTGAGCCAGGCTTTCTTATACTACTCAGCTTGCATAGTGATCTGTTCGCAAATCTGCTATTTTCTTATTCCATAACGAGACGTTCAATGGGACTCACATGGTAACGCTCACCCCAACTCAAGATAAATACCTACCTTACGTACTAGCGGTAGCGCTATTTATGCAGATTTTGGACGCCACTATTTTAAACACGTCCTTACCGCAAATGGCGCAAGCACTGGGTGAGTCACCACTAAAGATGCAGTGGGCAGTCATCAGCTACGCATTGACCCTAGCGATTTTTATACCTATCAGTGGTTTTTTAGCGGATAAGTATGGCACACGCCGCGTATTTTTATCCGCGGTCATCATTTTTTGTGTTGGCTCATTACTGTGCGCGGCGTCGCAAACGTTAGACTTTTTGGTTGCTTCACGTGTGGTACAGGGTATCGGTGGTGCCATGATGACGCCTGTCGCTCGTTTGATATTGGTCAAGTCTTATCCGCGCAATAAGCTGCTCACTGTGATGAATTTTGCTGTAATACCAGCGTTGGTTGCACCACTGGTCGGTCCGGTATTGGGCGGCTATATCGTGCAGTATGCCAGCTGGCATTGGATATTTTTGATTAATATACCGATGGGTGTGGCAGGTTTTATCATGGGCAAAAAACTGGTTCCAGCACTCTATGAAGATACCAAGCGTCTTGATTGGACAGGGTTTGTATTGTTTGCCGCCGCTGCTTGCGGATTCACACTGGCTGTCGAGTTTGGTTCACAGACAGGTCGCGGGATTTATGGGCTATTACTCGGGTTAGGTGCAAGTCTATTGATCGGCGCGTACATCTGGCATGCCAAACGGCGAGCAGCTCCCCTGTTTCCACTCAGCTTGTTTGATATTCGTACTTTTCGAATCGGTATTACAGGTAATTTATTTACGCGACTTGGTATCAGTGCAGTACCATTTTTGCTGCCCTTATTACTACAGGTGGTATTTGAGTACTCACCTTCGCAGGCAGGTTGGTTGCTTGCCCCGATTGCAGTGGGTGCTATAGGTATCAAACCTTGGGTTAGCAAGATTATTCAGCGGTTTAGCTACCGTAAAGTGCTGGTCTACAACACCTTGTTTATGGGTTCGCTTATCATTGTGCTAGCGCAGTTTAATGATGCCTCGCAGTGGCTATGGTTTATACCCATCCTGACCATCATGGGTGCCTGCAACTCTATGCAGTTCAGTGCGATGAATACGATTACGATTGGCGATTTACAGGGCACACAAACCAGTAGTGGCAATAGCTTAATGGCGGTCAATCAGCAGTTGGCGATTAGCTTTGGTATTGCGTTCGGTGCTGCTGTATTGAATTTATTACGTGAGCGTCTGCAGATGGATACGTTAGTGGCGTTCCAAACCACTTATTGGATATTGGGTATTTTGACCATTCTCTCGGGGCTGTATTTTTTACGTCTGAAACCTGAGGATGGCCGCGGTTTATACTAGGGTGTGTCTTCAATCGAGATAAGCTTTCTATTGAGTGAGATTTTACGTACGACAAGTCTCTATTCTGTATAGCCAAAATGTTAAAAACAGCTTATCTATAGAAAGAAAAAAGCCAGTATGTGATTGGATTATCAATCTTATACTGGCTTTTTATTACGACTTACATCAATAATAAATACTATTATGCGTCATCATCACTCATTTGCGATTGGATGTAGCGCTCTACACCAATACTCTCGATTAAGTCCTGCTGCGTCTCTAACCAATCTTCATACTCTTCATTGCCATCTTTTAACGTGACTAATAGCTGGCGAGAGACATAGTCAGACTTTGTTTCACACAAGGTGACGGCATCGGTAATAATATCGAACTTTTGTCTCTCAAGACGTAAGTTGCACTCGATAATTTCTGGTACATCTTCACCAACCAATACCTTGCCCAGTTCCTGCAAGTTTGGCAAACCGCCTAACAGTAAAATACGAGCAATTAGGTCATCTGACCATTTCATCTCAGCAATAGACTGCTTATATAATGAGTCATTAAGCGCCTCTAATCCCCAATGACGTGCAATACGTGCATGCAAAAAATACTGGTTGATGGCAATCAATGACTGCCCAAGTACTTTATTTAACGCGCGAATAACTTCTTTATCCCCTGTCATTACCTTTCTCCCTTAATCTCTGTTATTTATGCTAAATACTGTGAATGCTACTTATATGTAGGATGATATCAGACAATATTAGGAGTGACTTCAGCCATTTGGCTTTGTAGGTAATTCGGTAGACCAATCATGTCGATGAGACGGAGCTGCTGCTCAAGCCAATGCGCATGATCTTCTTCGGTATCTTTCAACTGCTCGACCAACATCTCACGCGTGACATAGTCATGCTCTGCTTCGCAAAGTGCGATGCCTTCTTTTAGATGCTTTTGTACTTGGTACTCTAAATCTAGGTCAAACTGCAACATCTCAGAAACAGTCGCACCAATATGGATAGCGTCGACCGACATCTTTGGCGTGCCACTCAACATCAAGATACGGCGAATGATATTCTGTGCGTGTAGCGTTTCGTCTTCCATTTCATGATGGATACGGTCGTATAACTTGCCATAGTGCCACTCAGCGTACATCTCTGAATGAATAAAATATTGGTCACGAGCGGCAAGCTCACCACCTAGTAAGAAATTCAAATAATCAATGACTTTCTGGCTACCTATCATAACGCGTACTCCCCTATTTATTTTTACCGATCACCATACATCCACAATTTATCATATAAGGATAGCATAATTGGCAAACTGATCAGTAAAATCAAAATCAATAAAATGGCTTCTAATCTTAGGTAAATATAGTAGCATACAGGCGCAGTATAGGGTGTAACGTTATGAACTAAGAATAAGATGCTAATTGAGAATCATAATTAGCTACAACTAGTATTGATATGTGTTATGTAACATGTTGGCGTTTGAGTGAGATTATATGGACGCTTGCACCCGACCCTTTAGGTATAATAAAGTTAGATGCAGAATATTGAATATATTTTATCGTATTATATTACAAGGTATATAATTGATAATATTTAAACAGCGTATGCTAGATTGTCGAGTTTTGCATGGTGTTCGTCTAGGTAGTCATTGACCATCGGCTCACAACAGCCACAGCACGTTGCTACATCGAGCGTATCTTTTAGACCATCGAGCGTATCAACACCTGCAGCAATAGCTGCTTTGATTTGCTTTTCTTTTACGTTGTTGCAGATACATACGTACATGGATTGGCTCCTCGGAATACCACTATTCGATAATGACAGCATACGACACTTATATAAAAACCTTTGTGATAAGTGTCATTGATAAAAGGATAATTTACTGTTTTTTAGCAATGAAAACTTAGTCGTTGAAATCACGTTTATCGCTTGCAGTATAATAACGATAATTATTATCATTTTCAATCACATTCGATATATTTATTCGTTGAGACAGTATCCTTGTATTACAGGCATTTCATTTATGTAAGCGGATATAAGTGTGCGTGTAACCGAATATTGTCAAAGGTAGTGAATTGACGATGAACTGTAAATTTGCTTATTTTTTAATCGATTTTGTAGATAACTGCTGTTATATTGAACCCCTATTAACGAAGCCCATTGGAATTCTCCTATGTCTGATAATAATTTTACGATACGACCTATCGATTTATTCAAAGTCCTATCTGATCCGACACGTCTAAAAATATTTCAAATTCTTTTTAAAAAAGAAGCACGTTGCGTGGGTGATTTGGTAGATATGCTTGACCAGCCACAACCAACAATATCACGCCACCTAAACCATTTGAAAAAATTGGGTATTTTGAGCTGTGTGCGTGATGGTACTTGGATGTGGTATGAGGTCGCTGATGATTTACCAGATTGGTGTCAAGATATCTTAGACATCACCTACGAGCAAATCACTCCTAGCGGCACTAGTAGAGATGTATCGGATCTTGCTTAGATACTATTGTCCGCTTGTGTCCGCTTAGATTTTTGGTTCTTTAACTGTGCTTTATAAAAAGCGTTTAAGACCATAAATCTGCGGCAATGCTCCAGACCAAAAAAGACCTACTTTCGTAGGTCTTTTTTTTTGCTCAACTATTGATATCTAAAACCCTCTAGGTCAAATACTTATACAAGATCTAAGAAATCGCTGATAAATGCGTTGGCTGGCTGGTGTATCAACTCCTCTGACGTGCCCACCTGCTCTACTCGGCCCTGATTCATCACGACGATCTCATCTGATACCGCACGGGCTTCTTCTTGATCATGCGTTACCATGATACTGGTGATACCAAGCTCGTGGTGGATGTTTTTTAGCCATGTGCGCAGCTCTTTACGGACTTTGGCATCTAGTGCACCAAACGGCTCATCTAGCAGCAACAGCTTCGGTTTGACAGCAAGTGCACGTGCTAATGCAATGCGCTGGCGCTGACCACCTGATAGCTGATGCGGATAAGCATTGGCAACTTGTGGTAGCTGTACGAGGTCTAAGAGCTCTGCCACACGCTTATTGATATCAGCTTTGCTGGGGCGTTCGTTTTTTGGCAACAAGGTCAATCCAAAGGCCACATTGTCCGCGATATTTTTATGGCGAAACAAGGCATAATGCTGAAACATAAAGCCAATATGGCGCTTTTGGACTGGGGTATTGGTCACATCCAGCTCATCAAACAATACCTGTCCTGAGTCAGCATACTCTAGACCTGCGATAATACGTAGCAAGGTAGTCTTACCACAGCCTGATGGACCTAGCAACGTCGTCAGCTTGCCAGTCGGCACCGTGATATTGATATTGTCTAAAGCGGTAAAATTGCCGAATTTTTTATTAACGTTGCGAATCTCAATGCTCATAATCGTATCTCTTATTATATCTTTTGTCGTATCGTGGCAAGTAGCTGAGTAGCGACTGCATCCGTAGTATTAACATCATTTATCAGATAATGGCAGTTATACCTTGCCAGTACTGTCCGCACTCGTCGATTCAGTATTGACCGTTGCGTTAGCACTCACTGGCAGCTCAGGTGCGCTGGCAAGCCGCTCAGACTTAGCAAATTTACGCTCTTGTATCTTGGTCATGACTTGCTGAATCAGTAGCGTCACTAAGGCCAATGCAGCCAATATGCTCGATAAGGCAAACGCAGCGGTAAAGTTATAATCGTTATAGGCAATCTCAACCAATAGCGGCATGGTGTTGGTCTCGCCGCGAATGTGACCGGAAACCACACTGACCGCACCAAACTCACCCATCGCTCGGGCATTGGTCAAAATCAAACCATATAGCAGCGCCCATTTGATATTAGGCAATGTCACATGCCAAAAAGTCTGCCAACCAGTCGCGCCTAATGTTAACGCTGCTTGCTCTTCAGAGTCGCCTTGAGTCTGCATCAATGGAATCAGCTCACGCGCAACAAAAGGAAAGGTCACAAACAATGTAGCCAAAATGATACCAGGTACTGCATATATGACCTGAAAACCCATACTCTCAAGCCAGCCGCCAATAGTAGAGTTCAGTCCAAACAGCAGCACAAACATCAAACCTGCAACCACTGGTGATACCGAAAATGGCAAATCTAGCAAAGTGGTGACCAGCTGCTTACCTTTAAACTGATAGCGCGTGACCAACCATGCAATCGCAATGCCCATTACCATATTAATCGGTAAGACAATTCCTGCCGTGATAAGCGTCAGCTTGATGGCTTGCAAAGCTTCAGGGTCTACTAATGAAGCAATATATAGCTGCCAACCATTTTTAAAGGCTTCGTAAAACACAGCCAGTAATGGAATGACCAACATGACAATCATGAATAACACAGCAATGGCAATAAAGGTACGGCGTATCCATGGGGTATCTTTGGTCGCAGCGTTGCTTTGGTAGTCGTAGCTATTAGATATTTGCATATTAGCGAGCTCCTACACGGCGCGACAGTTTCCACTGCATAATATTGATGGTCAGCAAGATGACAAATGATATGAGTAGCATAAATAGTGCAACCGCAGAAGCCCCTTGAATGTCAAACTGCTCAAGCTTACTGATAATGATAAGCGGCAAAATCTCTGATTGCATTGGAATATTACCCGCGATAAAGATAACCGAGCCATATTCGCCAGTGGCGCGGGCAAACATCATGCCTGCACCCATCAGCAAGGCAGGCAATAACTCTGGCAAGATCACTTTACGAAATGTCGTGAGACGATTGGCGCCCAATACTGCAGCGGCTTCTTCAAACTCAACCGATAATTCAGCAAGTACTGGCTGCACCGCACGGACGATAAAGGGAAAGCTCACCACAACCAGTGCGAGCCAAATACCTATCGGCGTAAAGGCAACCTGAATATCGAACTTGGCAAACCATTGACCAATCAAGCCATTAGGTGCATATAAAGTGGCAAGCGAGATACCCGTAACGGCGGTTGGTAGTGCAAATGGCAAATCGACTAAGGCATTAATCAGTGACTTACCCCAAAACTCATAGCGGACAAGTACCCATGCGACTAGTGTGCCAAATACCATATTGGTCAGCATCGCCAAAAACGACATCCATAAGCTCAGCTTGATAGCGGCAGTGACTTGTGGCTGGGTAATGGTTTCCCAAAAGCCAGTCCAACCCATCTGCGTCGTGGTATAGGCCATCATAGCAAACGGTAGTACCACCAATAACGACAAGCTAAAGACAGTAATACCCATGCTCAGACCGAACCCGGGTAGCACATTGCGCTGACGCAAACGGGTCAGCCAACCTTTTTTGTTGCCGGGCTTACTGGCAGAAGAAGATGTTGCACTCATAGTGATGTCCTATTGCCTAACTGATGGTACTTAGCGAAAGTGCTCACTGTAAGACCATTATTACCATTGTTATCAAAATTATTATTGGTCGGCTTATGATATAAAGGACATAGTGCGTACGACCATGTCCTTTATGGGGTGTTTCATGACTGACTGTACGATTAACTGAGTTAATCCGTTTCAGTGTTTAGCGCAGTAGCTGCTCTAAGTACTCAGCAAGTGATTACTGAGGCGCGTTAATTGCCAATTGGTCAAATACACCACCATCACTGAAGTAAGTGCTCATGATCTCATCCCATGTGCCAAAGGCATCGTTCGGGCGGAAAGTCTCAACTGGCGGTAATTTGTCACCGTTTTTGTCAAGCACGCTCTTAACGCTAGGACGTAGATATAGATTGGCCGCTAGTTGCTGAGCCGGCTCACTCCATAAGTAATCAAGATACGCTTTGGCAGCGTCTGTAGTGCCTTTTTTATCTGTTACCGTCTTCACAACTGCCACAGGGCTCTCTGACTTGATTGAGTATTTTGGATACACGATGTCTACTTGACCCGCGCCAAAATCAGTCGCTGCAAGGTTGGCTTCGTTTTCAAACGTGACCAACACATCACCAATACCGCGCTGTACAAAAGTCGTTGTCGCGGCACGTCCGCCGTTTTCATAGACTTTGACATTTTTTAGCATGTCTTTTACGTAGCTTTTAGCTTTTGTTTCATCTTGATTAAAAGCATGTAGACCATAACCGTATGCACCCAAGAATGCATAACGACCGTTACCCGTCACCTTTGGATTGGCCATGACAATCTCAACACCGTCTTTGGTCAAGTCTTCCCAGTCTTTGATGTTTTTTGGATTGTCTTTACGTACCAAAAATACGATCGTACTAGTAAACGGAACCGCGTTGTCTGGGAATTTACTTTCCCAATCTGACTCAACCAAGCCTTTTTTCTCAAGCAGCTCAATATCAGAACCTTGGTTCATGGTAGCAACATCGGCTTGTAGACCATTAGCCACAGACAGTGCTTGCTTACTTGAGCCGCCATGTGACTGTTTGATTAGGATATTGCTGTCTGGGTTTTCAGCTTTATAGTGCTCAACAAACAATGGGTTGTAGTCTTTATAGAAATCACGTGCCACATCGTATGAGACATTAAGTAGCTCGATATTTTGCCCTTCTGTCGTCGCTGAACCATCAGCTGCGACCTCAGTAGTCTCACTGTTGCTACAGCCAGCAAGACCAAGTGTCAAAGCAACGCCAGCAATACTCAAGGCACTAAGAGTTTTACTTTTCTGTTGATAACGAGCTACGTCTGTCATAAATACCTCAAAGATGTCTGTTGTGTAATGCAAGTATGCTAACAGCGCCATCTTATTATGTTTAATGATGAATATGCGTATGTTATTGCCAAAAGGGAATAACTAGTAAACAAAGCTAGACATATCAATAAGTTGTTAAAAGAATCTATATGTATAACTGACTGTTTGTTTATTGATGGTTTTAATACCGACATGCGCCCTATCTATCTTGTCCGTGTTTTACTGAAAGCAGCTAAGATAGATAGTTCTATAAATCAAAAATAAATGGCTACTTCGTGGTTGCCAGCTGATCAAAACGGCCACCATCTACAAAGAAAGCATCCATAATCTCTGCCCATGAGCCAAACACAGTCACAGGTTCAAACGTTTCAATATCAGGCAAAGTATCTTTATGAGCAGCTAAAATTTGCTCATCACTTGGACGCATGTACATTTTTGCCATGAGCTCTTGGGCAGGCTTATCCCATAAGCCTTTTAGATAAGTACCAGCCGCTTCCGTCTTACCAGATTTATCAGTCACTGCCGTTACGACCGCTACTGGGTTGGCAATCGTAATCGAATAGCTCGGATATACGATATCAACGTTACCCTTTGCAAATTGCTGTGCAGCCAAATGTGCTTCGTTTTCGGTCGTGATCAGCACATCACCCAAACCACGCTGAGTAAAACTGGTCGTTGCAGCGCGTGCGCCATTGTCATAAGTAACCACGTTTGCCAGCAGCTTTTTGATAAAATCATTGGTTTGAACCGGGTTGTCACTGCTGCTTTCTTTGAATTGATGCAAGCCATAACCATAAGCACCCAAGAAGGCATAACGCGCCGTGCCACTGGTTTTCGGGTTCGGGATGACCACATCGATATCATTACGTGCCAAATCCGACCAGTCTTTGATATTTTTTGGATTACCAGCGCGGACCAGTAATACCATGGTGCTAGTATACGGCACAGCATTATTTGGTAGTGCTTGCTGCCAGTCAGCAGCGACCAAACCTTTCTCCACCAACAGATTCATATCGCTCTCTTGGTTAAAAGTCACTACATCCGCTTGCAAACCATTGGCGACAGAAAGCGCTTGCTTACTAGAGCCACCATGCGACTGATTGATATTTACTTTGCTATTTGGATGAGTCTTCTGATAGTCGGTACTGAATAAGGTGTTGTAGTCTTTATAAAAGTCGCGAGACACATCATAGGAAACGTTGAGTAGATTGACATCTTGCGTCTCGCCACTTGCATTATTCGTCGCGTCATCTTGCGTCGCTTCTGTTGGACTGCAGCCTGTCATCATAATCGCTGCTGCGAGCATGCCGCTGCTGGCAAGTACACGCGCTTTTACAGGCTTATTATTAGTTGATTGAATGCTAGCAATGCTGATTTGTTGGAATTTTTTTTGCATGATGCTCTCGATAAAAGTAGTAGAAGCGTTTTGTCAAAATCTTGACCATCATCACAGGGCCTACAATCTTTTGAGTTCGGTTGTCGGGATGATGCAAGCTATGCTAGCAGCATAAATAGCAAACGCTTAGTGACGAATTAGCTTATCGACTAGTGAAGTTGGCATAAGTGATAGGAGCAATCGTTTTGCATTATTAAGAATAAAATGGGTTGAGTAATTGCTGACAGGTTTATTAAGTAGACTATGATTTGGGTAGGCTGTACCATTGTTTGTACGTTATAAAGTTTGCTGTATCAATGATACTTTCATCATCTCGCTACTATTCAAATCTTACCCTCCTACTTGACCAAAGGCCCTTATATGAATACTTCATACAATCAATTTCGTTCTATTGTAGGGCTATTAATGATGACCTCTACCCTAGCTGCTTTAACAGGCTGTAATAGTATGTCGCCTACGGTGAATAGTGATAGCCACAGCGCTGTTAAAATAGTCACTAGTGAAACACTAGCCATGCCAATGAGTAACAACAATATTCTTGGAGACAAGGTTTCAGCGGATTACGCTTCTGCAGACTATGACAAACGAGCACAAGGCTATGATTGGGTTGGCGTGATGGTACGAGCAGATGGTGATCAGATTGACATTAAAGTTCGTTCACGCAGCGATATTAAAAAACCTACTTGTTACTTCGATGGTAAGGCGACATTGATGGGCCAAGATACTGCTCATGGTATGATTTTTCAGGCAAAGGTAAATGGCAGCACTGCTTTTTTCCAATTTAAGGACGACAAGCTCATCATCGACAGCCCAGATAAATATGCACTGAACTATTTTTGCTCAGGTGGTGGCTCGCTTGCTGGAGAATATAAGAAGCTGGCAGTAGGTTTGGAGATTTAATAGTCATCGCTAGCATGTGTTAGGACGTGTTTTTCATTTCAAAAGTAGTGATAAAAACAAAAAGGTGCCAGACCATAAGTCTGACACCTTGAGAGTTTCCCAAACTTTGTGTAACTGCTTATAATCCACTAACAGGAGAATAAGCAATGACTAACCAATCTGACATCAAGAAACTGGCTGAGCAAATGGCCAGCAGCATGAAAAGCTTCGATGAC
>NZ_CAJHAL010000005.1:0-133971 GCF_904846365.1 Psychrobacter nivimaris
ATATGGTGCGCTATTCGATGAAGTTCGTACCTTGGACGGACAAGAAGGCCGTAGCAGCTGATTTAAAGGCCATCTACGGTGCTGATACGCTTGAGATGGCAGAGGCCAACCTTGAGCACTTTGATGAAGTATGGGGCAAAGAGTACCCGCATGTCATCAAGTCTTGGCGCAATAACTGGGAGGGCTTAACGGTGTTCTTTGGTTATCCTAAAGACATCAGAAGAGTGATCTATACCACCAATGCGATAGAGTCGCTAAACAGCGTGATTCGGACAGCGGTGAATAAGCGTAAGGTGTTCCCATCTGATCAGGCAGCATTCAAAGTGGTGTACTTAGCAACCCAGCAGGCATCCAAAAAGTGGTCGATGCCAATCCGTAACTGGACGTCTGCTCTGAATCGTTTTATGATTATGTTTGATGACCGTATCAGCAAGCATTTAATCTAAACGGCAGTTACACAGAATTCGGGATGGTCTCACCAAAAAAGGCCTGCCCTTGCTGCTGGCCTTTTTTTGCCACGCGCTTGATCATCTCACCGTTACATCTTGGACAGTTTGGTGTTTGAACAAGATTAGTTACATCGTCTGTCTCTTTAGGTATCTCAGGTGCTTCCACCTGCGGCTCAGACTCTATAATCTCAAACGGCGTCATAAACACTTTATTGGTCATATCATGTGACATGCTGGTAGGCGGTATAATTGCCTGCTGAGTATTCAAACTATCAATTGATAACTCGCTAGTTTCAATCTCAGTTTGGCCAGACCATCCATGTACTTCCCTACTTTTTAGAACAGCTCGTTTAGCGGTTTCTTTTACTATCGGCTCAGGTGTAGGTTTACTAGCAGTCTTAACAACTGGTCTATCATTAGCGTTACCACTAAGCTGTTTGTTTGAGGGGTTATACTTGTCTTTTAGGTAGGCTTTATGGTGCCGATTGGTGCGCCAAGACTTACTAAATCTATTGCTATTAATCTGCTCAACAATGGATTTGACCTCGTCTTCAGTCAGGATTTCATCCTGCTTTTTCTTCACATAAGAGACCATACCACTCGTCAATACGTGTTCAGGCAACTCATCACGGGTTTTTAATTCGCACTCCCCGATGAAAGCAATCATCGAATGAAAGTAGCTAAGCTCTAAGCCTAATAAATCTGCGAGCGTCTTAATATGTAGATAATTTTGGCGTAGTGGGTTCTGAAACTTATACTTACTGCCATTTGGAAAAGACTGTGTCCACTGTCTTTGGTTCTCGCTACCATATATCCAGCCTTTATAGTTTTTGGTTTCGATGACAAAGATGCCGTATACAGAAACGATGATATGATCGATTTGGGTACTGCCACCATTAGCTCGTGGCAAGGTAATACCGTTTAATCGGTGATAAACATCTTTTTCAAGTTTAAGCCACATAGCAACATTGATGACGGTTTCACCGAGGAAGCCTTTAAAGGAGGATTTTAGGGACATAAGAAAATCTCAAAAAAAGCCTTATTAAAGTTTATATATCTTGAAAATTCTCAAATTTCAGAATTTATTCGCTGTTCTCAACTAAAGCTAATACAGTGACTCAATACTTAAAATAACTTTGTCTGATAGCTCATTAATACTTTCTGCAGCTTCAATAAATAGATCTTTATGATTAGTCCAAGCTGCATGATAGCCATCTCTTTGTAACCTAGTATTTTCTGCAAGAAGTTCATTTGTTTGGAAGACAATGGACATAAGCTCTGTTAACTGCTCTTGTATAACTCCACTTTTCGATGCAATTTTTAAAATATTAGCGTACTCTTTCACCAAACTAAAAAAGTCCTCATTAAAATCTTCGGGGCTTCTGTTCACACCAAGAAAAGATTTTTCCCCTGATTGAAAATCTAGAAAATCTTTAGTGCATGAACGTAATCTATATAAATCTGGTAGTAAAGACACTTGTACTACTCTTGAGAGAGATATCTTCTCAGCTTCTTGTTTCTTTTGTGAGTCTTTAGCTAGCTTAAAGGGAACCCATATTGCGATGCCAATTGCTATTATACTTCCAATAGCTTGCACCCATGCTGCTGTCGCAATCCAATTAATCTCATGAAATTCCAAACTGACACTTCCTTATCAAATCTTGATTAGGTTCAAACAATGGTAGGATAAACTCATACTATTAAAGAACGATTCTTATAAACAACTTAGGCAATAAGCGAAATTTAAACTTCCGTAAAAACTTGAAAGCTTAGCTCAATTTACCATAAAAAAAAGCCACCAGATTTCTCTAGTGACTCTTTTTTTAAACACCAACTAAGTTAGGTCTATTACATCAAACCATTTACTGCTTCAACCACAGCATCAGTCGTGATACCGAACTCTTTGTACAAATCACTAGCAGGAGCAGATTCGCCATAAGTCGTCATACCGATGACTTTGCCATCTAGACCAACGAACTTATACCAGTAATCTACATGCGCCGCTTCTACTGCGACGCGAGCACGGATATTGGCAGGTAATACCGCTTCACGGTAGCTAGCATCTTGCTCAACGAAAATCTCTGCACATGGCATAGATACTACACGGACACCAACACCATTTACGCTCAAGGCTTCATACGCTTCCATCGCTAAGCCAACTTCTGAGCCAGTGGCGATGATGATAGCTTGTAGCTCGCCTTGTTCTTTTGCCAGTACATAACCACCTTTGGTGATGTTCGCTACTTGCTCGCTATCACGTGTTTGATGTGGCAAGCTTTGACGGCTAAAGATCAATGCTGATGGGTTATTTTCTGATTTGATTGCTTCTACCCACGCGCTGGCAGATTCGGTAGCATCACAAGGACGCCATGTACGTAGGTTTGGCGTGGTACGTAGGCTAGTCAATTGCTCAACTGGCTGATGCGTTGGGCCATCTTCACCAAGACCGATAGAGTCATGCGTATAGACATGGATGACACGCTGCTTCATTAGTGCGCCCATGCGTACCGCGTTACGTGCGTATTCCATAAACATCAGGAACGTTGCTACGTAAGGGATAAAGCCGCCATGCAATGCAATACCATTGGCAATCGCGGTCATACCGAACTCACGTACGCCGTAATAGATATAGTTGCCGTCAGCATCTTTTTCGATACCCTTAGCGCCTTTAAATAGCGTCAAGTTCGAGCCAGCTAGGTCGGCTGACCCACCCAACAGTTCTGGCAATAAAGGCTGCAAGCTATTGATTGCATTTTGACTCGCTTTACGACTAGCGACATCACCGCCCGCTTCTTGCGTTTGCTGAATATAAGCTTGTGCTTGGCTAGCAAAATCAGCAGGCAACTCGCCGTTTAGACGGCGTGACAATTCTGCTGCAAGCTCTGGATAGGCTTTTTTATATGCTTCAAAGTCAGCGTCCCAGTTCTTTTGCTGGACATCGCCTTTGGCTTTAGCATCCCACGCTTCATAGATTTCGTCATCTAATTCAAATGGAGCATGTTTCCAAGACAGCGCATCACGGGTCAAGGCGATTTCGTCATCACCAAGTGGAGCACCATGACTAGCCGCTAGACCTTGTTTGTTAGGGCTACCAGCACCGATCGTGGTTTTGCAAATAATTAGACTTGGCTTAGCAGTCTCTGCAATGGCTTGCTCAGTCGCTTGCGTGATTGCATCAGTATCATGACCATCGACTTTGATAACTTGCCAGCCGTAAGACTCAAAACGCGCTTCAGTATCATCAGTGAACCAGCCTTCGACATTACCGTCGATTGAGATACCATTATCATCGTAGAAGAATACCAATTTGCCAAGCGCCAACGTGCCAGCCAGCGAGCACACTTCATGACTGATACCTTCCATCAAGCAACCATCACCTAAAAATGCATAGGTATGATGATCGACGACGTTATGACCGTCACGGTTGAACTGTGCGGCTAGTGTTTTTTCTGCGATTGCAAAACCAACGGCATTAGCAATACCTTGTCCTAGTGGACCAGTCGTCGTTTCTACACCAGGCGTATAACCAAGTTCAGGATGCCCTGGGGTTTTTGAATGCAGCTGACGGAAACCTTTAAGGTCATCAACGCTCACATCGTAACCTGATAAATGTAGCAATGAATAAATAAGCATCGAGCCATGACCATTTGACAGTACAAAGCGATCACGGTTGTGCCAATTAGGATCAGCTGGATTGTGCTTCAAAAATTTGCGCCACAAAACTTCGGCAATATCAGCCATGCCCATTGGCGCACCCGGATGTCCAGAGTTGGCTTTTTGAACCGCGTCAAACGACAGTACACGGATGGCATTGGCTAGTTTACGTTCGCTAATTGGAGCTGGCATAGAGTGTCCTAATATTCGAATGAGTCGTATAAAGATAAGAGGAGAGTTTACTCAGAGGATAATCCATCAAAAACGCGGCAGGCGTCCTCAATGGATAGGCTATAAAATAAAAATGCAATATTAACATATTTGCTATGAGCCTAGCCAAAAATGCGGTGACAAGACCGTTTATATTTAGCAATGACTCACATCAGTTTTGTTAAACGATAAGCAATGACGGACTTTGATTTAAGTTATAAATAACAAGCTACGAGTGAACTGAGTGACAAGCAGCTCATTACTTATAGTCAACCTATTAAACTGAAATAGTCTCAGCACCGCCCATAAACGGACGCAATACTTCTGGAATCGTGATGCTACCATCAGCGTTTTGATGGTTTTCCATCACTGCTAGTAGCGTACGACCCACGGCCAAACCTGAACCATTTAAAGTATGAGCTAAGCTGGTTTGTTTGCCATCTTTGAGACGAGTACCCATACGGCGCGCTTGGAAGTCACCGCAGTTAGAGCAGCTAGAGATTTCACGATAGGTATCTTGGCTTGGTAACCATACTTCGATGTCATAGGTTTTTTGTGCAGCAAAACCCATATCACCCGTACATAGCTGTACCGTGCGGTATGGCAACTCAAGCTGCTGCAAAATATATTCAGCCTGTCCTGTCATCGCTTCTAATAGGTCATCAGACTGCTCAGCCGTGGCAATATTGACCATCTCAACCTTTTCAAACTGATGCTGACGAATCAAGCCACGGGTATCACGCCCGTGCGAACCAGCTTCACTACGGAAACATGGCGTATGGGCGGTGAATTTTAGCGGTAGCTCTTTAATATCCAAACGTTCGCCGCGTACCAAGTTGGTCATTGGCACTTCAGCGGTTGGAATAAGGTAAAAATCCATTTCATCATTATTGGTGTGATTGCTTAGCTTAAACAAATCATCTTCAAACTTAGGCAGCTGACCCGTACCTTTTAAGCTATCGCTATTAACGATATAAGGCACATAGGTCTCAAGATAGCCGTACTTCATAGTATGCGTATTCAACATAAATTGAATCAACGCACGATGCAATTGCGCCAATTGTCCTTTTAGCACGTTAAAACGGCTACCAGTCAACTTAGTCGCTGCCTCAAAGTCCAGCATACCAAGTGTCTCACCGATATGAGTATGATCTTGAATCTCAAAATCAAACGTACGCGGCGTGCCCCACTTACGCACTTCTACGTTATCGTCTTCTGACGTACCGACTGGTACATCCGCCGCCGGAATATTTGGAATTTGCAAAGCTGCTTGAGTGATACGCTCTTGTAGCGTACGTAGCTCGTCTTCCGCAGCTTTAATCTCACCGCTAACGCTTTGCATCTCAGCCAATAGCTCACTAGCATCTTCGCCTGATTTTTTTAGGGCACCTACTTGTTTAGCACCAGCGTTACGGCGTGATTGCAATTCTTCGGTTTTGACTTGTAGAGACTTACGCTCGTTTTCAATCGTCTGCCAGAACTCCATATCAAGCTCATAACCACGGGTGGCTAGCTGCTGTTGTAGGTCGCTTAAATCGCCGCGTAAGAGTTTCGGATCAATCATAGTAGTTGCCTGTAACACTAAAGGTGAGTAAAAGGTTTAAAAGTATTATTAATAGAGTAATTGCCTAGCACATCGCTATCACAGTCTTTGTGATAACTGGCTATGACGTTATGTTTTATATCAACATATCTTGTAGACGCTATAATACCAAGACACGGCAGATTTGACCATGTTTTGGATATCTTTGACTGCTTTTCACTGTTTTTGGCTGATTTTCACTAGCTTTTGTTCATTAGGCTAATCACTGATAGCAAGTTATTCTATTTCTAATTTCTCACTTTTGCTTTCGTCTAGTCTGAATAAGCTGAGTATAGAGCGTGAACTACGTCATTAATATGACATCTATCCGTGAACAGTCTTGCTTATATGTTTCATTTAGGAGTACTTTTCGGTAAGATAAGCGCATACCTTTATTCACTTCTAGCCAAGTACAGCATCGCTGCTTCGCTTTGGCAGTTTTAATCCAACGCTTTTAATATAAGTATTTGAGAAACCTTTATGGCCCTGTACCCCTACACGCTCCAACCTGTCGCCTTAAACCTAACTGAGGCTGAATTTCACCAAGCACAGTATGAACTGTTTGCCAGTGCCAGCCCGTCTTTTGGTTTATCAAGCTTTAAGATCAAAGAGTGGATCATCATGGCAGTGGTTGTGGTACTCGCTATTGCAGGACTCATCTTTGTGACCGGCTATTCAACCATTATATTTTGGTTAATGCTGGTTGGTGTGGTGATTTATCTATTGGCACGTACCTTAGGTTTTAAATGGTACGTAAAAAGAGAGTTTGACAAACAAGTGGCCGACCAAGAGATGCCAGATGAAATGCGTCAGATGAAGCTGGGTGTACAAAAGCATGGTTTAGTTATGGCAATGCCAAGCAACCAACCTGATATGATGAAAAACTCACAAATGCGCGGTATGCAGATGCGTGCAGGCGCGACTCAGCAAGCAGTTATTCCTTGGACTGCTATCAAAAGCTGGGATGAGACTGATGACTATATCTTTATGATGTTTGAGCTAAAAGGTCAGCAAGGCAGCCAAATCGTACCGAAACGCTTGCAAGCACAGAAGTTTCCTATCGATACGATACGTCAACATCTACAAGAAGTGGTTCCTGTGAAAGGATTGAACCCTGAAAACTTGCAGCCACCAGCATAGCTGTAATTAGGATTCTCTATCGTTTAGGAAAACGATAGAGAAATTTGATTTTACTTTTATAAAACCAATCGTAAAATTGCATTTATTAAATTTAACTTATTAATGATAGTTTGCTATTATTATAAGCATCAAAGGAAGAGATAGAGTCTATATTGATAGATACAGATGAAAACTATAGTATTTTTCACTGTATTTTAATTTATTAGAGTCTTTATTCTTCTTTATTTATTATCATATAACTACACTCACACTATAAGGACAATACTATGAGTAATTCTAATAATGCTACTAACCAGATCGGTCTAGAAAAAGCAGACATGAGCGAAGTTATTGCGCAACTGAATAACCTACTATCGACATACCATGTATTTTATTTGAATGTACGTGGTTATCACTGGAATGTGAAAGGTGAGCACTTCTTTACTTTACATCCACAATTTGAAGAGCTATATACTGCTTTACAACTACAGATTGATGAGATTGCTGAGCGTATTTTGACATTGGGTGGCACACCACTTCATGCTTATAGCGATTTTTCTCAGCATACTAGCATCAGCGAAGATAAAAACGTTAAAGATGGCACAACCTGTGTAAAAGGCGTAGTAAATGGTCTACAAGCCCTAATCACTGAACAGCGCCAAGTATCTTCTCTAGCAGAAGAGAGCGAAGACCAAGGTTCAGCTGACCTAGTTGATGCTTACGTACAAGAACAAGAAAAACTGGTATGGATGTATAACGCGTTTTTGGGTTAATAGTCGTTAGATTTTACTAGGCTAAATCTTAATAAGCATAATGATCATCAAGTTCTAAACAATAAAAAAGCACCTAATTAGGTGCTTTTTTATTGTCTATCTTTTATAGAAGATAGATTTATTTTTGGATCCATTGACGCATTTTTTCACGCTCAGCAGGCGTTGCTTGTAGCCAAATTTGCATGAATGAATCTAACGTATTGGTAGACGTACTTACATTTGCACTTTGCTGGACAGCAGTCGTCGTATTGACGTTGCCTTTAGGCATCGCTGCTGGACTTGTATTCGTAACTGCTGGCTGATCCAATGATGCAATCGCGCGTTGGTTCTGTAACTCTGCATCACCTGCACCGCCGAACACGCCGCCTAGCGCTTTACCAAGGCCTGAAAATAGACCACCTTGGTTACCGGCCATACTTTGCTGGCTAGCAATAACCGTATTGTTTTGTTGCACAGCGAGTGTTGGCTGCTTGGCATATTCTCTAGCAGCTTCATAATCTTCTGGTTGATTAGGCATAGTCAAACGATATGTTTGATTGTCGGCTAATTGTGCCGTCACACTGACATTACCTGAACGCAAATAATCATGCTCATCACGACGCAAGTTATATAAACGGTCATACTTAGCAGTAATAGCGTGTTGTCCAGGCTGTAACGTAAATGTTTTTTGTAGCGGCTGAAAAGCACTCTGCTGAATTTCCTGCCCATTAATAGCAGTGACTTTGATATGGTCATCAACCTGTAGAGTAACCGCTGCCTGTGACAACATAGAGACCGAGGCAGCCCCTGCCAACAGCGTACCTATCGTTAATTTCTTTAGCAAAAGAGTATTCGATTTCATAAGTTATTCCATTAATAGTAAAAGCGAGTTGGACAAAGTATTTGTATTCTAACGGTTATTCATTTTTTGCTGCTAAAAGCCTTACTGCTAAAAATCAAATGGCATCGTATGTTGGTCTTGATCAGGCGTGTCGTTATCTACTTGCCTCTCTTGAGCGATATCCGCTAGCTCCGCGGCAAGCGTCTGCTCATCGATGGTACGCAGAGCATCACTTATGACTGCTTTTGAGATATTACTGCGACCAAGGTTAGAGAACATTGGTTGAATATAATTAAGTACTTCCATCATCGCACCGATACGATGCGGTCCATCGGTCAGTAAGTGATCAATAATTCGATCGTCAAACTGCCATCCACGTCGACGCAAAATAGACTGTAATAGTGCTTGTCTGTCTGCTAAATCATGGCCAGTAGGTACTTTAAAGGTCGGTGCTTGTGCCAAGCGCGTCATTAAATCTCTTAACTGGAATGGTAAGTCATCAGCTGGTTTATTAGCGGCAAACAATAACTGGCGTTGTCCTTCTCGACTACGATTAATCAAATGAAATAAAGCTTCTTGCCACTGACTGCTTTGCTCAAGCACTTCCAAATCATCGATAGCAATCAAATCGAAGTTTTCTAACGATGACAGTACGTGGACATCTGTATGAATTAGCTCATTGAGGGACAAACAGATAGCCGATTTGTCCATTTCGATAAATGACTCGCAAATAGCAGACAGCAAATGGGACTTACCTGTAGCAGGGCTACCAAACAGATATAGTTGACCGATCAGGCCGACATGTAACTGCCGTACTGCATCAATAATCGACATCCAACCGGGACCGGCAAAGTCGCTGAGACTTGCATCATGCTTAATGTCCAGATTGAGACTTAGCTGTGCTTCTGCCATGAATCATCAACTCGTGTTGCGTAGTGCAATGAAAAAATATAATAAAAAAGATAGGTTGCTTTGAGCTGTATTCATTACTGTCAATACTAGCCGATACAGCTGTAAGTAATGGCCCTATAGTCTTTGCAAAAATCGGTCAGTCACTTTGTCGAAAACAACGTTAGCAAAACTGGTACCAAAAAGGTTGATACTATCAACACTGCGCCTATATATAACATATTTACAAAATGACTGACAAGTCTTTTACCCATTAAGCCTTATCAATCATTACGTTCCTATCTTGATATTGCATATCAATATTTATCTAGTATGTCCAATAATAAGATAATTATCTTTTTTCAAACAGTGCCAGTTGTTTACGACCTTTATAAAAGTCAGTGGTTCGATAATAGCTGTATAAGTGGCGGAATAGGACATTTAAGACAGCGGACACTGGCAAGGCGATTAACATACCGACAAAACCTAGTAAACTGGCACCTGCCAATACAGCAAATATGACCCACAATGGCGATAGACCAATCTTATCACCTAACAGCAATGGTTGTAGAATATAACCTTCTGCAGCTTGTCCAATCAAGAACGCACCTACGACCAATGACAAATACGTCCAGTCCAATCCGAATTGAAATAGGCAGGCGATAATAGCCGCGATAAAACCAATACCAAATCCTAAATACGGCACAAAACTGGCAATGCCTGCTACCATACCAATGATAAGCCCAAGCTCTAATCCAATGAGCTGTAACTGTACAGCATAAATAGCGCCTAGCAATACCATCACTAGTAATTGCCCTTTGATAAATGCCATCAATGCCAGATCACACTCTTTAGCTATTTCAGTCACTTTTTGGCAGTAAGCACCTGGTATCGCCATTTTCCAGTTATGCAAACGCTGGTCCCAATTAAATAGAAAATAAAAGGTCAAAATAGGCACCAATACAATGAGACCTGCATTATTGATGAAGTTCATACTTGAGGTCAGTATTTGGCTCATCATGGTGCTAGCATCAGCGAACTTATAGTTCGTTTGCATGTAATCGACGAGAGTATCGGAAAACTCTTTCGACTCTAATTGGGGCAATTTGATACGAGTATTACTATTGAACCACTCTCGTACTACTTGATTGTACCAATTAAATATCTTTGGTAAATAATCCCACGCCGCTTGCAACTGATGCCACAATGTCGGTACCAGCCACCATAATAATAACGCCATCCCCAAAGTAATTGTCGAGTAGACAATAATAATCGCGACCCAGCGCTTGATGTATTTTGATAGGCGCTTGACTAGAGGATTGAATAGGTAAGCCAGCATAAAGGCAAAAACGAAAGGTACGATGACGGGCATCATTAAATACAAAATAAACACAGCCACAACTAACGCCACGACAATAAATAAACGCCGAAAAAAAGGATCTATTGGTTGATTCATCATGGCAAGTAATCCTATAGTTGGACGAGCTTAAAAAAGTGACAGGGAGTCAGTAATAGCGATTTCTAAATGATATAACTACAGCCATCACGATGTATCACTAGGCGAATTGCTTTCTTCTCATTAGTTTTAGCTAGCTAAACTGAGACGTATCAAAGTTCCTAAAAAGCCTGACTCTTAATAAATTTATGTTTATTAGTTTTTATTCTGTCAATCACATTTGGACTTGTATTAAGGCCATTATTGGCAATAAATTTAGCGTTCTATTATCGCAGAGTACAACAAAAAATCAGTCATTTTTTGTTTCTTAACCGCTTATTTGCCACTTAATGCAAATCTTAGTCAAATATTGGCAAGTTGCTTTGCGAGTACGGTCTGTTTTTGGGTATAATGCGCGCACTGTCTTTAAACTTTGCTTTTGAACTTTATAACGCTGATTTTTGCGTGCTCAATTACTTTACCTTCTAATCCCAATTATCTATCCCAACTGTGAGATGACTATGAGTGACAAGCCTTCTTTAAGCTACAAAGATGCCGGTGTTGATATCGATGCAGGCGATGCTTTGGTTCAGCGAATCAAGTCCGTTGCAAAAGCCACTACTCGTCCTGAAGTCGTGGGTGGACTTGGCGGTTTTGGTGCGTTATGCCGTATCCCAACAGGTTATACCTCACCATTATTGGTTTCTGGTACTGATGGCGTCGGCACCAAACTAAAACTGGCGCTACAGCTGAACCGTCATGACACGATTGGTATTGATTTGGTCGCGATGTGCGTCAATGACCTATTGGTTTGCGGCGCAGAGCCACTATTCTTCTTAGACTACTATGCAACTGGTAAGCTGGATGTTGATGTAGCGGCGACTGTCGTGACTGGTATTGGTGATGGTTGTAAACTAGCTAACTGTGCGCTTATCGGTGGCGAAACTGCTGAAATGCCAGGCATGTATCAAGACGACGATTACGATCTAGCTGGATTCTGTGTAGGCGTGGTTGAAGAAGCAGAAGTCGTCACTGGTGAAAATGTCGCAGAAGGCGATGTACTGATTGCACTTGCCTCAAGTGGCGCGCACTCAAACGGCTACTCATTGGTTCGTAAAGTCATCGAAGTTAGCGGCGTGGATGTTACGAGTAGCGATGAGCAACTAGACGGCCAGCCTATTCAAGATGCTCTAATGGCTCCTACCCGTATCTATGTAAAAGCCATCAAGGCATTACAAGACACGCTTGGTAGCTCAGCCTTACATGCGATGTCACACATCACAGGCGGCGGTCTAACGGATAACTTGCCACGTGTACTACCTGATAACTTAGCAGCTAGCATCGATACCAATAGCTGGCAGTTCTCAGAGCTATTCACTTGGCTACAGACCCAAGGTAATATCGCACAGAGTGAAATGTACCGTACCTTTAACTGCGGCGTTGGTTTTGTCATCGTTATGCCAAAAGACAAAGCAGAAGCTGCTATTCAGACTTTAACTGACGCGGGCGAAACAGCTTGGCAAATAGGTGAAATGGTCAAACGCAGCACTGATGATCAGGCGGATGCAGTGGTGTACCGTTAATGTCAATTGATAACGCAAGCCAGCCTATCAAACCATTGCGTATTGCTGTTCTAGTCTCAGGAAGTGGTAGCAACCTGCAAGTGTTAATCAATGCAATGCAAGCAGGTGCGCTACCAATTGAAATCGTTGGTGTCATTAGTAACCGTGAAGTTGCTTATGCTTTGACACGTGCTAAAGATGCCAATATTCCAGTTGCGATATTGTCACACGTTGCTAGTGGTAAACGTATGGGCATCAAGACGTTTGAAACCCACGCCAACGAACAGCTAATAGCATGGCAACCTGACTTAATCGTCTTGGCTGGGTTTATGCGTGTACTAAGTGGCTCATTTATCGATAATGTACCAGCGCCCATGATTAATCTTCACCCTTCTCTACTTCCGGTTTATAAGGGTTTAAATACTCACAAACGAGTCATACAAGCGGGTGAACGTTGTCACGGTTGTAGTATTCATAAAGTCACAGCGGAGCTTGATGCGGGTCAGGTGTTGACTCAAGCTGTATTAGATGTCGATATCAACGACACCGCAGAGAGCTTACAAGCACGGGTTCAGAAGCTTGAACATCAGCTACTACCTTGGACGATTCTACTACTAGCAAAAAACGTATTATCACTTGAAGTAAATAATACACCATCGCAAACGGAAACTTACTTGCCTAAGTTGCCTTTGCAATTGCTTATAGACGGATAAAAATCTCGGCTTATTAAGCTGCTTTTAACACCACTTTATATAGCTCAATAAAAAGCCCAGCTACTCATAATGAGTAACTGGGCTTTTTTATTTGATTACTATTTATTATTTACTATTACTTAAAATCGTAAATAGTTATCTATTTAGCTAATTCGTCTAATCAATTCATTCTTAAAATACATGAACTGCTTTAATGTTGACAAACTCTTTGATACCGAAGCCGCCATGCTCACGACCATAGCCTGAGTTTTTCACGCCACCAAATGGTAGTGCAGGATTGGCAAGACCATAACCATTGATATAGACCATACCTGTATCGAATTGCTCACGTGCTAGACGAACGGCTTTCTCTTCATCTTTCGAGAAAATCGCGCCACCTAGACCATAACGACTGTCGTTAGCGATGCGCATTGCGTCATCTTCATCTTTGGCACGAATCAATGAAGCGACAGGGCCAAATAGTTCGTCATCGTATGCAGGCTGACCTTTTTCGACGTTCTCTAGGATAGTTGCTGGATAGAAGCTACCTTTACCTTCAGGTACCTTGCCGCCAACAGCGATAGTTGCACCCTTAGCAACACTCTGCTCTACTTGCTCATGTAGCTGCTCACGCAAATCTGCACGTGCTAATGGACCGATATCTGAGCTGTCATCCATTGGATCACCCGCTTTGGTACCTTCAAATTTCTCAATGATACGCTTACGGAATTCGTCATATACGCTATCGACTACGATAAAGCGTTTGGCTGCTACACAAGTTTCGCCGTTATTGATTAGACGTGCTTGAGTACAAGTTTCTACTGCTGTTTCGATGTCAGCATCTTCTAGTACGATAAATGCATCGTTTGAACCTAGCTCTAATACAGCTTTCTTGATCGCTTTAGCTGCTTGCTGTCCAACGATCACGCCTGCTTTGTCACTACCTGTTAATGTCACGCCACGTACTTTATCATTGCCAATCAATGCTTCTGATTGATCATGATCGATGATAATCGTACGGAACAAATCACTTGGCAATTCAGATTCGTGAAGAATTTTTTCAATTAATAGACCAGAGCCTGTAACGTTAGATGCGTGTTTTAACAGGACGCTATTACCCGCCATTAGATTTGCAATGGTGTAACGAAATACTTGATACGCTGGGAAGTTCCAAGGCTGCATACCGTAGATGATACCGATAGGTTGGTACGTCACTAGCCCTTTCTTCATGCTTTCAATATCGCGTACATCATCAGCCAAAGAAGCGACGCCATTCTCAGCAGTGTAATCACAAATGGCTTTGCAAAGATCAATCTCTTGCATGCTTTGGCTATATAACTTACCGCGCTCTTCAGTCATCAGCTTAGCCAGCTCTTCTTTATATTCCATCAGCTTATCACCGATAGATTTGATGATACGGCCGCGTTCTTCGTGACTCACTGTACGCCATTCTAGAAATGCGTTATATGAAGCATCGACAATCTTGTTGACTTCGTCGTTGCTCATATAATTGTAGTTACTGATTTCTTCGCCCGTAGTTGGGTTAATAGTAGTAATGTCTGACATAGTTACTGTCCTTATTATTCGGATTTATATTTGGGATCTATAATCGGGTTTATTGCCACTTGTAGTTGTTTTGCTGTGACAGTTTTAATTATTAAATTTACGTCGATAGCACAATCTATTGGTAGCTCGTTTTCTATCTGCCGTTATCTTAACAAGCTATTTGATTAAGAGTTTTACAATATATTGTGAAGTGTGTTGAAGATGTTAATAGTGTGACTGACTTATTAAGTATAACTAAATATCATATACTAACTATTAAACGCTAGAACACAAAAAACCAGCCTATTGGCTGGTCTAATAACTATATGGAGTAGGAGCTAAAGAAAAATACTTTTATTAAAAATTTAGATAATCAGAAATATTCCGCTCTGATAAAAGATAGATTCAACTCACACAAACCAATCAAAACAAATGGTTAATAACCGGTATCTCTTGTGGTGGATTTTCTTCTTCAGCAACGACTTGTCGTGCTACATGCATAATTAGCTGACGTAACCAGCGATGGGCTGGGTGATGCTGCAATAGAGGTGACCATGCCATCGTAAGCTCAAACTCAGGAATAAAAAACGGCGGATCTTCCATCATAATGCTGTCATTGTTTGCCTGCATTCTTGCCACACGCGTGGGCAAAGTCGCTATCAAATCTTTATTTGCTGCAAGCATAGCAGGCATTTGATAATGTCGAGTAAAGACACTGATTTGGCGTTTTTGCCCAAGACGCTGCAGGGCCTGATCGATAGACCCTAATCCACCAGATTTCTCTGGATTGACCCCAAAACCCACGCCCATCCCTGTTTTAGATACCCAAACGTGCTGTGCTTTAAGGTAGTTTTTCAGATTAAAACGATTGGCATAAGGACTGTCAGAAGATAATAGGCAACTAAAAGTATCGCGCCATACTAGAACCTGATGGAAACTTTGAGGTATTTCATTAAAACGGTTAATCGCTAAATCAACTCGTCCCTGCTCCATATCTCGATAAGAGACGTCTGATGGAGTCAAAAAGTCCAAAATTACATTAGGTGCTTCAGAACGTAGTGCTTTTACCAGCTTAGGTACTAGGGTCGCTTCAGCATAATCTGATGTCATGATACGGAACACACGAGAGGTACTATAAGGGCGGAATTCGGTACGCGGCTCCAACACTTGAGTCAAGTCAGCGAGTATCTCACGGATACGTGGCTGTAGCTCAAGGGCGCGTTCAGTCGGCGTCATACCCTCAGATGAGCGTACCAATAATGGATCATTAAACAGCTTACGCAAACGGCGCAAGATATTACTCATAGCAGGCTGAGTAATCCCAAGCTGCTCGGCTGCGCGAGTGACGTTTTTTTCTCGTAGCAACACATCTAGATGGACTAATAAATTTAAATCAACCCGCTGCAAATTCATATTTGGTTCTCTTGGCTTTTGAATAAACGCCATATTAAGGCTGGCATTTGTAGTGCTGCTACGATGATTTGTGCGCTATAACAGCATAATTTCATTATTTTTTACTAATTTGGTTCTATTTTTTTCTGATAGAGCTGCATTATAACTCATTAAACCTATCGTAAGACGCTGTTATATAAACATTATATCATACAGAAATACCAAAGATAACTATCATAAATTAGATAAATCTTGGTAAGGTGGTTATAGTGAGTTCTATAAAGGATTTGCAGCATAGAGGACGAACCTTAGGTTCATAAGCTGCTTTTATCCGATTAAATATTGTCGCTAAGTAATATATTAATGGTTTTTATCAGTCGTTAAATACGGTTAATTGACCTCATTATTGTAACATCTCTTGCTACCAATTATGACATCACTGCCTATTAAGTATTCAGATACCTTTTAGATATATAGTGAGAATCGATGAATATTTATAAACCAGCAATTATTTTCAACTGTTGAGTTCAGCAAACTTCTTGTAATAGCCTAACGGTTTGTTTAGGGTAAATAGAGCTTCGATAGATAAATGATAGACCAAATTTTGAATATTACTTTTTAGTACAAAGGTTTTAGTAAAGCGGATTTTAGTAAAACGACAGACCCATTATTTTAACAATTAACTTATTTGTTTTTACACCCCACCAAGGAGACTATAGATGTCAACTGCATATAAATCAGCGATCGACTTAGTACGTGAATTAAAGCAAAAGCACGGCAACTGGCAGAACATTAGCGAAGTTGATGCTGCACGTATGATGTCACAAAACCGTTTCAAAACGGGTTTGGATATCGCAAAATATACTGCAAAAATCATGCGTCAAGACATGGAAGATTATGACAATGATACGTCTCAGTACACGCAGTCTTTAGGTGCATGGCATGGTTTTGTTGCACAGCAAACTATGTACGCTAAGAAAAAATATTTCGGTACGACTTCTAAAACTTACATCTACCTTTCAGGTTGGATGGTAGCTGCCCTACGTTCTGAATTTGGTCCACTACCTGACCAATCTATGCACGAAAAAACGTCAGTACCTAAGCTAATCGAAGAAATCTACACCTTCTTGCGTCAAGCAGATGCCAAAGTGTTGAACGACTACTTCCGTGAGCTAAACGCTGCTGAAGAAGCTGGCCAAGACACTTCAGCTATCCTAGAAAAAATTGAAAACTTTGATTCACATGTTGTGCCAATCATCGCTGATATCGATGCAGGTTTTGGTAACGAAGAAGCTACTTACCTATTGACTAAGCAAATGATCGAAGCTGGTGCTTGTGCTATTCAGGTTGAAAACCAAGTATCTGATGCTAAGCAATGTGGTCACCAGGCTGGTAAAGTAACTGTACCGCATGAAGACTTCATCTCTAAGCTAAACGCTATCCGTTATGCATTCCTAGAGCTTGGTGTTGAAGATGGCGTTATCGTTGCTCGTACTGATAGCGAGGGCGCATCACTAACGCAAAAAATCCCAGTATCAAATGAGCCAGGTGACCTTGCTTCTAAATACATCGATTTCATCGAAATGGAAGAAGTAACGCTAGAGAATGCTCAAGAAAACGACAGCTTACTTAAGCACAACGGCAAACTAGTACGCCCAGTTCGTCTACCTAACGGTCTATATCAGTTCCGTGAAGAGACCAACATTGACCGTGTTGTACTTGACTGTGTAACAGCTCTAGAAAACGGCGCTGACCTACTATGGATCGAAACACCGACTCCAGACGTAGAACACATCAAAATGATGGTTGACCGTATTAAAGAGCAACAGCCTAAAGCCAAGCTTGTATATAACAACAGCCCATCATTCAACTGGACGCTTAACTTCCGTAAGCAAGTTATCGCTCAGTGGGAAGAAGAAGGCAAAGACATCTCTGCATACAATAAAGATGACTTGATGAGTGCTGATTATGACGGTACTGAGCTTGATGCAGCAGCTGACGTAGCCGCTAAGAACTTCCAACGTGATGCGTCACGTGAAGCTGGTGTATTCCATCACTTAATCACGCTACCGACTTACCACACGACTGCTCTTAGCGTTCATGAACTTGCTAAAGGCTACTTCGGTGAAGAAGGCATGCTTGCTTATGCAGCTGGCGTACAGCGTAAAGAAATCCGCGAAGGCATCTCTTGTGTTAAGCACCAAGCAATGGCTGGTTCTGACCTTGGCGATGACCACAAAGAAATCTTCTCGGGCGATAACGCTCTGAAAGCTGGCGGCGGCAAGAACACAATGAACCAGTTCTAATAACCGACACACTAGCAGTATTTATCAAAAAACCGCCCTACATCATGTAGGGCGGTTTTTTATTGCGGTTTAAATAATCAGAGAATGGTAGACTAATAATGGTTTATCACAACCATCGATCCAGAGCCATCAGTCAGAATTATTAGGAGCTAATATGCAAGAGATAGAGCTGAAGTTTTTGGTACCAGAGTCACGACTGAAGGGATTAATGCGTCAAACGCACGTTAAATCCTCACAAGTGACACAACTGGCTGCACACTATTACGATACGTCTGACCAACAGCTTGCACAGGCAGGTATCGGCCTGCGTATTCGCAAAGAAGGCGATACATGGGTACAAACCATTAAAGCTGGTGGTGATGGTATCGCGGCACGCTTGGAGCACAATGCCGTACTCGATAATAAGCAAGTACAAGCGATGCTCGATAATAATGAGTTGATGCCTGATTTGACAATATATGAGGACACTCCAATCGCTGCAGCATTGGCTGACTTTAAACTCAAAAAGTTAGCGAAAAATCTGACACGACTTTATGTGACTGATGTCGAGCGCACTACGCGGTTGCTAACAGAAAGTAATGAGGATGAAACCGATAACTGTATCGAAATGGCTTACGATCAGGGAGAGATTATTCATGGTACTGATGACTCGCTACGCAAAGCTATTCAAGAGATAGAATTTGAATTGGCGTCAGGAGATTTAGATTTCCTATTTACGACTGCCAAAACATGGTGCAAGCGCTATAAGCTGTGTCTATCTACCGTGACCAAAGCTGAGAACGGTGGCTTACTTATTAATGGACAAAAACACAGTCCAGCGGTCAACGCAAACCTAAGTCAATTGCAAATAGACAAAGACAGCAGTGCACCTGCCTTTATACGTGCGGTCGTACATAATTGCTTATTACAGATACTACCAAACAGCAGTGCTATCGTCGCTGGCAGTATAGATGACGAACATATTCTACAGTTGCGGATTGGTATTGATCGCTTGCGTACTGCGTTGAAAGCATTTACCGACTTCTCTGATGAGATTAATCCTGAATGGCTGCCGATACTAAAGCAAACTGCGAACTTGCTTAGCGATTACTATCAACTTGCTTATATCAATACACAGATCGAACCTGAACTACAAGCATGTGGCGCGCCTGCCGTTGACTGGACAACAGATATCGAAAATATCAAAATCACACCTATCAATACGCTGCAAGCCAATGACTTTCAGATAACCTTGCTAGAGCTGATTGCCTTTACTATGAGCGACTCAAGCATTGAACCTCAGACTGATCAGCTTGCCCGCGATAAGCTGACGAAAGTCCTTTCTAAACAATATAAAAAATGTCTTAAAACCGATAAAAAAGCTGACGAAGTAAGTGGTGAAGTAAGTAATACCGAGCTTGTGAACGATGACATAAATGTAAGCACAGATGTTGCTGATAATGACCAACCTGAAAGCGAGCTGCTCAATCAGTTAAGAGATTTGCGTTACATCAGTGAATTTTCTACGCCTTTACTAAGTAAGAAAAAAGCTAAAAAGAAAACCAAACGTTGGCTAAAACGGCTGATAAAAGCGCAAAAAGCGTTAGAACAACTGAACGATGATAATCAATATCAGCAATTCTATGAGTTAAAATCAACAACAGATGCTAATGCTTTATATGGTGCGGGTTGGTTTACGGCCATGCTCACGGATGACCAGAGTCATATTGATGCACGTTTAGCAAAATTTGCGGACAGCTCAACGTTTTGGTAATAGTAATATCATTTTTATGACAGATACTGCTTTCATAAAGTAAAGCCACTCCATAAAAAAGACAGCTAGTTATATAACCAGCTGTCTTTTTTTATTGTATTTAAATAGCTTCTGTTAGCGTCATGGCTAAATGTGCAACATGTCCTAATTAGCAATAATAGTAACAGGCATGCCGTCTTCTACTTGCTCAAATAATTCTACAATATCTTCATTACGCATACGGATACAGCCATGTGATAGCGGAATACTCATTGGTTCAGTATCTGGTGTGCCGTGAATGTAGATATAGCGCTCATAAGTATCGCAACCACCTTGGCCATTGCTACCTTTATTTAGCCCTTCTTCAAGACCGCTTAACCAAAGAATACGGCTCAATATCCAGTCACGCTTGGGATGTAGCTCACCAAGATTTGCATCGTATATTTCACCTGTCGGCACACGCCCGACAAATACCGCATTCATAGGCTCGCTACCACCTATTTTTTGTTCAATGACATGCCTACCAAGCGGCGTGCAACCACTATCCTGCTGACTACCAATACCATTCTTTGCAGTGGAGACTACGTATCTCGCAACCTCAGTCTGCTGCTGGTACATCGTTAATGTTTGCTCAGCGATATTAATCACGAGTTGTTTATCAAGCTTCTTATTATTGGTCATAAATGCTTCCGACTATCAGTCATTCATCAGATTACTATCAAGGTTATTAGTAAAATGATTGAAAATTTCTATTATCAAGGGATTGTATCAAGACATTTGGCACCGTAATATAGGGGCACACTTTTTGATGCTAGCAGATTATGACGACTATTTCACCGACACGTGTGTCGATGTATGATTTTTTATATCATGATACCCAGCCTATGCTGTCACTTTTGGCCGATGCGGCACAGCTCTCTCTACCGCAAGCTCGCTTAGGGGTGGATGCCAGTCTACAAGCCATCATAAGTGCGCTGCTCGCCTATCAACAGCGTCATCAGGGACAAGCAGTCAGTAAAAAGCTGTTTGGTCGTAGTGCTGTCAAAGAGTTACGACAGTATAACTCAATGAACTTTGCCACCATTAGCGCCACACTCTACCATCGTCACGATGCGGCAGATGCTGTATTTAGCGATAATGCCCGTGTCATAAAAGCAAGCGAACATATCGCTGAGAATATTGATGCAACGATGCAGCAGGCTCAAACTCTACTCACCTCTTTGTGCGTGATTGTGCTGCGTGAATTGGCTATTCTGACAGAATACAGTCAACTAGACAGTGATGAGATCAATAAATGGTTTGCGCTACAACCACAGTTTTTATCAGTGGCACGTTTTAGCCCAGAGCATACCTTATCTGCTGAGACAGAAAGCAATAGTGACTTGCCCCAATCAACTACTGAAACTGTTGAAGCGATAGAGAACAACTCAGAGAGTAATGCGGAGCGTACGTTATTAAATGCTGAGCAGCTATCAAGCACTCCACCTCCTTTTGATCCTTACTGGTATGAACTGTCCGGATTCAAACCTGAAAACTATGAACCTGTGCAAGACATGCAAATGGCAACAGGTAATTATCTAAAAGCCATTGGACGCTCACCTGACAATCTACAGCAGGGTCGTCACAATGATATGCTGGTATTTACGGAGATGCATGCCGTTGCCTTACCGCACCAGCGCTGGCTACTACAATTGGCCAAAATCTCAGATATCTATCTCAGTCGAAATCGACTACGTGTTAACTCTGAACCAGCTAATCCGCCCAAACCGCCTTTGGTGAGTTTGGGACTAATCGGTGGCAATAACGACAATACACCGACCACTACTAGTGAAAAGCCCATCGAATATGAGGCTTCTACACCGCTATGGAAAAATCCTGTCATTCTTATCATCATACTTGTCGTTGGTGTCCTTGGTGCTCTCGCTACCTTAAAGTACCAATCGCAAAAATCTGACGGTGCGATCCTGGCAACTGAAGAAGTATTAGAACAAGATGCCATTGATGAGCGCCAACAGCAAGACGTAGCCATTGTAATGGTAGATGAAGAGGAATCTGACGTTGTAGAAACGGAAAAAACTGAGTAAAGCATTTTACTTTTGAAATAGCTACTCTCAAAGCAACCGTTTTAGCAATCATTTATTAACCATAAAAAAAGAGACCCTATCAACATAGAGTCTCTTTTTTTTGTGCGATCTAAGTTACGAATTGGCTATCAGTAGCCAAAAAACTTACTTAGATAAATCGCGACCACGGCTAGCTTCGATAGCTAAACGTAGACCATTTAGACGGATAAAGCCTTCTGCGTCTTTTTGATCATAAGCGCCCGCATCATCTTCGAAAGTGGCGATTTTTTCATCAAATAATGAATCGTCAGATTTACGACCAACAACGCTCACGCTACCTTTATACAGTTTTACACGTACAGTACCGTTGACGTATTCTTGTGATTTATCAATCAATGCTTGTAGCATCATACGCTCAGGGCTGAACCAATAGCCATTGTAGATGATTTTTGCGTAGCGTGGCATTAGCTCATCTTTTAGATGGGCAGCTTCACGATCAAGCGTTAGTGATTCGATACCGCGATGTGCTTTTAGCATAATCGTGCCCGCTGGCGTCTCGTAGCAACCACGTGACTTCATGCCGACGTAACGGTTTTCAACGATATCTAAACGGCCGATACCATGTTTGCCGCCGATTTCGTTCAGCTTAATCATGACTTCATAAGGCTTAAGTGCTTCACCATCGATAGCAACGATGTCGCCTTTTTCGTACTCTAGTTCTAAATACTGTGCTTCATCAGGTGCTTCTTCTGGGCTGACAGACCAGCGCCACATGTCATCTTCTGCTTCAGTATACGGTTCTTCTAGAACACCGCCTTCATAAGAGATATGCAGTAAATTCGCATCCATTGAGTAAGGAGATTTTTTCTTGTTGCCCGCATAATCGATTGCGATATCATGCTCTTCAGCATATTTCATCAAGCTTTCACGGCTTGATAGATCCCACTCGCGCCAAGGAGCAATAGTTACTACGTCTGGTGATAAGGCGACTGCACCTAGCTCAAAACGAACTTGGTCATTGCCTTTACCAGTCGCACCATGACTGATAGCATCGGCGTTATGCTCTTTAGCAATCTCAACCAAACGCTTGGCAATCAATGGACGGGCAATAGACGTACCTAGCAAGTACTCACCTTCGTAGATAGCATTAGCACGGAACATAGGGAATACATAATCACGAGCGAACTCTTCACGCAAATCTTCGATATGGATATGCTTGATACCCATTGCCTGAGCTTTGGCTCGTGCTGGCTCAACTTCTTCGCCTTGACCGATATCAGCGGTAAAGGTGATTACTTCCGCATCATAAGTTTCTTGTAGCCATTTAGCGATGATTGAGGTATCAAGACCACCTGAATAAGCCAAGACGATTTTATTGATATTTTTTGGATCAAGTTGAGCCATGAATAACTCCCATTATGAAATATAGTTTTAGAAAAGGCGACGATCAAATCGAAAGCAAGTCGAACGATAATTACCTGCTCAGTGTACATCATATTTACTATAGGCAAAAGTCTAACTGCCATAAGGCATACGCTTTTGACTTAAATTCTAATCAACCTCATTTTTGCCACCAGCATTTAAACATCATTTAACGACAAGATATTAATCTTAGCTCGATGAATTATGTACAGATATCTAGCCTTATATTTAGTCAAGTGGGCAAATCTGTTATGATAGACCCACAGTATTACTCCCTTTTGTTTCCTTTATTTGACGATATAGAGCGCTTTGACACTATGACTGATTCGATTAGAGAATTGACCATCCTTCAGCCAGATGACTGGCATATTCATTTGCGTGACGATCTAGCCTTGAGCACGACCGTACCTCATGCAGCAAGCAGCTTCAACCGTGTCATCTGTATGCCAAACCTTGTGCCTCCAGTCAAAAATGCACAAGAGGCTATTGCCTACCGCGCACGTATTATGGAGCAATTAGCAGCAAGTGATTTAAGTCTTGAGCGCAAGTCAGCTTTTGATCCGCGTATGACTCTATATTTAACGGACAACACCACTGCCCAAGATATCGAGTTGGCAGCGCAGTCAGGTATCGTACAAGCTGTCAAACTCTACCCTGCTGGAGCAACTACCAATTCCGCAGATGGCGTCACTAATATCAATGCCTGTGTCGATGTTTTTGAAGCATTAGAGAAGTACAATTTGCCACTACTGATACATGGCGAAGTGACACAAGACCATATAGATATCTTTGATCGCGAAAAGCGTTTCTTAGATGAAGTGCTGGCACAAATTATCGTGAAATTCCCTACATTGAAAATAGTAGTAGAGCACATCACTACCAGCGATGCGGCAGATTTTGTATTGTCACAAGGTAACCATGTTGCTGCGACTATTACGCCGCAGCATTTGATGTTTAACCGCAATCATCTATTGGTTGGTGGCATCAAACCGCATTTTTATTGCCTACCTATCTTAAAGCGTGAGAGCCACCAAAAAGTGTTATTAGATGTAGCTACTAGTGGTAATCCAAAGTTCTTCTTGGGTACTGACTCTGCGCCACATGCGACAGACAAAAAAGAAGCCGCTTGTGGCTGTGCCGGTTGCTATAGTGCAGCCACGGCGCTGCCTTTGTATGCGACCGCCTTCGATAGTGTTGGAAAAATAGATAAGTTAGAGGGCTTTGCTAGTCGTTTTGGTGCTCAGTTCTACGGCTTACCTCTAAATGAAAGCACGATCACACTTGTTAACACGCCTATGCAAGTGCCGACTGACTATCCTTATTTTGATGGTGCATCATTGACGCCCTTGATGGCAGGTGAGACGCTACCTTGGTCAATTAAGGCTTAATGCCCACAAAGCTTAGCATTCAATAAACGACCTATTATTTTATCCTATGATATTAATGATACCTTTGTAGTAGATTTCTTTGTACTAAAGGTGCAGTTAGTATCGTAGGATGCTTATTTCTTATTCAATATATTAGTACGACTGATAAAAGTGATTTAACTTTATATGACCAATCAAAACATAGCGACCTTGCCTGACGAAGACTTATCAAACCCTAAATCTGCCAGTCCTGATGCTACTCTAAGCAATTCCCCGAAAGATGCAGCTTTAGCGACAGATGAGCAAGCACCTATGGCTTTAAAAGACCGCTTTCGCAAGTTTTTACCTGTCGTCGTCGACGTGGAAACAGCAGGCTTCAATGCTCAGACTGATGCCCTGTTAGAAATTGCCTGCATTCCTGTCTTACTGAATGAGCAAGGTGTATTTTATCCAGGTGAAGCTTTCAACGCTCATATTGAGCCTTTTGAAGGCGCAAACTTAGAGCCAAGTGCGCTTGCCTTTACGGGTATTGATCCTAAAAACCCAATGCGTAAAGCTATTGCGGAAGATGAAAAGACAGCATTGCGCCGCATTTTTAAAGGGTTAAAAGACGTACGCCGTGACGAAGAATGCCGTCAATGTGTCTTAATTGGGCACAATGCCCATTTTGACTTGGCTTTTCTGAATGCAGCCGTGCTACGAACCAATAGCAAAAACCACAATCCATTTCATAACTTTTCAGTATTCGATACCGTAACCTTATCAGCATTAGCTTTTGGTCAAACCGTCCTAGCACGCGCTTGTAAAGCAGCAGGATTGGAGTTTGATGGCAAGAATGCTCATTCAGCTCTGTATGACACTCAAAAGACTGCTGAGCTATTCTGTCATATACTAAATAACTACCCTATGTTGGCCAATGCGCTGCATAATGAAGAGGCGAAAGAAGAGTCAGCTGATGGCAACAGTCAATAAATCACATATCCTATATTGCCAATCATACATAATAGTGCTATTTGTAATACTTGATGACTTTGACATCTTGATTTGGCAATCAATAGGGATATGATTGATATCATAATAAATAGACGGAACTATTTTAGTGATGACAGACGTAGTTGTTCTATTGGATATGAATAACTGTCTGATGATAAAATATCACTCTTAAGCGATGTGGTTATATCCTATAGATGGTTTAAGTTGCTCACACTGTCTTGATAGCAAGCATTATCAAGATTAACAGGAGGGACTTTATTATGGATCCACAGCTCAAGTTATGGGGTACCATTCTCGGTTATATGCTGCTTGCATTGACGATTAGCGCCTGTACTTCTTTATGGATTCGCTATCATTTAAAGCGAAATGACCTACATCCTCGGCGCGCAATTAAAAAAAGATATTTAATTTTAAAAAGACGTAGAAAAAGGCTTGACAGGAAGCGCCGACGCTATTAAAATACGCACCACTTCAGCATAAATGGTGAAAGCAGTTGAAGTGTTGTTACTAGTCCCCATCGTCTAGAGGCCTAGGACACCGCCCTTTCACGGCGGTAACGGGGGTTCGAATCCCCCTGGGGACGCCACTATTTGGCGTCACTTGTTAGCACTATTGCTTAGCATTAGATTAGACTAACAAGCGTACCACCAAAAACCCAGTTCATAATTTATTATGAACTGGGTTTTTTTATGTCTCTCATTAAGAGCCAACTTATTCTTTTAAATAAAAAAGCCAGCATTCAATTGATGCTGGCTTTTTCTATTTGGTTGTCTTATCAATTATAAAATATAGCTAGGCTCAATGGGCAACTTTATTCATATCTATCGATTACAGTAGTAACCATAGCAACGTAGCCACTATCATCAATCCCAATATCGTCTGGATTAAAAAGAACGCCTGATGCTGCCCTACAACTTTACTTAAAGTCACCCCTAGCGTACTGTATTTGACAGGAGGCGTATCAACGTTACCTGTTCTCGTTTGCTCTTCATAGTAGCCCTGCAATATGTCTAAGAACTTCTGCCACTCATTAGAATCCCACTCATACGGCTTAAATGGCATTAACTTTTTAAGCTCAGGCTCTTTAGTCATCCAACGCTCAAGGGTAATCGAACGTAATGACCAACCGGCAAATCGACGTTTGGTAATTTCAGAAAAATCTAAAATCTTTAACTCTTTATGTCGATCATCTACCAACAAACGATTTTTGAGATTGGTTAGTGCCTGCTCTGATCCTTCGACACACTGTAAAAAGTAGCCATTGCCATAGCAAAGAATACCCGTGACATTATCTATTTGATTGCGTTCAACCGCGGTCTCTGAGATATCATTAAGCGTGCTAGGACTTGAAAGACCAGTAGAGGTAATCCGGCTTATATATACAAGCTGGCAGAGATCTGGCGTTACTGGATTTGTTGAATCGTTGATTGTTGACAATCAGCTTCTCCCTATTATCAGGTAAATGTCGCTAAAACAATCATACTAACTTCAGAAAAAATATAGAGACAACATAACTAAGCGTAATGAATCGGTCTGATATATTATTGATTTTATAAGTTTTTATATTAATTGTATTAAGTTAGTTACATCATAGGTTAGTTTGGTCATTAAAGCAACCTATTACTGGACATAGGCCCGCTCAGACACAAAAAACATATGTAATAACCATATTATATTCCAAAGTAGATTATATATATTCTCGGTATAGGTTTTAGTAATAGATTATTTTTTAGAATAGTACAGAAAAGTCTAACGAGGATATAGTGGCTACTGAAGCCATAATTCTTATCATGACCACCATTAAGTATAAAAGGAGTAAAGCTGATGCTCGTTAGCGGAAGCAGAGTTGAAACTAAGACTGAAGCGCCATAATCGCTGTTAACAGTACCGCATCATCAGGATAGGTCAGTTTTATATTTTGGCGACTACCAGATACTAAGCGTATTGGTAAACCTAGTTGTTCAAAAGCACTGGCTTCATCTGTGATGCTTAGCTGATGTTCAAACACATGATTTAGGACTTTTTTTAATTGACCTAAACGGAATACTTGCGGGGTTTGTGCTTGCCACATATTGCTACGGTCGATAGTAGATTTGGTATAAGAATGTGGACGACTCTCTTCTACGGAGGTAGCTAGCTGATAGGAAGCTTTTAACGTATCGGCCACTGGTGTCGCTAGAATAGCGCCGTAAGGCTCCAACATCGCTGCTTCAATCACTTGATCGATATCTGAACTTGGTACAGCAGGACGTGCTGCATCGTGAATAAGCACCAAATCTGAATCATCAGCACCTGTCTGACTAATTGCTTCAACGCCTGCTTGTACTGACTGCCAACGCTCTGCTCCGCCGACTGCATAGCTTATAGGAAGTGCAAACTCTAATTGTTGAGCCGTGCTGTCATCGGCTGATATAACCAATAGACAATTATCGATATGACCACTATAAGCAAGTCGTGTCACGCTATGCTGCAACAGCGTCTGACCTTCTAGCATTGTATATTGCTTGGCGATAGACGCACCAAAACGGCTGCCGCGACCAGCTGCGACGATCATGGCATGTATATTAGGGGTTGTATTCATAGTAGTGTACTCATGGTTTGAGCCCATGACAGTATATGTAAAGAGGAATAAAGCAGGTGTTAAGTGTGATGAATGGTGTCAGATAACAACATTATGATGCTGCATCATGAAAATTAATTCATGTCGTAAAAATTAGTGTATTCGTAAAAGCTAGTGTATTTATAAAGCTAATAGTTGCTGTGCGTGGTGGGTGCGGTGGATACTTGGACAAAAGTCTCATTGGGTTTGATTAAACCTAAATCTAAGCGAGCATGCTCTTCTACGGCCTCAAGTCCCGTTTTTAAATCTTGAACATCGGTGCGTAGTAATTTGTTTGCTGCAACTTGATTGTCATTCAAACGTTGTTGCTCTTCAATTTGAGCTGTCAACTTATTGTGTTCAAAACGGCCATTTTCACCCAACCAATACTGATATTGCAATCCTAAAAGCACTGCAACGGCTAAAGCAAGTAGTATAAATTGGCTAAAATATTTCATAAGGTGATAACGCCAAACGGTATAAAAGAGGATAGTAAAATTTAAGCTGATTAGGCGATATACAAATGATTATATATCGCCCAAGTATTGACTTCAGCTGATGAGTCTAGGCTTTTTAACGTATGTTACACGCCAAAGAGCCAGTCAAACTCTTAGCCACGTAGACCGATAAATTCTTCACGGCCACGATAGCTTGCGCGTACTTGCTGCTCGATACGTAGCAATTGATTGTACTTCGCTACGCGGTCTGAACGGCATAGCGAGCCAGTTTTGATCTGGCCTGCCGCTGTACCAACTGCCAAGTCTGCAATGGTGCTGTCTTCCGTTTCACCTGAACGATGTGAAATGATGGTTGCATAGCCATTTTTCTTAGCCATATAAATCGCATCTAGCGTTTCTGACAAGGTGCCAATTTGGTTAAATTTAATCAAAATAGCATTGGCAATATGCTTATCAATACCTTCTTGCAAGATTGCAGGATTGGTTACAAACAAGTCATCACCAACCAATTGGACTTTATCACCAATCTGCTCGGTCAGATATTTCCAGCCATCCCAATCCGACTCATCAAGACCATCTTCGATAGAGATAATAGGATACTGACGTGCCAGCCCAACTAGATAGTCTGAGAACCCTTGGCTATCAAAGGCTTTATTACCTTCACCTGCCAAAACGTATTGACCGTTTTTGTAAAATTCACTAGCTGCACAATCTAGCGCAAGATGGATATCTTCGCCAGCTTTGTAGCCAACCTGCTCAATCGCCTGCATAATAACCGTGATAGCTTCTTCATTACTACGTAGGTTTGGTGCAAAACCACCTTCATCACCAACGGCAGTGTTTAAACCTTGTGATTTTAATACTGACTTTAAGCTATGGAAAATTTCTGTACCAGCACGTAGCGCTTCTGAAAAGCTAGTGAAGCCTACAGGCTCAATCATAAACTCTTGGATATCAACCGTGTTGTCCGCGTGCTCGCCACCGTTCAAGATGTTCATCATCGGCACAGGCATGGTCAACGACGTTTGATTACGTAGATTGGCGATGTATTGATGCAATGGCAGATTCTGTGACTTGGCTGCCGCTTTGGCCGTCGCAAGTGACACAGCTAGCATGGCATTAGCACCCAAGCTTTCTTTGTTTTCTGTACCATCTAGCGCAATCATGGCATCATCAATAGCCTGTTGCTCAGTCACATCTTTGTCAATCAAGGCACTGCGGATTTGACTGTTGACATTAGAAACGGCTTTTTTGACGCCTTTACCCATAAAGCGGGTCTTGTCGCCATCACGTAGCTCAAGCGCTTCACGTGAGCCTGTTGATGCGCCACTTGGAGCAGCAGCACGGCCGACAGTACCGTCAGCTAAGATCACATCAGCTTCGATAGTTGGGTTGCCGCGCGAGTCTAAAATTTCACGAGCGCGAATGTCTTTAATTGCGGTGACGTTGTTGGTTTCTTCAGCGTACATAATGTCTGTTAATTCCTTTGGTCATGCCAAGTTTGTGAGATAAATAACGGCAGCTAGCATACAAAAAAGATAAAGAAAAATATCATATAGCCAATATACCTAGAATCCCTTCAAGCCTTTCTGCCATATGGCTGTATTTACATATGAAGGAAGGCTTATTGAACAGATTAACGGTTGGCTATCGTGCTTGGCATCATAGCATATATTTTGCCAAACTTCCCTTATCTTACACTGACTTGCGGTCATAAATATAATCAGGGTTAGCGGCGTCTAGTGCAACGCGATTGTCTGTGTCTATGACATATCAGAGCGACTATTTCAGTGATGATTTTACCAAACTGCTTTTCTTATCCATAGTAGATACCGTATTCTCAAGCGCAACCTCTGTCTTAAACCGTGTCAATCGTAGTGCATTCATAAGTACTGAGATGGAGCTAAGCGCCATAGCGGCCGCTGCAATCATCGGATTTAGAAACCCAAACGCAGCAAGCGGAATACCGAGACAGTTATAAATAAAGGCAAAAAACAGATTTTGCTTGATATTGCGTAGCGTCGCTTGAGCGATTTTTTGTGCCGCATCGATATGCATGAGCGACTCACCCATTAGACGGGCAGAAGCGCTGTGCTGCGCGACATCAGTCCCTTCAAACATCGCAAAACTGGCGTCAGCGGTGGCCATTGCTGGCGCATCATTGACGCCATCCCCTGCCATTGCCACCTTATGACCAGCCGTTTGCAATAATGCAATTTGGCTAGCTTTGTCACGCGGACTCATCTTGCCATAAGCCTTATCAATGCCCAACTGCCCTACCACATGGTCGACAACCGACTGCTTATCACCACTCATCAAGATCACATTTATACCAGCATCTTGTAGCGCAGTGATTGCTTGCGGGGTATCTGCCTTTAAGTCATCAGCTAAAGCGAATGCGCCTAATGGCTCATCATTGATACTAATCGCAACGGTACTGGCAATTTGCCATACTTTTGGCATGAATCTTGGCAACGTCAAGTTCGCAAACTCTGCCGTACCCACTTTTATCAGCCCAAGACCTTCGATATTTGCTTGTATACCAGCGCCTTTTATCACACTGATGTCAGTCACATCAAATAGATTTAATTGACGGTCTTTAGCCGTATTGACGAGAGCTGTTGCTAGTGGATGACTGGCGTGCGCCTCGACACTGGCTGCAATTTGCAATACATCGTCAACGGCCAGTGACTTATCCACCATGACCTGATCGACGATAGTCGGCTTACCAATGGTCAGCGTCCCTGTCTTATCGAGCACCACTGTATCAATATTACCTGCCGCCTCAAGACTTTGTGCGTCTTTGAACCAAACACCGTGACGCGCAGCAACCCCCATACCTGCCATGATGGCTGCTGGCGTGGCCAAACCAAGCGCACAAGGACAAGCAATGACCAATACTGATACGGCGTGCATCAAGGCAGTATCGATCATGCCTGTCAGCCACCATGTCAGGCCAAAAGTAACCAACGCAATCATTACCACTACAGGTACAAAAATAGCCGTTACTCGATCAGCGAGACGTGCGAGATTGGCTTTTGAGCCTTGCGCATCACTCAGGGCTTGTACCATATCACCAAGCTTGGTGTCACTACCCTTGGCACTCACACGATAGAGCAAACTGCCATTCTCCACCAAAGCACCTGCCAGTAATCCATCGCCCGCTTCTTTTTTGAGCGCTATTGACTCTCCTGTTAAGTGACTCTCCACGCACCAGCCACTACCATCTGTGACGATGCCATCGGTCGCGACACGGCTGCCTTGCTTGGCACGCAAGATATCGCCTGTTTGTACATCAGACAGTGCAATGTTACGAAAATCACCATTTGGCTGCTGCTGCTCGACTTCATCAGGTGTCAATGACAATAATAAATCAATACTGTTTAGGCTGTGCTTCTTGGTACGTTCCTCAAGATATTTACCTGTACGCACAAAGGCAATGACCATCACCCCTGCTTCAAAATATACGGCTGGGCTGTTACTAGCACCGTGTTCGCCCAGATGCCCACTTTGCAATAGGCTGTTTAAAGTACCATCGCCGTGCGTGAGCCAAAGGTAAGTCGAGTATGCCCATATCGTCACTGTACCAATGACCACCAGTACATCCATATTGGCAAGGCCACCTTTTATAGATGCCCATGCGCTCTTATAAAACGGTAGCGCTAAACCAAACTGTACCACTGTTGCTAAAATAAATTGCACCCAGACTAGCGGCATCCACGCCATACCAAAACCCGTCAACATACCTGCCATACCCACCAAAAATGGCACCAAACAAACCCATAATCCGATCAAACGCCATGGGTATTGAGTGGCGGTATCTTCGTCAGTCTGAGCAAATAAGCTATCGGCTGCCTGTACATTAGCCACAAAGCCTGTTTTATTCACCCACTCTGTCACCTGTTCGGGCGTCGTCTGGGTCGGATCATAATCGACATTGGCAGTCTCGCCAGCAAAACTCACACTTACCTCATACACCGCAGGCTTTTTGTTAAGCACCTTCTCGATTCTTGAGGCGCAGGCCTGACAAGTCATGCCATCAATCGCCAATTGCAAATGCGCGCGTTGCGGTGTCAGTGGCGTGTTGGACTCAACATCAGTTTCGACATCATAAGACTCATCTTTGGTAGTACGGGTGGTATCGTTCATAAATAAAACTCGTCATGGTGCCTATAAATTTGTAGGAACCACGATAAAATATCCGTGGGTGGGCAAACAATTCAAATAAAGCAATTGGGTTATATTGTATTCAGTATGAGTATTTTAGACAAAGTAGCCATGTATCAAAGTATCAAAGTATCGAGACTGAATACTCGTAATCGTTAATCATTAAAAAACCAGCTATCATGCTTGTAATAACATGTTAGCTGGTTCTGTAAATAAGTGATGAGATTTATGAGTTAGCAACTGTCGCCTCAAATCCGGCATCATCAATAGCTGAAGCAATAGCCTCTGCACTGGTTTTGCTATCATCAAAGGTTATCGTCGCTAGGTTATCAGCGAGGTCAACAGTAATAGTCTCTAATCCATCAATATCGGCTGTTGCCGTATGTACGCTTGCTACGCATCCGCCACAAGTCATACCGTCAATTTTAATAATACGTGTTTGATCTGCCATATTGGGCTCCTTATTTTTATTAGTAATGAGCAACTCTAATAGTGATTCTGTTAATACTTACTTTGACACCTTTTAAGTTATCAAAGTAAGAGCAACTATCAAAGCTACATTAAATAAGCATAAGCCCTATTATCCTCGACAACAAGACTGTTTGGTTGTTGCTTTATTAACGAGATGCTATTAACGAGACAGTAACTTATTAATAAAAACGTAAAAGAGCGCATCAACAAATTTATAGCAATAGCTATTTGTGATTATAAATCGTTATGGTGCGGGTTCTGTGGTGAATCAATCGGAAATGGCTGAGTCACGTAGTCCACCATACTAATCGCTGCTGTTAAGGCATGGATACTAGTATCCGTATCATCATAACTTACCGTTGCGACATTATGCTTAGGATCCAAATTAATAGCCGTCACGCCTGAGATATTCTTAAGCGCGGTCATTACGCTATTTAAGCCTTCTGCATCATCGATATTTTCGATGCTTACTTGCGCCATCTGAATTGCCATTATATAGCCCTCTTATTACACGTACCGTATCAATGAGTATCCAATACCTCAAAACCTTTGACCAAATCATCAATTTGCTTAAGCTGACGTAAGAAAGGCTCTAGTTGACTCATACGCAGCGCACATGGACCATCACACTTTGCAGTTTCTGGGTTTGGATGCGCTTCTAAAAACAACCCTGCCAACCCTGTAGCCATACCTGCACGGGCAAGCGTTGTAATCTGCTCACGACGTCCACCAGCACTATCACTACGTGCACCTGGCTGTTGTAAGCTATGCGTCACGTCAAAGAATACGGGGATATCCATCTGCTTCATAGTATCAAAACCAAGCATATCCACGACTAAATTATTATAGCCAAAGGCACTACCACGCTCACAAAGTATGAGCTTATCATTACCACCCTCTAGGCACTTATTGACGATATGACGCATCTCATGAGGGGCCAAAAACTGCGCCTTTTTGATATTAATAATGGCATCTGTTTTTGCCATCGCATGCACTAGATCCGTCTGACGTGACAAAAATGCAGGTAGCTGAATAATATCAGCCACTTCAGCGACTGGTGCTGCTTGATGTGGTTCATGCACATCAGTGATAATCGGTACTTGGAATTTTTCTTTGATCTGACCTAGCCAATCGATACCCTGCTCTAAACCGGGCCCACGATACGAATGCAAACTTGAGCGGTTGGCTTTATCAAAGCTCGCTTTAAAAACATAGCCAATACCCAAGCGCTGGCAAATATCAACATACTGCTCAGCAATCTCAAATGCCAATTCTTTAGACTCTAAAACATTCATACCACCAAACAATACAAAAGGCTGGTCGTTACCAATTTTAATCGTATCGTTATTAGGAGTGTTGAGCGTGATATGTGATTGTGCGGTCAATAAATTTTCCATGAAGCCACTACCTCTTATTTTGTTATAAATATCTCTATCCCATATTGTAACCGATAGGCTGATTAAAAAAAGTATGCAAGCGTAATTAGAGATTATTAATGAGGATATTGACTTGTTAATAACTACTAGCAGTTTGGATTAAGCAAAAAAAAGACCAATCCGAAGATCAGTCTTTTTATAATAAACGCTTTCAATATAGATTACATTTTGAGAGCTATTTTGCTTCGCTGTGGTTCTTAGCCGCTTTTACAAAGCTATTAAACAGTGGATGACCACCACGTGGTGAGCTAGTGAACTCTGGATGGAACTGTACAGCAACAAACCATGGATGCTCAGAAATCTCAACCGACTCTACCAAATGCTGCTTGGCAGAATAACCAGAAATGGTCATACCTGCTTGCTCTAACGGCTCGATATAACGGTTATTCATCTCATAGCGATGGCGATGACGCTCAGTGATATTGCTCGCACCATAAATTTGGCTTAGCTTACTACCAGAAACCAGCTCTGCTTGCTGTGCGCCTAGACGCATCGTGCCACCAAGGTCTGAATCGTCGCTACGAATCTGTAGCTCGCCGCGCTCATCTAACCACTCAGTGATCAGACCAATGATAGGCTCAGCTGTCTTACGATCAAACTCAGAAGAGTTGGCGTTAATATTAAGTACGTTACGTGCATACTCAATTACTGCCAACTGCATACCAAGGCAAATGCCTAAATATGGAACGTTGTTTTCACGAGCATAAGTGATGGCTTTTATCTTACCCATCGTACCGCGCTCACCGAAACCGCCTGGTACTAAGATAGCATCAGCATCATTTAGCTGAGCAAGTAAAGTATCATCATCTTCTAGACGTTCAGCATCGATGTAGTCAATCTTCACGTCTACTTTATGCGTGATACCTGCATGTAGCAATGCTTCGTTGATAGACTTATAAGCATCTGGAAGCTCGACATATTTGCCGACCATCGCAACAGTCACTGTTCCTTCTGGATTCAACTGAGCTTCAACAACTTTGTCCCAATCACTCAAATCAGCTTCAGGCACATCAAGACCGAAACGCTCACAGATGAGATCATCAAGATCCTGCTCGTGTAATGTACGCGGTATCTGATAGATACTCTGTGCATCTTCACACATGATGACCGCACGCTCTTCAACGTTAGTAAATAGCGCAATCTTGCGACGGTTGTCTTGTGAGATATGATGGTCAGAGCGGCAGATTAAGATATCAGGCTGTAGGCCAATAGAGCGCAGCTCTTTTACTGAATGCTGCGTTGGCTTAGTTTTGGTCTCACCAGCACTAGCGATATAAGGCACCAGCGTTAGATGCATGAGCATAGCGCGATTGCGTCCAAGCTCTACTTGCATTTGGCGTACCGCTTCCATAAAAGGAAGTGACTCGATATCACCGACCGTACCGCCAATCTCGATAATGGCGATATCATAGCCTTCGCCACTGGCAAGAATTTTACTTTTGATTTCATCAGTGATATGCGGAATCACCTGTACCGTACCACCCAAATATTCACCGCGGCGCTCTTTATTCAAAACGTTTTGATAGATACGACCACTGGTGAAGTTGTTGCTCTTACTCATCTTAGAGTGGCGTAAGAAGCGCTCATAATAGCCCAAGTCCAAATCGGTCTCAGCGCCATCTTCGGTGACGAACACTTCGCCATGCTGGAACGGACTCATCGTACCTGGATCGACGTTGATATACGGATCCATTTTAGTCATCGTCACGCTCACGCCACGTGCTTCAAGGACTGCGGCAAGAGAGGCTGCGGTAATACCTTTTCCTAGTGAGGACACTACCCCACCGGTCACAAATATAAACTTGGTCATAGTACTCTGTCGGTAATTGGTAAAGAAGGATTTTACTAAAAATACGCTACAAAATATAGGGCAAAAGCGCAAACTCTTTAAAACACTCAGTTTTTAACGCTTAATTGTCATAAGTGCGTAATCATCGTAAATACGTAGCTATTATAACCCACTGCGGCTTTAAAAAGGTCACAACAAAAAAACTCACCCCGAAGGATGAGTTTTTTATAATACGTTTTCTAATGTTTAGATTAGAATTTGTATTCTAGACCAGCACCGACCACGAAGACGCTAGCATCACCACGCGCTCTGACAAGAATATCTTTATCACCGTCATCTTGACCAGCAATGAAAAGATCATTTTTTAAGTCTGCAGTGTTATTACCGACATAAGCATGTGCAATTATATTCTTTCTAAAGCTATATTTACCGCCTACGACGATTTGATCTGAATTATTTTCATTAATGCCTCTTAAGTTATCCGTTTTATTGTACTGTGCATATATTGAGGCTGGACGAGCGAGGTTACTTAGACCCATCTCAGCACTTAATATCAATCCTTTTTCAGTTTCATTAGTATCATCAAAATCAGCTTGTTGGTATAGAGCGCCCACTTTTACTGGATAAGCAACATAATTACTTAGATCGACAGTAGCCGTCCCACGGATCATATCGCCGCCCGTATTAGTACTACTGGGATTTTTAGTAGCCAGATCACTCTGATAAGCAACACCAGCCGTAAAGCCATTGCCTGGATTAAATAGTAATGAGGCACCATAGCCGCTGTCACGACTATTATCGTCAGATATAAAGTCTTCATCAGCACCATACTGCAACGCAAGCTCTAATGGTAACTCATTGTATTTAGGCGCTTTCCAGACGATAGAGTTATTAACTCGGTAACCATCAGCTAAGGTTAAAGCATTGGCTAGTGTATTTTTGCTTAAACTACTAGCACCCACATTGTCCCAGTAACCTTCATTGACCGTGACATTATCGATATAATCAACGACTGAGTAGTTACGACCAAAGCGGAATTCGCCAAGGTCTTTATTCTTTAGACCCAGATAAGTATCACGGCTTTTAAAACCGATGTTACTGCTGCCACTATCATCAACCTTGATTCCATACTCTAATTGGTAGATCACATCAGTATTGGCAGTCATGGCTTCAGAACCTTTGAAACCAATACGTGAAGATTTTGATGCGATTTCTACTGAACTGTTGTCTTCATTAATGCTTATACTACTATCGTCCATAGCTTCTCGTTCGAATGAAGCATTGACATAGTTGGCGGTAACAAATGCTTTGCCATAAACAGTCGGTGCCGCTTGAGCTGTAGATACTAATAGCATTGCGACTGATGAGGCTAAAAATAGTTTTTTCAAAAGACATCTCCACTTTACAATTTTTTTGATAAATTGGTTAAGATTGGCCGATATATATAATGGCAGGGTGACTACCCTATAGAACATTTATATATATGAGCTAGAAGCATTACTTAGACACAACTTTACCAACCAAATATTACAGTAAGGTGAAAAAACCAAAATTTACACAAATGTTATTATTAATTTTACGGATTCTGTTATTTAAGACACGCTGTTGTTCAAGACACAGTATTGATTACAAAACAAAAAAACCCACCCCGAAGGATGAGTTTTTTATTTAGATTCTAATGGTTAGATTAGAATAAGTATTCTAGACCGCCACCGATAGCGAGTACATCAATATCACCACGTAAGTCGATTTCATTAACATTGCCGTCTTCGTCTCTCGAACCAAAACGACCATTGTTTAATTCCGCTGAATTTAGACCAGCATAGGCATGAGCGATCATATTATTTTTAAACGCATATTTGCCACCTACAACGACTTGATTTGAGTCATTATTCTCAAGACCACTGATATTGTCGGTTTTGTCATACTGAATATAAACAGAGGCTGGACGGGCAAAATTCGAAAGACCCATTTCAGCACTCACCACTAAACCGTCCTCTGTTGCAGTAGTAGTACCGGCATAGTCAGCTTCTTGATATAGAACGCCTAACTTTACAGGAGCTGCGATATATTTACCTAAATCGACGCTAGCACTGCCACGGATAATATCACCACTAACACTCATGTCTTGCTCATAAGCAATACCAGCGGTAATGCCTGTACCTGGATCAAACATCAATGAGGCACCATAGCCTGCGTCACGATCACTCTCAGATATAAAGTCTTCATCAGCACCATACATCAGCGCAAGCGCTAATGGTAGGTCATTGTATTTAGGCGCTTTCCAAACGATTGAATTATTGATACGGTTACCAACGGTCGGGGTCAAAATATTAGCAAAGCTGTCGTTGTTGTTCAGAGTACTAGAGCCAAGATTATCCCAATAACCTTCATTAACTGATACGTTATTGATATAGTCAATGACTGTGTAGTTACGACCAAAGCGGAATTCACCGAAGTCTTTATTTTTTAAACCTAAATAAGTATCACGACTTTTGAAGCCAATGTTATCGCTACCACTATCATCAACTTTAACGCCGTACTCTAATTGGTAAATTACGTCAGTGTTGGCCGTTATCGCTTCAGAGCCTCTGAAGCCTAAACGTGAAAGATTAGAATTAACTTGTAATGAACCGTTGTCTTCATTAATTCTGTTATTATTATCCATATTCTGACCATCAATTTCAGCATTAACGTAATCAGTAGTAACGAATACTTTACCATAAACGGTAGGTGCTGCCTGTGCTGCAGAAACAGATAGAGCAGCAACGGCTGTAGCTAAAAGTAGTTTTTTCATGGGGTATCTCCACTTTACAATTTTAGTAATGAGCAAGCTATTATTAGCTGGCGCCCATATTGGTATCGTCACAAATCCTCAAAGATATAATGTGTAACTGGCTACCGAGATTAGTCAGAAACAAGTGTGGCGAATTTCTATTACAGTAAGATAAAAAACCATGACTCACATGACTGGGATTAAACAACGTAACTGCCATGTAAACTTAAGTCTTATGCGTCCTACTGCGTAACATCCGTTACCAAACTCATACTTCGAGTATAAGCATAACAACTTTGACATAATTTGCAACATATTTTTTTGCTTTTTCGATACACGCGTTATCGAATAACAGATAATTTCTTATATTTGAACGATTGTGAAAAAACTTCTATTTACTCAATTAGATACGAGTAATATTGGTTAATACCGTTACTAATAGTCTTAAACGCACGTAATAGATACTAAGTAATATGCCAAAAAAGAGCGCTATTTATCAATAAACAAATAGCGCTTATAAAACAGTTTATGACTTATTTTTGACACATTTGTTAGTTACAAACGAGCAAGACTGACTGGCATACTTGCTCATCAAATATGCTTAGATACCTGTCATATTTGGTCTATTGTTCTAAGCGTTTGCTTTGAGATCCAAACGTGCTTGATGCAACAATGGCTCAGTATAACCACTAGGCTGTGCGCGTCCTTTGAATACTAGATCGCAGGCGGCTTTGAATGCATAAGAGCTATCAAAGTTATCTGCCATTGATTGATAGTCATTATCGCCTGCATTCTGCTCATCGACGACCTTGGCCATGCGTTTCATCGTATCCATCACTTGCTGCTCACTAACCACGCCATGATGCAACCAGTTAGCGATATGCTGACTTGAGATACGCAAGGTTGCACGGTCTTCCATTAGACCTACATCATTGATATCTGGTACTTTAGAACAGCCAACGCCTTGGTTTACCCAGCGTACGACATAACCTAGGATACCCTGAGCGTTATTATCAAGCTCTTGCTGCTTCTCTTCTTCTGTCCAGTTGGTATCTTTGGCCAATGGAATGGTCAAGATATCATCTAAGCTGGCACGCTCACGGGATTTTAAGCTGTCTTGCACGTCGGCAACATTGACTTGATGATAATGCATGCTATGCAAGGTGGCGCCTGTCGGTGATGGTACCCAAGCGGTACTGGCACCAGATTTTGGATGCGCCGCCTTGGTCTCTAGCATCTCTTTCATCTCATCAGGCTTGGCCCACATCCCTTTACCAATCTGCGCCACACCCTGCAGGCCAGTTTCTAGGCCGATATCGACGTTCCACTGCTCATAGGCGGGCTGCCATGCTTGCGACTTCATCTCGCCTTTTGGTACAAATGGACCTGCATTCATACTGGTATGCATCTCGTCGCCTGTACGATCCAAGAAGCCGGTATTAATAAAGATAACGCGCTCTTTGGCTTGGCGGATGGCTTCTTTTAGGTTTACCGTCATGCGGCGCTCTTCATCCATGATACCTATCTTGAGCGTATGGCGCTCTAGACCGAGCAAATCCTCTACCGCATTAAACAAATCATTGGCCATTTTGACTTCATCAGGGCCATGCATTTTTGGCTTGACGATATACATCGAGCCTTTGCGTGAGTTTGATAGCTCGTTTTTACCTTTTAAATCATTTAAAGACAATAGCGGAGTAATCAAACCATCCATTAAGCCTTCAAAAACCTCTTCTTGACCGTTACCCAAATCAACCAAGATAGCCGGGTTTTGCATCAAGTGACCAACGTTACGAATTAATAGTAGCGAGCGACCTGGTAGGATAAGTGCGCCGCCATCTGGCGTGGTGTATTCACGATCTGGGTTTTGCTTGCGGGTACGGGTTTTACCGCCTTTTTCAAAGGTTTCTTGCAAGTCGCCATTCATCAAACCAAACCAGTTACGATACACTTCTACTTTTTCTTCGGCATCAACGGCAGCGATTGAGTCTTCGCAATCTTGAATGGCCGTGATAGCAGATTCAAGTAATACGTCTTTAATGTTAGCTGGGTCGTCTTTACCCACTGGATGGCTGCCATCGATTTGGATTTCAGCATGTAGGTTGTTGTTTTTTAACAAAATACCAGTTGGGCTTTCAGCCTCGCCGACAAAACCTGCAAACTGAGCGGCATCTTTTAATTCAGTACTGCTATCGCCTTGCATAACTTCAAGCTTGCCATCGACAACTTTAAAGCCAGTAGCATCAGTGTATGAGCCTGATACTAGTGTAAAGTGCTCATCTAAGAACGCTTTAGCATACGCGACAACAGCAGCACCGCGAGTAGGATTATAGCTACCACCCGCTTCTTGACCATTGTCACTGCTGATAACATCGGTGCCATACAAAGCATCGTATAAGCTACCCCAACGTGCGTTGGTCGCGTTGAGCGCATAACGAGCGTTACGAACTGGTACAACTAGCTGCGGCCCTGCGATGTGTGCAATTTCATCATCGACGTTTTTGGTATCAACCGTAAATGCTTCGCCTTCAGGTAGCAAATAACCAATTTCTTGTAGGAATGTCTTATAAGCTGGATAGTCGATTTCGCCATCTTTTGCAGGATTATCTAAGTGCCATTGGTCAATTTGCGCTTGAATCTTGTCACGAGTTTCCAATAGCGCTTTATTGCGCGGGGTAAACTCTTTAATAACCTTTTCGAAACCTGACCAATAATCGTCTGAATCCACACCGACTTTCGGTAGTACTTCGTTTTCAATAAAGTCATATAACTGCTGATCGATGGCAAGACTGCCTTTTTGAATACGATTGGTGTTAGAAGACTGGCTCATATTGTTATCCTTATCTGTTCGTGAGGGGTACTAATACTGAGTTGTGACAGTAACTGTTTAAGATTTTTTAATCTTGTGAGGTTTAAACGTTCATATCTCATTCGTTATGGAATCTTTGATTCTCTAATTTTTCTGAGAAGATATATCTACAATTTTTATGTTCTAATAAAAGATGACCTATTAATATTAGACTTACTCTTTACTAGGAGCGAATCATAAAAGTAAGACGAAATGCTTAAAGAGCAAAATCTCATCCTACTATCAAATAATAAAATTAACAAGGAAACACCATTCACTAAGTAAATACTTAGGCTGTTTAATAATGATAATGTATAAGTGGCCTACTCTAGGAGCTATAATCATTATCTGGGAATTAGATGCAGCAACGTTAATATAAACAGTAAGTAATCATTGATACCTTTAATTATGCTTAACCGTTATCTATTAATAAACACCTATTGATGACTGTCTGTTATTTAGCATCGTATCTAGGTCAGACTAACGATATAATTACTGGTATTACCATTCATAAATAAAGCTTCCTTAGACTATGACTATCAATCAACAAAACCTCGAAACAGTACAATCAACATCAAATACGATAGATAACGATAGTATCGAGAAAAAATCTGTCGAAGAAAACATCTCTCAAACTGTAAATAATAGTGCTGAAGAAGAGCTGCCTGAAGAAGATAGCATCGATATTACGCATCTGCGCACTCCTATAAAGGTAGACTTATCTCCTGTTTATAATTTCTTAGGTGCGCGAACCACACAAGCTTGGGTAGATGCCGCGATTGCAAACCTACCTATGATTATTCAAGACCACGCTAACTGCGAAAAAAAGGCCGCTGGTACTGCGATGAATTTAATATTTCGTTATGAGTTCTCGTATGACTTGCAACGTAAAATCGCACAGCTGATACGTGAAGAGATGCTCCATTACGAGCAAGTACTGGGTATCATGAATGAGCGTGGGCAGGAATGGAAATATCTAAGTGCTGGACGCTATGCTAAGGGGATGTTGAAGCACAAACGCACTTACGAGCCAGCAGCGATGGTTGATGTATTGATAATTGGCGCATTTATTGAGGCGCGCTCTTGTGAGCGTTTTGCAGCGTTGGCCGAGGTCATCAATGATGAACGCTTAGCGAAGTATTATCGTTATCTGCTCAAGTCAGAGAGCCGTCATTTCGAAGATTATCTTGCACTCGCTCAATCATTATCGGACGAGAATATCGATGAGCGTGTCGCTTTCTTTAAGGAAGTAGAGGCTGAATTAATCAGTAGCCCAGATGCTGAGCTACGCTTTCATAGTGGTACACCTGCATAAGGCCCACGCCTTACCTAAACATATCTACCTATATAATGTAGAAAGTAAAAATATAGGAAGCAAAAAGGCACTGTGTTTGATACGAGTTATATACTCTTACCAAACACAGTGCCTTTTTATCTATGTACAGATGCCTATTTATGTACAAATACTAATAGCTACCGATATAGTTAATTCTTAATTCTTAATTTTTATCTTCCATCAATGGACTATCATACTGTTTGTTGCTCTTGGCGACATTATGCGGATCATGATCTTCCGTCGCCTTTTCTGCTGCGGCTGGATTTGCTTTTTGTAATGCATCATCAGGGACAATACCATTATTGTCATCTGCATCTTTTAAATTATGATCACTATTGACGCTTTCATTATGTGAGTTATTCATTGTTACTCCCTACTATGATAATTACTCGTCTAACCCAAGAAACGCTATATATCTTTCGAGATTTAAACCTATCTAATCTTTTTCATCAGGGTTTAAGATGCGAGTTTGTGCATTGTCAATGTTGGCATAACGATTTAAATCATTAATGCCCTCACTCTTTGGTGCTGCACTACCGACAGTATCTTCATTAATATTGTCGTCAAATGCGGTACTACCTTCTTGATCGCGACGATCTGGTTGGCGCGCTGGATTGTCATTATCATTTACGTGTTCTGAGTCGACAACAGACTCATCAAAAGTATCAGTCCCTTTGTTCTCAGTAGTATTTTTCTCAATTGCACTATGATCGTCAGATCCTAGTACCTTTGTCTTGTCTATTGCTGAGTCTTTGGCTTGCATTATCATATCCTCTTTTTATATTTATAATTTTATCGATTTGGTTAGCCCGCTGTTACCTATAGTCCTTTACTCATTACTTTTTTGGCTCAAGTCGTAGGCATTTAGTTCTGCTGCGTTCTTGCCACCTGCTGGAAGATTCTCTTCTTTACGTGGATCAGCATACACCTCGTCAGTCTCTTGCGAGTCTTGCTCAGGGCCATCGATTTCAGGCTTATGCTTGCGCCCTGCATAGCTATCTTTAGGGTTTTCTAGTTCACTAGCAGCAGGGTCATCCACGATTACTTTTTCTTCTGTTTCCGTTGCTACTGGTGTTACTGGTTCTTGCATAGTCATGGCGTATCCCTCGCTTTATTATTAATTATTAGGACGATGTTCGATGTTATAGATTACTTATCAGTACGTAGATCATCATCAATAAAAGGCGTTTGCTCTTCTTCACTTAATGATTCAGGGGCGTCGACTTTTTTATTCTCTGCTAAGTTTTTCTCAACTTCCTGACCATTTACCTGTTCTGCAGCTTGTTTTATATCTGAATTGTCATCATTAGTAGTACTCATGGTTTATTTCCTATTATCATGATTTGATTACATGGTTTTAAAACATTAAATCGATATACGTTTTGAACTTGTCCCAACGCCCAAATGAGTAACCAATACTTATCAAGTAGCGTCAGAATTGATATTAATTATAGGTATGACCTTGGGTAATGCACCAGTGTACTGCCGTATCAATATGTGAATAATTGTGAGGTTGCAAGTCAGTTTGTAACTTTTGCAATTGGTGAGCAAAAAAAACCAAGCACCAGTATTTACCGGTGCTTGGTTAGATATATAATCGAATAGCTGATTATCGCCTAAAGGTATCTTTGCAAATTAGCTAGACTCTTCGACACGATTAATCGTTTTTAATAAATGCTCTTGTGCGACGTGTGGCTCCTCACCTGCTGCTGGCTGTAATTGCTGCCAAACGCCAGTGCCATCAAGTGTCCACGCTTGCGTATTATCCTGTAAGTAGTTAATTAAGCCATCCTGATAAATCTGCTTAAATAGCTTCTTGTTCTCAATCGGGAACGCCACTTCTACGCGATGGAACAGGTTACGATCCATCCAGTCTGCACTACCGCAGTATAGACGCTCATCGCCATCATTATAGAAATAATAAACGCGCGTATGCTCTAAAAACCGTCCGATAACAGAGCGTACCGTGATGTTTTCAGACAGTCCTTTTACTTGTGGACGTAAACAACACATAGACCGCAAAATAAGCTCGATCTTAACGCCTGCCTGCGAGGCATCATATAACTTATCAATGAGGCGGCGCTCAGTTAGCGCATTGGCTTTGATAATAATATGAGAACGTTTGCCCGCTTTGGCATGAGCGATTTCATCATCGATAAAGCTCATTAATTTCTCATGCAAAGTAAAGGGTGCATGTAGCAGTTTTTTGAGGTTGGCAGGCTTACCCATGCCGGTTAGCTCTTGGAATATCTTGTGAACATCTTCTGAGATATCAGGATCTGCACTAAACAGACCATAATCTGTGTAGACCTTGGCATTTGCCGCGTGATAGTTACCAGTACCCAGATGCACATAACGACGGATTCGGTCGTCCTCGCGGCGTACGATTAGCATGAGCTTGGCATGGGTTTTGTAACCGACGATACCGTAGACCACGACCGCGCCTGCTTCTTGTAGATAGTTGGCAACTGCGATATTAGACGCTTCATCAAAACGCGCACGCAACTCAATAACAGCCGTAACCTCTTTGCCATTACGAGCGGCGGCTGCAAGTGCTTTGACGATTTCTGAATTGGTACCTGAACGATATAGCGTTTGTTTAATTGCCAATACTTTGGGATCGCTGGCCGCTTGCCAAAGTAAATTAATAATCGGTGAGAACGCATGAAAAGGATGATGAACCAACACATCACTTTTACGCATGGCGGCGAACATACTTGTCGATTTATCTGACTTATCCATTTCTCGGCGAAATGCCTTTGGCACGACATGAGTAAATGGCTGATAGCGTAGTGCAGGAATATTAAAGTCAAACAGCAAACGCGTTAGGTTGACGGGGCCATTGACACGGTATAGCTGATTGTCATGCAACTCAAACTCATTAAGCAGATACTCACTGATATGCGTTGGGCAATCGGTTGTTACTTCAAGACGCACCTTATCACCGAAGCGGCGGTTTTCGAGCTCTCCTTCTAGTGCTTTGGCAATATCTTCGACATCATCGGCCAAATCTAAATCAGCATTACGTGTCAGCCTAAATTGATGACAGCCTGTCACACTCATGCCAGGGAATAGCTCACCGATATGCTCATGAATAATAGCGGATAGCATCACATGATGCTCTTTGCCACCAGTTAGCTCATCTGGCAGGCGTATCACACGCGGTAGACTGCGCGGCGCAGGCACAATCGCTAAGTTGATATCACGTCCAAACGCGTCTTTACCTTCCAAGGTAGCGATAAAGTTTAAGCTTTTATTTACAAGACGCGGGAACGGATGCGCAGGATCAATGCTAATCGGTGTCAATACGGGTACGACTTGCTCCGTAAAATAGCGCTTCATCCATGCAGACTGCTCAGCGTTTAGCTCATCACGTTTGAGATAGCGAATATCTTCGAGCGCAAGTGCTGGCAGGATATCCTCATTGAGAATACGATACTGCTCACTGATAGCCGCATGAGTAATAATAGATATCTCGTTTAACACTTCGCTAGGACGCATGCCATGAGCACTGGTAGATACATCACCGATGTTAAGCTTTTGCATGATACCAGCGACACGAATCTCAAAAAACTCATCAAGATTGGATGAAAAAATAATCAAGAAAAATAAGCGTTCAAGCAATGGGTGACGTGAACTAGATGCCTGCGCTAATACTCGCAGATGAAACTGTAATAAAGACAAATCTCGATTGATATAACTGCTAGGTGAATAGCTGCCGTCTTCTGAGCGTTGCCAGTCGATGTCGGTCAGATCATTATAGTTACTGCTTACGCTCATATTTTTATTAACGTTTTCGTTGCCATCTTCACTCACACTATTAACGTCGATCATCTCGTTCATATCACCGCTGTTCTGATTATTATTTATCTCTACCACGTTACTACTCCTTTTGCGTTATCGATACGCCATCATCTTTTATCGTTCTGTCTTTTCTAGGGCATGTCCTAGTCTTATTCGAAATAGCCGAGCCTACAACATCCGATCCTATAATCTAGGGCGTGTCCTCAATTCAAACGAATGTCCTCTAAATGGGCTAAAAACAGCTAAATTTTGCCAAACATCGTCAAATAGTTGGTCAATATCTCGATATTATCTGCACTATTTTCCTTGTTTGACGGCAATTTATCTCATTTTTATCACCATTTTTAAAATGAGGACACGCCCTAGCCCAACCTTAATGCTTTATATTTATGAAGATGCTTGCGGTAATACAGCATTTTTCATGCGTTTTTTGATAATACGTTGCTTGTTACGCAAACGTTTGTCGCCTTGATTGTCTTCGTAGTACTTTGGATTGGTAAGCATCGCAATCAGAAGTGCTGACTCATCTCGGTTTAGATTGGCCGCAGACTTATCGAAATAATGATGCGCTGCTGCATCAATACCATAGATACCATTACCAAACTCCGCCACATTTAGGTAAGCGGTCATAATGCGCTGCTTATCCCATAGCGTCTCAATCATCACAGTGATGATAGCCTCTTCAGCTTTACGCACATAAGAGCGATGCGAGGTGAGGAACAAGTTCTTTGCCAATTGCTGAGTAATCGTTGAACCGCCAGCAGACATTTTGCCTGTCTCTTCATTTTTCTTTTGTGCGGCTTTGATACCTTTAAAATCAAAACCACTGTGCTGACTAAACGTCGAGTCTTCACTCACAATCGCCGCTTGCTTGGCAGATTTGGCAATCGCATCATATTCAGCCCATGTCTGAGTGACTGTGCCGCCCGTTAGGCGATGCGTCAACATAAACATACTGTTGTTAATTGGCTGTGTTTTCCAAATTAATAGTAGCCCAACGACCAATATATGAAATGCGACAACCAATAGCATAATTGCCAATAACAGACGTTTGATAAATGTGCCAAAACTTGCCATGCGCGATATCCGAGTGGTTAAAAAATTAATAAGATAAGATAGATGCTCTATCAATGACTATGAGACATCAACTAAGAATCAATGATTGTGAACGGGCTATTTATAGCCAATCATTAACTGTTGAGCATTAGTCATTAATAACGATCAATAGCAGGTCATCTTACCTAATCTCACAATCGCTGTCATTATTTACCCCACTTCTTTATGATGTAATGACCGTTAAAGTATTTTATGTTTTAAATAAGCGCGTGCTGAGCGTCAGCGCTTTGCAATCAGTATGAAGATAAGAGACTACCCATGCACGATGATAATATAGAAGTATTACGAGCGCGTGTTATTGCAGCAAATCCAAGCCTCAACACCGCTGAAAATAACAATCAATGGTGGCTACTCGGCACCTCAGGCTGTCATTTATGTGATATCGCTGAGCAAATAATTAATCAGTTTCAGGCGGTACAACCGATTAGCTACCAACATGTCGATATTGCAAACTTTGATGAGGCACTTATGATGGAGTTTGCCACCACTATTCCTGTGATTTTGACGCCGTCTAAACGATTAAACTATCCGTTTTCGGTGATGGATTTGCAGCAGCTGTTAGCTCACAACTAACGGCACTTTGTTTTGATGTTATAGAGCTTTTAAATTTCTTATATTAGAATATCTACCGCTAATTTTAGCTAGTATGGTATTTCAATATTTGCTAGACTACTTTTATATTCTGTTTGGTAAATTGATTATACTAATGCTAATGATTTACTGATCAATAATCTCAACTCTCTAACCTTGCACTCTGTTAAATCATATACATACAATTCTCAGCGAAAGCACCTAAGAGCAACTATTAGGGCGTGTTTAACACGCCTTAATAAATATAGTTAGCTGAATGTAAAACTGTTATGGATTTAAACGCGCTACTGGTATAAATTTTACTTGCGTGCTGCGTTCCCAGAGGCTGCGCAAAATTCATCCCAGTAGCGCTATGACATTTTTAGAGTGTATCGACTATAGTAATAACTTAGTATGACTTTAAAACCAGTAAAAAATAAGCTGGTATACACAACAATAAGGACTGTTAATAACAATAAGGACTGTTAATTATGTACACTTTCTTAGCCTTAGCGCCAATTCTCGTTGTATTCATACTACTCATAGTTATGCGCCTGCCAGCTAAGATATCTATGAGTATTGCCTATTTGGTGACAGCTCTGCTAGCCTTTTTCATTTGGCACGCTAGTGGTGCTCAGGTAGCGGCTGCTACTGTTAATGGGATTATTGTGGCACTTACTATTTTATTCATTGTATTCGCAGCTATTTTACTGCTGAATACGCTGAAAGAAAGCGGCGCTCTTGTCGCCATACGTAAGGGCTTTATGGATATTTCACCTGATAGGCGCGTCCAAGCGATCATTGTGGCATGGTTGTTCTGCTCTTTAGTAGAAGGTTCATCAGGATTCGGAACACCATCTGCAGTGGGTGCTCCGCTGTTGTTGGCTTTAGGCTTTCCAGCGATGGCATCGGTCATGGTTATTCTTATCATTCAATCTACACCCGTATCATTCGGTGCAGTTGGTACGCCTCTACTACTTGGCGTTTGGTCAGGTATTACTGATAAACAAGATTTAGCACAGTCCATTGCCCCTACTACTGCCGAAAATTATTTATTACAGATTACAGCTAACGTAGGCCTTGTACATGCGCTTATTGGGTTTTTGATACCTTTAATTTTAAGTGCTTTTTTGACAAGGTTCTTTGGTGAAAAACGCTCCTTCATAGAAGGGCTTAAAGTATGGCCATTTGCCATTTTTGCAGGTCTTTGCTTTACTATTCCTTATTTTTTGGTTGCTAAATTTCTAGGGCCTGAGTTCCCTTCACTCATTGGCGGTTTCATTGGGTTGTTAATTGTACTTCCCGCTGCTAAGCGTGGTTTTTTGATGCCTAAAGATACTTTTGATTTTGCCCCTCGCGCAAAATGGGACAAAGACTGGCTGGGTACTTTAGACGAGGTAAAATATGATGATTCAGCAACCCCAAAGTTCTCTTTAATTCGTGCATTTTCGCCCTATTTCATTGTGATTGCCTTATTGGTCATAACTCGAGTGATTGCACCACTCAAAGCTTTTCTGGTAGGGGATTTAACAACCATTAGCCTTACTAATCTTTTTGGTACAACAATCTCTAGTAAGATACAGCTCGCCTATTCTCCTGGTAGCATTCTAATTATTACTTCTTTATTATGTATTTTACTGTTCAAAATGAATAGCCAAGCGGTAAAGCGCAGTTGGAGTAACTCGGCAAAGACCATGGTTGCTGCCGCACCAGCTTTGCTATTCTCGGTGCCTATGGTACAAGTATTCATTAATTCAGGCTCAGCCGCTGAAGTCGCTACTGCGCTACCGGCTATGCCAATATTACTGGCTGAAAGTGCTGCCGATGCTTTTCAAAATGCGTGGCCGCTAGTGTCTCCATGGATTGGGGCAATGGGTGCTTTCATCGCCGGTTCAAATACTATTAGCAATATGATGTTTTCATATTTTCAATGGTCAACAGCCAATCAGATCGGACTCAATAGCGACCTTGCAGCACAAGTAATAGCCTTGCAAGCTGTGGGTGGTGCGGCTGGTAACATGATTTCGGTGCATAATGTGGTAGCTGCTTGCGCAGTAGTCGGCTTGGTGGATAAAGAAGGCTATGTGATTCGCAAAACACTGCTAGCGATGATTTATTATGTCGTGCAAGCAGGTTTGATCGGTATGGCTATCATCTTCGGTCAAATATGGTGGTGGGCTTTAGCCGTTCTCTGGCCCATAACATTCTTTGGACTGATGTCTTTTTGTGGCAAATTTTCCCGTAGAAAACTGAATGGACGATAATCAGGCAAGCTGACGCTATTAAACTAGATCTAGTAGCGTTAGGTTAAGGTTGCCTTCTAGTTAAAACATAACAGCAATAAGAGATAAACCTATGAAAGACTTAACTAAAATCACCGAAATCGAAGATCTGCGCCGCGTTGCTGAGCGTAAAGTGCCGCGTATGTTCTATGACTATGTCGATTCAGGCTCGTGGACTGAGACCACCTATCGTAATAACGAGACTGACTTTGACCGTATCAAGCTGCGCCAGCGCGTATTGGTCGATATGGATAACCGCAGTCTGGCAACGAGTATGATCGGTGAGCCAGTCAAGATGCCTGTAGCCATCGCCCCAACGGGTTTTACCGGCATGATGTGGGCAGATGGTGAGATACATGCCGCACGCGCCGCTGAAAAATTCGGCGTGCCCTTTTCACTATCGACCATGAGTATCTGCTCTATCGAAGACGTCGCTGAAAATACCAGTGCGCCGTTTTGGTTTCAGCTTTATGTCATGCGTGATCAGGACTTTATGGCCAATTTGATTCGCCGTGCCAAAGCAGCAAACTGTTCTGCGTTGATTTTGACTGCGGACTTACAGGTGCTGGGACAACGTCATAAAGACATCAAAAACGGTCTATCCGCACCGCCAAAACCCACATTGGCTAATATTTTAAATTTAATGACCAAGCCGCAATGGTGTATGAATATGCTGGGCACCAAACGTCGCACGTTTGGTAATATCGTCGGTCATGCACAAAATGTTGAGGATCTGTCATCACTCTCTGCTTGGACGGCAGAGCAATTCGATCCGCGTCTGAGCTGGGACGATGTGGCGCGTATCAAAGACATGTGGGGCGGTAAACTTATCATAAAAGGTATCATGGAGCCTGAAGATGCTATTATGGCAGCTCGCAGTGGCGCGGATGCCTTAGTCGTCTCAAACCATGGCGGTCGTCAATTGGATGGCGCGTTATCTTCTATCTCTGCCCTCGCAGACATCGTACAGGCAGTACAAGCCGAAAACAGCGATATCGAGGTATGGCTAGACAGTGGCGTTCGCTCTGGTCAAGATGTACTAAAGGCTATCGCATTGGGCGCAAAAGGCACGATGATCGGTCGCGCTTTTCTCTACGGATTGGGAGCGTATGGTGAAGACGGGGTGCGCCGCGCGCTTGAGATTATCTATAAAGAGTGTGATATATCTATGGCATTCTGTGGTCATACCGATATCAATACTGTCACGGATAATATCTTGGTAAAAGGCACGTATGAAAACCTCAAAGTGGGTCGTTTTTAGAGCGGCTGATTGTAGAACAATCAACGTTTAAAACCGGCTACACATAACATAATTTGCTCATACCCTTTATACTGTCTCTATAACTTTTTGATGACAGTTAGCCTTTATGACCATTCAACAATTATTAAAAACAGCGCCCGTCACTACCCTGCTATTAGCCAGCTTTATCGGGCTATTTGTCATGCAGCTAGTCACGGGCGTCGATGCCAATAACCCGTCAACTGAAGCGTTAGTTAAATGGGGTGCCAACGCCTTACCCTTAACGATGATGGATGACCCATGGCGCTTGGCCAGTAGTGCGTTTTTGCACATTGGTCTGATGCATTTATTGTTTAATGGGTTTGCCATGTATTTCTTTGGGCAGATTGCCGAGCCGATGTTTGGCTCAGCCAAGTTTTTGGCATTGTTTTTGTTGGCAGCCATCGGTGGCAACTTGCTCAATAACTATGTCACATGGCAAAGTATATTGGATGGTACAGGACAGCCTGGACTATCAGCTGGCGCGTCAGGCGGTATCATGGGTATTGGCGCGGCATTATTAATCGCTGCACTGTTTAAAATATCGGTCAATGGCATGGTGCTTAACCTCAAAAGCCTGATATTTATTATGGGCATCAACCTCGTCTATGGGTTTGCCGTACCGGGTATTGATAATGCTGGTCATATCGGTGGCGCAATCACGGGACTAGTGATTGCATTGGCTTTTGCCATTGGCTACCGTCAGTGTCTGGCAGTCGCTATACAAAACGCAGCGATTCAGCAGCAGCGCACGTTCAATTCTTATCAAACCAATTACTCATACAGTACTCACGACAACCCACCATATGACAGTCAGTATAATGACCAATACGATAACCAAAGTCCTTATGACGCTACTTCTATCGACCAATCGCCTCATATTGATGCCAATTCAACCGAGCAAGATACTGTGGTTACCAACAATGAAACGAATGCGTCTGATATAAATGCTAACAATAGTGCCGAAAGCATTACTACTATCAATTCATCGTTAGATAATAGCGCGGCTCATGATAGTGGTATTGAACCCGAAGCCCTTAAAAAACCTTCCATTATTTGGCAGCTATTACCATGGCTTGCGATGTTACTTATAAGCATTGGTTTCGTCTGGTGGTGGCAAGATATTCATCAGCAATTACTGCAAGTACTAAAAGCCATTGAGTAAATGCTCATACTTATCTATCATTGCTATATAAACTCCAAAAACAGCATACTGACCGACATTACTGATTCGTTTTATCGCTTGTCCTTTTGAACACGTTTTGCCTAATCGCACCACTCAGTTATTTATACTCACTTACGAGATCCAATTATGTTAAAACTTGCAGCGCTACCTAATATCTCTACACGTACTATGTTTAGCGCGTTCACCGCTACTGCACTATTTAGTGTGGCTAGCCTGTCTAACGCCGCACTTTTTAATGACAACTTGCCGACTGACAAAGATGCTGAGCTCAGCGTTGGGGTCAATGTCATGGCAGTCAAATCGGCCTATGATCTCGAAGACAGCACTGAAGTGCGCGTGCTACCAGGTGCATTTTATGACAACAACAAAGTCTATGTACGCGGTGCCCAAGCTGGTGCGTATCTGATCAATGACGGTGTCAATCAGCTATCTGCCTATGCCAAGCTTGCAGGTTCTGAGTTTGAACCTGATGATGCCAATGGCGCACTGCAAGGCTTGGATGAGCGTAAATCATCAGCAGAAGCAGGTCTTAGCTATCAGCGTCGTACGGCTATCGGTGGCATTCGCGCGCAGATAGGTGCTGATGTGTTAGATCGTAGTGGCGGCAACACGGCTCGCCTGACCTATCTTTCTAGAATTACTAAAGGCAAGCTAACGGTCTATCCAAGTATTGGCTTTGAATATCATGATGCTGACTACAATGAATACTACTATGGTGTCAGTGAAAAAGAGTCAGCAGAGACAGGCGTTGACGCTTATAAATCTAACTCAAGCCTGAACCCGTATATCAATATCAGTGCCAACTATGACTTTAATGAGCGCTGGGCAGGATTTGCCAATCAAAGCGTGAGCTATGTACCAAATGAGCAGTACGATAGCCCAATGGTCGACTCTCGTACTGAAGCAGCGACGACGCTTGGTTTGCTCTATAAATTCTAGTTGAGCTTAGAAGTTTGATATAAAAAAGACCTTACCGCGTGATGTGGTAAGGTCTTTTTTTGGCTAATCAGTTTATTCAATGGTTGAGATAGATTATCACCTGCACTAGCTTATAACCCTGTAGCAATCTTAATTAAATTATTTTCAAGTTTACTAATGGCTAATTGAACCAAAGCGCACAAAGCATAGTAATTCATTTTATTAGAAGCTCTGTTTGCAGGATGCCAGTAGTCAATATAAAGAACACTTCCTGATAAGTAAGCTCTATCAGAAATTTTCTGGTGTGAAATTTTTGTCCTTATTAGACACCAAGTGTTTCCACAAATTACTATTTTTGGTTGAATTATTGCAATTTGTTCAGAAATTAAATCCCAATCTTCCTCCACGTATCTTGCTAAGTTTTTACTACTAGATTTTTTTGCACCACTACTTTTTTTGAGGTTAATAATAGATGAGGATAATAAAGCAAGCTTTACATCGGGTCCATCTTCTTGAAAAGGTATAATTCCTTTATTGTCCATAAGACCATGAATACCATATGCCCATTGCGCCATAGGTTTGAAAGTTCTACCAGAAACCTTCTCACGACGTATCAATGCTGGCAAATCCCATGATCCCTCAACTCTTTTTGAGTCATAAGCTTCTTTAAGTAAAAATAATACTCTATTTTGAGAATTATCCCAAAGCTCTTTGTCAATTACTCCATCTGTTATGAATAGTTTACCCCTATGCGACTCTCTATTTTTCCAATCACCAAATAGCACTTCCAAAAAACGTCTCCTTACAGTTATATAATATAAAAAAATACAGCATGCCTTATAAGACTAAATAAGTCTTTTCTTCAAGTATACCGGTTAATAGGTTTACTGGATTTCTATATTGGCAAAATTTGGTAGTCGTCATTAAGATTCAAAAATACTCCCACTCTATGTTCGATTGACTGAGCAAAATAGGAGCTGAAATCAAAAAAGACCTTGCCACATTCTCATATAAGAAGTGACAAGGTCTTTTTATTTCTAAATTTTCAGTGGGACAAATATGATGCTGCTACCAGAAAGACGAGTGTAAATGGTACTTATCGTACATTAAGCGAGTCTGACGCCGTAGCAGGTCATTATTTGGTCTACTGCTTACTTAGGATGTACCATATCAGCAGGAATGACCCACTCATCAAACTGCGCTTCAGTTAATAGCTCTAGCTCAACCGCCACTTGCTTCAAAGTTTTGTTTTCTTTATAAGCAGTCTTAGCGATTTTAGCTGCATTTTCATAACCAACATGACGGTTCAATGACGTCACTAGCATCAATGAGTTATGCAAGAAGTCATCGATTTTGTCTTTTACTGGCTCGATACCCACTGCACAGTTTTCGTTGAAGCTGTTGCAAGCATCGCCAAGCAGCTTGATAGATTGTAACAAGTTAAACGCGATAACTGGCTTATACACGTTTAGCTCAAAGTTACCTGATGCGCCAGCCATGCTAATAGTCGTGTCGTTACCCATAACCTGAGCGACAACCATGGTCATTGCTTCTGACTGAGTTGGGTTTACTTTGCCTGGCATGATAGAAGAGCCTGGCTCATTTTCAGGAATCGTCAATTCACCCAGACCACAACGAGGGCCAGATGCCAACCAACGTACGTCGTTAGCGATTTTATTTAAGCTGCCCGCTAGCGTTTTTAATGCGCCTGACGCAAATACTTCTGCATCACGAGCGGCTAGTGCTTCGAATTTGTTCGGTGACGTGACGAATGGCAAGCCAGTCAAAGTCGCTAGTTGCTCAGCTGATTTTACCGCATAATCAGGGTGGGCATTTAGACCAGTACCAACCGCAGTACCGCCTAGTGGCAACTCATATAGACCTTGTAGCGCGTTGTCGATACGAGTCAATGAATGGTCAAGTTGGCTCACATAGCCACTAAACTCTTGGCCTAAAGTCAAAGGCGTCGCATCTTGCAAATGCGTACGACCGATTTTTACAATGCTATCGAATTCTTTGGCTTTTGCCGCTAGCGTATCGCGTAGTGCTTTTACCGCTGGAATCAACAAGCTGTTGATTTGACGCGCAGCCGCCACACGAATCGCCGTTGGGAAGCTGTCGTTGGTAGACTGTGCATGGTTTACATGGTCATTTGGGTGAATCGGCGTGTAGCTGCCACGCTCAGAACCAGCGATTTCGTTAGCACGGTTGGCCAATACTTCGTTCATGTTCATGTTTGACTGGGTGCCAGAACCTGTCTGCCATACAACCAATGGGAACTGATCGACCAGACCACCATTGATGATTTCGTCAGCGGCTTGTACGATGAGATCACGCTTGTCGCCTTCGATACGCTCTAGGCTTGCATTGGTAATCGCAGCGGCTTTTTTGACCAGTGCCATCGCTTCAATCATTGGACGCGGCAACGTCTCGCCACCGATTTTAAAGTTTTCGCGGCTACGCTGAGTTTGCGCACCCCAATAAGCATCAGCTGGGACTTCTACGTTGCCCATGGTGTCTTTTTCGGTACGAGTTGCCTGATTCTGTGTCGACATAACTACCCTCTTTACTGGTTTGTTGTTAGATAACTGAACGATAAAAAGTGCAACAGCTGCTGCACATAAACGGAAATACGATGTAAAGTGGCGTTATGATAGCATGACTAAGGCGTGTTGAATATTCACAAATAGCCTTGAGCAATACCTAAAAACGAATGTCTAAAAACGCCTGTCATCACCAATCTGATACTTCATTGGATAAGATACCTATGCACTCTAAATCAATATACCCTGAGCCACACAATCTTGACTCAAAAAACCTTGAATCATCCGAACCTGTAATTAGCAACCCACCCAGACGGCTGTTTACTCGCCAGCGTCGCCAGTTAAGTGACGGCGTGCGTAGGAATTTAGGGCAAGCTGCTAGTTTACAGCTAGCTAAATTACAGAAGCGATTGCCAGCACATGCGCGTATTGGACTTTATTATGATGGCTTTGGTGAGCTACCTACTCAGCTAATATTAGACTGGTGTCAACGCTTAGGCTATTTACCTTATTTACCAGTTGTTGGCTCGCTTGGTCGTACTAGCAATGGCAATGATGATAAACGCCTGCGCTTTGTACCTGTTTATCACTCAAAACTGGTCAATGTCCCCACTCGCATTCACCAATTAGGTATGAAACAAAACCACAGTCGCGCTCTATTATGGGCATCAGAACTAGACGTGATTATTTGTCCGTTAGTCGCGGTTGATCTAAACGGTAATCGTATGGGCATGGGTGGCGGGTTCTATGATACGACGCTTGGGAAAAGCTATCGATCAGGGGCTTCAAGGCCGTTAAAAATAGGCTGGTGCTATGACTTTCAAGTGGTTGAGCAATTAGCGCGTCAACCGTGGGATGTACCATTAGACGGCTTAATTACCCCAAGCAGCATAAGGTGGTTTTAATGAAAGACGATAAACAATTTGAAAAAGACTCTAGCGCTGCTGATTCCAGTGCAGACAGTGTGGATGAGTATTTGCAGACATTAGGCAATGAGGACGCTAGAGAGCAACGCTACTACAGTCAAGAGCAACCGTTTAGCGCTGAAGAAATGACACAGCTCGTCAATGAAGAACGCTTAAATGAGCTGCTTGCGCAAAGTGATGCGTTTTTGAATGGTTTAAGTGACGAGTTGAGAGATTTCGATGAGTGATTTACTAGTTAATTTAACATCACTTTATTACTGAGCTAGCCTTTTTCTAATTTACGAATTAAATCTATTATATGATTGCGGTCTTCTTCATATTTCGCCTTATCTACAGCAAATACTTCCATGTAAGGATCACTTCTCACATACGACCATTGTATTAATTCAGGATCGCTCTTTGCTTTTTCAGATAATAAAACTCTAAGCCCTTTTAACAATAACTCTACTTCATTTTGACTAAAACCTTGACTGTCCATGATGTCTAGCCTGCATATAATAGATTAGATTGTTTAAAGGTTAGCATCAATTAAATACTAATGGGAGCTGTAAGGTGCGCACGGCACACCTTACAAAGCTACTGAGCATTTTACACATATCAAAAATCTACAGCACCATCGCTGCAATCCAACCAAATGCGAGTAGCGGAATGTTGTAGTGTAAGAAAGTCGGTATCACACTATCTTTGATATGGTCATGCTGTCCATCAATGTTTAGACCAGAGGTTGGCCCTAATGTCGAATCTGACGCAGGCGAACCCGCATCACCCAGCGCGCCAGCCGTACCGATAATCGCCACAGTAGCCAACGGCGAAAACCCTAAAGAGATACACAGCGGCACATAAATCGCAGCCAAAATAGGAATGGTCGAAAATGAAGAACCAATGCCCATGGTCACAATCAAACCGATTAGTAGCATAATAAATGCCGCCATCGCTTTGTTACCAGCGAACAGTGACGCTGCCCCATCGACCAATGGCTGAATTTGCTCAGTGGCTTTCATCACTTCAGCGAAGCCTTGCGCGGTAATCATAATAAAGCCAATCATCGCCATCAGTTTGATACCGTCATTAAAGACGCCGTCAGCATCACGCCACTTCACCACGCCAGTCGCCATAAACACACCAAAGCCAAACATTGAGCCAAGTAGTAGCGAATCAGTATATAGCTGCACCACAAAAGCCGTCACGATAGCAGCCAGTGCAACCAGTGTCTTTAGCTTGCTTTGCGACTGTGCACCAGCAGCAGTTTTGCTTAATGCATCACCTTCTACGACGGCATCATGCGCTTGCTGATCTATCGCAATCTGCTGATATGCGCGTGGCTTACGGTAGCTGATAAATACAGCAACCAGTAAACCAATTAGCATACCCAATGCAGGAATCGCCATGGCTTGCACCACAGAAATATTGGCAACATCAATGCCCGCTTCACCCACGTTTTTTAGCATAATCTGATTGAGATAGATATCACCAAAGCCATAAGGAATAAACATATAGGTGGTGACCAGTCCAAACGTAATCAGACAAGCAATCAGGCGTCTATCAATCTGCATGCGATTGAATGCTAACAATAGTGGCGGTACCAGTAGCGGAATAAAGGCAATATGAATAGGGATTAAGTTTTGGCTAAAGCAGCTCATGGTAATGAGGCCTGCAAACAGCATGTACTTAATCATGCCACTCGTGCCAGCAGCATCAATACGCTTGATAACCGCGCCTGCCAACGATTGTGGTAATCCCGAATGAGCAATCGCTACCGCAAACGCCCCAAGCAGTGCATACGACAACGCAATCTCTGCGCCATTACGGATGCCTTCTTGAAAAGCATTGAGCGTATCAGTAATACCAAGCCCTGCTAGCAGTCCACCTGCCAGCGCCCCGATTAATAAACTGAGCACCACGTGCACTCGCGAAAGTGACAGTCCTAGCATGATAATAACTGCTAGCAATACTGCATTGATGGCCATGTGTTGCCCCTTGTTCTTTATACTTTGGTCTTATTGAGACCTATGAATATTGAAACTAATGAATATCGCCCTGTTGTCTAAAACGTCTCAATATGAGAGCCTATTTTAGACGCGCGCCAGTTTACCTTATTTTGGGTATAAAGCCTACGCATAGAACCGATTAGACATCATCATAGGTAGCCAAATATCACCTATACATCTAAACCCTCTTCTATAATTTCTGACTGTCTTTATTATTCATAGACCAGTCATACCATTGACGATACATCGTTACCCACATTAATTGCATTAATAACTGGACGCTCAGATAACTATTTAACAAAGATAAGCAGACGACTTCACCAATCAGCCTTGCAATTTTTTTCGTGAGCACCATTTATCTAAACATGAACCACGAACTTGACTTTACAAGTCTGGGGAACGAGGAAAAACATATGAGTGAACATAATATTGATAAAGACAACATCGACATCGATGTATCATCTGCCCTGAACACTGACACGACGTCTGATGCAAATACTGACACTGACGCTAACATCAGTGCTGACGCGAATAATGAGACAGAAAGCTCATCTACGGATGCGTTAAATGCCTCATCTGACGCTGTTAAAGACAATGAAGATGAAAACTATTTGCCATTGCTGGCATTACGCGACGTCGTCGTCTATCCACATATGCAGATTGCATTGTTTGTGGGACGCGCGCCATCGGTGAAAGCGGTTGAGTTGGCACAGGCTGAGTATGGCAACAAAGTACTGGTAGTCGCGCAAAAAGACTCACTGACCGAAGATATTGATCAAGATAACTTGTATCAGTACGGTACGGTGTGTCGCATCGTCAGCACTATGCCACATGACAGCGATGAGAACTGCATCAAGGTATTGATCGAAGGTCAATACCGCGCTCGTGTCGATAACATAGAAGGCCATGATGACTTATTGATGGCGAGATTTGAGCGTGCCGACCTTGACGTCAGCATGGATGAAAGCCAACAGAAAAATACGATTCAAGCATTAACTACATTATTCGAAAGCTATGCAGATGCGCGACTTCGCAATGCACGTGAGCTGACTCGTGTGGCCAAACGTATTGACGACTTGCTTGAGTTGGTTTATTTCATCTCAACTCGTGTGTCGATGGATCTTGATATCAAACAGTCTTTCCTAGAAGAAGACGATATCAAAACGCATATCAACACTTTGACTGAATATTTAGTCAAGCAAAGTGCTGAGCAAAACATCGAGCAGGACATCCAAGATGCTGTCCGTCAGCAAATGGAAGACAATCAGCGCGAATACTTCTTAAATGAGAAGATGAAAGCCATTAAAAATGAGCTGTCAGATATGAATGACGGCGCGTTCGATGGTGAAGATGATGTGGCTGAGCTAGAGCAGCGCTTAGAAGATGCTGACTTGCCGGAAGATGTGCGCAAAAAAGCTGAGCAAGAGTTCAAAAAGCTCAAAATGATGCCACCTGCGTCAAGTGAATCATCAGTGGTACGCAACTATATTGAATGGATTTTGGACACGCCGTGGAATGCGACGACCAAAGTCTCGATCAATTTAGACAAAGCCAAAACAGTATTAGACGAAGATCATTATGGCTTGCAAGATGTGAAAGACCGCATCTTAGAATATCTCGCCGTGCAATCACGCGTGAAGAAACTTCGTGGCCCGATTCTATGTCTCGTCGGTCCTCCAGGTGTTGGTAAAACCTCATTGGGTGAATCTATCGCCCGTGCCACGGGTCGTAAGTTTGTGCGTATGGCCCTTGGCGGCGTACGTGATGAAGCAGAGATTCGTGGTCATCGCCGTACCTATATCGGTGCGATGCCGGGTAAAATCGTTCAATCACTTGCAAAAGTAGAAGTCAAAAACCCGCTGTTCCTATTGGATGAAATCGATAAGATGGCGCAAGACTTCCGCGGTGATCCAGCATCAGCGTTGCTTGAAGTATTAGATCCCTCACAGAACGATACATTTAACGACCATTATTTAGATATGGACTTAGATTTGTCGCAAGTGATGTTTATCTGTACTGCCAACAGCATGGATATTCCACCTGCACTGCTTGACCGTATGGAAGTTATTCGTCTGCCGGGTTATACCGAAGAAGAAAAGGTCAATATCGCACAGAAATACCTAGTGCCAAAAGCGATTAAGCAAAACGGTCTTAAAGAAGGTGAAATTGAGATTGTTGAAGCAGCATTGCATAGCATCGTGCGTAGCTATACGCGTGAAGCAGGTGTGCGTAACCTTGAGCGTGAAGTGAACAAGATCTGCCGTAAAGTGGTTCGCGGTTCGGTTGAAACTCATGGCGCACGTGCTCCGAAAAAAACAGAACGTCAGCTAGTGACCGTCGATGACAAAAATATCGATGACTATCTAGGTGTACATCAGTATGACTACGGTCTGGCTGAAGAAGAGCCTGAAATTGGTCGTATTACTGGTCTTGCATGGACTCAGGTCGGCGGTGAGCTATTGACCATCGAAGCGGTCGGTATGAAAGGTAAAGGCGAGCTTAGCTTTACCGGTTCACTAGGCGATGTGATGAAAGAGTCGATTCGCGCGGCTATGAGTGTGGTTCGTGCTCGCGGTGATAGCTTAGGTATCGACTACGAAACGTTTAAAACAACAGACGTCCATGTGCATATGCCAGAAGGCGCCACGCCAAAAGACGGCCCATCTGCTGGTGGTGCACTGACGACAGCGCTAGTCTCTGCGTTGACAGGTATTGCTATTCGTCCAGATATTGCGATGACAGGTGAGATTACCTTACGCGGTAAAATCCTACGTATCGGCGGTCTCAAAGAGAAGTTGCTTGCGGCACATCGCGGTGGTATCAAGCATGTCTTGATCCCAGCGACTAATGAGCGAGATTTGGCTGATATTCCTGATAACGTGAAAGAAGGCTTAACCATTCAGCCAGTCGCGACGATTGAAGAAATCTTAAAGGTTGCTTTGGTCAGTATGCCAACACCAATTAAGCCTGCCAAAGTGACTGTTGATAAAACCTCTGGTAAAGCACTGCACAATTAATTGAACCTTTATTAAGCCAGTTCTATAGATTAGGAAGCCGCTCATCACTATGGTGAGCGGCTTTTTTATACCTGTTTGTTATTCATTTGCTTGCAGTTCATAGCCTTCTTAGTAGGTTTCTCACGCATTTAAAGCCATTTAATTTTGAAAATCATTTATCTTAGTTCGTTTTTCAAACCCATACGTTACTTACATTTATTAACTGATTGTTGCGCATTTGATGAATAACTATAGAGTTAGCTTGGCTATACTGACTCCGATGTTAACGAATATTGACACCGATTTTTATAGAACAATAACGATAAATATTCGTGGCTTTCATAAAGATTAAAAATAACAACTCAAACAATTGGAGATAATAATGAATAAGACATTATTTGCAAGTACCCTATTATGCGGTTCAGCGTTAGCAATGACTGGTTGCCAGACCGTAGAGAGTCAAATGCAAACAGGCAATCCTTTAGCACAGCCAACGCTAAAATCAACCATACAAACAGTAGATGGCGAGAAGAAAGAAGTTGGTCAAGTTTTCTTACGTCCAGTCGATGGCGGCGTCCAAGTTTACGGTAAACTTACTAACCTACAGCCAGGCAGAACTGTCTCATTACATATCCACGAAACAGGCAGCTGTGACGTTATGGGTAAAGCAGCAGGCGGTCACTTCAACCCAGACAACAAGCCACATTCTAATCCAGATGATATGAATGGTCATGCTGGTGACCTGCCAAACTTAACTGCTAATGAAGATGGTGTTGCTACTATTAACTATGTGAATAAGAAAATCGCAGCGACTGAAGCAGGTAAATACAGCGTAAATCGTTTGGCCTTTATCGTACATGCTGGCGTTGACGACTATACCAGTCAGCCTTCAGGTAATGCAGGCGATCGTATTGGTTGCGGTATCATCGTAAAAAACTAATACTGTCCAAATCTATTAATTTAGGTTAATTCTATAAATATAGAAATAGCTTAGAAGAAATATTACAAGCATAAAAAAACCCTCTTAAATTATAAGAGGGTTTTTTATTGGAAGTAACTATTAGGTTTGTTGAAGCCAATACAAGAAAGACAAATGTAAATTTTACCTGTAGCACATCAGATGAGTCTGACGCTATAAAAGCGACATATCGGATTTAACAATAGTTACTCCTCTACCCATTCACCTTTACGCCAGTAAACACCCCAACGTGTGGCCTTGCCGTTTTTTTCAGAGCCGATATACTGCTCTTTTTTCTTACGTGACCAGCGCAAGATGGTTGGGTTACCTTCAGGATCTTCATCTGGTCCTGCAAATAGATACTGGAACTTGTCTTCCATCTTGTCTTTGATTTCTCGTAGCTCAGCCAGCTTTGGCGGACGTGTCTCGCGCACTTTTGGGAACTTAGATGCTGCCAAGAACATCCCAGCCGCCCCTTCACGCAAAATGAAATAATCATCATGTTTGGTCGACTTTAGCTCTGGCAAGTGGATTGGATCCATACGCGGCGGCGCTGCTTCACCTGTTTTTAGTACTTTACGCGTGTTATCACAGTTTTGACAAGCAAAGTACGGGCCAAAGCGTCCTGTTTTAAGCTCCATCTGCCCATCGCACTTATTACAGTCAATGGTTGGTGCATCTGAGCCAGGTACTTCAAACTTACCTTCTTCTAGGATATAACCATCGCAATCAGGGTTGTTACCGCAAATGTGTAGTTTGAGACCACCATCTACGATGTAACCATTCATCGCCGTGCCACATTTCGGACAGCGTTTTTTCTCCATCAAATCTTTGACTTCAGCCGCTTCGTCATCGCTGTCGCTATCATCAAGATTGGCAAACGCTTCGACCGGCATTAAGTTTTTGGTGCCTTTACAGCGCTCTTTTGGCGGTAAGTTATAGCCAGTACAGCCTAAGAATACGCCGGTTGAGCCGGTACGCAGTTGCATCGGACGATCACAGATATCACAATGGACATCTGGCACATCGGTTGGATCATTGGGGCGCATGCCGTCTTTTTCTTTGGCACGATCTAGGGTCTTTTTAAAGTCGCCATAGAAATTATCAAGGACATCTTTCCAGTCAGTATCGCCCTCAGCAACATGGTCAAGCTTGTCTTCTAGCGCAGCGGTAAAGGTATAATCCATCAAATCTGGGAAACTTGCCGTCAGTCTATCGGTGACGATATCGCCCATTTTTTCAGCAAATAAACGTTTGTTTTCAAGCTTCACATAACCGCGGTCTTGAATGGTTGAGATGATAGAAGCGTAAGTCGATGGACGACCGATACCTTTTTTCTCCAGCTCTTTGACTAGGCTTGCCTCTGTGTAGCGCGGTGGCGGCTTGGTAAAGTGTTGACTCGGATCGAGCTTATCGAGCGTTAACTTATCACCTTGTTTGACATCAGGTAATAAAGTATCGTCAGTCTTAGCTGGTGGCATGACTTTAGTAAAGCCATCAAACACTAGGGTGCGACCGCGTGCTTTTAGCTCGACATCGCCGGCAGCGACGAACAGATTCACGGATAAGTATTTCGCAGGCGTCATCTGACACGCGACAAACTGACGCCAAATCAGCTCATATAGACGAATGGCATCACGTTCAACACCTTTTAACTGCGTCGATTTCATATTGACGTTAGACGGACGAATCGCTTCATGCGCCTCTTGTGCGCCTTGTTTATTGCCATAGAAGTTTGGTTTTTCTGGTACATATTTTGCACCATAGCTGTCTTCGATATGACCACGGACAGCAGCAAGCGCGTCGCCTGATAAGAATGTCGAATCGGTACGCATATAAGTAATATGACCGGCTTCGTATAGACGCTGCGCTAAAATCATGGTTTTCTTAACAGAGAACCCTAAGCGCGTGCTAGCAGCCTGTTGCAAAGTTGAAGTAATAAATGGCGCGCTTGGACGTGATTGCGTTGGTTTTTCTTCACGCTCTTTGACGATAAAATCGCTTGCTTTGAGCACCTCTAAAACTTTATCGGTCTGCTCTTTATTACCAAGCTTTAAGGTTTTTCCACCTTGTTTGGTCGCCTCTAAGCGGATACCGATTTGCTCAGCGTCTGAGGTTTTTTTGGCTTTACCATTAGCAATGTGCGTGTCCGCATGAATCTGCCAGTACTCTTCTGGGATGAACGCGCGAATTTCATGCTCACGCTCAACGACCAAGCGCATGGCGACTGACTGTACGCGGCCTGCAGACAGTCCGCGAGCAATCTTTTGCCATAATAGCGGCGATACCATAAAGCCAACAACACGGTCCAAGAATCTGCGCGCTTGCTGCGCGTTCACGCGGTCAATGTCTAATTTCGAAGGCTGCTTAAATGCACTTTGAATAGCTGACTTGGTAATCTCGTTGAAGACCACACGTTGATATTTACTATCAGGGCCACCGATGACTTCTTTTAAATGCCAAGCGATCGCTTCCCCTTCTCTATCCATATCCGTTGCTAGATAGATTTTGTCAGCGTCTTTGGCTAGTGCTTTGAGCTCTTTGATGACTTTGGTTTTGTTTGGTAGTACTTCATAGGCTGCTGCCCAGTCATGCTCTGGATCTACACCCATGCGGCGTACCAGTGCTTGCTGCGCTTTTTCTTCTTTGGTCAGACTGTCATCTTTTTTAGCGGTTGTTGCTTTCTTTGCGCTTTTGCTCGCACTGACCGGCAAATCACGGACGTGACCGATACTTGAGCGTACGATAAAGTCATCACCAAGGTATTTATTAATCGTTTTTGCCTTGGCTGGTGATTCTACAATCACCAAAGACTTACCCTTCGGGCTGTCAGCAGCTGGTGCTGGACTTTTTTTGGTTGTGGTTTTTGCCATGTTTGACGACACCATAATATAAGTAAATTAAAAGTAAGGTTAAATTCAGCAGCACGGCAATTTAGGGAAGCTAATACTCATGGTTCGACCATGGTTCAGCTATTTATAGTAATAATCGCTGCTGATAAAAAAGGTTATAAAACAAATAATAACCATAAAATAAAGATATAGTTATAAAGACGTTACACTGCTAAGCGTTAAACTGTCAACTTTAAATAATTTGAATATGACAAACCGCTTGCATATTGCCCTTTAATGGAGACGAAAAAACGCTTTACTAGGTTTATGCTTGTTTTTGCATCTGTAGCGCCCATTTCTCAAGGTTTTCTTTGAGCACTAATAAGTCCGCTTCAATCCGTTTTTGATGGTACGTTGGGTTGGATGCTGGACGTACATAAGCAATATCTTCCCAATAAATAATAATGCTATTGGCCTTGGTCAATAGACCTTTAACAAACGGCTCAATACTTACTGGCAGCTCTAACGGCACTTGATCCAAGCTAAAATCAGTCTTTTTGACTACTGGATTATTGCTGATTTGACTAGATCGAATCGCACTGGGAATAGTAAGCGTCTTATCGTCTGTACTGGTATCAACAAAACTGCTATCTGGTCGCCACTGTCCATCAATCACTTGATAACGGGTATGCGGCAGTTTAGTGTCTTCAAATATTAGGCAGTACTGTCCAAGCATACCGCGGCCATAATCATTATCACGGCCTTTGATCCAATCAGGGCACGAAACAAGTTTTGGATTGAGCTGTAAACGACGCGCGGTCATACGCAGCTTATCCAAACGCTGATCGATACCGTTCGGTTTGAGCGCCATCATACTCCCTAATACGAATAGTACAATGATAACGCCAATCAATGTTCCCATGATGGTCTGGCCTTTTGACTAAATGAAAAAGATACTAAGAGATATAGCGGTAAATATCGCTAATGAACCGTTATTTATAAATAGTACATATAGTTTTGCGATTAGCACGATAACAAACAACGATATATAAGGGCTTATAATGAGCACGAACCATTAAAAATCAAGCGTTGTCGTCCAATCGGGGTGCAACAGGTACTTTTAAAGCATATGACAATTTAGCAAGTTACACTATTAAATCAGCTATTTAGCGTATACAAATTTACTGATCACAGCACGCTATAAAAACCAGATACGAAAAGTGGTCAGTTCAAAAAAGTGCTATGATAAACCATAATTTTAAACGCGCGCAGGTTTATTATGAATTATCTTATTGAGTCAAACTCATCGGGCGCTTATCACGCTCGCAAGCTGACAAGTAGAGTCATGAGCAAAACAGGCATGAGCTTATCGCTACTTGGCGCGGTCGTACTGACATTATCGGGCTGTGCCACGACTCAGAGCCTAACTCCGCAGCAGTGTCAAAGCAGTAACTGGCAAGAAGTCGGCTATGCTGATGGCTCGCAAGGACGTTCAGGCGCTTACTTCGGTCACTATACCAATAGCTGCGCCAGTGTCGGCGGTGCTAGCCCTAACCGTATCCAATGGGAGCAAGGCCGTCAACAAGGTCTCAAAAACTACTGTACCGAGCTGAATGCTTATAAGCTCGGCCGCGAAGGCTATGACTGGCAACCTGTCTGTCCGTTAGAAGGTATTGATAAGTTAGAAGAAGCCTACTCCCAAGGGCGCTACTACTATATCCGTCAGCGCGATCTCGACTACTTACGCTCACCTTACCCATTTGGCTACAGACATGCAGGCTTCGGTTACGGCTATCGTCCATTTGGCTACGGCTGGTAAAAAAAGAAAACCTCACTAACGACTTAATTTGAGGTTTAAGTAGTTAATGAGGTTGGAGAAAATTTTATTATTTTAATTGTTTTTATTATAGTGGTGCTGGTTGTCTTACTGGTTGGGCTATTGGTTTATCTAGCCAGTTTTCTAATATAGGGCTAAAACTATTAGCACTGACTCACAGTGCTTAAACTATTAAGTATTCAGCTCTTCAGTATTTAGCTATTCATTCACAAATGCGATTTTGGTCAGTCCAGCATTACTTGCGGCTGCTAAGACTTGAGCGACCGTATCGTACTTGCCTTCTTTATCCGCACGTAACTGTACCGCTGGGTTCTTACCAGTCGCGCCTTGCTGCTGCAAGCGTGTCTCTAACTCTTCCATGCTGATTGGATCGCTATCCCAGAATATCCCTGCATCTTTATCAATACTGACTTGAATCGCTTCTGGCGGCGTTTCATTGAGCGCGGCACTAGTCTCTGGCAAATCTAAAGGCACCGTCGGATTCAGCACGGTCGCTGTCAATAAAAATATAATCATCAATACCAGCATGATATCGATCAGCGGAATGAGATTCATCTCATCCATGCTTCGTACGTCATCATCACCCAATTGAAATGCCATAGTTACTCTCAATACTTTTGGTTATTTTCACACAGCCAAGCCGTTTTTCGACGGTTTTTCGACTTGTCGTTTGAGCCTTTACAGACCTAGCATCTACAGAATCAGTATCTGTAGAATTAGCAGTATCTATAGCTGCTTTGGCACAGAATTACTGTAGTTGCTGGTATGCTGCGTCTCACTGGTAATTGAACGACTGCTTGGTGCAGCATGCACTTGTGAGGCGCTAGCAGGATTGCTCGCAGTTACCTTGGTAGTATCCACAAGACCCGTTGATTGCGCCAATAAATCATGGGCTCTGTCGTTGGCTTGATACATTATGCGGCGATTGATACGTACTGCAAGGTTGTAAAACACCACAGCTGGAATCGCTACTGCAATACCAAGACCTGTCATAATTAGAGCTTCACCGACTGGCCCTGCAACCTGCCCCAATCCTGCCTGACCACTCATACCAATATTGTGCAAGGCATGGAAAATACCCCATACCGTACCAAACAAGCCGATGAACGGTGCAATCGCTGCCGTCGTACCAAGAATTGGCAGACCGCGCTCACTAGCAAAGCGATAGCGACCGATATGCTTGAGCAAAGTCTGCTCAGTCACCAAGCGGCGAGTGGCAGCATCAGTACCAGCCAAGTCAGACTGTTTGGCTTGTAATTGCTGACTCAAATCATCTGCTACATTGGTCGCCAGCTTACGGCTTTGCAATACGCGGACGATACCTGTCACCCAAGAGAGAATAGATAACGCAAGCAACAAAAAGAACAACGTTTTTGTCACCATGTCGCTGATCTGCCAGTATTGCATAAAGTCCATGTCAGACTCCTTAATGTGTAATGCCATTACATGATACTGAGGTAAATACCATGTTTAGTTTTATAATGAAAAATGATTAATAAATACGTTGTTATAAAGTATGAGCTATCAAGGAACCGCGTAACTGATCGGTAGGGTTACATCACCTACCACGGGTACGCCATTCTTAGTAAAGGGTTTGAACTTGCCAGATCGAACTTGACGTCGGGCTTCTTTGTCTACTAGCGGATTACCTGATGATTGAGCAACTCGCACGTTATCGATGCCGCCTTGTTTGTTGACTCGTAATACCAAGACAACGTTGAGCGTATCACCAGAACGAGCTCTACGGGCAGCGCGCTCAGGAAAACTAAAGTTTGGCGCAGATGCCCAGTTGGCTGAGCTAGCAGTAAAGCTCACAGGCTCATTACTCTGTGCTAAAGCAGCTGCTGCTTCTGCCTCAGCTCTTGCTTGTGCAGCGGCGGCCTCTGCGGCAGCCTTCGCTTGAGCGGCAGCTCTGACATCAGCGACTCTTTTGGCTTCTTGTTCTGCCCTAGCTTGCGCTTCTTGCTCAGCCTTTCTGGCTTGGCGCTCCGATTCAGCTTGGGCAGCTGCTTGACGTTGTGCTTCAGCTGCTGAGTTATCAACCTTCGGTTTCGGTAGCGGCTCTTTTGGGGCTACTTTTTGACTGATATCAGGACGAGGCTTTTCTGACGCTATCACAGGCGTCACTTTCGGCTCTATATTTTTTACAACAGGCTCTTTTGGTTTTACTGGTGTCTCTTTTGGTTTTCTAACCGGCTCTTTAGGCTTTGATTCAGGTTGCGGCAATGGCTGAACTTGTACCTCAGGCTGTACTTCTTTTTTGGCTGTGACTGTTTGCTTTTCTAATTCAGTTGAGAGCGTTTTTGCCGGTAATGACACAAACTTTATCTCAAGTGGTGACATCTCTTTTTTTGGCTCAGGTTTGAGTTCAGGCGTTTTTATTGCCACTAGTGCAATTGCGGCAAGCACATGGAGTCCTAAGACTGCAACAATAGCTAGCAATAACGATTTAAGTGGTGGCGCGTCTAAATCCGTTGAACTCATAACAGCCTAATGTTTATTACTCAGAGTAGAATGGCGTAGATAATAATGCAAACGATAATTATTATCAATAATAATTTACAATATTTTCGCTATTTAATACATCTCTGACACGTGACATTGCTTAGTAGCCTTATTTATCAGAACGCTTATTTCTATGAACGTTACCTACTTTTATACCTCACTACTATGAATCTTATCTTTACATCAAATGATACGTTGCGTTTAATATAACAAGTGCTGTTAATAAAAACCATTATCATTTATATTGATAATGAGTCTCAACTACTTTATTATAACCGCTGTACTGTCTACCCATACTATTTTTATAAAAACTATTCGTATAAAAAGTTAGTAATTGGTACTAAGTAGACTATTTATTTTATGCTTTTTATCTCAAGCAACTTTCAGACTTAATATTTTTAGCGTTATTCATTTGCAATTATTTTAGACAATTGCTTAAACATTTTTTGATAGACCGAGTTCATTATGCCGACACCCTTATTATCTAGCAGATCTACCGCCTCTTTTTTCAAACGTCCATTATTGACTGCTGCCATGACAGCGTTATTAGCTACGGTAGTGGCAGGATGTAGCTCGCCTGAATCAAATGACTCTGAGCCAGCAGACGCTAAAACCGAAAACCCAACGGCTGATGAATCACAGAACGTTGCTAATAACGACGCTGTATCTGCTGAAAAAATCATGGTCAATACCGTAAAAGGTGATGTTGAGCTGGCTATGAACCCATCGCCACTTGTCGTTTATGACATGACATTGATGCAAGATTTGGCTGCACTAGATGTGGCGGTCGATGGTATGCCTGGTGGTCTATTACTAAAGAATCTACATTCAGAAACACAGCCTGATCCAAAATCGGTAGGTACTGTGTTTGAGCCGGATCTTGAAGCGTTGAATGCAATGCAGCCACAAGCTATTTTGGTCGGTTCACGCATGGCAGAAAAATACGACGAGCTATCAAGTATCGCGCCGACATTGGATATGAGTATTGATACAGCAAATATCTATGAGTCAAGCAAGCAGCGCCTGCATGATCTAGGTGCATTGTTTGGTAAAAGCGATCAAGCCGCTAAGCTACAACAGAACATCGATGGACTCATCACTGAGACCAAGAGTCTAACAAAAGAAAATAAAGGCATGGGCCTAGTCGTCATGGTCAATGGCAACAAAATGTCAGCCTATGGTGACAAGTCTCGCTATGGTTTTATCCATACTGTGTTAGGTGTGCCAATGGCAGATGACAAAATTGCCGATGCGCCTCATGGTCAGCCGATATCGTTTGAATACATCCAAAAAGCCAATCCAGATTGGTTATTTGTCATCGACCGCAGTGCCGCAATTGGTGAAGACGGTATTGGTGCCAAGGCCGTATTGGACAATCCACTGGTTGCCCAGAGCAATGCATGGAGCAAGCAGCAAGTGGTTTATTTGAGCCCAGATTCTTACTTAGCATTTGGCGGTTACTACCAGTGGATGCAGGATCTAACGACGATTAAAGATGCTTTTACTAACGCTAAATAATGTCGTTAGTGATAAAAACGATTGTTGTACAAGTAGGTAATTATTACCGTTAACCCTGCTCATTTTTAAGCCAGTAAAGATTATGTCGTTATTTTCACCCCGTACTCATGCTAGGCTCAAATCCAGTACTGCTCCATCAGCGTCAAGCTGGCAGAGCGGTACTGGCAATGCATTACATCGACGTACTGCCATACCACCGTGGTTCATCAATATAGCAAGCCTCATTCTTATGGGGCTTTTGGTGTTATTAAGCTTATCTATTGGGGTGGCCGACTTTTCGTGGTCAGGTATCTTGCAGAGTCTTCTGACTCAGAGTGCCAACTCCGATAGCTCATTGCTATTGGTTAGCCGCATACCGCGTACCATCGCCATTATTTTGACTGGTATTGCAATGGCAGTGGCTGGGATGATTATCCAAGTAGTGCTAAAAAACCGCTTTGTAGAGCCGTCCATGGTCGGTGCGACTCAAAGCGCTGCACTTGGTTTATTGGTAGTCAGTCTGCTGTTCCCTGCCAGCGCGCTCATTGTAAAAATGGGCGTGGCAACCATCGCTGCCGTTTTTGGCATGATGCTATTTATGCTGCTCATACACCGAATACCGCCCACTGATTTTTTGATGATTCCACTGATTGGCATTGTCTTTGGCGGCATTATCGAAGCAGTCACTACCTTTATCGCCTATCAAACCGAATCGCTACAGATGCTCAGTGTTTGGCAGTTTGGTGATTTTTCGGGCGTATTGGCAGGGCGCTATGAGCTGTTGTGGCTGACGGGTGGACTGTGTGTGCTGGCTTATATTATTGCTGACAAGCTGACTATCGTCGGTTTGGGTGACAATATCGCCTTAAACTTGGGTATTAGTAAGCGTCAAGTCACTTGGATTGGCGTAGGTATGGTAGCCATGATGAGCGCTGTCGTGGTCGTGACTGTAGGCATGATTCCTTTTATTGGGCTGGTCGTGCCAAACATTGTGAGCCGTCTAATGGGAGATAAGTTGCGTCGCAGCTTGCCAGCAGTTGCCCTACTTGGTGCTTCAGCCGTATTGCTATGCGATATTATCGGGCGTTCTATTCGCTACCCATTTGAAGTGCCTGTCGCCACTATTTTTGGTGTGGTTGGTACGGTGCTGTTTTTATGGCTGTTATTACGTGCGCCAGCTGAGCAGTAGCACCATGTCCACTAACTATGTATTAATTTTTAGTACTCACTTACCGTCGTTCATTTTTTGCCTTATTAGATAAGCTTGGCACCATAGGATTTTTGTATGTTCTCATCAACTAAGCTTACTTCTACCAAGACTGATGCTACCAAAACCAGCACAGCGATAGATAACTCATCTTCAGCAGATGGTCAGTATTCAGCCGCTGCACAAGGTCAGTTGGCAAAGCTTTGGGCATGTATAGCTGCCCATCCAAAATCTATAGCAGCTATCATTCTACTTATCTCAATGACCTTGTTTATGACGCTCAATGTCAATGGCTATTGGGACTTTGCGCTACCGTTACGCGGCAAAAAACTGCTGTCACTGATGGTGGTTGGCTATGCGATTGGCGTGTCGACGCTACTGTTTCAGACGTTGACTCACAATCCAATTCTAACGCCCTCCCTACTTGGGTTTGACTCACTCTATGTTCTGTTGCAGAGCTTACTGGTTTTCTTTTTAGGTGCGATTAGCTTTACCAGTCTCGATCCTATTGCCAAGTTCACGCTAGAGATTGTCCTGATGTTTGGGGCATCTTTATTATTGTTTAAGTTATTATTTTCTAACAGCAGTCAGGATCTGACGCGGCTAATATTGGTGGGCGTTATCTTTGGCGTGTTATTTCGCAGTTTATCAGCACTCATTGCACGGCTGATTAACCCTGATGATTTTGTGGTCGTACAGTCTGCCAGCTACGCGCAGTTCAATACGGTCAACCCTCAGCTACTAGGTATCAGCTTATTTATCTGTGCCATCACCGCGATATTTGTATGGCGCTGGCGTTATCAGTGCGATGTATTGATGCTTGGACAAGCACAAGCCGTCAATCTTGGTATCAACTATCAACGTTTAGCATTTGGTCTATTAACTGTCATTGCTGTACTGGTTGCCACGGCCACTGCACTGGTCGGTCCAGTGACTTTCTTTGGTCTGCTGGTTTGCGCACTGACCAATCGTATGGCACGACATATGTATCACACTGAGCGGCTGATATTAGTCAGTTTGGTTGCCATGATTTGCTTAGTGCTGGGTCAAACACTCTTTGAGCAAGTGCTAGACATGGCAGGCGTATTGTCCGTCGTGATAGAGCTAGCAGGTGGCCTCGTGTTCTTGGCATTGATATTTATGTCCCAGCGCCGTTCAGTATGACCACTTAACTGATACTGTTAATAAAGAAAGCCTTAAGATTTTTTAAAATAAGACGATTATGATTAAACTGAATAATATCTCTCACTATATTGGCAAACAACAAATCTTGCATGACATTACGTTGTCCCTACCAACGGCGCAGGTGATTGCTTTGATTGGGCCTAACGGCGCTGGGAAGTCTACGTTGTTTTCTGTCATGGCTCGCTTGCAACCGCTACAATCTGGGCAAGTGAGCTTCGCTGTAGATAATGAGGAACGTGACATTGTCAGCTGTCAGGCACGGACACTGGCAAAGACTGTCGCGATGCTTGGGCAAGACAATCATGTACAAGGACGCCTGCGCGTACATGAGCTACTGATGTTTGGTCGTTACCCTTATCATCAAGGGCAACCGACCGCTGACGATCAGCAAAAAGTGCAAGAAATACTCGAGCGCTTTGAGCTTGAGCCACTTGCCGAGCGTTTCTTGTCAACGCTATCGGGTGGACAGCGACAGCGCGTGCTGATCGCTATGATTGTCTGCCAAGATACACCCTATCTATTGCTCGATGAGCCACTAAATAACCTAGACATGTATCATGCTGGTCGACTCATGCGTGAGCTACGCCAGCTTAGCCACAATCAGCAAAAAACCGTGGTAATCGTCCTGCATGATATCAACCAAGCGGCACAGTTTGCAGATACGGTCGTTACGATGAAAGCAGGAGAAGTGACCGCTATAGGTTGCCCTGCTGATGTTATTACTAAAGAGACGATGAAAGATTTATACAACGTCGATGTCACTGTCCTAAGTCATCAGGGTCGTCCAGTGATTGTTGATACGGTTTAAATAAAGAACTTCGCAAATAATAAAAGAAATTATAGATGTATAGAGCGCTATTAAATAATCGATGGATAAACTACAAGAACTTATCTCTACTAGTTTTAGTAATTAGCTTTTGCTTATTCATTTTTAATGCTTTAAATAAGGAGGTATCAAATACCTTTTTTTGGTTAGGAATGACCTTATATAGTCTAAGATTGGTGGTTATTCCTATGGATTTTACTCAAGACATCTCTTCAGTAGATTACACAAAGAACTATGATGAAAATAATAGTTGGCATAGATGGGTCATGATAGGTGAAACGTTTGCTTTCTTCATTTTTACTGTCTCGATAGCATACACAATATTCTTGCAATTAAATTTATAACTAGGGCATGCTTTTGATTCAACAGATAGCTATCTAAATAAAAATATACCCTAGAAATCTGGCAATATTACCTACCCTTTTGCAACGCCTTCAATCGACTTTGACGCCCTTTCCACCACAGATAGACGCCAGTAACTGACAACATTGTCACAGCCAAACCTACCAGTGCTAAAAATATTTGATACAGTAAGTGGCCAATGCCATGGCCAATATGACCCATATGTAAAGTCATCAACCAATTGTTAGTTTTGCTACCAAATGATGAGTTTTGGTAGCCAAAGTTCACCTGTTCAACGCTACCCGTTTTTGCATTGACCGTGATGGATGATGCACCGCCTTTTTTACCAATGTCCTTATCTGTCTTAAAGCGCAACTGCCATTGACCCTCGTCCTCAATCCAACGTATGCCTAAAAACTCTCGTACTAGCATACCCTTGCTTTGGGCAGCAGTGTTTGCCTGCTCACTTAAATAAGCAATGCTATTGGCTTTATTGACCACATCAACAGACTCGACATCGACAACCTCATTGTTTACAACCTTAACCCTAGTCGCTGTTTCTGCACCAGACGCCTGCTCTGCTTTTTCTGATGGTTTTCTTGAGTTCTCCTGTCTCTCACCCCTTCCTTCAAGCCCTACGACAGCGTGCATCACAGGTTGATAGACCTCTCTTAGGTTAAAACCAACACTAGACCACGCGATGACAAATAAGATCCCCCAAAGCCATAATCCAAAGGCATGGTGTAGATCATAATTCAATTTAAACATATTACTTTTGGTACGGATTTTCCACGCTGGTAACCAACGTTTCAAAAATGAGGTACGTTTTTTAGGCGAGGTTTGGTTCTGTGCTTTTTTCTTTTTAATCGCTCTAGGAAACGTTAAGTAAAAGCCAATAAAGCAATTAATCGTCCACACGAGCGCAACAATCCCTAGTAGCAATTTTCCAATATCACCCAGTAATAAATCGCGATGTAACCAAAACACTTTCCACATGGTGTTGTGCCATGCCCACTCATCTCTATCACGAGTACCAATGATATCGCCAGTATAAGGGTGGACATAAACTTGTTGAAACGGTGCTTTTGGTTGGTTTTGGGCGGCTTTTCCTCGCGCTCTATCTACCGAAAATACGGCTGACCTCTCTGCTGCTATCGAGGTTGGCATGCTAGAAAAAGCATATTGTGGATACGCACTGATGACCTTATCATGAAGCTCTGCAATAGGCAGATGTGATGCGTTTTGTTTCTCGACCTGAGCCAGTTTATGGTTGAAGATATCATCTAGCTCGTCATGAAATGCCAATAATGTGCCAGTAATACCAGTAATAATTAAAAAAGCTGCCATGGCAAGCCCAGTATAACGGTGAATCCAAAGACAGCTATAGCGAAAATTAAATGACATAAATAAATCTGCTGTTATATTGTGATAGTAAGTTATTGAATTATTAAAAATATTTACGGGGGCATGGGCTTATTTTAAAAATAAGACCCTGCCCTAACAACACAAAAGGTCTAAGCAAATAGCTCAGACCTTTTATATTGAACAAACCCTATGTCTAACTATTAAAAGTCAACGCTAACGTCGAACACATAAGTACGACCAGGCTCATTAAACGTACGTGCACCAGCATTCGTAGCGGTACCCTCACGATAAACACCCGTATCAAATAAGTTTTTGACACCAGCCCCAACGGTTATACCCTTAGTCAAATCATAGCGAGTGCTCACGTTAGCAATGGCATACGGCTCGCGATCAAGCAACGGGTCATCACTATCATCTCCCGTCGTCGCTGAAATCGTTGGGGCTTCAATCACACCATAGTAGCTCACATCAAAGTCGGCATTCCACTGAGGCGTGATATCCCAATCGACACCCGTGTTTACAGTGAACTTAGGAATGAGCGATAATGGCTCGCCATTGTCTTTTCGCTCTGAGCGGATGTTACCAGTGATATTAGAAGACCATCTTACATTGTCAGTGACTGGTACTTGTACAAAGCCTTCTAAACCTTCAACAATTGCTTCACCTTGATTGTCCCATTGAAAGATAGAACGATCTGTCGCTGTATCTACCGCCACACGATCCGTACCAGCACCAATGCGGTTATCATAGGCATTGTGATAATAAGTCAAGCCTGCATTCAGTCCAGTACCATCATCATAAGTAAAGGTGATCTCTTTATTCCAAGATGTCTCATTTTCTAGGTCAGGGTTCCCTAATACGTGGCAACCTCTTTCATCAAGAGGTACCCAAGATGGACAACCATTGCCACCAGTATAGTAAATATAGTTTGGATCAAGCTGATATAACGATGGGGCTTTAAACGCACGACTGACGCCGCCTTTCACTGACCAATCAGGACTAAAGTGCCAAGTAGTATTGATACTAGGCGACCAATTACTACCAGCCTCGCTATGATAGTCGAAGCGTAGACCTGGAGTCACATACCAGTCAGGTGTGATCTCGTAGTTATCTTCTAGATATACACCAATAAGATAAGCATCTGAAGTTGGATCACGCTTGTCAGGATCGGTCTCTACATCACCAAAATCAAAACCCTCTGCAAATGCCAAATCAGATACCACGGGGTTATCTAGCTTTTCGCCGCGAAACTCTGCACCAGCCGTCAAGGTATGACGATCAAAGTAAATATCCCATTCTGATTTGGCATTTAGCGTATCGTAAGTCGCCTCTGTCCACTCAAAATCTTCGCCATCGTCAGGTATGACAATCTGTCCTTCGCCACCACCCGCACTACCTTCACCCAAACGCTCATTAACTGTCCGAGTATACTCAATGAAACTGTTACTACTAGCGTCATCATACTCACCGCGATGTGTGATCGCCGCGCCATAGCGTTGCATTTTGCTCGTTGTTTCACCTTCTAACTCATCTAACAAATTTTGGTTCACGGTTTGGAACAATGAATCACCCGCCCAGTGGTTTTCTTGACGGCTATAATTCACTTCAAAACCGACCGTATTCATCGCATCCATCGCGTATTCAAACAATTGGCGCACATCGATATTTTCGACACCTTCAGTACCTGCCGCTACCGAGGCAGCCGGACCACTGCGCCCGTCAACAATCTGTGCATCTTTGGCATTGATATAAGGATCATCGCCTTCACTATCGTGATAACCAAGAGTGGTACGCGAGGACAGTTTATCCGTCAATGCACCTGCCATATTGATATTGGTACGCCAGCTACTGCCTTCTAGATCGCTCTCTGGTGCCTCATAGTGACCACTGATAGAAAACTCTGGCTCAGTCGGGCTCTTGGTAATGATATTTACCACACCGCCCATACTACCAGAGCCATAACGGGCTGCTGCTGGACCACGCAATACTTCGATGCTTTCGATAGCGCCTGGTGGTACCCACTGCGAGTCACCACGCGTGTCTTGCTCACTCCCACGACTAGGTCGTGAGGAATTGCGAGAAGTGACAGGACGACCGTCGATTAAGATAAGTGTATTGTTTGGCCCCATACCGCGCAAATCAATTTGACGTTGGTTACCACGCTGACCTGACGTTGATGAACCCGACAAATTCACACCTGGCATCTTACGTACAATTTCCGAGATATCATTAGAAACTGATGCTTTTTCGATGGCTTCTTCACTAATAATAGACAGCCCAGCTGCTTGTTCTAGCTCGTCCCTTGCTGCCCGCACCACAATTGTATCCAATGTAGCTGTAGGCACAGCTTCTTGGTCGGTCGCCCCTTGCACAGCTACCTCATCACCCTCGGCAGCAAAAGCGGTACTACTAAGAATAGAAGTCACAGCGATACTTAGTAAAAGCTTACCAGTCACGACGCGTTGAAGTTTTTTTGGAGAAGTGATGACTGAGAAATCAGAGCCACCTGATTGGTTTGACATAAGTAATATTCCTTGAAGCGCACAATTTCGTTAATACCTGTTTATCTCATCGTCAGTGAATGTTTTTAGCCACTTTTTATGCAATGCTTCGGATGCATTCTCGGTGCAAGTACACATAAATAAACATCTAAAATTGACATACGATTGTCGGATAGACGTGTCCATAAATATATGTGTTATAAAAACATGACTAAAATATTGCCAAGCGGCTTAGCTATTGAGAGTAAACGAATAAGGGTATGTACTGAGTAGGGTTAAAAGTTTGATGACGCTGTAACTGTCATTAATTATCCAATGAATTAAATATCTAGCGTAAAAAAGTCTCTATAAATAGAATAGAGCAAAGAGCCATTAACTGTTCTGTAATGAACGAAACACACTTTAGCAAGATACATATAATAATGCAAACATTAATGATAATTATTATCATTAATGTTTGCATTATTATATTCGGTTCAGTTAACAGTTTAATTAATGCTTAATATCTTTATAGAAATGCCTGATAGTTTCAGTTGTATAAGCGCTACTCTGTCAGATCTTGTCGATATTTCCAATATGATAATTCGGGCAGTTAGAAACATTATGCGTCAGCTTCAAAATTTCGACGTTTGATTACTCTATGCTCGTATTCATTCACAATCATTTCCTGATAATTTGAAAGATATAAATGAGCTTCGATGATAGCTCGCTGTTGTTTAGAGTATTGGCATAGTGCTCGCATACGACTCGCATACGATTTAACTCATATGCTATTTATACGGTAGCTTCACCTTCTACCAAACGAGCAACTTAACATCTACTCTTAGATAAATCGCACTCTCAAAAATCTCGTAAAAAAAGCCAGCTCCCGTATAAGACAGCTGACTTTATAAGTACGATTAGACTTAAATTCGATAAGCTAGATTAGAACTGATAAGTTAAAGACGTTTTGATATTACGTCCCATTTCAAAATCAGTATAGGCATCATCGATAGAGTTACGTGACGCATGGCTTGCATAAGTCTCATCAAAGATGTTGTATACACCTAGCGTGGCCTTCAAACCTTCGATTTGAGTTGGCGTGTAAGTCATGAAGATATCGTGCACATCATAGCCTGGTTTTTCGTTGTCATCACCAGCGGTATTCGGTGTCACATCGGCGACATAAGTACTGCGCCAGCCAAGCTCAGTAGTATTGGTTGGAGCGTAACCCAAGTTGACCATGTACTTATCGCCAGACTCAGAGCCACTGCCACTGACAGAAGAGATATTGTAACCTGTATCTTCGCCTTTGCTACGTGCACGAGCATAGCTTAGACCCATGTTGAAGTTATCTGCGCGATAATCGGCTGATAGCTCTACACCTTTGATTTTGAAATCTTCATCATTATTGATGACACCTTGGCAGGCTTCAGGGGCAGCACTTGTACCTAGTTGCCCAGTTGTGCAATTCATGCCAGTTCTACTACCACCTGCACGTACAAACTCAATATAGTTTTCGATATTGGTTTCAAAGTACTTAGCACTTAATTTTAAAGAGTCATCAGCCATAGTCAGACCACGCAGCGTTGTAGCAATACCGACTTCTGCATTGTCACCTTCTTCTGCTTTTAGGTCATTGTTCACATACGTATCAGCGCCATCAGTGTTAAAAATCGTTTGGCTAAGATCTGGACCATTAAATAACTGCGTATAGCTCGCAAATAGCTGGGTGCGCGGTGCAATTTCATAGCTAGCAGCCAATGCGCCAACGACATTGTCATAAGTCTTGCCAGCAGATACATACTCTGGAGACTCATAACGGTCATAACGGACGCCTGGCGTTAAGCTAAGCTTACCCATTTGCCATTGGTCTTCTAGATACACAGACGTATTGGTTGCTTCATCTGTACCAGCAACTGGTATAGTTGTACCTCGCTGAACACTGCTATAGTCAGATTCTTTTTTGTAATGCTCAACTCCAGCGATTAACTTATGAACCCCTGGTACACCGTTAATGATACTGCTATCGATAATACTGGTGTTTTGTACTTTTGCGCCTGTGGTTTGGACTTCTGCATCAAACTCAAATCCAGGTAAGCCATCAGAGTTACGCAAAATCTGCGTGCTGGTCTGATATACATTGGCGTCTACATTGACCAACTGGTTGGCAGGACTATATGCGTAGTCAAGCGCATAGGTATCACGTTTGACTTCCTGCGGGATGATTGGGTTCCAGCCACCAGCAGGAAAATCTGGACGTAATGGGAACTTACCTTTGTTTTCGGTACGGCTAAAGCTAGCACCTACATGATGATCACTACCGACATAAGCACCCGCTTTTAATAGGATGTTTTCGCCTTCGCTGTCTTCCGTTTGGATTTTACGGCCTTTACCGTCTTCACCAGCGTCCGCATTGCGTTTGCCATAATAAGCCAGTAAATCAATATTTTCTGTTGGCGCACCATACACAGTGGCAGAAGTTAGCAGTTCATCATTGTTGCTCGCATAACCTGTATGCAGCTTAGCACCTACCTTTTGACCTGGTTTGAGTAAATCTGCCGCGTCGACTGTCTCAAAAGCAACCGCGCCGCCAATAGCATCATTGCCTAGCGTCACTGAGTTATTGCCCACTGATACCTCTGCTTGTTTTAGCAGATCTGGATCAATAGTGACGTCACCCATATGATAGAACAACGCGCCTTCTTGACGTGCGCCATCAATCGTTACTTTTAGATTGGTATCATCAAGACCGCGTACACGAATACGTTGGTTGACCGATGAAGTACCACCCACGCTTACCCCTGGCACAACGTCCAGAAAATCGCTCAAATGGCTGGCTTGTGCAGCTGGGGTGTAGTCATCTATGTAGACAGAGTCTTCTTGTACAGCGTCACGTACTGAGCTATTCGCTGTTACAGTGATCGTCTGCAATGTCGTGTTTGGCATATCTGCTGCCGTTGCGGCACTGGCAGCTTGCGTCCACAATACAGCGGCGACACCGATAGACAATACTGTCAATTGACTAGATAACTTTACTTCGCGCATAACACATTTACTCACTTTGTTTACTGTCAGAAATTAGAATGTTTAGAATTATTTTTAAGGGCTATCATCGAAAACCCTTAAAATAGTGCCTATCAGAAGATTCAACACCTTAAAAACACTCAATCATACCGTGCAAATAACATGATTAATGCTAATAATAATGATTAGCGTTTAAATAAAGAGAGGCATAATAACTAAGTATTAACAATTTGGCAATAATTAATATCATACATTCTCAATTCTAGTACTTAGTACGCCAAGTGGACGTAGCAATACAACGCAGCAACGCTTGGTACTAACTATAAATATGCTATCGAATATGACGCTGGCCACGAGTTGAATCTATATAAACAAAGCTTAAAAATCATCACGTCTATAGCAGCCTGCTATTAACTTAGCTCATCACTTGTATTTCTTGTACTACTGTACTAGAATGCTGATACAAGATAGTTCTCAGCGAAAAATCGCTCAACAAGCGACCTATCTATTTTCTTTGGCTAAGATTACCTATTATGACTACCGATCCTTATCAGAGCTTAGTGAAACATTTGACCAACTGTACTGATAGCGCAGATATCGAAAAGCTGCTCAGTGCCCTGCTGACCGATAAAGAACAGCTTGACATTGCCAATCGTATTCGCATTTTTGACTTGCTAGATCGTGGCATCACCCAACGTGATATCTCAGAGCAGCTAGGTGTTGGTATCGCCACTGTCTCTCGCGGTGCCAAGGCCAAGCAAAGCCATGATGTCAGCGCGTTACTGGCCACTCATAGAGATCACTCTTAGCCTCTGACGACGATACTATCTAGCTTTTTACTGACGAAACTTATACTTATTAATCGACACTTATTAGTCAACGCTTATTAATCAACACATATTTGAACCATTTCGGACTTTGTTATGACCTCTAGTACTCGCACACAGACCAAACCTGCTCCTATCGATATCCCGAGCAAACCACAACGTATCAAACTGACGCAAGATATCGATTTCTTTGCATTATTCAAACGTATCGAAAGTGCATTTGATACCTGTTATTTGCTCGAGTCATTGGGCGAAGACAGCCATATCTCGCGCCATCATGCGATTGGCTTTGACCCTGTGACAACTATCGCCGCATTAGACCGCAACACGCTTGCGATTACCGACAATAAAACTGCTGAAACAAGCTGCTATCAAACCGACAACCCTTATCAATTGCTCCGCACCATCACGCCGCAGCATGTCATCGCTCGCGATCAAAGCGGTGGTCTGGTTGGCTATTTGGGTTATGACTGCGTGAACTTCTTTGAACCTAGCCTGACAGCGAAAGCCAGTGAAGACTTTGAGCCGTTCAAATTCGGCGTGTATCTAGATGGATTGACCCTAGATAAGATGACTGGGGAAATCTTTTATTTTTATTACCCAACTGCTCAGCAAGAAAACCGTATCGAGCAAATCAAAGCCCTACTCGATGAGCCAACGCCTAGCTATGAAGCGCCTAAAGTTGAATTTTTAGGTGACGGCATGAGCCAAGAAGAGCATGCCAATGTCGTTATGCAAGTCAAAGAAGATATCATCGCTGGGCGTATTTTTCAGTGTGAGGTAGGCTTTAAGTCTAAGTATCGTATTGCCGGTGACAAGATGCCGATTTATGAAAAGCTGCGCGCTGTCAATCCATCGCCGCACATGTACTTTATGAAATTTGCGCAGCAATGCATCATTGGCGCTTCTCCTGAGCTGCTATTCCGCTTGCGTCAGGGTGAAATGGAAACCTATCCGCTCGCAGGGACTGCCAAGCGCGGCGCCGATGTGATAGAGGATCGTAAGCTTGCCCGCGCCTTGCTCAACGATGACAAAGAGATTGCCGAGCACAATATGCTAGTCGACTTACATCGTAATGATATTGGCCGTGTGGCACAATTTGGTACGGTAAAAGTACGTAGCCTGATGGATATCAAACGCTTCTCTCACGTACAGCATATTTCTTCTGAAATCGTTGGTATCCTGCATCCTAACGAAGATATGTTTAGCGCGCTTGCCAGCAACTTCCCTGCTGGTACACTATCAGGCGCGCCCAAGGTAGAAGCCATTAAGGTGATCAATGAGCTAGAGCCAGATGGTCGCGGTGCTTATGGCGGTGCATTAGGATCGTTCAATTTCAATGGTGATTGTATCTTTGCCATTCCTATTCGCAGTCTGTTTATCAATGGCGAGTCTGCCTATGCTCAAACTTGCGGCGGTAACGTTTACGACTCAAACCCAGCCGATGAGTACTTAGAGATTCAGCGCAAACTGTCGGCAATGAAAGTCGTGTTAGACAGCTTTATACAATCATAACGGATACCAAACGTACTGCATAAATTGACCATATTTTACCTAGCACTATTTTTACAAAAGAGTTTATGACCCATGAATGTTTTAATTATCGATAACTACGACTCGTTTACCTTCAATCTCTACCAATACGTGGGCGAGATTTTGCAAACCTTAGACAGCGATGAAGAAGCCAGCGTCATCGTTAAACGCAATAACGAAATCACTTTAGCAGACGTGCAAGCAATGAATCTTGATAGAATTATCATTTCACCTGGCCCTGGCTCCCCTGACGATCCCGCGTACTTTGGTATCTGTGCAGAAGTGATCAAGACATTAGGCAAAACTGTGCCGCTACTAGGCGTCTGCCTAGGTATGCAAGGCATTGCTCATGTGTTTGGCGGTGACGTGGTACGCGCCAGTGTACCGATGCATGGCAAAGTCTCATCAATTCGCCATGATAACTCAGGTATTTATCAAGGCTTACCACAAGAGCTTGAGATCATGCGCTATCACTCACTGGTGGTAAAAGCCGACACCATCCCAAGCTGTCTCACGATTACCTCGGTAGTCGCTAATGACAGCCGTGCTGAATTGAGCTTTGCTGAATCAGCATTGACTGGTGATGAGATTATGGGACTGGCGCACAAAGAGTATCCAATTCAAGGTGTACAGTTTCATCCTGAGTCGTTTGCCACTGAAGGCGCGAAGCGATTGCTGAGTAACTTTTTGCTGCAGGTATAAACCTATATGTCCGTCTCCATGTCTAGCTCAAGCCTAAATACCTCCAGCTTACTCAGACGTACTGCGTTGCTCTTGAGCTTAACGCTAGTGACATCTGTCAGTTCGGCTGTAGCTCCTGTACAGGCAAACTTTACCATGGGCATGGACATCCAAGGCCAACGTCTTAACCTTTATGAGAGATGTGCAGAAGGAAGCGTTACTTGCAACAATATGCTACTGGTCGCTCCCGATTTAGGACGACTATTGCAGACAACACCAGAATCTAGTAAGTCGCCCTACGCTGTCAAATACTACTCTGCGGAAACCAAGCATAGCTTATGTAAAGATGGCGTGACCCCGTGTCGATTTCAGGGTTATACCTTTGAGGGCGAAGATTTTGATGGGTTTATAGATACCTCGAACCATGAGATATCTATAAGAAGTAAATGGACAGTCGATACCTATAGTGCCACCTACAAAGAAAACGAGATTTATCTGCCATTAGCATCACAAGCTGATTTGGTTGATCAGATATATAACACGTCTGATAAAGCATTGAATGAAAGCTACAGAGTAACGCGAAATGAAGTCAGACGCCTGTACGGTGAGGATATGGCGGCTAATCTTAAAAAAGAGCAGACTCAGTGGATAAAACAGCGCTCAAAAAACTGCGGGGCTGATACGGATCATTTACCAAGAACCCAATTGGAAAAAGTGTGCTTTATTCAGCGAAATGCTCTCCGAGAGCAAACATTCTTTTTATGGATTGATTAACAGAGACTGTAGAAAGAAAAAATGACGCGAACACGAATATGATATGAGTTAATAATTCGATATTACTTAGGTTATTTAGCAAACGCTAGCCATTTTTTAGCCATTTGAATAACTATTGATTGAATTTATCATACGACCTAATAGCCACTTATTATCTTTTAGTGATAGACTCAAAAGAACAAACAAAAGACAGCCTTTAATCAGGTTGTCTTTTCTTATTTTAGTATTGCTTGGAGAGATTGTATCAATAGCAATCTTACAACATCTTGTGTCACTTAGATCGTAAGAAGAAAACAGTATGGCAAACATCGACAACGGAATGACGACCCATTCGCATCAATCATGGCTAGGCACCATTCAAATCATCACGGCTGCTATTTGCTGGGGCACGTTGGGTATATTCTCGACTTACCTAAACCAAATTGGATTTAGTGGTTGGCAGGTAACGATATTACGCATTGTCACGGCGGCCTTTATCATCTTAGCCATGCTACCAACACTGTGGCCCCACCTTATCAAGTTACAGCCAAAACAATGGCTTGGACTGGCGATGCAGTCGTTGATAGGTGTCCTTGGCATGTCGTTGTGTTATTTCTTTGCTGTTATCTACGTCGGTGCAGGACCAGCCGTAGCCTTATTATATACTGCACCGGTTTTTAGCCTATTATTTTCGGCAGTCTTGCTCAATGAATCCATTACTCGTCAATCAGCCCTACTGGCTCTAATGGCTGTCTTTGGTGTTGGTTTGACGATGTTAGGCGAGCATGCTCAAGTCAACTGGGGTATCTTATTGGGGCTGTTAGCGGGAATGTGCTACTCCTTATATGGCGTGCTGGGCAAACGTGCGATGCACGATGCTCACCCTGCCCCATTGGTGTTTTTTACCTCTATTATCATCAGTGCTTGCATGCTGTTATTATTACCAGAAACTTATCATACTTATGAAAAACTGCTAACCCTACCGCTAATGACGTGGGGGTATGTCCTAGGGCTGTCTTTGCTAGGAACTGTCGTACCATTTGCGCTATATATGAAAGCATTAGAAAAGCTGCCTGCCTCTCGCGCATCAGTATTTACGATTTTTGAGCCATTAACTGCTATTGCGCTCGCGATGTTTTTACTACATCAATCTTTGTCTTGGATTCAATATCTGGGCGTGGCGCTTATTTTGCTGGCGGCTTTGTTAAATGCTGTATTAAATGGTACTGCTACTCGCGTACCTCGCTGGTTAAAGCAACGACAAAAAATATAGTTTACTGTCTATTATTTGAAATACGTCCTATTTATTGCGATAAAAAAAGCCCCAGCCATTGCATCATGATTGGGGCCTTTTTGTTTTATTACTTACGCAAAAACAAGCGTTTTTACTGCTCAATACGTTGCAAAAATGCCTGCGTACGAGGATGCTTTGAGTCCTCAAACAGCTGCTTGGCACTGCCTTCTTCGACCACATAACCATCTTCAATCAGTACAACATGATCGGCAACGTCGCGGGCAAAGTTGATTTCGTGAGTCACTACGACCATCGTCCAACCTTCAGAGGCGAGCTGCTTCATCGTCTCAAGCACATCCTGTACCAACTCTGGATCCAGCGCCGACGTTGGCTCATCAAATAGTAACAATGACGGCTCAATAGCAAGCGCACGGGCAATACCAATACGCTGCTGCTGACCACCAGATAGCTGGAAAGGATAGAGATCCGCTTTGTCCGACAGTCCAACTTTCTCAAGTAGTACCAGTGCCTGCTCACGGGCTTGCGCTTTGCTCTGTCCTTGTACCACTGTAGGCCCAAGCATCAAGTTTTCAATGGCTGTCTTATGGGGAAACAAATTATAAGACTGAAACACCATGCCTGACTTACGCTGTAAGGCTAGTAGCGTTTTTTTGCTTGGCTTAGTTGCAAAGTCGACGCTCAAGCTATCATCATCAAAAGCAATCACACCTTGGTCAGGAATCTCTAACGCATTTAAACAACGCAAAAAGGTGGTTTTACCCGATCCTGAAGGTCCTAATATGACGACCACCTTACCTTTATTAATGGTCAAGTCGATGCCTTTTAGCACCTGATTGCCACCGAAGGCTTTATGAATATTAGTGACTTTGATCATAAAAATTCCTGTTGTACTAGGGCGTGTCATCAATTAGCCCATTCAATCATTTAGCGGTCTTAAAATGGCTAAATCTTGTCAAATATCGTCAAAAATATTGTGAATATACCTATATTCTCTGCAATTTTTTCCTCATTTGACTACTATTTATCTCATTTTAAGCCTCGCTATCTAAATGATGACACGCCCTAGTCTATATTTGCGAGTGTCTATTGAGCCATAACTTATTTTACTACGTAGCTTATTTTGCTACATAACGGTCTAGCCTAGTTTCAAGCTTGCCTTGGATGAAAGTCAAGAACAGACAAATACCCCAGTAGATAATTGCCGCTTCTGTGTAGACAAGCATAAACTCATAGTTACGAGCTGTGATAATCTGCGCTTGTTTAAATAGTTCAGTGACCAGTACCAGTGAAGCAAGTGAGGTATCTTTTACCAGACTGATAAAGGTATTAGATAACGGCGGCACCGACACTCGAAGCGCCTGCGGTAAAATCACATGACGAAAAGTCTGTAGATACGTCAAACCAACCGTCGAGCCTGCTTCCCACTGTCCTTTTGGTATCGATAAAATCGAAGCACGCACTGTCTCCGATGCATAAGCACCGATGTTCAATGAGAATGCAATAATCGCTGAAGGAAAGGGATCAAGCTTCACCCCAACACTTGGCAGACCATAGAAAATAATAAATAGCTGAACCAGCATCGGTGTACCGCGAATCGCAGACACATAGACGCGAGCGAGCCGATAGATAATTTCATGGAACCAAGTAGCACGCGGAATGATACGAATCAATGCCACTGTCAGTGCAATGGCCATACCAATCGCAAATGAGATCAATGCCAGCGGTATCGAATAATAGATACCGCCCTTGAGCATTGGCCAAAACGACGAGATGACAATCTGTGCTCGATCAGGACTCATAAATGGCAATACTGCCAATAAGTCCGCGAACCATGATGTAGACATTACAGAAGCTGACATGATAGAAACTGACATTATTTTTGTTGACTTATATCAGCACCAAAGAACTGTTCGCTAAGCTTAGTTAGCGTACCTTCAGCCGCCAATTCAGCCATTGCTTCATCTAATTTAGCTACAACTTCATCATCACCTTTGATAAGCACTAGGCCTGAACCACGCAACTCACTAGCAGGTGCTGTCAGTTTAATCTCAAGATCAGAATCTGGGAATTTCTTTAGATAATCCAATACCGCCAGATTATCATTCATCGTAAAGTCAGCACGGTCTTGCTTCACTAATTGAATCGCCTGCGCCATACCATCGACAGGAACGATCTCTGCACCATAACGCTCTGCAAGCTCACCATAGTTACTGCTAAGTGATTGTGCCGTACGTAGGCCTTTTAGACCTTCCCACGAGCTATAACGGTTGTCATCAGTAGGTGCCAATACGACCGCACCTGACCAGCTATAAGCCATTGCTTTGTCATACTTTGCTTTACGCTCAGGCGTGGTCAAACCAACTTGGTTAGCCACCATATCAAAACGTTTTGAATCCAAACCAGCTAGCATCGCATCCCATTGGGTTTCTTTAAACTCAACGTCTACGCCTAGTTTATCTGCGACTGCACGCGTTACTTCAACATCATAACCCGTTAGTTTGCCGCTCTCATCATGGTACGTGAACGGAGGATAAGTACCCTCTGTACCGACGTTGATGGTGCCGCCGTTGTTGATACGTTGTAGCAAATCAGAACCGCCTGTTGCAGCGCTATCAGTTGCACTGGTATCGGCTTCGTTGGTAGTAGATTGACCACAAGCGGCAAGGAACATAGTACTGGCAGCAAGGGCTAAGAGAGTACGACGTTTCATAAGACGTCCTTATAAGAGTGAATAAATAAAGTAAAAACGCATAATGCTAATAAAATATACGGTGCTAATAAATAGGACAAGCCGACACAGAAGAACAATATAAGCTCTTCTATGATTTTCGGCTTTGGTTGCCCGATTTGAGGCTATTCGGGCTATTTTTCAATACTGTTTCTATATTATATTTTAATTTTTAACGATTGTTCAAATATTCTGGCGAGTTTAATTAACGCTAATTGCTATCTTATTAAATAGCAGCTTATGGATATAGTACCTCACTTTAGACAGAAAAACGTACAAAATCAGTGAGCATACGTAAGCTATAGTCAGTTCAATATAATTTCGATACAAGGAAACCGAGTGCAAGTTATACATTAGTATGCTTAGCGAGGATAACGATGTAGCGGATTTATATAGGCTTGACTATATCTGCTACAATTCGCCTGAGAACTGATAGCGATCACCCGCATGCCACATTTTGACAAAGGTAACGACTTGGCCGGCCGAATAGGTCTGCCGGCGCAACACAAGCGTTGGTGACTGCGGCGCAATTTGCAAAAACTCAGCAATTTCATCAGGAGCTGCCAATGCTCGGATGGTATAACTGCCACTCTCTAGAGGGCTTTTGGCAATCAAGTAATCACTGGTATTGACCACACTAAAATCCTGATCAATAAACTTCGGCACTTTTTTCGCATCGACCCAACGTTCCTCAAACTGTATAGGCTGACCATCAGCAAAATGAATAATTTTTACTTCATACAGGACAGCTTCATCACTAGCATCTTTCTGAGCGCTTGTGTTAACAGGCACAGACTCTTCATCAATCACAGCCCCTTCACTAATACCAAACTTACGACACAATTCATTATCGAGCATATCAGCCGTAATAGCACGCTTACTCACGACCTGTGCCTCATAATCACGATTGGCAGACTTTAAATCCTCAGCGATGTTGCGTACCTCAACAAAGGTATGATTGAACTGCTGCTGCGCGACAAACGTGCCCGACCCTTGCCGACGCTCTAACACCCGCTCCTCGCTCAGCTCTTTTAGCGCACGGTTGACCGTCATTCTTGACACGCCAAACTCTTCAGCCAGTGCCATTTCTGTCGAAATTGCGTTGCCCGCTTGCCACTTACCAGAATGGATGTTGTCTAGTATGGCGTTTTTTATGCGTTGATACGCCGGAATCGTCTTTGTCATATCCGCCTTTGACCGTCAGTTTTGCTAATAGGAATGACCACATAATATCACGAGACCACCGTGCAAGCCTTAGTCAAAATGTCTGAGCGTTCAGTGTTGACTAGGGCGTTTTTCAACTCACTCGGTGTTATCTAAATCGACTGAGTAAATAACAAAAATAATCAGCTCATGAAAAAAAACCTTGCATGAAAAAAGTATCTTTGATAATTTGTATATACAAATATACAGCAGTGCTAGAAAATTTGCTTTATCGATTCGATATTTTTATGAATTTAGATGAATGCTTAGTAGATAAATACTTAGTAAATGAATATCTAGACTGACTGTAAGACACTTACTTTGATGACTTTATCGCCCTATTCGCTATCACAAGGATATGATCATGACTACTGACAACGGAACCAACAAAGAAACTAAGCTGACTCGCCGCGATGAGAGCCGTAATATTGCTGCGCCTACCGGTAGCACGCTACATTGCAAAAGCTGGCTGACCGAAGCACCTTATCGTATGCTGCAAAACAACCTGCATCCTGATGTGGCAGAAAACCCAAAAAGCCTGGTCGTCTACGGTGGTATCGGACGCGCAGCCCGTAACTGGGAAAGCTATGATCAAATCTTAGAATCACTAAAAGAATTAGAAGATGATGAGACGTTGCTAGTACAGTCTGGTAAACCAGTCGGCGTGTTTCAAACACACGAAAACGCACCGCGTGTCTTGATTGCTAACTCCAACCTTGTACCGCGCTGGGCAACGTGGGAGCACTTCAACGAGCTCGATCGCAAAGACCTATTTATGTATGGTCAAATGACTGCAGGTAGCTGGATTTATATCGGCACGCAAGGCATCGTTCAAGGTACGTATGAGACTTTTGTGGAGGCGGGTCGTCAGCATTATGACGGTAGCTGGGCGGGTCGTTGGATTTTGACCGCTGGTCTAGGCGGTATGGGCGGCGCACAGCCATTAGCTGCTACCTTTGCAGGTGCGACTTCGTTAAACATCGAGTGTCAGCAGTCTAGCATCGATTTCCGTTTGCGCACGGGTTATGTCGATAAGCAAGCGGACAATCTTGACCACGCTTATGAGCTAATCAAACAACATACTGACGCTGGCGAAGCTGTCTCTATCGCCCTACTTGGCAATGCTGCAGATATCTTGCCTGAGATGGTCAAGCGCGCTAACGCTGGTGGCATGAAGCCTGATTTGGTCACTGATCAGACCTCAGCGCATGATTTGATTAATGGCTATCTACCAAGCGGTTGGACAGTAGAGGAATGGAAAGCCGCCCAAGAAGATCCAGAGCAACATGCAGCATTGACCAAAGCCGCTGCTCAGTCTTGTGCCGTACACGTCCAAGCGATTTTAGACTTGCAAGCGATGGACATTCCAGCGACTGATTACGGTAATAACATCCGTCAGGTCGCTTTTGATGAAGGTGTCAAAGATGCCTTTAACTTCCCAGGTTTTGTCCCTGCGTATATTCGTCCGCTATTTTGCCAAGGTAAAGGCCCGTTCCGCTGGGTAGCGTTATCAGGTGATCCAGAAGATATCTATAAGACTGATCAAAAAATCAAAGAGCTATTCCCTGAAAACAAACATATTCATCGTTGGTTAGATATGGCAAAAGAGCGCATTCAATTCCAAGGCTTGCCTGCGCGTATCTGCTGGTTAGGGCTTGGTGAGCGTGATAAAGCAGGTTTAGCATTTAATGAAATGGTCAAAAACGGCGAGCTAAAAGGCCCTATCGTCATTGGTCGTGATCATTTGGATACTGGCTCTGTTGCCAGTCCAAACCGCGAAACAGAAAGCATGAAAGACGGCTCAGATGCAGTCTCAGACTGGGCATTATTGAACGGCATGCTGAACGTGGCAGGCGGCGCAACTTGGGTATCACTACATCATGGCGGCGGTGTCGGCATGGGCTACTCGCAGCACTCAGGTATGGTAATTGTCGCAGACGGTACGGACGCCGCAGCCAAAAGACTGTCACGCGTGCTTGTCAATGATTGCGGCTCAGGCGTTATGCGTCATGCCGATGCAGGTTATGAGCTGGCGATTAAAACAGCGAAAGACTATGGTCTAAATCTGCCAATGATTAAATAATTCGAATCATTTTACTTTATAAAAATAAATAGCCAGATAACTATGCAACTAGGATTACCCTTATGAGCAATATCAAACAACTAACCCTACATCCTCGCCAGCTTAGCTTTAAGATGCTACGTGATATCTACGAGCAGCCTGTCATATTGACGTTGCCTGAGAGCGCTTATGAGGCGATAGATGCCTCGCATGAAGATGTACGTACCATCATTGCGCGAGACAAAAGCGCTTATGGTATCAATACTGGTTTTGGCTTACTTGCCAAGACACGTATCAGTGATGATCAGCTTGAGCTACTTCAGCGTAACCTAATCGTTTCTCACTCAGTGGGTACTGGTGAAGCTCTTCCTGCCGGCGTAGTACGACTGATTATGGTGATGAAAGTTGCCAGTCTGGCGCAAGGCGTTTCCGGCGTACGCCGCGAGGTGGTAGATAGTTTACTTGGTTTAATCAACAATCAAATCACCCCAAATATCCCAGCCAAAGGCTCAGTTGGTGCCTCTGGTGACTTAGCGCCACTATCACATATGACACTTGCGATGATGGGCGAAGGTGATGTGTTTGTCGCTGGTAAAAAAGTGCCAGCTGCTGATGCCCTAGCAAAGCATGGACTTGAGCCTATTACTCTTGCAGCCAAAGAAGGCCTTGCACTGATCAACGGTACGCAAGTCTCAACTGCGCTAGCATTACGTGGTTATTTCTTAGCGCGTGATTTACTTGAGACAGCTACTATCGTCGGCTCACTGTCAATTGATGCCGCCAAAGGCTCAGATTCACCATTTGATGCGCGTATTCACGAAGTACGCGGTCATCATGGTCAAATAGAGATCGCCAAAGCGCACCGTCAACTGATCAAAGGCAGTGCTATCCGTGCTTCGCACGATGGCGAACAAGATGATCGCGTTCAAGACCCATATTGCTTACGTTGCCAGCCACAGGTCATGGGTGCTTGTCTTGATATCATCAACCAAGCAGGGAAAACGCTGCTCATCGAATCTAATGCGGTAACAGACAATCCGCTTATCTTTAATAATGAAGATGGTCCGGTCGCCATATCAGGTGGTAACTTCCATGCTGAGCCAGTCGCTTTTGCCGCGGATATTTTAGCCTTGGCAATCGCTGAGATTGGCTCTATGTCTGAGCGCCGTGTCGCTTTGCTAATCGATGCAACTCTGTCAGGTGGTCTGCCGCCATTCTTGGTTGATAACGCTGGGGTAAACTCAGGATTTATGATTGCTCATGTGACCGCCGCCGCACTGGCGTCAGAAAACAAATCTATCGCCCACCCTGGTAGCGTCGATAGTATCCCGACCTCTGCCAACCAAGAAGACCATGTCTCAATGGCAACTTATTGCGCACGTCGCCTATACGAGATGGCGCAAAACACTGCCACCATTATTGGTATTGAACTTCTGGCTGCTGGTCAAGGCATCGACTTCCATCGCGGACTAGATACGTCAGAGCCGCTGACTGTGGCACATCAGAAACTACGTGAAAAAGTGACTTTCTATGACAAAGATCGCTATCTAGCCCCTGATATCGAAGCAGCCAAGCAGTTAGTACTAGACGGCACACTTGCTCAGCACTGGCAAGAACTACGTCACAACTGGTACGAGTCTAAATAAGCATTGGCTGGTAAAAGGAGAGCCATGATGGCAGTCACAAACATGACCACACCCATTAGCCATACACCCGCTGATATAACCCAGTGGACAGGACGTGCAGAGCCATTTGAGACTGCACGTGCCCACTATTGGTATCAGCTTGCTCAGCCTTACGAGGATCAAAGTATTGGGCTAATTGGCTTTGCCTGTGATCAAGGCGTCAGACGCAATCAAGGCCGCGTAGGTGCTAGAGCTGCCCCGCCATTGATTCGTCGAGCTTTTGCTACGCTGCCAGTCATCGCTGATTTGCAACAACGCTTTGATAGTCAATTATCAACCTTATTGGGTGATGCTGGCGACATTTATTGTAATGATAATGATGGCTTTGCCGAGAGCACCCTTGAGCAAGCTCAGATCAAATATGCTGATGAAGTGAGTACTATCATTAAGCAAGGTGGTCTACCCATCGGACTTGGCGGTGGTCATGCTATTGCTTATGGTAGCTTTTTAGGATTATGGCAGGCCTTAGAAAATACCAGAGAAACAACTATCAGCACAAACACAGCGCCTACTATCGGGATTATTAATTTTGATGCTCATCTTGATATTCGTCAGTCGGATGTAGCGACTTCTGGGACACCATTTCGCCAGATTGCCGAGCATCTTGACGCACACGATCAGCCCTTTCATTATTGCTGTATTGGCGTCAGTCGCTTTTCTAATACCGCCGCGCTCTTTGATCGCGCTGAGCAACTGGGCGTACAGGTTATTAGTGATGAAGACTGTCATTATCAACCTTGGGACACCATTGCCGAGCAGGTCAAAAGCTTTGTAGATCAGGTCGATATCATATATTTAACCGTCGATATGGACTGCTTGCCATCTAGTGTTGTGCCCGGTGTGAGTGCCCCAGCTGCTTACGGCATTGATCTTGGTTTTGTTGAGCGTATGGTCAAAACCATCATGGCATCAAGCAAAGTAAAAATGGCAGACATTGCTGAGATTAATCCTACCTTTGATATTGACAGTCGTAGCTGCAAAGTCGCTGCTCGCTTACTGGCCACTATTGTAGAGCAACACTTACTTAGCGCTTAGATCTTGCCAACAAAGATCACTGACTTCACAAAAATCAGGAGCATATTATGAATGAATCAAAGAACTCCGTATTGAAAAACCCTACAGAACAGACGCTCGACGAGTCTACTATGACATCATTTGACCACGTCATTATTAACGCCAATATTGCGACCTTTTCAGCGCACTATGGTTTTAATAATGATAAGAATGAAGACGCTCGTAGTATCCCATATGGTCAGTTAGAGAACGCGGCTATCGGTATTAAAGACGGCAAGATTGCATGGATTGGGGCACAAGAGCAAATCACGACGCATCTGCCACATTATCAAGACAAGCAGGTTACAGACGCCGATGGCAAATGGATAACTCCAGGGCTTATCGACTGTCATACGCATATTGTCCATGGCGGCAACCGCAGCAATGAGTTCGAAGCGCGATTGCAGGGCGTTAGTTATCAAGATATTGCAGCACAAGGCGGCGGTATTGTCGCGACGGTCAGTGCTACCCGCGCTGCCAGTATTGAATCGCTATTTGCCCAAAGTGAAAAACGTTTAGTCGCGCTCATGAAAGAAGGCGTTACCAGTATCGAAATCAAGTCAGGTTATGGTCTCGACTTAGACACGGAGCGCAAAATGCTCACGGTCGCTCGTCAACTGGGAGAAAAATACGACATTCATGTAAGTACCACGTATTTGGCGGCTCATGCCTTGCCACCTGAGTACAAATCTCACGAGCAGGACCGTGCGGACGACTATATTGATCAAGTTTGCGAGTGGCTGCCGATTCTACATGCAGAAGGCTTGGTTGATGCAGTCGATGGGTTTTGTGAAAACATCGCTTTTAGTACAGAACAAATCAGACAAGTGTTTGAGGTAGCTCGCTCTTTAGATCTACCAGTCAAACTGCACTCTGAGCAACTGTCTGATATCGGCGGAAGTGCCTTAGTTGCTGAATATAAAGGACTATCAAGCGACCATCTAGAGCACTTATCAGAAAAAGACATCAAAAAAATGGCGGCTAGCAATACCGTTGCCGTGATATTACCAGGGGCGTTTTATACGTTACGTGACACTAAGTTGCCACCGACTGAAGCTTTGCGCAAGCATCACGTCCCTATGGCAATTTCAACTGATTGTAACCCCGGCACCTCACCGTTGACGTCGCTGTTATTGACGATGAATATGGGCTGTACGCTATTTTACTTAACCACTGAAGAGGTTTTGGCAGGAGTTACTGTTCACGCAGCACAAGCATTGGGTCTACCTAATAAAGGAAAAATAGAAGTCGGCTGTGATGCCGATTTAGCGCTATGGAATATCGCTCGTCCTGCTGACTTGGCCTATCAGATGGGGCTAAATCCCATCCAAGGCATCATGGTTCAAGGACAATGGCGCGACACAATATAATCAATCTACCTTTGTTTATCTCAATTAAAAAGCCCCAACCATTCAATGATTGGGGCTTTGCTATTTGTCCATATTAACCAACCACTAAGGCTTGTTTACCACTTATAAGTAAGACTAGTTCAAAATACCAAAAGCGACCAACGCATCAGCCACACGTTTGAAGCCAACCATATTGGCACCAGCCATATAATCGACATAACCATTGTCAGTTTGACCATATTGTTCTGAAGCATTCGCAGCACTGTCGTGGATATCTTTCATAATACCTTTTAGACGCTCATCGACTTGCTCAAAGGTTTGATATTGACGGACAGAGTTTTGCGACATTTCAAGCGCAGATACCGCAACCCCGCCCGCATTAGCAGCTTTACCAGGTGCATAATGAACACGGTGCAAACGGATATAATCAATTGCTTCCGCAGTGAGTGGCATATTAGCGCCTTCCACCACATACTTCACGCCATTTTCGACCAACAATTTGGCATCAGCTTCATTGACTTCATTTTGAGTAGCGCATGGAATCGCAATATCAGCTTCAAACTGCCACGGTTTCTGTTTGGCAAGCCACTCGCCACCATAAACATCAATATACTCTGCTAAAGGCTTGTTTTGCTGCTTTTGTTTTTTGAGCCAATCAATTTTTTCTTGATTGAGACCATTTTCATCATGCAACGTCCCTTGTGAATCAGAGACAGTTATTGCCATACCACCTAGCGCATTCACTTTTTCGGCAGCATGTAATGAGACATTACCTGCTCCTGATATCAGCACCTTTTTGCCTTGAAGCTTATCGTTCTGAGCGATGAGCATATTTTCTAAGAAGTAGACTGCACCGTAGCCAGTCGCCTCTGTACGCATCAAGCTGCCACCAAAGCCCACGCCTTTGCCAGTGATAACCCCTGTTGATTCACGCGTTAAATTCTTATACATCGCAAACATATAGCTAACTTCTCGACCACCGACGCCGATGTCACCAGCAGGCACATCCATGTCTTTGCTCACGTAATGATGTAGCTCACGCATAAAGGCATAGCAAAAACGACGAATCTCGCTGTCCGTTTTGCCTTTAGGATCAAAATCTGACCCACCTTTACCGCCGCCAATCGGTAAGCCAGTTAAGGCATTTTTAAAAATCTGCTCGAAGCCTAAGAACTTCAATACGGATTGATTGACGGTAGGATGGAATCTAAGACCGCCTTTATAAGGGCCTAGAGCATTGCAAAACTGCACACGCCAACCACGATTGACTTGTACCACGCCTTGATCATCTTCCCAATTGATACGAAAGCCAAATACCCGATCAGGCTCTACCAAACGCTCGAATACCTTTAACGTACTATATTCAGGATGCGCATCGTATAAAGGTTGAATCGTAATTGCCACCTCTTTTACTGCTTGAATGAATTCAGGCTGATGGGCATAACGTGCTTCGACTTTTTGGATGGCTTCACTGATGCTCATGTATTTCTTCCTTAGGATAAAACTGGTGATAGTAATTATTTACATCGACGCTACAACATATTGAGTAAACGAAAGGGCTATAAACGTTGATGTAAAACTGAAATCGCCCCTATACAAGATTATGTATAGAGACTGATAGGATCAAAAAAGCTGACTCAATTTGTATCTTTATAACGCATTTAGAAGTGTCAATATTTATCCCCTCATGACTGTATATCATTTTTGAGACTTATAAGTCTAGTAAATATCTTCATCATAAGAATCTATAAGTGATTTTTGTTAGCTAAATTTCAGCGGCTCCGTTTGATAGCAATGGTGGACATTAATCTATAGTTACAAAAAATATCTCTATTGAAAAAAATACCAAGGATCTTGCTAGGTCTTCAACCGCTCATCGATTAGACATAATAAAAAACCATCATTTTCCTCGAAAAAATAAAGATAAAGGGTAATGATTTGATGACAAAAGGCACAAAAGTCCAAAAAAATTTACTTTTAATTGGGCAAATATATATCAATATTATTAGTAAGGATTTATAATACCATTTTTTAAACAAGGATATTTTTGACTAACTTCATTAGCTCATAAATAAAAAACCAATCACCAGTACAGAGAAAGCGATATGCGTACAGATTCATTTCAGCAGATATTGGAAGACTTAAACAGTTCATCAGCAGATGTTGAAGCATCTGCCCTAATCTCTAACGATGGTCTTATGATTGCTTCAGCTCTACCAACCGGCGTGGATGAAGATCGCGTGGGTGCTATGTCAGCAGCACTATTATCATTGGGTGATCGTGCAGGACGCGAGTTGGCACGCGGTAGTATCGATCGCATTATGATTCAAGGCGAGAAAGGCTACGTCATCATGACCTCATCAGGCGATGAAGCCGTACTTACCATCATGGCAAAACCCAACGCCAAGCTTGGCTTGATATTCCTAGATATTAAGCGTGCTTCAGAAGCATTGGCAAAGCTCATTTGATTAGCGACTGCTTATCGAACTTATTAGCTTTTTAATCACTATAAACATAGTCGGTTCAATATAATTTGAATACAAGAAAGCCGAGTGAGAGTACTACAAGTAGTAGACTAAGCAAGGCTGACACCGTGTTCAATTTATAGAGGATTGACGATATAACGATCAACGAAGGAGATGACCATGGGTTCTCCAATCCCTGATGCACACAAACCCGATATGCCTGCTGAGCAAATCACGATGACTTATCATGATGGCACGTCACGGACTGTCTATGATACTGGTATAGAGCGCCCCTACCCAGATGGCAAACTGATTGTCTCGCGTACCAATCTCGACGGTATCATCACTCACGTCAACGACGCCTTTGTCGAAATCAGTGGCTATCATGTAGATGAATTGATTGGCCAACAGCACTATATTTTGCGTCATCCTGATATGCCAAAAGCTGCCTATAAAGACTTATGGAGTACTGCCGAGTCTGGACAAAAATGGCATGGCTATGTCAAAAACTTATGCAAAGACGGCAGTCATTATTGGGTCTATGCCACTGTGGTGCCTAACGTGCGTCGCGGTGAAACCGTCGGCTACACCTCGGTACGACGCAAACCATCACGCAGGAAAATTGAAGCGGCGATGACTCAATATGCCCAAATGAAACAAGATGAGGAAGGCTAACTCATGACGACACACAATATGTTAATCGCCCCTGATTTTTCGCCTGATCGCTTTGCAGGCTGGCACATGTTCAACACCTTGATTCAAAAACGTGCCAACTTAAACATGCATCTCAATATTCCTGCCTCTCACGCTGAGCAAGAGCAGGTCATTGATGCTGGTGACATTCAAATCATTTATGCCAACCCTTTTGATGCAGCCACTCTCATTCGAGAGCAAGGCTATCGAGCCATTGCCCGACCTATCGGTAAATCTGACGAGATGATCATTGCAGCCGCAGCCAATAGCACTATCAGCCGTTTGGAAGACATTCGAGCAGGGGCTACTGTCGCGATGGCTGACAATCGAGATGTTAAACTGATTGGCTTGCGCTTGCTAGAAGCCGTCGATATAGAAGCGTCTGATCTCAACTGGGATGTGACCGAGACCTATCAAGCGGCTGCCCGAAAAGTCATTAAAGGTGAAGCCCAAGTCGCGTTCTTTTTGGCAGAGATTTTTCATAGCTTTTCACGCTTGACCAAGACTCAGCTGTCAGTACTTATCGAAAGTGACTTGGCTGATATTAGTCATGTACTCCTTGTTAAAGAAGACTTTCCCGATTCGCAAATCTTCCTAGAGGCCATCCTGAATTTACACAACGATGCAGATGGTAAAGAAGCCTTGGCTGAGCTTAGCATGCATCAAGGGTTTGAGCCAATGAGCGAAGAAGATGCCGAATTTATGATTGATTTGATGCAGACATTATTGGATTAGTCGCTTAATTGTTATATTGATATCAAGCGCTATTTTGCGAGATGAAGTCATCGTTTGTTTTACAACATCATTATCATTGAAGCAAGCACCGTCGTAATAATAGCGATGACAGGAGGGTATTATTATGTCTGATTCAGACCTGATCAAAGAAAATGAAAGAGTCGCGCATCGAGTATTTCGGTTTTACTCTCGTAAAGTGTTTTTGGCACCCAACAACCGTCACTTTCATGAGCAGCGTATCAACGCAGCTTTGCTATTGACGGAGAAAGAACCGCTACAGGGTGCAGTGGCAGACTTTTTTTATGGTTGCTGGTTTGATATCCCATACGATGTAAACAATCTGTTTACTCGTATCAAAGATCGTTTGTATCCTCATGTCCAGCAAGGCTTTCGCGATTGCATTGATAAAAAAAGATACATCCAGCGCAATAGTATGTTGGCCACTCGTTGGAGTGTGCTGATATCCCCTTCTCTCAATGAGCAAAAGCAACGGCTGCGTATCAGCAGCGACGATGCCCGAGAAATCGCTAAAGACATCACTACTGAGCTGATGCAAGCGCGTGAGGACGAAGACTGGGGTACGATCGAGCAAATCGAAAATGAGTTTTTTGCCCATTGTACTGCGCGCAATGATCGTCTCGCATTTTCGCTGGTATGGTTTCGCTTGGGTAGAAGTGATTGGCAGTTCGATGCGCGCTGGGACAACTGCCAACAACATCTCGATCAAACTATAGTCAAATCCATATAAATCCGCTACATCGTCATCCTCGCTAAGCATATTAATGTATAACTTACGCTCGGTTTCCTTGTATCGAAATTATTTGAACTCAACGATATAAAAGCCTAATTTGTCACCTATTAATCACTTTTATCATAATGGTAGTTACTATGTCCTCTTACTTAAATGCTGATAAAACCTATCTTACCCTGACGCCAGCTGGTATTTTTGAGGCGTTTTCACAGAACGAACCAACTGATGAGCAGTTGGCATTACAGGATTTGCTGTCTTATGATCAGACACTGCTCGCTGCTGACTGGCTTCAGCGTTATTCTGAACAATGGCTACAAGGCTTTATCGAACAAGGTTGGATTGAAAAGCTGTCGCTGTTTTTACCAGCGCCTAACTTGCCATTGGACCAGTTTTTGCCTTATGTCGTGGCGAGCTTATCTGGTAAACGCCGTGCCGCGATCGGCTCTGATGAAGGGTTTTGTTTAGCGCGAGTGGGCTATAGTCAAGAAGAAGCAGATATGCTCAGTGTCGCCGCCGCTGATTTTTCAGGATTTATGCTTCGCCAAAAGCAACGTGGATGGGCGGTAGAAAGCCAAGCCATCTCGTTTTTTCAGCAGGTCGACCTACTCATTCCTGAGACCAGCTTTGTGTTTTTATGGATAGATAATGCAGGCTACGTTCTCATCATCGATGGTGAACCTTTGACCAACAGTCGCGCTTTTGTAGAGCTGGTATGGGCACTCAAAACCTCTGGATTGAGATTTCTTAACTAAGGAGATTTCTTAACTGATTTAACTCGCTTAATTCATTCCACTGTATCAACTGATTTGATACCTAATCTCAATCTTTTACGCGAGCATAAGCAGTGCGCTTAGCTCAAATTAAGCGCACTACTTATGCTTATACGAAAATGTTCGTACCATTCTTATCTATATCACTCTCTGATATCAGCCAATTCTACGCAGCAATAACAATACTCTCAGAATTAACAATAACTTGTCAGAATTTAGGTCATACTCTCCTCACACGCTTAAGTATTTTCTTGCCACGACTTAAGTTGCCACAAATCTCTAACCATTCAAACATCTATACAGCTTCCAATATTTTCATCATCTTTTCCAACGTCGTACCCTACCGAAATCGGCAACCCCTGCCAAAACTTGCATTCTTGCTTATTTTTTAGGACAGTTTATGACTTCGCTGACCACTGTGCGCGTGCGTTATCAAACGATTGAAATTGGCAATACCGACATTCATATTTGCACACTACGTGACAATCAACAATTTAGCGACCCTGACGACGAAGCGTTAAAACTTGGCATTTGCTCTGCTTCTTGGCCGATGTTTGGGGTGATATGGCCGTCAAGCTTGGTGCTGGCCAATCATATGCTTGATTACGATATTGCAGGCAAACGTATTTTGGAAGTTGGCTGCGGTATGGCGCTCTCTAGTCTGCTACTTAATCATAGACATGCGGACATCACAGCGACTGACTACCATCCAACGGTTGAGTATTTCCTTGATAGAAATACCACGCTGAATAATACCAAAGAGATAAACTTTGAGCGTTTAGACTGGGCAGAGGACAATAGCCATCTTGGCAAGTTTGATATGATTATCGGCAGTGACTTGCTCTATGAAGACCAACACATTGACATATTAGCTGAGTTTATTGACCGCCATGCTATGCCGACTTGCGAGGTCATCGTGGTCGATCCTGGTCGCGGACGCAAAAACAAACTAACCAACAAGATGACTGAATTTGGCTTTAGTAGTAAGCACGTTAAACCTGAAAATACGACTTATCTAGACTTACCGTTTAAGGGACATATTTTGACGTTTTCGCGTGATAATAGTAGCCAAACAGAGTAAAAGACAGCCGTCAATGCAATTAAGTGAGCACAATATCTTGCCGCTGATGCCGAGTAATTTTGTATAGCACATGCTCAGCGAGCCGATGATTAAGGTCAAGCATAGGGTGATAGAAATCCTCCTGTGTATTGGTCATACCAAGGCGCTCCATAACCAATTGTGAGCGCTTATTGATAACGGCAGTAAAGGCAACCACTTCCTCAATCTCTAGCTCAACAAAGGCAAAATCCAGAGATGCTCGGGCAGCTTCAGTTGCATAACCTTGTCCCCAATAGTCATTATGTAAGCGCCAAGCAATCTCGACAGCAGGAGAAAACGGCATATCGGCATGCGCGTGATTTAACCCAACCATACCGATAAAAGTATCTGTCTCTTTTAAACTCACCGCCCAAAAACCCCACCCATTATCATTAATCAGCGACTGGCATTTTTTGGCGATAGTATTACTCATGGAAGTAGTTAATAACTTGGGAAAGTATTCCATTACTTCAGGATTTGCATTCATCTCAGCGAATGGCGCAAAATCGCTCGCTTGCCACTGTCGTAGGTACAGTCGTTCGGTTTCTATCGTATTTATAATTTTATTCTCTCGCATTTTATTGTTCAGAAGGAATACTGTTCAAAATAAATTAAATTAATCATGCTAGCTATCAAGCCAACCCAGTTTTCTAGCAAATGCTAGCTGCTCGGGCGTATCAATATCGTAGCTAAGTTGGTCATTATCAATCTCACCTATTTGATCAGCGGACAATTCTCTAATTAAGTGACGAAACCCTTTATCTCCTATCAATTCTGGCTGCCACTGTCTCAGCAGTTTATAGTTAATTGCTAAAGGTAGACCTATAATATCAGATACCTTTTCATCTCGATTTTGATGTTTTTCTAAACGTTGCCAACTGTGATAGCGACTGGCCACTACCGTCTGCTTGCCCGCTAGCAAAGCTGTTAGATGTGGCTCATCTAACAATACTTGATCGACTCCCATGATGAGCACTCGATCAATTGAAGTCGTTTCAAGAGCAACAATTGTCTCAATACCCAGACTCAAACTATGTGCCATACCAGTATCAGCTTGTGAGTTCACCACTATCTGAACCGTTGGATATTGATTGGCCAACTCTGTCATCGTACTAGCAATCAAACAATGATTATCAGGAATGACAATGACAATAACTTGCGGATTGGTAGTTGTTGCCAGTCGAGTCATATCAGTAATCAACGGCTCGCCATTCTTAACGAGTAGCTGCTTGGGTTGGCCAAGGCGCTGACTGAGACCACTTGCTAAGATAATGACCGCATGGTTTTGGCTATGCTGTTCAGTACTTTCTATATGTTCAGTACCTTCTGTAAATACACGCTTACTCATACGCCACTCTGGACAGTATTGGCATCCATATCACTACTCATCGCTGTGATATTTGAGAGATTACTATGTGAACCATTTACTGGAGCGTCTTGATTGTACATGACCGCATTAATCTCTGCCATGATACCGAGTGCGAGTGCCTCAGGGCCATCTCCGCCCAGCTTATAACCAATCGGATAATGCAGTTTATGAATGCCCGCTTCTAACATAGTAGGATTGCTAAGGTTTATGCTGATTTCATTAATCAAGCGTTCGGTCCGATAGCGCGGCCCTAATTGCCCTAAGTATTTATAATTGTCTGAATGCTTAAGCAGTATTGCTAAGCGAGCGCGATCTTGACTCAAGCTGTGTGACATCAAAGCAACTGCTGCGTTGTTACTAAGCTCAAGCAAAGTCTCACTGTCACCTAAAGATAGCGACATCACAACATCCGCTTGAGGAAACCGCATACGAGTTGCATATTGCGCGCGGCTATCTATAACTGTCACATACCAGTCTTGTAGTTTGGCCATGGTCACCAGTGGCATCACGTCGTTACCTGCCCCGCAAATCAATAGACGCAATTGTGGTTGCAGGCGTTGCACGAGCCACTCTGTTGTTACCTTGCCGTTTTCCACCGTCACATATTCGGCATTTTTATCAGACAGCTTATATTCTGCTAACTCTTCTACGGTATTGGCAAGTATGCTTGAAAACGTTGTTTTCCCTTGTGCAGAAATACTTCCCAAGTTGCGATGTTCATCTAAATTAATCCGCATCCCGATTTGCAATTTATCACTGTTTTGCGTTATAGAATCTTGATGCTGATAGTCATTAACACGAATTAAAGTCGCTACAGAAATCGGCTGCTGAGCACGTCGAACATCACGGATTGTCTCTAACAATGGTGTTGCTGTCGTTAGTCGCTCAAACAATACATGTACTCGCCCATTACAGCCCAATCCAAAGTTTAGCTCATCAAAGTCCGCTTCATCTAAACCGTTATCCGATCCATCATATATATTAGAGTTAGTTCGCTTCACATCTGCTTGCGCTTGGCCATCGTCAGCATAGTGAATGTCATCACCCGTCTGATAGACTTGCACATTGGCACCGTTACGAGTAAGCCAAAAGGCACGTTTGATAATATGCGGCTCCAAGCAACCACCACTAATCATCCCAACTGAGCGACCATCCTCACAGATAAGCATCATCGCGCCAGCACGGCGATATGCTGAGCCTTCAGTACGTACGACCGTTGCCAATACAGCATCAATACCCTGTTGCTTAGCTTTGATTGCCAGCTTAAGAATGTCAGCGACCTGATTCATAACGCCTCTTATTTGGTAGTTATTTTCTTGATAATGACGAAATATACTGCTGATTGAGTTATAAAAACCCGCTCATTAAGCGGGTTCCTGTCGTACATATGGCTTAAAAATTTACTCTGGCATCTCATAAAGCAGCTTATCAAGCGTAATCGGAAAATCATAAACACGTACGCCGACGGCATTGTATACAGCGTTAGCAATCGCGGCAGCAGCACCGGCAATAGCCGTCTCACCAATACCTTTGATATGCATTGGGTTGGTATAAGGATCATCCTCTTCTACCAATATCACATCTAACTGTGGTACATCGGCATTGACTGGCACATGATATTCAGCGAGATCATGGTTACATAGGCGACCGTCACGTTTATCGTGGATGACCTCTTCCATCAACGCTGAGCCAATACCGAATACCATGCCACCATAGCATTGCGAAGTCGCTGTTTTATGGTTAAGAATACGACCTGCAGCAAATGCGCCTGTCATGCGTTTTACTCGAATCTCACCAGTAACTTTATGCACAGCTACTTCAGCAAAGTTTGCACCAAAAGAAGACTGACGATACTTTTTACCATTTTTACCTGGCTTTATCTGTCCTTTGGCACTGACTTTTTGCTCCTCGTAGCCTGCGATCACGTCAGCAAGCGCATATGATTCTATATTGTCAAAATTATACTTCTCTGATTCTGACTGTTCTTCTAATACATTCTCTGAAAATGAAACTCCTGTAGTTTTTGATATTTTATCAATAGTACTATCAGCGAACGCTTGACCGTTCTCTTTGGCTGCCTCTACTGCAGTCAGATCGTGCTTACCTACTTGCTTAATTTGACCATTATCTAACTGAATCGTATCAGAATACAGGCCGACTTTTGCTGCTAGCATCTCACGCAGCTGCTCACAAGCGAGGTAGATACTACTACCTGCACTTGCTGCGCCCCAACTACCACCAGAACCTGATGCAGGTGGTAAGGCACTATCGCCTAGTTTCATCTCAACATGGTCGATAGGCAGTCCTAACAGGTCTGCCGCTACCTGAGAAAACACCGTATAAGACCCTGTACCGATGTCTGTCATGTCTGTCTCGATAACTGCTTTGATACCAAGTGCTTTTGACTCATCTACCTGTAGGGTTGCACGTGCTTCAGATGGCTGTAATTGGTTACCACGGGCAGCCGCCGCCATGCCTGTACCTATCCACCAGTCACCTTCTAATTGACTGGCAGGCTTGGGATTATGCTTATCCCAACCAAACTGTTCAGCGCCCTTCTCCATACAAGCGACTAGCTGACGGGTGGAGAAAGGAATCTCTTCGGTAGGGTCCTCTTCAGGCTCATTACGGCGGCGCAGCTCGATTGGATCAATGTCCAGCTGTGAGGCTAGCTCGTCCATGGCACATTCAACCGCAATCAAACCCACCGCCTCACCCGGCGCACGCATCGAGCCTGATAATACTTGATTCATATCTACCATCTGATAATGTACACGGCGGTTTTCACCACGGTATAGATAATGGGTAGATAATGCCGTCGGCTCAAAAAAAGCTTCTCCTGGCAAATTACTGGTCGTAGTATCATGAATAAATGTGTTGATAATACCTTCTTTATTACAACCAATAGCGATACGCTGACGCGTGTTTGAGCGTCTGACCGTTGCTTCCATCACTTGTGAACGCGTCATAGTGATTAGCACAGGACGACCCAGATCTTTCGCAGCAATCGCCGCTGCAATAGATTCAGGAGCAATACCGAGCTTACTACCGAACCCACCACCCACATAGTGTGCGATCAGTTGTACTTGATCTTTATTTAGGTCCAGAGCATCCATGACTTGCTGTTTGCAAGAAGCGATCATCTGATTGGAAGTATACAGAACGAGCTTATCGCCTTCCCAATGAGCCAACGTTGTATGGGGCTCCATCGGAGAGTTGCTTTGACTTGAGGTATGATAAAAGCGATCAACGGTCACTGCCGCATCAGCTAAGCCTTGGTCTGGATCGCCTTGGACATTATTTTTATCAGAGCCTTTTTCTTCATCTACCGCATGTGCGTTAGAGAGCTCTTGAGTAAAGTTCAGTGCCGCTTGGTCAGTCTCATCCTTATAAGTCACTTTCAGCGCTTTAGCGCCTTCTCTTGCCGCCTCAAAAGTCTCAGCAACCACGACAGCAATAGGCTGACCATGATAAAAAATCTCGCTAACCCCTTGCTTGGGTGCTTTAGTTTTTGTCCCTTGTTGAGAGTTACGCAAAAAGTGCTCAGGATCGGTCACGACTTTAATAATATTAGGAATGCCGTCTAAAGAACTACTATCGATACTCTCAACTTGACCTTTAGCAATGGTCGCACCGACCAAGACACCGTACGCTTTATTGTCTAAGTGGATTTCGGCACTGTAAGGCGCTTGACCGCTAACCTTTAGGGAACCATCAACACGGTTGATTGGCTTACCAACTAGCTTGCTTGCCGTTGTGCTAAATAGCGTTTCAACAGGCTCATCCATGGTCAGTTTTTTGGTTGGTTCTGACTGGGTGATTGATTCTAATAGTGCCATGATTATGCTCCCTCGCCCGCTAATGCGCGCTGAATAACTTGTTTTAGTAGGCGACGCGTCAACGGTATTTTAAAGTCGTTCTGACCATTACCTTTGGCATCATGCAATAATAGATCAGCGGCCTGCGTGATAACGTCGCTATTGCCATCGGTATCCGTTAATAGTGCCTCAACCTCTTCATTACGCCATGGCTTGGTACCGATGCCACCGAACGCCAATCGTACTGTCTTTAGGTTGCCATTGTCGTCAGCATCGATGACTGCGGCACAGGACACGAGCGCAAACGCGTAAGAAGCGCGATCACGCACTTTGTCATAGGTATGCATGCCCTTAATAGGGGCAGGTAATACAACATGAGTAATCAGCTCGCCTGCTTCTAGCACATTTTCGATATGCGGCGTGTCTTTTGGCAAACAATAAAAATCTTTGACATCGATAGCGCGAGTCGAGCCATCTGCTTTAACTGTCTCTATCGTGGCATCCAGTAAGCGCATTGCCACTGCCATATCGGATGGGTGCTGAGCAATACATGAATCACTGGTACCTAAGACAGCTAGGGTACGGTTCTCCCCGTTGATAGCAGGACATCCTGTGCCCGGTTCACGTTTATTACAAGCGCTGTCTGTTTGATAAAAATAATAGCAACGAGTACGCTGTAAAAAGTTGCCGCCCGTTGTCGCTCTGTTACGTAGCTGACCAGTCGCTCCTGCCAAGATAGCTCGGGACAATACTGGATAGTTTGCAATCACCTCAGGATGCGCGGCCAAATCGCTATTGGTCACAAGCGTACCAATACGTAAACCACCATCGGCAGTCGTTTCTACTTGCTCTAATTCTAAACGAGTGATATCGACCAGTTTGATTGGGGTTTCAATCTCCAATTTCATCAAGTCTAATAAGTTGGTACCACCTGCGATAAAAGAAGCGTCTTTGCCGCTAGCAGAGGTTGCGGCTTGCTTAGGTGCATCAGCGCGGCTATATTCAAAACGTTTCATGAGTGGTCTCCTGCCTTGCCTGTTATTGTTTTGTTATTCGCTGAGGCTTTATGGAACTGAGCCTCGCTTGACGGCGGTGACCAAATACCTGTTACGCTTGAATTTTGTGTAGAGGTGTCATTGGTCTGGGCAGCAGACTCTGACATCTCATTTTCAAGTACTTGTGAGATGGCTTTGATGATATTGGGATAAGCGGAGCAGCGACAGACATTACCACTCATGCGCTCAGCGATTTCTTGTACCAGAAGGCTATCAGGATGTTGTAAGTCTGTGCTCACATGGCTTGGCCAATTTTGTTTTACTTCTTCTATTAAGGCAGTCGCTGAACAAATTTGACCTGGGGTGCAATATCCGCACTGAAAGGCATCGTTATCTTTAAAGGCTTGTTGCAGCGCCGATAGTGAATCCGGCATACCGATGCCTTCGATGGTCGTAATCTCATCACCATCATGCATGATAGCAAGTGTGAGACAAGAGTTGACTCGGCGACCATTGATGAGCATGGTACAAGCGCCGCATTGGCCGTGGTCGCAGCCTTTTTTGGGTCCAGTAATTTGTAAATGTTGACGACAGACGTCGAGCAGTGTCGTACGGGCGTCAAGATTCTCGAGCTGATAATCCTGCTTATTGATTGTTAACGTCAAGGTAGACATGCTGGCTTCTCGCTGGCGGATGAATATAATAAAATGGTGAAATACGCTTCAAAATGACAGCGTCAATAAATTTATTATGACGTATGAAAACAGTTGTTTTGTTTTTACTTTGTAGGGATTCCAGTGTAGTTTCTAATCTGCGATAGTGTCGAAATGTTAACGCTGCTAATAGGTGGTATATTGTTTATCATCATTTTTTAACGTTGTTTCAAAGGAAATCTGGCTAAAAAAAGCCCCATAAACGGTCAGTTTACGAGGCTCTTAGATAGACTTTTTACGTATAGTATTTAGTAGATCTGTCTACCAAAAATGTTCTTTGCTTAGATAATAACTGGCTAGGCTTTCGTGATAATCGTTTCTTCATCAAAGCGTGATTTTGGCAGCTCAGCGTTAAAGTCATCTTTACTACGATAACCAAGCGAAACGACCGCCACAGCGGTGTAGCCCTTGCTACGTAAATCAAACTCTTCATCGAGCGTTTTCAAATCCGCCCCTTCCATCGGCACCGCATCAATACCTAGGGTAGCCGCTCCTAGTAGTAGAGCACCCATATTGAGATACAATTGCTCTATCAACCAATGTGGCTCGTCCTTTTGCTCATAACGACGAATGTCTAAAAACATTTTACGCGTCTGATGCATTTGCTCTTTAAATTTTGGCTCTGCGAAACGTCCATCTGCATCTTCTTTTTCTAAGATGTCATCCAAAAACTCATCATCTGCATAGACACGGCTACAGAATACAATAACGTGCGAGGCACCTTTTACTTTGGCATTGTTGAACTCATACATGCCCTCAGTGCCTTTTACGATTCGGGCTTTACCAGCTTCATCATCGGCAATGACAAAATGCCAAGGCTGAATGTTGGTACTCGAAGGACTGAGGCGCAAAATATCCTTTAGACTTTGGAAGTCTTCTGCTGAGATTTTCTTATTGGTATCAAATTCTTTTGTACTATAGCGCCAGTTCATTGCTTCAGTGATATTTTTCATCTGTGACTCCATTATTGATATTAATTTTTTATTTTTGCTTAGAGTTTTTCTTTTTCGATTGCCATTTCAACATTATCATTTCAACGAAGTCACTTTAAATAAAAAGCTATTTTATGACCATGCTTGCTTGGTTAAGTATTCGTAGGTTTTGTTATGACTGAGTCAGCGTATTGCAAAAACGCCTACTTTCTTATTAGTAATGGTTACAATTACGCTACCGAATTGGCGACGTCGACTGCGCAGACTACATTGTAATCACTTAGCCATTCTCTTAGTATGAACTGACTTGATATATGGTAACTAGTTATAGTTGTCTGATAACTAGGTATATCTGCTTGATTCCAACTGATATGCCTCTATCTATACATCTCAAATAAAACATACATAATAATACCCGCGAGGAAATATGAGCACATCAGAAAAACCACTTCGAATAGATATCGTCTCAGACGTCGTCTGCCCTTGGTGCGTTATCGGCTATCGCCAATTGGCAGCAGCGCTTGAGCAAACCAATACTGCTCACACTATCCACTGGCATCCGTTTGAGCTAAACCCAAATATGCCAAGCGAAGGTCAAAACCTACGTGAGCACATCATCGAGAAGTACGGCTCTACCAAGCAAGAGTCAGATGCTAGCCGAGTCAGAATGACTGAAGCTGGACAGGAAGTTGGCTTTGAATTTAACTTCAATGATGACACACGCATGCACAACACCTTTAACTTGCATCAGCTGCTACATTTCGCTGATCAGCAAGGCCTTATGCATGAATTAAAGCAAGCCTTGTTTGCTGCGCATTTCACCAATAACAGAGATATCTCAGATATCAATGTGCTTGCCGATATTGCAGCAGAGACTGGGCTTGATCGTAGTGAAGCATTGGCAGTGTTGGAAGGTCAATTCTTTGTGAAAGAAGTACGAGCAGAAGAGCAGCATTGGCAACAGCAAGGCATCCAAAGTGTACCAGCGATTATCTTTAATGAGCGTCATCTGGTCAGCGGCGCTCAAGGGGTCGAGAACTATGTCAGTATCTTAGAGCAATTGGCCAACATGAACATGACTGAGTAAACCACCTGACGTTATAAAAATGTCATTCTATAAAAGGATACTTTATGTCTTCTGAACGCTTTCCCTCGATTATTGTGTTCGACGTCAATGAAACATTGCTCGATATCGACACGCTAACGCCTTTATTCACCCGTGTATTTGGCAAACAAAGAGTGCTGCGAGAATGGTTCGCTCAGCTGGTACTGTACTCGCAAACTATGACATTGTCCGGCCTCTATACGCCTTTTGGCGAGCTCGGGGTTGGTGCATTGCAAATGGTTGCTGATATCAGACAAGTGACTTTGACAGACGCCGATATCAATGAGTTCAAAGAAAGAATGAGTGCGTTGCCTGCTCATCCTGATGCAGCGCCAGCACTGACTTGTTTGCGTGATGCAGGGTTTCGACTGGTCACGCTGACCAATTCAGCAAGCAGTGCGTCTCCAACGCCATTAGAAAAAGCAGGCCTCAGTCAGTACTTTGAGCAGCACTTTAGTATTGAGACTGTTGGCAAGTTCAAGCCAGCACCTGATACTTACCAATTGGTGGCTGATACGCTAGCTGTTGATACGTCAGACTTATGTCTTGTTGCCTGTCACCTCTGGGATACTATAGGCGCACAAGCGGCTGGTTGTCGCGGTGCATTTTTGACCCGTCCCTATAATGCGATGCTTAACGCGCCTAATGTACCAGTTCCTGATTTGACCGCATCAGATTTATCGACACTAGCGGATCTAATCATTAGCAAAAAAAGTGCTTGATACATTTAACCTTTAAGCTATGTCTGCAAATAACATTAAAAAAAGGCTGCCTCAATATTGAAGCAGCCTTTTTGTTTTTAATAAAGTATTTCTAAGACAATAACCTCGTTGCTGCTGTCATTAATTACTCTGAGAAATGTACAACCGTACGGATACTTTCGCCTTTGTGCATCAAGTCAAACGCTTCGTTGACGTCTTCTATCGGCATCGTATGAGTGATGAAGTCTTGTAAAGGAATCTCACCCGCTAGATAACGCTCGACATAACCTGGTAGCTCTGTGCGACCTTTTACCCCACCAAATGCGGAGCCTTTCCAGACTCGACCAGTCACTAACTGGAATGGACGGGTTGAGATTTCTTGTCCAGCACCAGCGACACCGATGATGACTGACTCGCCCCAACCTTTGTGGCAGCACTCTAGCGCTGAACGCATAACATCGACATTACCGATACATTCAAAAGAATAATCAACACCGCCATCGGTTAGCTCAACGATCACTTCTTGAATCGGTTTGTCATAATCTTTCGGATTGATACAATCGGTTGCGCCTAGTTTTTTAGCTAACTCAAACTTGCTTTCATTGATATCGATGACAATGATACGGCTGGCTTTTGCCATCGCAGCACCAATCACTGCGGATAGTCCAATGCCGCCTAGACCAAAGATAGCAACGGTAGCGCCCTCTTCAACTTTTGCTGTATTCATGACCGCGCCCATGCCCGTGGTCACACCGCAACCAAGCAAGCAAACTTCTTCTAGTGGGGCCTCTTTATTGACTTTGGCTAGAGAAATCTCTGGTAGCACAGTATATTCAGAAAACGTTGAGCAACCCATATAATGATAGATAGGCTCGCCGTCTTTATAAAAACGTGTAGTGCCATCTGGCATCAAACCCTTACCTTGAGTCTCGCGTACTGCCGAGCAAAGATTGGTTTTTCCTGAGCGGCACATTTTACAAACGCCGCATTCTGCCGTGTATAACGGAATGACATGATCGCCGACCTGAACGCTGGTCACGCCTTCGCCAACTTGTTCAACGATACCGCCACCTTCATGACCCAAGATCACAGGGAACACGCCTTCTGGGTCTTCACCAGATAAGGTAAAAGCATCGGTATGACAGACACCACTGGCGACGATTTTGACCAATACTTCGCCTTTGCGTGGCAGCATGACGTCCACTTCTTCGATAGATAGTGGCTGCTTTGGACCCCACGCGATGGCGGCTTTTGATTTAATAAATTTATCAGACATAAGAATCTCTCTTTTTGATTAATTGTTTTTTATGGGTAATGACATAACAGTTTTGCTATAAGTACAAGCAGTTTTGAAAGTTTGCTAGCGCATCTTATGGATTTTGGCGTTTACTATATCTATAGTTAAAACAAATAAAGATAGACTGAGCTTATCTTGCCTGCCCTCTATAGGCAAGCATCGATGACAGTAAAACACCATCTGTTTACATTGATACTAACCATTATATTTATTTCTGAGCGGATAACAATATGCTATATTTGCAAATATCTTTTACATATTGGTAATAATCATGCGCTGGGAAGGGATTAGTGAGTTTGTGTATGTCGCAGAATATGAGAGCTTTACACGTGGTGCAAAAGAGCTGGGTATCTCGACCGCACAAGTCAGCCGTCAGATCAGCGCTTTAGAGAAACGCTTAAATATAAAGCTGCTATATCGAACCACGCGTAAGGTCTCATTAACCGAAGAAGGCCGTGTGTTCTATCAGCATTGCCGCAGTGTACTCGACGGCTTGGATGCCGCTGAGCAAGCCGTAAGCAACTTACAATCAAAGCCCCAAGGTAGAATAAAACTAACAGCGCCCGTTACTTATGGTGAGCAGCAGTTATTACCACTCATCAATGATTTTATGATGCAGTATCACGATATCGAAGTGACTGCCTTTTTGAGTAATCAGAAAATTGACTTGATTGAAGGGGGTTATGATTTGGCGATTCGTATTGGCAAATTGCATGACTCGACGATGATGGCAAAGAGACTTAGCCTGCGTACTAACTTTGTCTGCGCTGCGCCCTCTTATCTAAAAAAACACGGTATACCACACCAACTGAGTGATTTAAGTCAACATAATTGCCTATTGGGTACTCGTGACTATTGGCACTTTATAGATACCACTAAAGTACAAGAGAATAGCGATGCTCATGGTAAGACGAACAACCAACAAACGAGCGTAGAAAGGAACCTGCGTGTCTCTGGTACGGTGCAATATAACAGCGGCTATAGTCTGGTCGATGCTGCGCTAAAAGGTCTGGGTATCGTACAGCTTCCTGATTATTATGTACAAAAGTATTTAGCGTTCGGCGAGTTGGTCAGTTTACTTGACGATTATAGAGAGCCCGAAGAAAGCATTTGGGCTATTTATCCGCACAACCGTCATTTATCACCAAAGATTAGGCTGCTCGTAGATTATTTGGCAGAACATTTGGTTTAACGTTCTGTTAAGACGTATTGCAATCACAAACCTGATTACGCACAATGAATATTCGATGTTGCTCATTATAGTTAGGACTGACCATACTACAGACAACTTATAGGTATCATTATGATTAAAATCGTCTCTATCGCTGCGCTGGCAGTGGCCGTTTCTTCTTGTGCCAGTATCGATACGCTGCTGGATAAAACCAATAGCACTGGTGCTATGACAGACACCACAACCTCTATCAATGCCGAAAAAGGCTTGGTAACTTTACAGAGCAATCACTCCGTTCAAGATACCGCAGACAAACTGGTTTCAGTTATCGAAAGCAAGGGTATGAAAGTATTTGCACGAGTCGATCATCAGAAAAATGCACAGAGTGTCGACTTATCATTGAGACCAACGCAAGTCGTTATGTTTGGCAACCCTAAGGCAGGTACGCCATTAATGAACTGTCAGCAAACCGTTGCCATTGATTTGCCGCAGAAAATCCTAATTAGCGAAGATGCTGATAAAAAAGTATGGCTGTCATACAACAACCCTGACTACCTCAAGACACGCCACAATATCAAAGGTTGCGATACTGAGATTGCTAATATCTCAAAAGCACTTAACGCTATCAGTACTGCAGCAATAGCAAAATAATGCGATCGATATAGTTGAATAAATATACATTCGAGTAAATAAGTGAAATGTGCTACGGAAGTATTACTTATTTACTTAAAAAGCTTTCATGTCAAGAATGACTAGATTGCTCTATCTGGTCATTCAACTCTACTTTTAATTTCTTTGCGCACTCGATAATCTTTTTTCTATCTGCAGGAATAGCGCCTTGTGCAATAGCGATTTCACGCATTTGAACCGTGATATCATAATGAGGATAGCTGGCGTTACGATGAAATAGACGCGCATCCACATCAATAAATGCCGCAAAATCATGTAGCTCTTGCAAGCTATCCGCCAGCATATGACACCACTTATGGCCTTTGAATTTTATCTGCACAAAATCTACATATATCGCCATATAACCGCCTCTCTACTTATTCACTAATTCGCTTATCTAACTTATCGTCAGTTCAAAATACCTCAACAGCACTATCATCAAAGCAACTTAATAGCACTATCACCAAAAACCTTTATAACAATGCGCGCACATCTTTTTTAAGTTGTTTGAGTCGTTCTTGATACTCGCTATGACTGCTATCAAATGTACTCAGTCGTCCGTAGCGTAACTGACGGTAGTTTTGTCTAATTTCAATAAGCTTTGTCTGAATAACGATTGGGTCACTACTATCTGTTAGCTGACTCGTAGCAGAATGAGCATTGTCACCCTGACGGCTATCAGTAGCCGATGCCAAACGTTCCAGCCAAGCTAGCTGCCCTTCGTTATCATTGCGAGCTAATAATTTATCATGTTTGGCAACACGTTTTGAGAGCTGAGCAAGAGGTAAGTCTGCTGGATGCCAACGTTTGCGGCGGCGATACCAAATGACAAATACTAAGATAGCCATAACGGAAACCGCACTGGTGGCTAACCAAACGACTTGCTGCATGATTGAGCTAATATTGAACCATTTGAGTAATGAGTCTGCCTGTTTGTCTTGGTCATAGCCAACTACGTCTTTTTGCCAGTAGTAGCTCGCTTGGTCTGATAGTCGGCGTAGCATTTGTAGCATCTGATACTGCTGATAGCTGATTTGTGCACTGGCACCATTGCCAAACATAGCTGCCCCTTGCTGCTCGGTCATCGTATTCATGCCTTGCTCTACTCGCTCAGGCGCCACAAAGGCTGTCGGATCCACACGTACCCAGCCTTGGCCCTCAAGCCAAACCTCAGTCCATGCGTGTGCATCCATTTGCCGCACTTCCCATACGTTACCATTACGACTTGGCTCACCGCCTTGATAGCCCGCTACTACTCGTGCAGGAATACCAACAGCGCGTAGCATAAAGGTAAAGCTTGACGAGTAATGCTCACAGAACCCTGCTTTGGTTTCAAATAAAAATTCGTCAATCCGATTGGTATTGAGCCGTGGTGGCGACAACGTATAGCGAAACTCTGTCCGATTGATCCATTGCTCAATAGCAGCGATGTAGCGCACAGGGTCTGAACCTGACTGCTCAAATAACTGCTTAGCAAGCGCGCGCGATTGAGGGTTACCTTCATTAGGCAAGGCAAGATTTTCACGTCTTGATGCCTCTGTTAGAACTGGATCAATACGCATCTGTGCAAACTGCAACACATCATAGCGAAGCTGCTGCGTAACAGGTTTATCCTTTGACAAGGTAAATTCAGAGGTAGTATTGATATCTGGCTGTTCAGAAAACGGATAATCAAGACCAAATAGCCAGTTTTGCTGAGTGGGTTCTAAGATAACCTTGTAATTGACAGGTGCCGCTCTTGATTCATCAGGTACAGTAGCAAAGGCATTCTGAATCCATGCAGGTGCTTGCAATCTCGACGACCATTGAGCCTTCTGAGGGGCCGGACGCCATGTGACACCATCGAAATCACTAAATACCAAACCGCGCCAATACAACTGCTGTTGCGGTGGACGCTCATTAGCAAACTCTACGCGAAAGGCCAGCTCAGTCGACTGTCCTAAATTGGCAAAATCACCAGGAGACATGCTATCAGACACACCTGTAACGGCTTGCTGACCTGAGAGCTGTACGGACCACAGCGGTGGCAGTCTCGGAAAAAACAAAAATAGCACCACCAATAATGGCAATGCACCAACCCCTAACACGCCCAATGTACGCAAGCGTCCATCACCGTTAGCATTGCTATCATCATTAAGCGCAATAAATGCTAGCAATACAATGATTGCGCCAACGATCACTTCTAAAGTAGTCAGTAAACCTTGATCCATCAAAAATAATGCCGCAAGCACAAACAATGATAGATTCAAAACCACATAGGCATCGCGGCGCTTATATAGCTCCCATAGCTTACTAACTAGGCATAGCACCAAAAATGCCACACCCATATCAAGTCCAAATGCTGTATTGTAGGTTAGCCATAGACCTAATAGCCCCAACAAAAATCCTAGCATTTGCATACTTTGATAAATACGCTTTAGGTGCGATAGTTTTTTGAATTTAGCTTTGATATGAGGTAATTGAGCGGCGATACTGACGGCGGCAAATCCTATCAGCCATAATGGTAAATGTGCGGCATGCGGTAACACAACGACGACTTGGGCAATTAATACCCAATAATAAGCTGGCAGTGCAAATAACTTACGATACCATTTAGCGTCATTTCGCTCAGGTTGAAACGTGACTTTTTGACCCAAAGCCAACTGCTCAAAGCTTGCCGTTTTTGTAGCATCGAGCGCAGAATACTCTGTGGACAGTGTATCAACATCAGCAGAAGATAAGCGTTTAGAATTGGTCATGGTGCTTTCGCAAGCCTTAGCAAGCATGCTTGCGCAAAGGATTCTCCGTTACCCATCTCCGTAGTAGCAGGAGTATCACTAGGTAAACGCATTTGAAACGGCACACCTAGCTGACCTAGCGTCAATGCGCCATAAGCCAATTGTGCAAGTTTTTGCTCGTGATGTGCAGCTGGCATATCTGCATAATCAAGCGTTTGCTCATGACCGACCGGATCAGCGAAGTGCTTGGTCAGCATGCCTTGTCCCCGCGCTACATGCCCCCAAGAGACTCGGGCCAATGACTCACCCTCGATATAGTTGTCTAATCGCTCAAAGTCGTCCTGACCCTGTCTATACTGCCCACCTGTTGGTAAATCCTCTAAGCTTGCGATTGCATATTTTGCTTGCCAATCAAATACTTCAGGTTTTGGATATACCCAAGCTGTACGCGCAAAATAGACGTAAGACCATGCACGCATGATACCTAGAGGATAAACTGTTTTTATTTTTAACCGCGGTAGTTCAAGTTGACCACGGTTGTAAGTCTGGACAGGCAGTCGAATGCCTTGCTCGCCTTGTAGCCGTGTAATGAGTACTGAGTGTGGTGCATTAGTGCCATTTTTGGTTTTCTTATTAGCTATCTGCTCAAATTCAAATAGCAACTGACGCCGTGGTTGGCGACTATCACTATTCAACTGTAGCGTAATCCAAACAGGCAAGCCAGCTTCTGTCATAGTGACTTCTAACAGACGCACTTGCAGACCAGATATATGAGTAAAAGTAACATGAAAACTAATTAGCCAAACACTAACCAGATAAAAGCACAAACCGAGCACCAGATTGTTGCCATAATTGATACCCGCGATAAAGGTAATCACTAACAATACGGCGAATAGCATTCCTTCACGACTAAAGAAAATATAGACATTACGCAAATTAAGCGTAGCACTATCACTCTTAGGTGCGCGCGCGGCAAACCAGTGGCTCAGAGCTGATTTTATTGGTGCGGTTAAGGCCTTTGGTAACAAGCTCATGACTACCCTATGATTACCATCTGATTGACAATGTTGTCATCATTTGTATTTATACCTGACTGACAAGCAAACTCACGAATAGAACGATATAGTTGATTCAGGACAATTCGAATACAAGAAAAGCGGGTGAAAATACCGTAAATAGTGAACTGAGTGACTTTGATATTTTTTCTAAGTTATATAGATTTGACTATGTGTAGTACTATGTTTCACCGAGCAGTTAATCAATAGGTCAAACAGCATATCAGCCGCTAAGCGACGACTGACACTTCTGCTAGGATGCGTTGGGCGATGGTTTTTGTCGCTTGTCCACCAGTCACATGCGCGGGTACGAAACGCTGACCGAGGCGATGATCAGTGACCGCAGCAAACACCGCTTGGATATCTTCAGGGGTCACTTCCATATATCCCGATACATAGGCATGCGCTTGGGCAGCACGTTGTAGCGACAACACACCGCGAGGTGATAAGCCATGATACTCTTGGCTTGCACGGGTTTTTGCAACCAGTCGCTGCAAATAATCCAGTACTGTATCTGCTACATAAACTTGCCTGACAGCGTGCTGAGCCAGTAGTACAGCTTCAGTATCAAGTACCGTATTCAAGTCTTTGAGTAGCTCGCGACGGTCTTTACCTTTTAGCAGCTCACGCTCTGCGGCAGGCGATGGATAACCCAATGATAAGCATAATAAAAATCTGTCTAACTGCGACTCTGGGAGCGGATAGACACCTGCTTGTTGCAATGGATTTTGGGTGGCAATGACAAAGAACGGTTGCGGCAAAGGATAAGTCTGGCCATCTTGCGTGACTTGTCGTTCTTCCATCGCTTCAAGTAGCGCACTCTGCGTTTTAGGACTGGAACGGTTGATTTCATCAGCAAGTAATAACTGAGTAAAGATAGGTCCCGGACGAAACTCAAATTGCTGTTTGTTTTGGTCGTAGATGCTCATACCTAAAATATCAGCAGGCAACATATCATTGGTAAATTGCACTCGGCTAAAGCTCAAACCTAACAACTGCGCCAAGCCCTGTGCCAAAGTCGTCTTACCCATACCAGGCAAGTCCTGCAATAACAAATGACCGCCTGCCAAGATACAACTGAGTGCTAGCCTAACTGCTTGCGGCTTATCCAATACAATCTGATTTAATTGCGCTAACAGCTGTGCAATTTTCTGCTGATTGCGTTGAAAATCAGCCGTACTAGGTATGGGCTGGCTGAGCGGATTCGCTGTTCTCTGAGAGGTAGATAATGATATATCGTTAGCTGCATGGGTCATAGTAGGTTATTGGCTCATTTTTTAGATCATAACGATGATAAGTCAGTCCACATCATCTGTAACAGTCGGTACAGCGGCGCGTAGCGTAGATAAATAAGCAATGATATCAGCACGCTCTTTCGCATTTGGCATCGGGTCAGACAGCATTTTGGAGTCTGGCATGGCTTTTTGTGCATCTGCAATGTATGGATCGAGTGTCTCTGCATCCCATACCCAACCTGAATCTTCTAACCCTTTGCTGTAGGTATAGTCTTTTAACTCGGCAGCCGGCGCACCATATATATTCATTAATTGTGGGCCTTTTTTATTCAGACCTGCATTACGTTGATGGCATTGACCGCAAGCATCTTTATAAATTATTGAGCCGTTGTCCGCATCCCCGTCGGTATATAAGGGCAGAATCACAGGAGCGCGGTGGTCAGGTGGTGTTTTCTCACAAGCTGTGAGCAACAGAACAGCAGCCAAAAGGCTGCTCATTTGATATCTACTAATAAGGGACATTTTTAGCAATCTTTGGTTGAGGAATATCATCGCCATGACATAAACGATATGATGTATTGGCCTTTTAACTCGCTACCTTTATCGTGCTACTAGGCTCTTCTAAATAATACCCTTGCAAATAGCGCGCCCCCACACTCCAAGCGACTGACATCGTTGCTGCATCTTCGATATAAGGCATAAGCACATCGACCTTTATGTCATTAGTACGCGCAATAAGAGATTTAACCGTTTCTAGATTTTCTGCTGCACCAATATCTTGAATATAACTGCGCGCCAAGCGTACCATATCAGGCTGGACAAAATTGGCAATTTCAATAGATTTAACAGAAGAGCCAAAATTATTAATACCTAGTTGACAGCTAACATCGCTGAGTGCGGAAAATTGAGATTTGGCGACGGTTAAGTGATCAGAGATGTCTATTTCATTGAACTGGAGTGTCAATACACCAGCTGTGCCGCCTACCGCTTTTATCAATTGACTGGCCACTATCGGCAGTTTTTTATCAACCAATGAAGCATTAGTTAATTGTACTAACAATTTGGCTTCAGGATGAACTTTACGGACGTCATTAATTTTCTTACAAGCATTGATAAGCACCCATCGATCGATCTTTTCTAACAGTTGATGTTTTTTAGCCACCGCCATAAATTGATCAGGAGTTAATACCGTATTGTCAGCATCTGACAGCGGTAACCGTAGATACACTTCAAAGAAGTCGCTACGATCGTTGTTGATGTCGTATATTGGCTGAAATGATAGATCAAAACGGTTATTAGTAATGGCATCCACTAATGACTCAGCAAGTGCATGATCATCGCTATTGGCATGTTCGCTTGGGTCATATATACGGTAAGATCCACCACTGTTAGAAGTCTCTACCATGATTTGGCTGATAGCATCCATGGCGCGTTCTAATATGATGACAGGCTCTACAGGATTTTTTTCAATCTTGACAACAGCAATGCTGACTGTTGTATTCGTTGTACGTTTATCAACTTCAATAAACATATCCTTTATTGACGAACCGATATGTTTAGCAATATTTTCAAGCTCATTCGTCGTCTTGTTTTTTACTAATATCGTGAATGCAGTATCGCTGAAACGGCTTACATGCCCATCAGGTACTAGCTCAGTCAACGTGTGGGCAACTTGTTTGACCGTTGCATCTATTCCTTGTAGACCTAAACTACTTCTTATTTTTCCTACATTATCAACCTGCACATATAGCAGGGCTGCGGTCATTAGTCCTTGGGACGCCTGCTGATGTATTGCTATCATCTGCTCTTCAAAACCACGACGATTATCTAAGCCAGTTAAATTATCTTTACGTTCAGCTTCAGCTAAACGCTTAGCAACCTCCGCACTATTATTACTATTCTGCTGAATAATAATCTGAATGACTGGCTCGCCCTCTAACGTGGCTGATGCTAATTGTAGTTTCGCTTCAAAAGTGCTGCCATCTGTCCGCACACTTTCAAAATTAAACTCAACGTCTTGGCGACTGCCTTTGTCAAACTGACGTAAAAACTGTTTAAATCCTTTGACACTATCACCACCCGAAATCAGATCAATAATAGGCACGCCTACCGCTTCATTCATTGATTTGAAACCGAATAATTGGAGATAGGGATCATTAGCAAAGATATGAATCCCTTCATCAATATAAGCAACCGCGCTCTTGGAGTTCTTAATCAGCACATTAGCACGTTGTTCTGCTTCAGACAGTACTTGACGTAAAGTTTTTAGCTCACGACGACTGCGCAAACTACTATGCTGTAGACAAATAGCCATGACGACAGGCATTTCTTGATCGATGGTGAGCGCTTTGACCATTGTGCCACTAATAACAGTAGGTAGTCCTTCCTCATTACAAGCTGTCGTCGCTATCTCTTCGTTCACTAGACAAATCATCGGCAGATCAATACTTTGCTCTTGTACTAGGCTCACTACATCCGTAAAGCTCATATCATAAGCCTTACCAAATACCAAGATATCCCACGGTTGGCGTAAGAGTTTCAATAGCTCTTCTTTATCGTCCAAAAACCCTAAATTTACATTATCGTAATAAGGACTCAATAACTGCACAAGACGTTCAGCGTAGAGCTGATCATCATTGATTACCAATAAATTTAAAAGAGATTGAGAGCGCATAAGGAGCCTTTTAGTCGTACGTATTATTATCTATTATTTTGTTACTTTACATCTTTGTCTAAAACTAACCTAGCACATAAAACACGCTAGCGTTAATATTCTATGAATCCTATCAGTATAGACTGAGCTTTCACCATGATAATTACTTTATTGTTAGAGATATCATAAAAATCAGAGTAACAATATTTATCATTATAGACAATAATTAGACCAACTGCAGATTAACTTATGACCTTTGTCGACTACTATATTACTGACAGAAATCTGTATAAACTCTTCGTTATGGCCTAAAACACCTATTATGTACGGATGTCCCTAAGCGCTATAATTGAGCAACCTCATATTGACTAAACTTATCAGTCATCATCAGCCTGCGTCCTAATCGTAGGGAGGTTTGTTTATTACCAATACGCATGACGACTCTATCATCAGTTTGAAAGTACGAAGGTGGTACGATTAGTGTGCCAGTCGTCTGTAGCTGTTCATCTTTACCGAGAATAAATGCTGGTACAAAATGATGACTTCGCGTTTTACTGCCTTCCAAACGTAGTCCACATGCCACAATTTTATGCCCGAGTATCTGCCATTCCACTTCTGGATTTTTGGTATCTACATTGAACCAGCGTACCACCCCTATTGACCAATCAGGTTGTTCTGTATTTTCAGAGCCATAGACAAAAATCAGACTCATTATGTGTAAGGGCTGCGGTGCTGTTAGAGAAACGTCAGGGTCAGTTTGTTCAACGTTAAGCCCTTCTTGATTGAGAATATTTTTATCGACACCATTCTTATTGAGATCACCAGCTTTTGGCAATAAATGCAGTCTGCGATATGCTGAAGAACTGTCATGGTCATCAAATGTCTCAATGTTTATAACGCTACTGCGGCCACGCTCGCTGTCAAATGTATCGTATAAAGGTCTGTCTTCTTCTAGTAGATGTTTTATAGCGATTAAATTGGCAAAAGTTTTTGAATGGCCTACATGGTAGTGTATATCATTAAAATTGGTGATTAACTTTGCCTGATGTTTGCTAGTATATTTGGTTGCCAAGGTAAGTGGCGGCTGCAAATAGCGGTAGCTGATGGTTATCGAAATAGCATTAAGCAAACTATATTCTGCTGTGCTACCTTCTTCGATAAGGGCTTTTTTACGTGACTCAAAATATTCAATTATCGGTGTCAGTTCTATAAATAGACAGTCATGACGATCTTCATATGGGTTGATATGAGAGTTGACGGTCAGATAGCTTGGCGGATTACTACTATGAAGATCAACGAAAACTTTTGTCTCGGTAGCAGGCTCCATTGTCGCGACCATGTGCTTAGCCCATTCAGGTAGTAGACGCTGTACGAGTAAGATATTCGGGCGCCTCATAGCACGCAAATTTAACAAGTGATGCAAACAAATTTGGCAATATAGCTGATGAATACTGTTTGTTTGGTTCGTGACAGTATGTATGCTTAAATCAATATCAGCTACTTTTCTCTGATGAGCCAGATAATATAACTGATTGACTTTAGACCACAGGTAATCTGATGGCTTTCGATAGCACAGTGCTTCTTCTGCTAATAGTTTTTGGTATCTTAATAGTGATTGATAAATCGCAATGGCAAGCGTGCTATCAGGTTTAGTTTCAGCACCAAAAAAACGCTGCCAACCTTTACCAGAAGATTGGTTTAGGGAGGCTTCTGACAACTGCGTCTCACGACGTATGACTTTGTCGTAAACCATGATAATTAAATAATGTAGCGATTGCATTTGAGCGATATAAGACATCTGATCCTGACTAAGCGCGCCTGTCTCATAGATATAGTGCTGCCTAAAAGCTGCAATCAGTCGGTCTGAGGCATCAACGACTGTTGCCATTAATTTAAGACGCTGTTGTTCATCCATATTGGATTCACGTAATACTGTCAGTAGACTCTCTAAATGTTCTGTTTGCTGCTCTTGGCTGAGCGCCGGTAGCGTTGCCAACATTTTTAACAAGTAACGTTCTTGACCATTTACTGAGCGATTAGATAGCGGAGGTAGTGGCTCTGTAGAATCTAAATGCTCTTGAAGCATTGATAACGTTATCATCAGTATCTTTACTCTCTATTAGTCACTCTGAGGCAATCAGTAATATGCAGCAGTACAAATACATGTATGGCATAAAAAATGTTTGTTAAGCTCGACTATAGAAAAGTGATGATATCTATTTATTGTGAGCCTAAATCTAGCAGTACGCTCTGACAATACCTACATACTGGCAAAGTTTTGTATTTAACGTTATATGCTTTTTAGTTAGATTACATACTGACAGTCTATATTCTGTTCCAATCATATATCTATTTATACTTATAAAAAAGCATAAATCCTAGATTTTAGTTTCTAAAGATACTATCCGCATCTTTTTTTAAGAGCCGCTCTTTGTTTACTAATTCTCCTAAATTGATATAGTGCCCTACATTAGCTATTGCTGTAAATATCAATCGGCACTTTAAAAGGTTTATTAGGTAACTCTCTAACCAACTTAGGGACAAGATAGCCTGGCAATGATGCTAGCAATGACCAATAAAGCTCAATCGCTGCTTGCTCACTACTATCAAAATGTGCCGCACCAGCCACCTTGTCCAACACATATAAATAATATGGTAGTACGCCAGAAGCAAACAAACGCTGACTAAGCTGTACTTGCGCGTTAAGGGTATCGTTGACACCTTTTAGCAACACGGCTTGGTTTAATAGCGTAACTCCAGCTGCTCTAGCACGTTGCAAATACTCAGCAGTTGGTGCATCTAGCTCATTGGCATGATTACAGTGAATGACCATGACAATATGGCAGCGGCTTTGAGATAACCTCTCTAACAATGCAGCGTCCAAGCGTGCGGGTATCACCAATGGCAAACGCGTATGCAGCCGAATGGTAGTAATCTGCGGAAGAGACTCCAAAGTATCTAACCATGAAAACAAACGTCGATTGGTCACATTTAGTGGGTCACCACCACTCAAAATCACCTCATTGACCTCAGGATTTGCATTAATATAGTTGATGATATTTTCTTTTGCATCGGCAGTTGGCATGTTGGCACTATAGTCAAAATGCTGGCGAAAGCAGTAACGGCAGTGAATAGCGCACGCACCTGTAATTGTTAACAATACTCTTGACTGATATTTATGAAGCAAGCCTTTTACAGGATTTTGAGTGTTTTCGCTTAGCGGATCTGCTACGTAGCCTGTGACGTTAATCTGCTCTTGCTGATCTGGCAACACTTGTTTAAGCAGGGGATCATTACGGTCGCCAATAGCCATTTTTGTCACAAAGCCACGCGGCACACGCAGTTCAAAATGCTTAGGTACGTAAACTTCTGCACGCATTGATTCAAGCTGCAGAATACTCAATAGCTCATCAACAGATGTAATAGCTTCCGATAATTGCGTTTGCCAGTTTTTTTGTGTGATTAAATGGTTTATCATGACAGCCTATTACCTGTGCCCAAAATCCGATATTATACGCCCTTAATGTCTAGCCTATCAAAGTATCCTCGTTAATCCGTAAATACTTGGCATAACAGAAAATTTTGGTACAGTCAGCCCTATGTCTTACTATTATATTTACAACCCCTAGGAGTTTCTTGTGGCAAGTTTTTCTACTAATGAATTTAAAGCTGGTCTAAAAGTGATGCTTGATGGCAACCCTTGTGCCATTCTTGAAAACGAGTTTGTCAAACCTGGTAAAGGTCAAGCCTTTAACCGTGTTAAGTTGCGCAATCTTCGTAGTGGCAAAGTACTGGAACAAACTTTCAAGTCAGGTGACAGCCTAGAAGCTGCTGATGTGATGGATACTGAAATGAACTATCTATATAACGATGGCGAGTTTTGGCATTTTATGCATCCTGAGAGCTTTGAGCAGATTCAAGCGGACAAAAACGCAATGAGTGATTCAATCAAGTGGTTAAAAGAAAACAGTAATGCTCTATGTACCATTACGTTATTTAATGGCGCTCCTCTGTCAGTCACGCCGCCTAACTTCGTTGAGTTAGAAATCACAGAAACAGATCCTGGCGTACGCGGCGATACTTCAGGCGGTGGTGGCAAACCTGCTAAATTAGAGACAGGTGCCGTTGTACGTGTACCATTATTCGTGCAACAAGGTGAAGTGGTACGTGTTGATACGCGTACTGGCGACTACCAAACTCGCGTGAACTAATATCGCTCTAAACATGACTGGTAGTTGATATTTACTGATATCTTTATCATCAATAAAAAAGCTTAACCACCATATAGGCGGTTAAGCTTTTTTTATATTTACCAATCATAGTTACATTAAAATGCTAATCAATGGCGCTAATACTAATAACTAGTAAGTTACTCTTCTGCCAATGATTGCTTCTGTATCAGCCAATACTGTACTAAGGCATTTAGCTGCTCTTGCTTAAAAGGTTTGGTGCAATAATCCTGCATACCAACTTTTAGATATTTCTCACGCTCGCCGTCCATTGCATTGGCAGTTAGAGCAATAATGGGCGGCAATACTTGAGGATCATATAATTCATGCAATTTAATAGTTGCCTGTACCCCATCCATAATCGGCATATGATGATCCATCAATATCACATCATAACGATCAGGGAATAAAGCGAAAGCCTCAATTGCTTGCTGACCATCCGTAACATGGGTAACGGTATGTCCGCTGCTGGTTAGTGATTTTTTGGCTATGATCGCATTGACAGCATCATCTTCGACCAACAATATATGACCAGATCGCTCATGCGTAGGTTCAATCATGGTCGTATCGTTAGAGTCTTGCCATGTCTCATACTTGTCTTCATCAATAGTAGTCAACGGTAATAAAACACTAAATGTCGTACCGACTCCTACTTCACTATTTACATGAATGTAACCACCCATCAAATCGACTAGAGACTTACAAACAGATAGTCCAAGTCCAGTACCACCATAAATACGATGAGTAAATTTATTCGCTTGGTCATAAGCGTCAAATATCGCCTCTAACGACTCTTCTTTGATACCAACACCCGTATCTTTCACTTCTATACACAAAGTTATATTCTGACCAGTTTCATCGCATTCTATTTTGCTTGCTTCTTTTTCTTGACTCGTACTCACGAATTTTTCGTTAATGTTATTTGGACAGTAGCAATTGTCCATATGTTTAACATCGATACTTACTTGACCACCTTCACGCGTGAATTTAATCGCGTTATTGACCAAGTTTGCAATAATCTGTTTTAGACGTACAGGATCACCGTTTACATAAGGTGATAGTGTTTCAGTATAATGATAATCTAAAATTACACCTCTTTGACGTGCCTTTATTGCAAACAAACTGACGACCTCATTGCATAAACTAGATAAATTCAATGGAATAGAATCAATCGTCATTTTTCCAGACTCAACCTTCGATAAGTCCAAAATACCATTAATGATGACCATCAAATGCTCATTGGAGACTTTAATGTTATCAACGTATTCACGCTGTTCGCTACTGAGTTCGGTATCGCCTAACATCTCTACCATACCGATAATACCATTCATCGGTGTACGAATTTCATGACTCATATTAGCCAAAAAGCTCGATTTCATTTCATTAGCACGCTTAGCATCACGCTGCTTATCCTGTAATTGCAAAGCATCAGCTGCCATTTTGGCAAACTCTGCCAAGATCTCTGATTGTTGTTCATTAAAACTATGATTAGGCTTTGTATCCATAAGGCATAAAGTACCTAGACGATACCTTTTATTGTCTTCATATAAGATAATAGGAGCACCAACATAAAATCGTAAATATGGAGATCCTGTGACCATAGGATTCTGACTAAAACGATCGTCTTTCCAAGTATCTGACACTACGAAAACGTCATCAGACAGTATCGTATAGTTACAAAAAGCAATATCACGTGATGTCGTGCATATACTGTCAGATTCATTGTCAAATTTACAAGCTGGTTTTAAATACTGTGTTTCCTCATCCATAAAAGTGATCGTAACGACTGGCACATCAAAAAACAGTTTTGCAAGTGCAACCAGTCGATCGAACGCAGGCTCATCATCTTCGTTGAGTACCTGGTACTTCTTTAGCTTGTTGACACGTTCTAATTCATCTACCGCGACAGGGTAGCTCTGCTTGGACGAGTTAGATATAGACAAGGTAAACTCCATTAAATAATATCAGACACATTAGTTACGACTCGTCTGTCTTATTAATAATTGTAAAGCTTCACTCACCATAATCATCGCCACCACTGACGTAACGACCACTGCTGAGCCATAACCACCGCACTGTAAACCGCCTGTTTGACAGCTTTTATCTACAATCGGTGGCTCTGTCGAATAGACACATTTGATACCAAATTTTTCTTTTAAAGCACTATTAATGCCTTTTTCGTGGCGTAACTTGTTGCGTAGCTTTGCAAGTAGTGGGTCTTGATAACAGTCACGCAAATCACTTACTCTAATCTGACTTGGATCTATCTTACCACCTGCACCGCCCGCACAGACCAACTTTAGTTTATTAAAACGACAGTGTAAAGCAATTGCTAATTTAGCATTCATATCGTCTACACAGTCTAAAATAACAATCGGTTGCCCCTGAGCAGTAGCGTATTTGACCGCTTCACGACTTGGTAAGAGTGTGGCGACATTATCTACTGTCAAAAAGTCATCGACCAAATTTAAGGTTACTGTGGGATTAATCTCTCTAATACGAGTTGCCATTGCTTCAATTTTACTTTGACCAAATGTGCTGTCCAATGCAGGCAGTTGGCGATTGACATTAGACGCAACCAATACATCCAAATCAATCAACGTAATCGTTCCCACTGCTGTCCGAGCCAGCGCCTCTGCTGCCCAAGATCCCACCCCTCCTACACCAATAATATAGACATGAGCTGCCGAAAAAGTATTAACCGCAGAGGTACCATATAGTGTCCGTGTACCTTGAAAACGACGATCGTACTGCTCATCTTGTTGGCGCGATTCGTCTTGTGCAAGACTGTCTTCGACGGATTCTGGTTGTTCAAATTGTCGCGTGTCACTCATAACAGATCAAATTCTCTTTTCAAATATTTTGGTTGTCATTTATTTGGCTAGTACTTTTTAGCTTCTAATTACAACGATGCTTTTCTTATCAATAGCACAGTTACACTGAATATGCCCAGTCTACTTTTAGAGCATCACAGCTATTTTGCCACAATTGCTTAGCAAGTTTATCATGTGGTATTTCTAATAGCTCACTCAAGCTTGATAATACCCATGGTAGATTGGCTGGTATATTTCTATCATGTGAATGGGTGTCATCCGATACCTGACACATAATAGGTGTCATATCTGGACAATCCGTTTCAATGACCAAGCATTCGATGCCATGACTCTCAACTGCTACTTGAATAGCACGGCGCAGTTTTTTGGCCTTCGGATTGGTAATCTGACCCGTGACACCAAGCTTAAACCCTAATTTTACAAAAGCCTTTGCCTCTTGCTCACCCCCGCTAAAGCTGTGGGCAATACCGCCTAATTTATGCGCATCGTATTTATGCGCTTTTAATATTGCGAGCGCTTCAGCATGCGCTTTACGAATATGCAGCATCACTGGCAGATTGTGGGTTACTGCTATATCCAACTGCGCCGCAAAGAACCTTTTTTGTTTAGCAAACATATCAGGCTGCTTCATTGCATCGGTAAAGGTGTCTAATCCAATCTCACCAATAGCTAATGGACGACGCTCTATCACCATTTGCTCAAGTTGTGTTAAATGGTCGTCGGTATGCTGCTTAATATAAAAAGGATGTAAACCTAGCGCGATATGGGCTGCAACATCGCACTTATCTTTACTATTCACCTTTTTCACAGACGACTGCGACATTTTATTAATGAAATCTTGAGTATCATACATTCGATTAAAATACTGATATAAATAACCTACTAGCACTAAGTGACGAATACCTTGACTATAAGCCTGCTCTACCTGTTGTTTGCGATCATTGTCGAACACTGGAGCATCAAAATGTGTATGCGTATCTATAAGAGGATAGATATTTTTTAAAGCTTCTCTAGCGTTTGTTCTCTCAGTAATGGTCACTGATTTGTTACCACACATTAATAAACTCCACAACTGACTTTTCAAAAGATAAAGTTAAGTAATACTGCTATAAACGCATTATTGAGCTTCTATTTTTTAATTAATAGCTTCTATTTACTATAGTCAATCTTAGATAAAACCGATACAATATTTATAACCAATTCATTTAGTGAAATAAACGATGACCTATTCAATCGACTTTCGCAAACAAGTGTTACGAAGCATTAAAGACGGCATGACCATTA
>NZ_CAJHAL010000006.1:0-132474 GCF_904846365.1 Psychrobacter nivimaris
TCCAAAAAGTGGTCGATGCCAATCCGTAACTGGACGTCTGCTCTGAATCGTTTTATGATTATGTTTGATGACCGTATCAGCAAGCATTTAATCTAAACGGCAGTTACACAGAATTCGGGATGGTCTCGGAATATGAAGTCGTTGATATTAAGGAACAATCGGTGCAAAGTTCAGCCCCATTGACTCATCAAAACCGAACATCACATTCATGTTTTGCACAGCCTGCCCAGCAGCACCTTTGACTAAGTTATCTTGAACAACGATAACTGTTAGCTCAGCACGCTCATTATCCTGATGTACGGCAATACGTAGACGGTTACTAGCGCGAACACTGCGCGTATCTGGATACAACCCTTTTGGCATGACATCAACAAACAACTCTGACGCATAGCTATTTTCAAATGCTTGCTGCCAATCGATAGCAGCACCTGCATCGGTCAACTCCATATGAATAGAGCTTAGCATGCCACGAATCATCGGTACTAAATGCGGCAAAAAGCGAATGCGATGCGCGAACTGACTGTCTAATAACTGTGCAACACCCTGCTCAATCTCAGGTAAATGACGATGGCCTTCAACGCTATAAGCCTTAAAGCTATCTGTTGTCTCAGCATAATTGAGTGCAAGCGATGCTTGACGACCTGCACCAGAAACGCCAGATTTTGCATCAATTACAATACGAGACTCAATCAAACGCTCTGCTTGCTTATTCTGGGCTGCGATAATTGGTTTTAGACCCAAAATCGCAGTGGTTGGATAACAGCCTGGATTGCCTACTAGTAACGCATTCGCAAGCTTGTCACGATTGATTTCTGGTAGACCGTAGACTGCTGTTTTCAACAGTTCAGGACAAGCATGTGACTGTTTGTACCAGTGCTCAAAGTCAGTCAGTGACTGCAAACGAAAATCAGCAGCCAAATCGATGACCTTGACGCCAGCTTGTGTAAGCGCTTCAGCTTGCTTCATTGCAACACCATGCGGAGTCGCAAAAAACACAACATCGCACTTTTGTAATGCAGCAAGCGTATTATCACCCAAGTCGCTAAAAACGATATCAGACACACCGCGTAAGCTTGGGAAGATTTCATCAGCACGAGTGCCAGCTTCGCTACGAGAAGTTAATAAATCAATAGAAACCTCAGGATGAGCAGATAATAAACGAATGAGCTCAATACCCGTATAGCCTGTGCCACCGACGATCGCTGCTGAAATCATAAAACACCCTTTTCTTGGTAAATACTAAATATGCACTGATAGATTCTGTATTTGCTTATAACTCATGCAGTTCTATAAATCATACAGTTCCACAAATGCGAGCAAAGACAGAATTAGTCTCTAAATATTCTGACTCTTAAATTTTATAATCGTGTACTGCATCCACAAACACTTTGGCATTGTCAGGATTGACCCATTGGGTGATACCATGACCTAAGTTTGCTATGTAACCAGTCTTTTCACCATCAGCGTAAGCACGGTCAAGCATGGCATTCACTTCAGAACGAATTGTCGCAGGCGAACCGTATAACGTCGCTGGATCTAAGTTACCTTGGATAGCTTTGCTGCTTTGCAATTTTTTATGCTTCTTGGTCAACTGACGCTGACTTTCAGTCAATACTTGACGCGCACGATCAATCGGCATCGTCCAATCTAAACCTAACACGTCCGCTTCGCTGTCAGCCTGAATATCAAGCCATAACCCACCACCTTTAGTGAATAGCACTACAGGTACTTGTGGATGACGTTCTTTTAGTTCAGCGACAATACGCTTATTGTAAATGTGTGAAAATTCGATAAATTGACGATGGCCTAACGCCCCGCCCCAACTATCAAATATCTGTACAATTTGAGCACCAGCTACAATTTGGGCATCTAAATAGTCAATAACTGACGTCGCAAGCTTGTCTAATAACTGATGTAGAAAATCAGGGTTACTATATAAGAAGCCTTTAGTATAACGATAATCTTTCGAGCTACCGCCCTCTATCATATAAGTAGCCAATGTCCACGGACTACCAGAAAAACCGAATAGTGGAACTTGACCATTCAATGCTTTACGAATGCTGGTTACGGCACGCATTACATAATCTAGAGAGTCGTTTGGCTCAAGCACTGGCAATCTATCAAGATCAGCCTGCTCACGAATAGGATGTTTGAACTTAGGGCCTTCACCCGTTTCGAAATACAAGCCCAGTCCCATTGCATCAGGGATAGTTAGAATATCACTAAATAAAATGGCAGCATCTAAATCATAACGGCGCAATGGCTGTAGAGTCACTTCAGTAGCGCGGTCTGTATCTTTACACAGGCTCATAAAGTCACCCGCTTCAGCACGAGTGGCCTTATACTCTGGTAAATAACGACCAGCTTGGCGCATCATCCATACCGGTGTGGTATCGATGGGCTCAAAACGTAATGCACGTAGCAATCTATCATTTTTTAAAGGTGCAAACTGTTGCTGAACCGAGTTACTACCGTCTGAAGCACTCATGTACAAATCTCCAAAACAGCACAATATCCATATTTATAAATGGATATTGTGCTGGATAAAATAAGTTGAATAAAAAAGGTTATATAAAAGCGCTATACAGTTAATGCAAGGTTGTCGCGGTGTACCATGACGACACGTTCTTCGCTACTGCCAAAGATCTTATCGAACTGTTCGGTACGCTCACGAGCAACGCGGCGCGCATCATTCGATGAGAAGTTTACCTGCCCAACGGCTATGCGCTCACCTGTATCTTGATGAATGATTTCTACCACATCACCTTCATCAAATCCGCCCTGCACTTCTACAACGCCCACTGGCAATAAACTTCTATTGTGCTCAGTCAATGCTCTTGCAGCGCCTGCATCAACGACCAAGCTACCTGACATACGTAGATGCGCAGCTAGCCATTGCTTACGCGCAATGATTTTATCTTCGTCATTAGTCGTCAGCAACGTACCTACCGCTTCGCCTGATACCACACGGGTAATAACGTCATCGATAGCACCGCTGACGATAACGGTAGGACAGCCACCCATAGCAGCAAGGCGTCCAGCACGGATTTTGGTCAACATACCACCGCGTCCAAGCTTACCGCCGTCTCCTGCAATATCAAATAAATAATCAGCCATTGCACGTTCTTGGCGAATCATCTTAGCATCAGGATTATCACGTGGGTTATCAGTGAAGACACCTTCTTGATCGGTTAAGATAATGTACAAATCAGCATTAACCATCGCGGCTGCCATCGCACCCAAGGTATCGTTATCGCCAAATTTAATCTCATCAATCGTGATGGTGTCGTTTTCGTTGATAACAGGTAGTACACGCCATTCTAATAACTGTGTCAGCGCACCCGTCGTGTTGAGATAACGACTACGATTAGACAAATCATCATGAGTTAGCAATAGCTGCGAGCTTTGAATACCATGCTGAATCAACGCTGACCACCATGTTTCAATCAACCCCATTTGACCAATAGAAGCACAGGCTTGTAGTGCTGCTAGTTTTTTGGGACGTTCCTCAAGGTTCATACGTACCACACCTTCAGCAACGGCACCTGATGATACTAGCAGTACCTCAACGCCTTTTTTGTGTAGCTTAGCAATTTGCTTTGCCCACTCATATATGGCAGTACGATCCAGCCCTCGACCGTTATTGGTTAGTAGTGATGAACCAATTTTGACAATAACGCGCTGAATATCAAAGTTGCGAGTTTGCTTAACAAATCTTGCTTCTTCCATCGTGTTTGCTATGTCATCTGCCATATAAACTCCTTTTTTCATATCAATTGATTGTAGGGATTAAATTCACAATTCAAGTATAACTGCTCAAGCATACTAGCTTAAGGAACGTACATTACCTCAACGCCATCGTCATCATCGTCGTCAAAATCAGACGTATCCAAGCCTTCACGCGCCGCTTTACGAGCCGCACGATATGCTTCACGCTGTGCTTCAGTGTTAAGACGTACTTCAGCTTCTAGACGCTCAAAACGTTCTTTTTGTGCTTCAGCGAAGATAGGATCTTCTATTTCACGCTCACGCTCAAGTTCAATATCATTCATCAGATGATATTTGACCGCATCAACGCCTTCACCAGTTAGCGTTGCCGTACGGAAGACCATACCAGTCCAACCAAGCTCTGCCACGATATGAGTACAAAGCGCATTCAAATCTTCATCATTGACCTGATCGATTTTGTTTAATACCAAAATCTGCGGTAAATTAGCCAATTCAGGAGAAAAACGCTCAAGCTCGTTTAAGATAACACGAGCGTTCTCGACTGGATCGCTACCATCAACAGGCTTGACATCAACTAAGTGTAGCAGACGACGTGTACGCGCAACATGCTTCAAGAAGCGAATACCAAGTCCGGCGCCTTCTGATGCACCTTCGATAAGACCAGGAATATCTGCCATCACAAATGAACGATGACGACCAATATCGACCACACCCAAGTTTGGTACTAGGGTGGTAAACGGATAATCAGCCACTTTTGGTCTAGCAGCAGAGACTTGACGGATAAAGGTCGATTTACCAGCATTAGGCAAACCAATCAAACCAACATCAGCCACTACTTTTAGCTCAAACTTAAGAACTTTTAGCTCGCCTTCAAAACCTGACGTCGCTTTACGCGGTGCTTGGTTGGTCGAGCTTTTGAAATGGGTATTACCCAGACCACCATCGCCACCTTTGGCAATCAGTAGTGTCTGGCCAATCTCAATCAAATCGCCCAATACTTCGTCTGTCTCGGTATCAACTACCGTGGTACCAACTGGTACTGGCAAATAAAGATCATCAGACCCTTTACCTGAACAGTTTCTACTATGGCCGTTCTCAGCACGCATGGCGTCATGACGACGCGTATAACGATAGTCAACTAGGGTATTGGTGTTGTCTTCTGCAATGACATACACATCTCCGCCCTTGCCGCCATCACCACCATCAGGTCCACCACGTGGGACATACTTTTCTCGGCGAAAACTGGCGATTCCGTTACCACCGTCACCTGCTTTTACCGTTACGACGGCTTCATCAATAAATCGCATCTTACGTTCCTTAATTCACAATCCAGTCTATAAACTGGTTACAACCAACGGTTGTATTTTGGGGTTTTGCTATATTGTTGCGTCAAAATGAACACTGTATAAAGTCTACTTTTACTTAGTGCCCATTATGACAATAACACCCGATAATCAATCGGACTATCGGGTGTTTAAGTATGACAGTTAAAGTTCTACCAAGCTATTCAAAGTAGCATCTACTGCAGCGCCATTTTTATGACACGATAGCGCTACTATACTTGGTATGACGTTATTACTCTACTGTATTTAGTAATCTATGCTGGAATCTGAGCGTAGCTGATTCCGGCCATTTGCGTCGCCAAACGCAATACCTGAGTACTATAACCTACTTCGTTGTCATACCAAACATATACGATAGCTTGGTTGTCAGTCAAAATAGTCGCTTGAGCATCGATAATACCAACATGAGTCGTACCAACGAAATCCGTTGATACCGCTTCTGTAGAATCTGTATAAGCAATCTGCGACTGCCAAGTGCTGCTGTTAGCCATTTTACGCAAGAACTCATTTAACACATCAGCGCTTGCTGGAGCAGTTTTTAGATTCACGTTCAAGATTGCTAAGCTGACGTTTGGTGTTGGTACACGAATAGCGTTACCCGTCAGCTTACCATTTAATTCTGGCAAGGCTTTACCGACAGCTTTTGCAGCACCCGTACTAGTGATAACCATGTTCATTACAGCACTACGACCACGGCGGTCTGCCTTATGATAGTTATCAACCAAGTTCTGATCATTGGTAAATGAATGAATAGTCTCTACATGACCATTTACAATACCGTACTCATCATTCAATACATTCAGCGTTGGCGTAATCGCATTGGTCGTACAGCTAGCAGCACTAACGATCGTATCATCACCAACGGTGTCATTGTTCACGCCATAAACGACGTTTTTGATATCGCCGCCAGCAGGTGCTGTTAGTAGTACTTTTTTCACGCCAGTAGACTGTAAATGCTTACCAAGGCCCGCTTCGTCTTTCCAAATACCTGTGTTATCAATAACAAGAGCATTGTCGATACCATAAGCAGTATAGTCGATTTCGCTTGGGTCTTTGGCATAGATAACTTGTACAAAACGACCATTAACGATCATACCGTTATTATCATCATCAATGCTGATGCCGCCTAAGAATCTACCATGGATTGAATCACGCTCAAGCAATGAGATACGCTTAGCCAAGTCACCAGCAGCGGCTGGACGTACAACAATCGCTTTTAGTTGTAGACCTTTTGCGCTTGACGCTTGTGACAATAGCAGACGAGTCAAAATACGACCGATACGGCCAAAACCGTACAGTACAACATCCGTCGCGCCGTTTACAGCACCAGCGTTGTTGATAGACTGTAGAGCGGTTTGTAAGTCAGTATCATTAGCAATCAGTTGACCAACATCGATACGAGTGGCTTGAATATCAGTATTTTCTGAGATAACTTTTACCATCGCTAGAGTATCAGCGATATCGATAGCTTTGGCGCCGTGATCGCGTAGTGCTACTTTTTGATGTAAAGCAAGTATTTGACCAACTGAGGTAGAGTCTAGCGTTTCACCAAACAAAGTCACTTGTACGTCTTGCTTGTTATAGAGCTTGTTTAGTAGCCCCATAAGCTCAATCGCTTGTTGCTCTTGATTGTTGTAGTTGTTCAAGTGGTCTTGATGTAATTGGCGTAAGGTATCAGCGTTGCTCACGAGAAACATCCTTATGGTCAGTAATGTATGATCAATAAAATATGAAGAAGTATAAAATAGATAGGTCGTGTATGCTCTAAATGGCGACTCTAATATGATAATCAACCACTATCAATATGGGTTATTGACACTAGAGTATTTGAATCGCCTAGATTTTAGCCTAAAACGCCTCATTTTGCCAGTAGTAACCGATTAGCTAGTGTGCATAATAGGTTTCATTCTCGTATATAGCTCTTATATATAGCTGACAATAAAAATAATGGCAGCTATATATGCTGCCTTATTCGAGACGTAATGAAATACTAATCGCTATATGGTTTAATTAAAGCAGTAAATTCAGTTACATCTATTATGGTGCTAGATTCACCGTTTGATTACTCTGCGACGTCAATGAAAATTCTTTTAAGTCATAACCTTGCTGCTGAGCAATTTGGCGATATTTAGTATACGTTTCCTGACTGATATTTGGCGAACGTGCTAATAGCCATAAGTATTTTTTATCAGGTGTCCCTACTAGCGCAGTTTTGTAACCTGCATCACGTGCCAGCACCCAATAATCAGCACGGCCGACTGGAATCCAGCGAATCCACTTTGGTAAGAACGTCACTTTTAGTTTGCTGCCGCTTTCATCGACTGGCTTAGCCAAACCTTCTGCGACAATAGTTGAACCGTCCTCGCTCACACATTTATTAGTAACCGTGATTCCTGAGCCATCATCTTTTTGTGCATAGTTGGCGGTCACATCACCAGCACATTTACGCTGAAAATACATCGGCAAACGGCCGATTTCATACCAAGTACCTGCATAAGTGTTCAGATCTACGCTATCTACGGTAGTTGGCGTACTTGCAGATTTATGAATAATATCACTTGGCTTAACCGATAGTACATCAGTCGTGGTCTTCTCACTCATCGCATCATCAGACATACCATTAGTTGCCGTGTTATTAGTTGCCATGTTCACTGGCGGCGTGGCCGCATAAGCTGAGAACGCTGCTAACGGTATAATAATTGCTAAGGCAATGCCTGTATGTTTGATCAGTCCATTCATAAATATGCGCTCCGGTATTTCTTTGTAAGATGAATTATTTGTTGATGCATCATTGATTTGCTCAGCGTCGACAGCCTGTTCAGAACCACTGTGTAGATTATCTATTTGATCCTCTAACAGTCCTGACATTAATGGCTCATCGTCAGTCAGCTTTTGTGGCTGCTTATTTTGCGCTGATTTATAGCCAAGTGATTTGTAGCCAGATGATTTATAGTCACCAGCCACGTCATAACTGTCCTCATTGCTATTTTTTAGATCTTTGCTTATTTCATTGTTACTCATAGCTGACTCTTTTGCCCTAGGGCTTTTGTCGGCGCTTTTGTATCCAAAATAGCTGTCTTGCGAAGACGTGTCTTTTGCCAGATGGTGCGAATATTCGCCATTCGAGCTGTCGTGATTATAGCTAGCATCATTACTAGCTTGATTTGTCTGTTGCGTATCATCGCCATATTCATTGTCATTGAGCGATTGCTTAGGCTGCTGAAGTTGAGAACCAGCTGCCTGTGAATCAGTCCATGCTGACTCAGGTAACTTATTGGTTTTCATAGGAGTACCATTCTTAAATAGTGATTGTTAAAAACGCTTTACGTACGGCATCTATTTGGTCTCGTTTTCTAAAAGCCATTTGCTTTGGTATAAATTATTCGTGCAAAACTTGACTCTACAAAAGCTTTATTATTGTATTTTGAGCATTACTTTTGGTTAGTCACTTGTCTATAGAAATAAGATCAACGTATCGTAGATATGCAATATATATTAAGGACAACTGGACTATTAAAACAGTAGTGCAATGTAGGAAAACGCAACGGTTTGTAAGTAACTATGGGGTTTGAGTGTTGTTTGAACACATCATAACCACATAGTTACTTGCTGGATAACTAAGTTAAAAATCAGTTATTTGAACTTACTAAGCTTAATACGCAAGTCTAATAGGGGTCACATTCAGGCAAATGGAATTATAGCTTGTAGATAGCTTTCTTGAGTCATGCGGATTATATAAACTGACGAATACCTGCCACACTGATACCGCCATACTGCAATGCTTGATTGAACATAGCAGGCTTCAGACCACCTAACCCAATGACAGGCATATCTGCTAACTCTGCTAACTCTGACCATGCTTCCCATCCAAGCGGTGTGTCATCAGGATGCGTTTGGGTAGCGAGCACAGGTGATACGAAAGCACCAATCACGGGTGGTAATGCATTCTCTATGCGCATGCTGGCAAGTTGATTGGCTGCCGTTATGCTCGCAATGTCATGGCAGCTGACGATAAGCGGATGGTCTTTAGATAACGACTGCGTGAGAGCTGTAGAACTGCCTACATCATTGAAACACTGCATCAGTGTCGAGTGTGTCAAATGCTTGGCAACTATTCGCTGGCTAATCTCTGTCTCATTAGCGGTTAATGAGCCTTGCTCATTCAAAGGCTGCTCATTATCATTAGGTAAAATCGCTAAAATATCTGGGCGTGCCGTCATCAGTTGCTCAGCAAGATGCTTAGAATTTGTGTCCTTCAAGCGGATATATACCCACGACTCTAATGCTAGATTTTCTTGGTGATACTGTAGCCATGCCGCGGCTGCATCAGGGTGTGTGCCGAAATGTGCTAGAGGATAAGTAATCGCTATCTTCGATGGGAGTTTCAACCATTCAAGGATTGTCTTATTAGCAGCGGGCAGATGATACTCTCCTGCCAAAAGCTGTGATTTGCTTACCCAAGTCAGTGCCTGCCCTTCTAAACCCTGCTCACGGTGTTTATGCTGCTCGTACTGCTCTGCTGTTAGCTCAATCTTATAAACCTGTAAGCTGACCTGCTTGTCGCCATAATCATGATGCAAACGCCCAAGCTTAACGATAGTATTATCCTCAAGTAAGATACCCGTCTCTTCAGCCACTTCTCTTATCAACGCCTGCGCTGCTGACTCATTCGCTTCTATCTTTCCGCCGACGAACTCGTAACGATTTCCCTGATGCTGAGTAGCATCTCGAAACCCAAGTAAATACTGATCTTTATAATGAATGACAGCCACTGCAACATTTACGATGTTAGGTTTGTTAGTTTTCGTCTTACTTTCCGGCTTGGTCTCTGATTGTTGATTTGACCCGTTCAACATACTTATATCCTTTATTTCGGTATTTACCTTGATTATTTTTGATAATTTAATAGTTTTTATAGGCTAGATGATTTATTTGGATTTAGCACTTAACTCATTAATTTATTTAAATAAAATGCTTAATCGAGATAGTTTATAACAGTAAACTTAGATAAGTTTACATAATAACTGCATTTTATTTTATCAATTGCCTTGCAAATTTATCAAATCTAAATGATAATTATTATCGTTAAAAACAATTACGCTATGGTTAGCCAATTTATAAGCCACTTTTTTTCAAAAGGAATTTACTATGAGCATGGTCATCTCTCGTTATTTAAACTGTCGTGAAAACCGTTTACCTACTTTGCAATCACAACATCTATTTGCACTGACTAAAGAGGTACGTATCGAGCATGAAGGCGAAGAGTATCGACTACGCCTAACTCGCAACAATCGCTTGATTCTAACCAAGTAACGCCTATTTCAATAGTATCTGTTTCAATACTTCTATAAAAAAACGCCTTCATTATGAGGCGTTTTTTTATAGGTTCTACAACTTAAAAATAATTTCAAAAGCGCTCTCAGCTGACATCAATTAGAAAGCAGTTGTCTTACTAGGGCGTGTCCTCATTTTAAAAATGGTGATAAAAATGAGATAAATCGCAGTCAAACAAGGAAAATAGCGCAGATAATATCGAGATATTAGTCAGCTATTTGACGCCATTTGGCAAGATTTAGCCATTTTTAACCCATTTAGATAACTATCGATTGAATTGAGGACATGCCCTAATAAACGATTTAGAACTGCCAACTATAGACCACATCTACTGCATTTTCCGCTGCTGAGCTTGCTTCTACATAGATGCGGCGCGTCAATTGATAACGAACAGAAAGGCTGTTTTGCGCATTGAAAACACCCACACCATAGCGAATGTACAAATCAGGCGTTACGTAACCTGTGACATTGACATTGGTATCCTCGCTACTACCTGAGGCATCAACTGTCAGACTCTGCAAACCAAACGCTTGCCCAATTTGATTGGTCAGGCTACGAGTGCCACTCAGACCAAAGCTCAATCCAGCGGCGGCCAGATTATTGGTCACTTGCGACTTAAACCCTTGCTCACTGATTTGTGTCGCGCTCTTATTATCGATGCGACCTGTCACCAAGGCGTTCATTGCTTGCTGCTGGGTCAGCCCTGCATTGTTAAAGACGACAATATTGGGGCTTTCGGTGGTTCCTTTGACACGCAGACCTACTGTCTTGCCATTAATGGTTTTGGCCGCTTCAATACTCAAGCTCGGTTTCATCACATCGCCATTGAAACGCACTTGACCATAATTCAGCTCTAGGCTTTGGCCAAAGGCATTGATGTTGGTACGGCGTGAGACCTGCACAACACCTCTAGCACGCATGATACCTGTACCATTCTGAGTAATATTAATCGCACCTGCCAATGGAATGACTGCGCCAAAACCACGGAAGTTGATATCGTCGCCCAAATCGACACCGATATCAGCATTGATTGACCAAGGTTTTGAGATAGCCAGTACTTCATCGATATTACCAATCAAACGGCGATCTAGTACAACTGCATCCTCAGTCTGAGTGATGATATCTTCGCTGGCTTCAGGTGGACGAATGGTCGCAGACGGTACACTGATCGCCCCTTTTATATCGACATAACGATCGCCTGGACGCACGATAATATCGATATCAGGATCAATCTCAGCCACCAGTAATGGCGGTTGAGTGATGACTAGGCCTTCACCAACGATACTCAACTTGGCCTGCAGTTTTTGCTGCCAATTGACTGTCCCTGTCAATGCGCCTTCACCTGTACCACTATTGAATGTACCGTCAATGGTCGCTTGCGTACCGCGTATTTTTGCAGCAGCATTTACTTTGGACAGATTCACTGGCAAATCAAGCATGGCTATACGGCCGTCAGAGAGTTTTACGTCGCCATAGAACTGCGGTTTGGTTAAAGTGCCGCCTAGGCCGCCCGCCATTGTAACGTTACCTCTTAGGACGCGCATACCAGGGAAGAAAGGCTTAAATATCGCAAGATCAAGCTCGTTCAGTACCAGTGCACCAGAGATTGGTTTAGGGTCTTTATAAGGATCGACGATCACCTCAGCATAGCCACGCGCCCCACGTCCAGTATTGATATCGGTACGCAGCTTGATACCCTCAGGCACAGACAGAGCAATAAGAGAGACACGCTTGTATGGCAAGGTCATTGATGTGCTCTCGCCATCTTGAACGAGGCCAATCTTACCGTTATCTGAGTATAGCGTGGTATTGATGGTTGGAGGACGACCACGTTGCCATCCGACGATTGCTTTACCATTAATCTTGCCATTCCAGTCAATATCTTCTGGCAAGAACACTGAGAATAACGACGTATCTAAATTCTGCAACGCTACATTGACCTCACCTTGGTCCGGCGATGCCACTAGTTTTTCACGTAGACAGAGCTTGCCGGTTTGATCCGTGGCCTGCCAGCAGTGAGCGGCAAGCTGTACTTTTAGATCACGGTTCTCACCACCCTGATTGTAAGGTAAATTCACAATCAGCTGTGCAGGTTGCAACTGATTCAAAGTCGCATATTTAGATTTGATGCGGCCTTTTCCAATGACACCTGACCAACTTAGCCTGTCTCGATCAAAACCACCTTTTAGCCTAGCACCAACATCAAGTTGCTTATTGGCTACATTTAGATCGACCACATGAGACTTTTCGGTACCATTAAAAGACGCTTTAACACTATCGAAACTTTGACCAGCAGCATCTAGACCTTCAGCCGTTACGATTAACTGGCTTGGACTATTGGCTAAGTTGACCAGCTTGCCGCGTACACGGCCTTGACGCAATATAAAGCCAGGTAGCGCGAGTCTCTCACCGACCAGATCAATATAAATAGTAGGCAGTGCTTGACCAGCCGGTTGAGACAGCGTGGCACCGCCAGTGACTTTACCAGCCAGTTGGCTAGATAGTTGATCTAGACTGGTGATGTTAATTTTGGTTTGTAGCTGTTTGGCATTGCCGTTAGCGGTGACATAATTGTCACCCCAACGTAGTACAAGGTTATTAGCATTTAAGCTATCAATCAAAGCATTCACTTGCTTATACTGTGCTTGGGCATCTTGGGTCTGAAGTTGTTTAAAGTAACTTGCTAAATCTTTAGGCAAACGCATTTTCGCTGATAGGCTGCCTTTGGCACTCAGTTGCTGCCCCTTTAGCATGCCATTCAGATTGACTTGTTTAATATTGATGATTTGCTGTGTGTCACTCCAGCGGCCATCTGTATCAATCGTACCAGTGATAAGGCTTGGGGTATCTTTTAGGAAGTAGCCAATGTTAAAACGATCCATGACCGCGTTGATATCCCATGCAACGCCTTGACGCACATCAACGGTTCCGCTGGCATCGATACTACCTGCCGCACCCACATGACGGAAACGGTTGATACGTATCAGCTGGCTGTCACCACTGGCTTCTATATTCAGCTTACCTGCTGGCAATTGCTCGGCATCCAATATGCCGTTGAAATTTACGGCAAAGCGCTGCAAAGTACCTGCAGTATTTTTGCTGTTCTTTGGTGCATTTTGCCATTCGCCACTGGTTTTTAAATCGCCTGTGATTATCGCTGGATTATTGGGTAAGAAATAACCCAAATTGAACTGGTCAAAACGACCATCTATATTCCAGCCGATATTTTTACGTAAGTCGATGACCCCTTTAGCATCAACTGCGCCCGCTTCACCCTTATAGTTCAGCTTACGAATACTAATCAGCTTTGGCGTACCCGCAGCATCGATGGACAGACGGCCTTGTGGTACATCTGCTGTATCAATCCGACCATCAAAACGCGCATCAAATACTGACAGCTCACCACCTATGATATCGACACTGGCATCGCCAGCACCAGTAATACCAATAGCACGATCTGCTTGCGTCGCATCGAGCTGCGCTTGCATATCGGTATTGTTTAAAGTAATCACATGACGCTGTCCGCTAACACCATCTTTAGTGATGTTTAGCAGTCGACCACGCGCGCTTATACTACCTGTTAGGCGCTCAAGCGGTAAATCGCTACGATATTTCTTAGGAAGTAAACCTTTGGTACTGGCGTCAATCTGCCATGTCAGTGGACGCTGTTTGCTCGCTAACTGAATCTGTCCTGTGCCGGATAAGTCTCCTACGATGCCGTTATAATTAAGACGATTGATATCTATGACATCACCAGCCTTACGTATACGTAGATCATAGTTGCCTTTGGGGGCAGCATTGAGCTCATTGATGACGGCATTGGCATCGACTGATAGGGTCGAACCTCGAACGATGACGTCCGCCTGCCCACTAGGACTGTCGATATTGCCAATATTGGGTACGTTACGGCGGGTTAAGTTTTTCCAGTTAGCATCAATATACCAAGGCGCAACCTGCTTAGATTTAGCAGAAGTTTTACCACGGATCATATTGGCATTGATGTGCTCACCATCGCGCTGACGCAAATCTGCATCAATCTGCGTGTTACCAGTAGGATTCTGCTGCTGATAACGCAATGACAGCCTACCGTTAAGGGTTTGCGGTGCATAAGCTTTAAAGTCAGCATACTCAGCCGGAATAGCTTGGCGAATATTAAAATTACTGCCTGTCGCACGCACCGTGGCCTCAAAGCTGTCTTTCCAATCTAGAATACCTTGCAACGCCAAACGTCCCGCTGGCACGTCAGCATCTAGGCGATCTATACGTAGCTGACTGTTGGCAATAACGGCGCGGCCTTGATAATGACCTGATGGAATGTCTTTGGCGGTCAATTCAGTATTGATACGCAGCCGTATCTCAGAAATGACACCAGAAGCTGTAGCCGTACCGCTTTGTAGGCGAATGTTTTGGCTGTCAGCGTAAGGGATAAGAATATCATCCCACTGTAGTTTTGCATCAAACGGCGCACCCGCATCTAGCCCCTGTACTACAAAGTCGCCTTTCACATCGCTATCGTTATAACGACTACGTACTTTACCGACAGTACGTTTAAGCGTTCCCGTTGCAGATATGTTTAACGGGTCGATATAGGCTTTTTCAAGGGCGCTGACTTCCGCAATCGCACTCAAATCTAGTGGATAGTCGCCCTGTAGGTCGATCTCGCCTTGTAAGGCACTGATTTTTACGATATCAGCGTACTGCAAGTCACCACGGTCAATGGTCACCGTACTACCTACCCACGTCAGGTCACGCGCCGTAATATCTTGAATAACGATAGGATCTTTGGTTACTTGCTTATAAGTGATTTTCTTAATTTTTGCTTGGTCAAAACGCAAATTTACTGGCAACTTTAAAGTTTTATAATCAAATGGTTCACCAGTAGGTGGTTTTTTATTGATAATTTCTATAGTCTGAATGTCTGCATCGCTTAAATGCACTTCTTTTGCAAATACTGCGCGCCAGCCTATTTTGACGTAGGCCTTATCTACTAATATCTCAAGATCTTCAGTCGCTTCAATATCGATATCAGTGACCCAGATACCATCGCGCAAGTTGCCGCGTCCGTATTTGAAATCAATACCTGTTTCAACACTGATTTTTTCTAATATAAACTTCGTGCCAGCGTCAGTCCCTGCCGCATAAAAGAAGATGGCGAACATAATTGCTAGTACGATAAGCACCAATACCAGAAGTTTGAGCAGAAATGACAACGGATACCAACGCCTAACGGCACGGGCATCACGCTGTGCTGGATCTTCATCTGGAGCATTATTAGGCGGGGTATTTTCTGTCAGCATGATACTCAACTACGTTAAAAAATGAAGACCAGCAATCGGTACGATAAGTAATGATTGGAACATTTGGAACTACTAAAAATTTAGAGCTACTGCATTAAGCGTTTATAACGGTGACCCAATAAAGAAGTGTAGTCGTACTGGAATACTTTCCTCGGTCACGCCAGCAGCCACATCGACACGCACCATTCCTACAGGCGACGCCCAACGGATACCGACACCAACGCCGACTTTTGTCTCAGTATCAAAATCTTTGTCATAGGCATTACCGACATCTGTGAAGAATGCGCCACGGAAACCTGGTTTAAATTCATAGTTATACTCAGCACTACCGACCGCTAGCACCTGCCCGCCAGTTAGATAGCCTTTATCTAGTGGTGACAAGCTCTCATAGTCATAACCACGGATACTCTGATCGCCACCTGCAAAGAAACGCAACTTATAAGGCACATCGTAAAAATCATCCGCCCAGATATAACCTGCATTGGCACTACCTAATACTTGATGCTTTTTGTCTTCGCCAAAGCTATAGATACCACTAACGCCTGCGCGAATAATCGCCATATCGGTATCACTGAATGCGCTATCAGTGCCAGCCTCGATTGAGTAGTACTGGCGCATGCCCTGCGTTGGGTTGGTAGCGTTGTCAGTATCTGTTTTATTCATACCATAGCCAAATAGCAGCGCGCGCTGTTTCGGACTTGAAGAGGTAAAGCGGATAGGCAGATCATCTAGTGCTGCCCCATCAACCCCCGTCTCAAGCTCATCCAAGCGGTAACGCACAGAGTAGCTACGATTCCAACCAGTATCACTACGGATATTACGTGCCAAAGCTGCTTTTAGCGTTGTGGTTGACAGGTCGAAGTTGCCTTCACCTTGATCAATTACCTCTTCTTCATAAGTCAAACGCCCATCTAACTTATCATTGAGCGGATGCTTCCATGGACGACTGGCATAGACAGCCACGTTTTTGCTGATTCTCGATACTTCCGTCTCAGCCCCTGCTTGATAGCCTTGGCGATTGAGCAAGTTGTAGTCTATTTTTGCGGTGGCGCGAACGCCTGTATCTGTTCCATAACCCAGACCAACTTGAGCGTCACGTGGTTTGTCCGCATATACAAACACATATAAAGGTACTTTTTTGCTTTCTGCAACGTCTTGCGGCGTTTTACGTCCTGCTAGCGTTGGCGGTACAAAGTTTTCGTCAGCGATCAGACTCTTTTCGTCAGGGAATATCTTTTGTGCGACATTACTGATTGAGTCACTGATTTTGCCCAATAAATTATCAGCTTCCTGATCTTTTTCATCAAGCACCCGGTCATTCGGCAAGCGGCTTAGTCGTTCTGCTTTTTGTCTGATAGCTTGCAGCTTATCAAGAGTGGCTTCATCAGCCTCAAAATCAATAGCAGCGATATCCGCTTCATTGACCGTCTCGCCGCTGTTAGCACTCAGAGCATCATCGCTCTCTGCACCTATATCGCTATTATCGTTAACCGTATCTTCTGTGCTAGCAGTTACATTTGAGGCAGCTGCGCCATCATTGCTACTCAGACCTGCGACGCCATCATTGTCTACATCAGAATCTAATGTGTCGTTACCCTCGGTAGCAGCATTGTCAAACGCCAAGGTACCAGCTTCACTACTATCAGTTGGTGGTAGTATCGACTCGACGTTGACCGTATTAAAGTAACGAGTTGCCGATAAGTCATTACTAAACTTAGTAACTGCTGGACGATAAAACGGCTCACCCGGCGTAAAGCCATAGAGCTGTTGTAACAATGAAAGCTCTACTGGTAGCTTGTCGGGGTCTTGGGTCAGCGTATTGGTTTCTTTGTCGTAAGTAAAAAACACCACATCGTCAAACTCGTAACGATCACCCGTGTTATAAACCAACGAGACATCTGCTTTATTGTCCGGCAAGATGATATCAACGGATTTGTTCAGCCAATACTGGTCAAAGTAGCCGTAGGTATTGCTCAAGGCCTCTAAAGCCGCTTTACTGCTCTTATAGACACGATGATTAAAAATATCGCCTTCTTGCGGTGGCAAATCTGCCTCAAGCGTTGCAAATTCTTCTTGCTCACTGCCCTCACCGCGAATCTCAATAATACGGCTGTCTACCAGTACCGGCTCGCCTAGCTCTTCAATCACAACATTGACTGTATCGCGATCAGGCTGGGTCAAACGCATCTCAACCTCGTAGTAACCAACGGCTTTAGCAGCATTCTGTGCTGTTTCGCGCAAACGTGGCAATGCCGCAGTAAAGTCAATAACCGACTGAACGGAAGTGTCATCCAGTGCCGCTTTGATGTTTTTCATTGGCTGAATATCATTGTCAGCCTCAACCAACTGAGCCTTACCATTAGGAGAGTCTTCAGCGGATACTTGCTCTAGATAAATAGCGGTTTCTACATTTGGCAAAGCCACCACGCCACCGTCGTTAAAAAAGCGATTGTAGAGACGCGTCACGATATTACCTCTATTACGCGCGCGTGGCCGTGGTCTATTGGCTTGTTCGATACTTTGATCGACGGCCTGAGTATCATTCTGATAATCTGGTAGATAGTCATTAGGATTGATAATATCTGTTGTCGTACCTTCTACATTGGCAGGCACATTCGTGCCAGCTATCACCTCATCACTACTATCATCAGTCGTCAGGCTATTTTCATTCTTAACAGTAGCTTCATTGCTAACGACATCTTCGTTGCTGACAGCGCCACTTACCTCAATCGGACGTGACATCCCTTCAGCTGCGCTCGCCTGTTCTTCTGTTGTTTCACTTCTACCCAACGTATCAAGGTTGTTAGGTGCTGGCAAGTTTGTTGCATCTAGCTCTACATCGAGACCAATTGGCGATGTTGTGTCATCTAACGTAGCGATTGGTGCATCAAAGTCACTGTCGTTATTACTAATATTGATACTATCAATGTCTTGAGCATTCTGCGCATCCATTGCAGCTAGCTCACGATCGATCTGCTCAGGCGTCATCATTTGATAGCCTTGCTGCTGAATCTCGGTTGCTTGTTGCAACAGGTCATCATTAGAAGCGACTGATTGAGCATTGTTTGGATTATATGAAGTACTTGGACTATCAGGGAAACTCTCTAAATTCTGAGAGTTGTTGTTTTGAGAAGTTGTATTTTGTGAATTACTGCTCTGAGAAGATAGGTTTTGAGCATTGGCATTTTGCGTCGTCGAGTTTTTAGAGCCTGACTTTGTCGAGTTGGGTTTTTTAATTCCTAAGCTCTGTTCGCTATAGTCGTCCAATACTGACTGATCAATGATGCCTTGTTCCACTGCTTTTTTTAGACGTAGCGCATCTAGAGCCATATCTAGCTGAGTGTCGTCATCGGACAATGTAGCTGATTGCTTGATAGATGCTTGCTCATTAGCAGCTTGACTATTGTTATTCTGGTTACTAAACGTTTGACTGCTATCAGTTTGGTCAGCAGCAGATAAGTTGGTGATAGCCGTATTGTTTGCATTATTAATGGTATCTGCCATTGCCGCAGGTGCCATACCGAACAAACTGGTCGCAAGCGCAGTGCACAGTGCAGAGCGTCTGAAATTTTTACGCGGCGCTGCTGGATATGTACCTGGATTATTACTATCGTTTTGGATTATGGCTGTGTCACGCTGCATCATTAGACCCTTGCATGCTCGAGTTGAAGGCTGCTTTATCATCTTTACGTCCTATCAGCTCACGCGGCACAATCTTATCAACGATAACGATCGTCAAGTCTGACCGGTGAATAAACTTATAGCAGTTATCTGGAATTAATGGTTTACTACTTTAATTTTATGACTGGTTATCTATAGTGTCGGCTTTAGCACTGTATGTCTACTGCCTTATAAGGCTACTAGCTTAGAGAAGACTACTAGTTTATAGATAGCGTTGATGGGTAGTAGCAGCCTTTGTTTTCACTACTATTTATACCCTAAAATGCAATCACATAAAATTTATAAATCATAACTTAGTTAAATATCGAATCATAGCATTGACTGCATGTATTTTCACCGAAGCCTTGCTATTATACGGCTTAATATTGATAAAACCTATGCTATATCTTGATATAGTTTTTAATAAAATTTACGATTATCATCATAAAAAAATTGTCGTTCAGCGCCGATATTTTCTCTATCAGTCGCGATTTATCTGTAGGAATGTCCATGTCCAACCAGTTTCAGTTGTTCAAGCGCCGTCGTTTTAGCGCTATGTTTTTCACCCAGTTTTTGGGCGCATTCAATGACAATATTTTTAAGCAGGCGCTCATACTGGTGCTGACTTATACTGCCGCCAGTAAGTTAGGTGTAGAGGTCAGTATTCTTAATAACTTGGCCGCCATGTTATTTATTCTGCCCTACTTTTTGTTTTCTGCTTTGGCAGGACAGATTGCTGATAAGTATGAAAAATCAAAGCTCACACAGTTTATCAAACTCCTTGAACTGGTCATTATGGCAGTTGCCGCAGTCGGTTTTGTCTTTGAATGGTATGCACTGCTATTTGTCGCGTTGTTTTTGATGGGTACGCATTCGACCTTCTTTGGACCGATTAAATACGCTTATCTGCCACAAGCGATGAAAGAAGATGAGTTGGTCGGCGCCAACGGCCTTTTTCAGATGGGTACGTCGCTGGCTATTTTGGTCGGGATGATTGTCGCTGGTATTTTGACTCAGCTATCGCAGTCACTGTATTGGATTAGTGCTACGGTGTTGGTTGTGGCTGTTTTAGGATATCTAGCTGCGCGCTATATCCCTAATATGCCAGCGATGCAGCCTGACCTGAAGATTAACTGGAATATTATTACAACCAGCTTAGCCACGGTTCGTTACTTATACTCTCTGCCTTTTTTATTCTTTATCATTCTTGGTAACAGCTGGTTTTGGTTTTATGGGGCGACATTTTTGACCCAAGTGCCAGAGTTCAGCAAGGTGATTTTGCTTGGTGATGAGTCCGTCGTTATTTTCTTACTCACATTGTTTTCTGTTGGTGTGTCAATCGGTTCGGTACTGTGCAAAACATTGACCAAAAATAAAGTTAGCTTGCGTCTATTACCTTTTGGTATTGCTGGATTAAGTATCTTTGCTATTGATTTGTATTTTTCACTTTCAGGTTTAGATATAAATGTGAATAATGGCACATTACTTGGCATCGGTGATTTGTTTAATATAAGCGGTAGCTGGCGGGTATTCGCGGATTTATTCTTATTAGGGTTTAGTGGTGGTTTGTACATCGTACCGCTATATGCTTCTATGCAAGCCTACGCACCTAAGAGTCATCGAGCACGTATTGTTGGCGCAAATAACATTTTTAACGCGATATTTATGGTCACATCAGCGATTTTTGCGATTGTTATCTTAAATGTTTTAGGATTTACGCTGCCGCAGTTATTTTTGGTGACAGGGCTATTGAATATTGTGTTTGGCGCATTCTTATACATCAAACTCAATAAACATATTAAGCATGCCGTTATCCAAACTAACGATGGTATAGCACCGTAAATATGGTTAGCTCAATAGATACAGTCTAACCGTTGCGCTGATGATTTTGTTGCTGTTATAGCTATAGTAGTCTACCAACCATCTATAGATTATTTATGAGCTATCTAGACAGTAATATTTGAGCCGATAATTTGGATTGTTTGTTATAGTAATACGCATTATGCCGTTGCATTTAGACGGTAATACACTTTATTTTATTGACAGTTTTTAACACCATCAGGAGTGAGTTATGACCCTGCGTCCTTTATCTAAAATTGACCAGTTGTTACTTGGGGTCGATAAGGCATTACGAGCTGTCGTGCCCCATTCCAATCCAAGCACGCGTCCGTTGCCCGTCAGTAGCGATGAGATTCCTGAGCTGACCATTACAGAGGCGCGGCACGTCTCAGGTCTTATGCGTATTAATCATACAGGTGAAGTATGTGCGCAAGGTCTATACCATGGCCAAGCGTTTGCCGCGAAAGATAGTGGTGTCAAACAAGCCATGCAACAATCGGCCGAAGAAGAAGTCGATCATTTGGTCTGGTGCGAGACTCGTCTAAGCGAGCTTGGTAGCCATGCCAGCGTATTTACGCCGCTTTGGTACGGTATGTCTTTTGGACTCGGTGCGGTAGCAGGCGCGATCTCCAATGAGTTTAGTCTAGGGTTTGTAGCGGAGACAGAAGCGCAGGTCAGCGAGCATCTACAGGATCATATCAAGCAATTACCTGAGCATGATCAGCGCTCAAAAGAGATACTGGCACAAATGGATAAAGAGGAGCTGCATCATCGCGAGCTAGCACTTGCAAGTGGCGGCGCTGCTTTGTCTCCCCCAGTACGTCGGACCATGCGATGGATGGCAAATCGTATGAAAGATACCGCTTATCACTTATAACTTATGATTACAGGTACTGTGGTTAGCTGCTGTTGTCGATTTTCTTACTAATTAATAGCTGCACAGATTTACGTAGGTTTGCTTAATTCTAGCGATTAACAATCCTACCACAGATAGCGTAAAGCTTAATTTGCTACGGTATTAAAAATTTGTACGATTTTGCAGCAATGCGCTATTTATATTACCGTCCAATCAATGAATAACAACCAAATAAATTAAACAAGGTAACGATTTTTATGAAAGCGATTTTCTCTAGTAGCCACTCTATTAAGTCACCAAAGTTTGCGACGTTGACCGTTATGGCTGCAACCTGTGCCATGCTGTTATCTGCACCTGTGAATGCAGCAGAAACTGACGCAACTGCAACGGCTGTACCTAGTGCGATGGATTCAAGCAAACGTGTGATTCGTCTTGCTCGTCCTAATGCAGCTATCAGTCCTGCTCAAGCCAATGCCGCACAAACAAGCTTGCCAGCAACACCTGCGAGCAACAGCCAGCCGACTAATGCACAAACAACTAACATGCAATTAAGCGGCACTCTGCAAAGCAATGCATCTCAACCTCAAACACCGCAAATGATGTCACCTGCTGCTGCACCTGTCATGAACGGCACTACTCGCGTTTATGAGCCTGGTCCAATGACAGCTACTGGTATCGACCTGCGTAGCGGACAACTTCCGAATATTCCTACACCGCAAGTACAGCTCTCAGACATGAGCTTTGTTAAAACCGTACTGATTCCACAACAAAAAGGGCTAGGTACTGATAAGCTTGATGTTAGTTTATTAGATGATTTCATCGCTGATGTATCCCCTAACGCGCGCCACTATCCACCAAATTTCCCTAACCGCACACAGCGTCATTACACTCGTGAAAAAATCAAAGTATTAGCGGATTGGATCGAACCGTATGCCAAGTCCCCAAATGCTTCTTATGACGTGTTGCTTCGTGCCGCTAAGCTAAACGGCATGGGTCGTAACCTAGACTTAGGTTCAGACTACACAGTACGTGGTGGTCAGTATGTCGATCGCGCTATCAAACTGCAACCTGATAGTGGTGAGGCTAACTTCCTATACGGCATGATGCTATCAGAAGGCGGCGGGTTCAAAGAAGGTCAAAAGTATCTAGATCGCGCTGTCGCTTTAGGATACACCGAAGCAGAGCAAAGCTTGGCACAGTCAGATCTACTCAGTGACCGTCGTTCTAATGCATTAGAACGCTTACGTCGTCTTGAAGGGCAATACCCTAACAATACTGTTATTCCTCAACAAATCAAACTTGTTGAAGAAGGCAAATTCTACATTTGGGATATCCCTGCCCCTGATATTAGCGTAAAACCAGGTGCGTAGAAATTATGTACTTGTTGAGATTAGCTATTGAGGGGTTGATTCATAAGATATTTGTTTCATAAGACTTTCACTAGGTCAAATATCTAATAAATAATCTAAGCTTTAAATACCAAGCGCTTTTGTTTTATATCTATAAGACAAAAGCGCTTTTTTTCGACTAGTAGAAACCCTTTCGTTTTAAAACACACCTTTGTAGAACTGCAAATGAATAGTCTAACGCCAAAAGTTGCGCTACACTCATTATCAATTGCTACCTTCATTACTCATACTTTCATAACCACCGTTTATTGGACTGACTTATGACTTTCGCTGGCTTTAGCAAACAGACAGTAATGCATATTAATAAAAAAACCCTGCCCATTACGTCACTTATGCTTTTGGCGGCAGCAGTATTGCTACCAGCGTGTAGTACGGTGACGGTCGATAAACAAGCCTCGGCCAAGACCATCTCAGCGCAGCGCGGCAATATCGTCACTGACAATGCGCTAAGTAGCGACACAACATCTGCTTTGCTATCAGCAGGACTGAATGAGCAAGCCTGTATGCAGCAATTTGACTTATGCTTGACTCAGCTCTCTGATAGTATGCTTAACAGGCACTATCGGCCTGCCTTAGCTATTTTTGCAGAACTGCACTATGCAAAAGCGCGTCAACTATCTGATTCAAAAAACTGTCGTAATGCGCTTGCACGCCCGCCACTTGATCCGTATTACGCCAATGCGCCTTTAAGTAATGAGGATTCAAAAACACAGCAAGAAGAGACTGACCTGTGTTTAACCGATTATCAAGCAAGATTGTTTGATGCCGTCAAATACAGCTACACCTATCTATTTTATGACAGTTTGACCCATGACTTTGAAGGTGCAGAGCAAAATAGTAATAGCCATCGTGCGCAAAACCGTATTCCGAATGACAATGATATCCAAACCCAAGATATTTATAACGCTGCTAGCAATGACGTTATTACTCAAATTTATCAATCGACTGAAAACGCCAATAAATTGATGGGTGATACAACAGTAGAGTATTTGCCGATAACTTCTACCAAGCGTGACAACACGGATGAAGCAGCAATTGCCAATCGACCACCGCTAAAGGGCAAAGCAACAGACCAAGTCAAAGTCATGAAAGTAACCGTAAATGACTATAACCTCGATATTTATTTGCCCAACGAAAACAACTATCTGCAAAACGCTCATAAACAAACTTCCGCTTTGGCAGACTTATCATCCACTTATGAGCTACGGCTCTCCGGTCTCAATTCTGTGAGTAAGCGTCCCGGTTTAGGCATCAGCTTGGTGGCGTCGTTGGATGATCGCTATACCACCACAATCCGTCAGTTACTGGTCGCCTCCTTATCTGGTCGACTAACAAATGAAGATAAAAACACCGACGACAGCGAGCCAAGCTCACGTATTTATCCGACTGGACACCTTTTACTAACGGGTCTGATTAAGCCAGACGGCGATAGCGTATTAGATGCGCTGAGCAGTCGTAAGCTTGATATTCATTTATACAATCCGTACCAAACTGAATCCGTAAATATCCTCAATGATGATTACCCACTGGCAGCCAATTTTTCCGCGGGATATGGCTTATGGTTATCAGAAAACCAGTTAGATGGCGTGGGTTATTTAAACTTGATTACGCGCCAGCCAAATGCTCAGCTGCCCAAACTCTTCATGCTTGAGCCTTATGATCCTGATAAACGCGTGTTGATTATGTTGCATGGGCTAGCCTCTAGTCCGGCCACTTGGGTCAATCTTACCAACGATATTCTTAATGATGACAAGCTGCGTGATAATTACCAAGTTTGGCAAATATTCTATCCAACCAATCTGCCTATTTTAGAAAATCGTTATCAGATTCAGCAGTTAATTAACACGACTTACGAGCAGACGGACCCAACAGGACAAAATCGTGCCAGTCAAAACAGTGTGATTATCAGTCATAGTATGGGTGCCATTATCGCTCGTATGATGCTATCTGATGAAAATTTAGTCGATGATTTAGATAAGCTCAATGACAAAGATATCCTCTCTAGTAATGAGAAACAGCAAATCCGTAACGCGCTCAAAACGTCTTTTGGCGAAGATGAATTAAAGGAACGATTTGAGCTACAGGCATTGCCACAAGTAGACACCGCTGTTTTTCTATCTGCACCTTTCCGTGGTACAGATTATGCAGATCGTTGGTTTACGCGGGCGCTGCGCCGTATTGTTTATTTGCCTGTAGGTTTGGTCAAGACATTCACAGATAACTTAGCGACCATTGCAACACAAGGCGACTTGGCGCAAAACCCACTGGGCGCGTTATATTTGCAGAACGGTGCCAGCCAGTTAAGTGACAAGTCTTCTTTTATAGAGTTAACCAAAGACATCACTATTAATGAGCGTATTACTTACCATTCCATCATTGCCAACAATGATGCCGATATCACTAAAGGACTAGCACAAACGCAACCAAATGGTGCCAAAATTGATTTATCGCAAGCGCTAGAAGAAGACGCTAAAGACGAGCGCGCCAGTGTCAGCGTGTCAGAGGACACATCAGAGCTGCCTCCTGAGCCACTGGTTGCTGCCGTCACTGTTGATAAAAATATCAGTCAGGCCCTAACCCAACGTTTATCAGATGGTATTGTTCCCTATACCAGTGCTCACCTAGATGGCGCTGCCTCTGAAACTGTTATCAATGGCGGTCATAGTATTCAAACCAATCCACAAACTATTTTGACGTTGCGACAGATTTTGCATAAACAGTTACAAGAATGATGTATGTTTTTGTTATTGGGGAACATTTTAATGCATGGGACACCAAGTAATAAACAGAACAGATGTTTTATGAAAAAGCACTCGCTATTCCCAAGTCATTGTTATTCATAAATTTAATTTTATTTTCAAGGGTGTTTTATGATTGTTTTTCTGACTGCTAGGTATGCAGCTGTCTAACGGTACGGGTTGCGTGACTATCTAGGGAAGCGCATAATATATACAGCACATGACTGTAATATATGAATTTATAGGGACATAAATTATTCAATTCAGCTAAACAGTGAGTCGCAAGCTTAGCCACAATTTATGCCTAATGTTGCTAAAGTAAAGTTTTGCGTCATTGAGCCATTGCCCGTAATCTTTGTCACCTTGATTTATGTACAGTTACGGACAGTTACTTGAGCGTTGTACGGAAGCCAGCGCTATTCAGCTAACAGATGAGAGTAACCGTTTATGTTCGCTACGTTTATGATTGACCAGCTCGATGCGCTGACACTCGCGCGCATCCAGTTCGCTTTTGTTGTCTCTTTTCATATCGTCTTTCCCGCTTTTTCTATTGGACTTGCCAGCTGGCTGACCGTACTAGAATTTCGTTGGTTAAGAACTGGCAAACCTATCTATGCTGAGGTCTATAAGCACTGGGTCAAGATATTTGCCGTAGTCTTCGGTCTAGGTGTGGTATCAGGCGTGGTGATGTCCTACCAGTTCGGTACCAACTGGGCCGTATTCTCAGATAAAGCTGGCAACGTCATAGGCCCACTACTTGCCTATGAGGTATTGACCGCGTTTTTCTTAGAAGCCTCCTTTTTGGGTATTATGCTATTTGGCTGGGGCCGTGTAAGCAAACGCATGCATTTTACCGCCACTGCCATTGTTGCCATTGGTACACTGATATCAGCTACTTGGATTTTGTCGGCTAACAGTTTTATGCAAACCCCTCAAGGTTTTATGGTGGGTGCAGACGGCCTGCTCTATCCTACTGACTGGCTTGAGATTATATTCAATCCCTCATTCCCTTACCGTTTCGCACATATGGTGACGGCGGCGTTCTTAACCACTGCCTTTGTCATTGGCGGTATCGGTGCCTACTATATCCAGTCCAAAAAACACGCCGAGCACCGTCAGCATGGTCGTGTCATGCTAGGTATGGCAATGATTATGGCCATCTTTGTTGCGCCGGCGCAAGTATTGATCGGTGATGAGCATGGTTTGAATACGCTTGAGCATCAGCCAGCCAAAGTGGCTGCGATGGAAGGTATTTGGGAAGATGAGCGTGGGGCCGCATTGCGTCTCTTTGCGATTCCTGACCAAGAAAATCAAACCAATAAATACGAAGTAAAAATCCCTTATGTCACAGGTTTGATTCTCACCCATTCGTTAGATGGTGAAGTGAAGGGTCTCAAAAACTGGGCACCAGAAGACCAACCTCACGTCATTATTGTGTTTTGGGCGTTCCGTATTATGGTCGCTATTGGTATGTTGATGGTACTGGTCGGTTTATTTAGTGCCTATAAATACTTCAAAAAACAGCAATTCAATCCCGAAAGTGTCTGGTTCCACCGTGCGTGGATGATGATGACACCGCTTGGTTTTATCGCATTACTATCAGGTTGGTTCGTAACTGAAACAGGACGTCAGCCTTGGACGGTTTATGGGGTTATTCGTACTGCTGAAAGTATGTCACCAGTCGCTGCACAGCAGGTAGCCACGACGTTGATTGGTTTTATTGTGCTGTATATATTTGTTTTTGGGGCAGGTAGCTTTTATATCTTGCGTTTGATTGCTCAAGGTCCCAAGCCTTATACAGATCCTGCTGAAGATAATTTCTATGAGCATTCAGTGACAGAGAGCCAAGGTCGCGCGTTAAGTGGTGATAGTAATCCTGCCAAAGGTACTGAAGAAGGCTTAGATGAGCCTGCAAACGATGTCGATGATGGAGGATTACGCTAATGTTTAACTTCGGTGATGTATTAGATTTACCTCTTATTTGGGGCGGTTTGATTGCTTTGTCTGTCTTTGTCTATGTACTGCTTGATGGTTTTGATTTGGGCTGCGGTATCTTGTTCCCTTTTGCAGGCTCAGATAAAAACCGTAGCCGCATGATGAACTCTATCGCACCATTTTGGGACGGTAATGAGACGTGGCTAGTACTAGGTGGTGGTGGTTTATTCGCAGCATTCCCTGTTGCTTATGGCATCATCATGACAGGTCTTTATTTACCCGTGACCGCCATGTTGTTCGGTCTTATCATGCGCGGCGTGGCGTTTGAGTTTCGCTTTAAATCCTCTTCACGTCGGCATGTATGGGATACCTTTTTCTTTGTCGGTTCAGTCGTCGCCACTTTCTCTCAAGGCATTATGCTTGGGGCGTTAGTACAAGGGTTAGAAGCCAGTAACCGTCTATATACTGGTGGCCCATTTGATTGGCTCACACCCTTCTCGATTGTGTGCGGATTTGCCATGATTATTGGTTATGCCTTACTTGGCTCTACGTGGCTTATCATAAAAACAGAGCACACATTACAAGTATGGGCGCGCCAAGTTTCTAGATGGATGCTTACTGCGTTACTAGTGGCGATGGTTGTGGTCACAGCGTTTATGTACTTCTCAGACATCGATGCATTAGAAGGCTGGTTTAGTTTCCCAGATTTGTTATACCTTGCTCCTATGCCTATCATTGTCATGCTTTTATTCTTTATCATGCGTAAAGACTTAAAAACTGAGCGTGAGTATCGTCCATTTTTACTAACGGTTGCCTTATTTTTAATGGGTTACATTGGGGTTTGTTTCGCCCTATTCCCTTATATCGTACCGTATCAAATGACGATTTATGAAGCGGCGGCTGCCGATACTTCGTTATCATTTATGCTGATTGGCGCATGTATCATGTTACCGATTATCTTGAGCTATACAGCATTTGCTTACTATACCTTCAAAGGTAAATCTGATCACAATCCGATGTACTAATCGTTAATCGAGACGGGCAACGGATCGGCTAAAAAGGGTGGCTATTATTGTTTATAGATGGTAGCCACACTTCATACGCTAATCAGGAGATCTCTATGAAAAAGTTCAGTAAAAAACAATCGCAATGGGCATGGTTTGTGGGTCTATATTTAGCAGGATTTTTAGTGGTGTTTACCATTGCTCAGCTAATCAAGTTGGCCATGGGTGTTTAGCATAATTGCCTAATCATACGATTGAGTGCCAGTTAGTTAGCTAATGAGTAGTTTCTTAGATGCTAAATTTGCACTTTTGTCTTGCCAATATACCCTCTAGACATGTTGTAAAAAATAATTCTATATGCATAAAAAAAGCAGCGTTGAATAATCGGCGCTGCTTTTTGTTTATCTTAAATTTATCAGTTTGGCCTACCTGCATGCTCGATATCATGCTGTTCGATAAACTCATTAACCTGTGTTAGACGCTCTGGGGTCCCCACGTCTATCCAATTATCTGTTGTCACTTCAGCGGTAATCTGAAACTTTATCATTGCTTGCTTTAGTAGTGGTGCTAATGCCGCAGGCTGTCCTGATACCAGGCTTTCTACCAATTTTGGTGACATTACGCTAATACCCGCAAAGGTATACTTATCCGCATCGCCCACCGGCTGCTCACTAGCAAGACCGTTATTGATGGCGAAATCGCCGCCATTATTGTGCTCTGGATTATCTATCAATAATAAGTGCGCGCGCTGATCCGCTCCCAATGTATAGTCTGTTAATTGAGAGAAATCATAGGTAGTCCAGACGTCAGAATTGACCAGAATAAACGGTTCATCCTTTAGTTTACCTGATTGTAATGCCTGAAAAATGCCACCTGCGGTCTCAAGTGGTTCATCGTTTTCTACTGACCAATGCAGATTTACGCCATACTGTGAACCGTCACCTAAGGTATTCATTAGCTTGTCCGCTAACCATGAGGCATTGACCGTGATATCGGTGATGCCTGCTGCTTGTAGTGCTTTAATATGCCATACAATAAGCGGTTGACCTGCGACTTCAACCAAAGGCTTGGGCGTCTCAAGCGTTAATGGACGTAGGCGTGTGCCCTTGCCCGCTGCTAAAATCATGGCTTGTGTAATCGTAGAGGTAGACATCTGCGCTCCTATCTTTATTATTTAAATTAATTTAGCTGAGCGTAATCTACGCTGAAACAAACTTCTCTTTATAAGCAGGTAGCACTGCCTCTTGTAGCCATTGATTAAACGGTATAACTGATTGCTTTAGTTCATCGTTGCCATGTTCGGCAAGCCAGTTTAATTCAATAATCAAATCGCGCATGACTTTAGGAATATCCGCCAAATAGCGGTCTTTGCCATCACGCTCAGATAAACGAATAAAAATCCCTAATACCTTTAGATGACGTTGTACGCCTATGACATTCATATCTTTTTCAAACTGCACCGCGCTATCAGCAGTGGTTAGTGACTTTTGTTTTTGTAGCTGCCAAAAGTCCTCAATCCATGCAGATATTTGGCTCTCTGGCCATTCAACATAAGCATCGCGTACTAACGACACTAAATCATAAGCATACGAGCCAATGACGGCATCTTGAAAATCAATCACGCCCAGCTTTGATTTATCTGCTTGATCTTGCATAAGGTTGCGGCTGTGATAATCACGATGGACCACTACTTGTGGCTGTCGCAAAATCTCATTCATTAATGCTGTTTTTAGTTTTCCCCAGACTTGCTCATTTAGCACTATACCAATATAAGGCATAAACCATTCGCTAAATAAATCCATCTCGCGGTCTAATAGTGCTGTGTCATAATCTGGTAGCTGGTGTTGCGACTTTGCCGTTTCTACTGGTACCGTTTGTAGCGCAACTAATGTCTGCATTGCTAGCTGATAGTAGTCATTGATTTGGTCTGCGGTGGCATCGACAAGCAAATGGGCAAACTCTACTGTGCCAAAATCTTGTAATACCAAAAATCCTTTTTCTACATTTTGTGCAGTCAGAGTCGGCACGTTGACAGCAGGTGCCATCAGCTTAGCGACATTGATAAACTGCAGCATCGCATCTTGCTCGTCAGCAGAGTCCATGACGATATAATGCTTGTTGGCGCTTTTGTCTGTCTCTGATAGTTCGATACGATGATATCGGCGGGCACTAGCGTCACCAGGTAAGCTATCTAGACTAAATGTTTGATCTAAAAATACTTGCTGTAACCATTGTTCTAATTGCTGTTGGCGGTTGTTATTTTCATCGATCATATCAGTCTCTAAAGTCATTTTGTCAGTCATATTAGGCATCGCTGGTTAAATATAAGTCATAAATAATTAAAGTAGTGATAAGTCTGACAAATACTTGCTAAAATAGCGATATGCGGCGGTGCTATACAAGCTGCCACAAACGTATTGCTATATCATTCAATACTTGATGTCGGATAGAATCGCTATCGCTACTTAAAAATCAGCATGGCTATATTATAAATTTTGGTAAATAGTGTAGCTGATTTGGTTTTTTTTGACTATGATTAGTCGTCATTATATGTAAAACATCCAAATTTTTGAGAATACATTAGTCATATTTTAGTCGCTCGTTCACTGCTTTATGTCGTTCGGTGATACCGCTACTAAACTCAGTCATGCAATCCAATAAGCTCTGCAATCATAGGTGTGCCCTTGTTATATTCTCCGCTTTACCAAAGCATCCGCTTGATCTTATTTGGTGCCTTAGGTTTATCTAGCCTAACTGTCAGTGCTGCCATTGGTGATGCCAATACGCAAAAAACTGAACCACTCACTACGGACAGTACAGGCAGCTATGCGTCTAATAGTGTGGCGACTGACGCCAATAGTATTAGTCGTACTCAAAGTAATGAGGGCTATCAAGAAGCAGATATTCTAAATGATAGCTATCCAGACGATGCTAATTCTGCTAATACGAACAACGCTACTTTATTAAATGATACTGCGTTAGATAGCAGATTCTCTGAGAACAATGACCTAGATATCACAGATATTAATGAGGCTGCTGACTCTGAAGCTTTTAGCAACGAAGTTTCTAATACTGCTAATTTAAATACAGAAACTAACAACCAAGCAAGCATTGATACACCAGATAGCAGTGCCTTTGTTCCTAAAGCGATAACAACTGACAATGGCAAGCTAGATCTTAATGATGAGAGTATTCAAGCCAGTCTAATGCGCTTAGCAGAGTTTTATGAGCTAACGCCAGATACCGATGCGTCAACATTAAACAATGAGGCTATCAGCACTGAAGCGAACAATACTCATAATAATGCGATGCCTGCTGCACAGACGATTCCAAAGGTCGGTAGAGATTTGCGTCTGTTGCCAAATGCCGTGGACAGTGCCCAGCGCTGTGAAGGTCAATGGGTATATCCGCAGAGTAACCCCAATTATCAACGCGCTGTAAACGAAGCTGGTACGGCAAACGGACAACCAGCACCAAATGTGGCTAGCGTTCCGAACAATCAAGCCCCTTTATTTACCGAGTCTGATTACGGTTATTACAATAACGTGAATTACGCTGAGCTCTCAGGCAATGTAAAAATTGACCAAGGCACTCAGCATATCGAAGCAGAAAAAGTCATGATTGACTTGAGCAATGGCGTTGCAGCTGCTCAAGGCAAAGTCATGTTTACAGATAATGCGACTGGACAGCGTACAAGCAACGTCTCTACAAACAATGCCGCTACGAATAACGGCCAAGCCAGCTTTAATGATAGAGCGGCACAAGGCGGCCTAATTGGCGTTGCAGATAGCTTGAATTACAATACTGAGACTGGTCAATCAACGGCCAATGATGTGGCGTTTGCCAGTGTCGGTCTACAAGCGCACGGCTATGCCAAACGCTTAAACAAACCGAATGAGAGTGAATACGAGCTGGATCAGGTGATGTTTAGTACCTGTCCACCTACCAACCGCAAATGGCAGTTTGAAGCCAAAAGTATCGATCTAAATACCGATACAGGGCGCGGCGAAGCGTATAACACCACTTTCCGTGTTGCTGACATACCCGTATTTTATCTCCCCTACTTTAACTTCCCGATAGACAGTCGCCGTAGTAGTGGGTTTTTATTGCCAAGTGCCAGTGTCAGCAGTGAAAGCGGTCTTGAAGTTGATATTCCTTATTATTTCAACTTAGCACCTAACTACGATGCCACCCTTAACACGCATATTTATACTGACCGTAACCCGATGCTATCAGGTGAGTTCCGTTATCTGACTGAGAGCTATGGGGAAGGTATTTTAAACGGTTCATACTTACCTAACGATAAAGAATATGACGACGAAGATCGTACCAGCTTGTTTTATGACCATACTTGGTCGTCGAAAAGCATTCCACGTTTAAGCGCCGACGCTGAATACAACTATGTATCAGATGCCGATTACCTTAATGATTTTGATACGTTGGGCTTGTCAGACAGCACGATAAACTTGCCACGTCGTGCTCGTGTCAATTATTACAATGATTATGTCGATGGTGAACTGAAAGTAGAAACTTTCCAGACTCTAGATGCATTCACTGATAGTGGTGAAGCGTTAGAAGACAAAGACAAGCCGTACTCACGTTTGCCACAGCTCAAATTAAATTATCGCCTGCCTTGGGCTGAGCGCTTCGATATCACTGGTATTCATGATTCTGCATACTTCAAAAAATCCATTGATGATGGTTCTGAAAACGAAAAAAGTGGCGCACGTATTTATAATAAACTGAGCGCCGCCTACCCGATGGAAACCTCTTGGGGTTATATCAAACCTAAGCTTAGCTTGCAGCATCTATATACGTCATATGATGAAGATAGCTTAGAAGATAATCAGCTTAGTGAAGAAGATGGCAGTCAGTCGGTTTTTGTTCCGCAAGCCAGTATCGATGCAGGACTACACTTCTATCAAGCGGGCTCACCATTTGGTGCGTTTGACGATACGATGGGCGGCTATCGTTTACTTAGCCCACGCGTAAAATATACGTATTCACCGTATAAGAACCAAAACGACATTCCTAACTTTAATACGCGTATTGCCTCTATTAACTATGAGCAGCTGTTTTCAGACAGTTGGTTCTTAGGTCATGATCGCTTGCAGGATTTGCACTCTATTACGCCTGGCGTCAATTATCGTTACATCGATGCAACGGGTGTGACACGTTTTGATGGTAGCATTGCAGAACAGTTCTATCTAGATGATGGACGTGTAACACTTGATGACGATCAGCCAGTATTTACCTCGTCTTCTTCAGGTATGGTATGGGATACCAGCACTCAGCCTTATAATAATTTTTGGGTTGATGTTAGCGGTGCCCTAACCAGTAATTATGATTTGAACTACATTACGACTGAACTTCGTTATCAGCCATCAGACAATAGCTTATTTAATGTGGGTTATGTTAAGCGTCAGCGTGATGACAATACCGATCAGTTGCCATTATCGGCGTTTACCGCTTCCGCTGTTTTCCCTATTAATAACAGCTGGCGTATATTGGCTCAAGGTCAGTACGATTATAATCGTAACAAGATGCTTGATTCACTCATCGGCGTTGATTACGAAGACTGCTGTTTCGGCTTTGCTGTTTATGGTCGCCGCTATTACAATGACCTAAACGTAAAAGACGAGCCAACACAAGCTATTATGGCAGAAGTTAGATTAAATGGTCTTGGCAGCGGTAGTAGCCGCTTGACACGATTGCTTGCTGATAAAATCTTGGGCTTTGAACCTGTACAGACGGCATGGAAAGACTAACCAGTTTTTTGCTAGATTAGAATTATTTACGTAAATATTTATAAGACACTATTTGAACCCCTATTATGGGAAACGCTGTCGAATATTTTATTATTAAGAGTATTGGATAGAGTTGACCAACTACCATCCGATGCAATGACATTGATGAGGAGCATCATGAGATTTTTTTCTTTACGTCAGACTAGCAGAGCAGTATTGCTATCTATGGCAGGCCTTACGCTTACGTTAAGTGCCAACGCTGCTACTGTCAAACCTGCAGCGGCTCAAGCTTCTACTTCTGCTACGCAAAGCTCAGTTGATCGCTTGACGCCAGCCAATAGCACAGACGGTATTATTGCCCTAGTTAATGAAAATGCTATTTTAAAAAGCGAACTGGTTGATGCTATCGAGCAAACCCAAGCACGTGCCAAAGCTGCTGGTGAGCCTATCGCAAACTCAGCACAACTACAGTCTGAAGTATTAAACGCGCTTATTTTGCGTGAACTACAACTGTCTATGGTCAAACGTGCGGGACTGTCTGCCGATGAAGCAGAAATCAATCAACGTCTTGGTCAAATCGCTCAAGCTGAAGGCCTTAATAGCATTGCAGCATTGCAGCAACGTCTAGATGCCGCACAACCTGGTAGTTATGCCAATCTACGTGCCAAACTGATCGAAGAGGCTTCTATCCAAGCGCTACAGCAGCGTCAAATTACTCGCCGAGTACGTATTAGCGAGCAAGATATTGATGCATTTTTGGCCTCACCTGAAGCCAAAAGTCTGAATCAAAGCGAATATCAAACCATTCACGTACGTGTGCCTTATATAGATGACTATAGTCGCCTATCAGCCGCTCAACGTGAAGAAGCATTAAAAGTCGCGCAAGCATTACGTACGCGTTTGCTTGAGCCAAATGTCAACGTCGCTGAAGCCGTTGCTGCTAGCCAAGGTAGCTATCCGATTCCATTGCAAGGTGGAGATATGGGCTTTCACAAGGCTGCTTCTTTACCGACAGAACTGTCTAGCAAAATTACCAAGCTAGACGTTGGTACTGTAAGCGAGCCACTATTGACTCCTGAAGGGATTGATATCATCAAGCTTGCTGATAAAAAAGCCAGCAATACGATGCTGATACCACAATGGCATACTCGCCATATTCTAGTCAAAGTCGATGACCTACAGACTGACGCGCTTGCTGAACAAAAAATCAATGATCTATACGAGCAACTTCGTGGCGGCGCTGACTTTGCTAGTTTAGCTTCAACGTATTCAGATGATCCAGGTTCTGCGGGACGTGGCGGTGATCTTGATTGGGTTAGCGAAGAAGATATGGTTGGTTCATTTGAAGCCACCATGAAAAATACAGCGGTTGGTGACTACTCTGCACCATTTAAGACAAAATTTGGTTGGCATATCCTAAAAGTCGACGGTAAGCGCGATCAAGATATTAGCGAGCAATATCGTCGCAATATGGCACGTCAAGCATTGTATCAACGTTTAGCGCCACAAGCTCAAGAAGACTGGTTACAAGAGCTACGTGCTGGCGCTTATATTCAGATACTTGGCTGATATGTTGCAATAAGCTAGTAGTATTAAGTTAGCGAAAGCACTGAATCGATTTAAACAAAGAAGGGTATATGCTATTGCATATACCCTTCTTTATTTTGCGCAGTTAGATATTTAACTGGAAGCTTTAAAAAAATATCGGAGTTAAGCATTTTAAACTTTATTAAACCAAAATCCACACAAAGAAAAACCCCGAACCTAGGGCGATTGGTTCAGGGTTTCAATACTTCGTGTTATTGTTATTATCTCTCTTCCGTGCTGACTCATCCTAAGTCATTTAACAGTATTATATAAGACAGCGGGCTGACCTGTACTTTTATTGGTACTGTCTCAACACTACATCCATGCGTATCCTTGTGTTGATGGATGTATTATAGGCCAATGAATTTGGTGCCGATAGAAGCTAAAGACTCTATTTTGCGTAAGCATATGCTTACATCACTTTTATGCATTACCGTTAATAAACGGCCTCTTTTATCAACCAAAACTGCGCTGTTCTTGTCTGTGTTCTTCTGACACTTTTTCGCCTTCTTTCTTGCCTTCTTCGATTTTGTTGTCAGTTTCTTGGATATCTTCTGCTTGTGCAGTAGGCGCATTGCCTTCTTGCTTGCTTGCCTCTTCTGGCTCATATTGTAAGGTAGTCATCACAGGAAAGTGATCAGATCCTACGGATGGCATACGCTGAATATCAACTACTGTAAAACAGGCACTATGAAAGATATGGTCTAGAGCCCAACGTAGAAATGGGTATTTAACATGAAAGGTATTAATGAAATGTCGACCAATACGAGGATCTAACAGGCCAGAGATACGTTGGAAACGACGCGTGGTTTTTGACCATGCGACATCATTGAGATCACCTGCCAGTATCGCCGTTTGATCGTTTTCTTTTATATGTTTACCCACCATGAGCAGCTCAGCATCACGCGTGGTGGACTTATCAGCTTCAGTTGGGCTAGGCGGCATAGGATGTAAGCAATATAACCAAACGACGCGGCCTCCTTGCAAACGCAACTGTGTATGGATAGACGGTATATCATCTATCATCAAATACTTAACTTCAGGATCAATTAGCTCAAGCTTAGAATACAAGTGCATACCATATAAATTATCTAGTGGCACTTTCACGGTATAGGGATAGTCAGACTCAACTTGGTGTAGGGCTTGCTCCCATTTCTTATCACTCTCTAACGTAATTAAGATATCAGGCTGCTTTTGCTTAACCAAATCGACCAGCTTCTGCGTTTCATCATTGGGCGTCAATACGTTTGATACCATGATTTTTATTTGATGCGCTTGCCCTTCTGGCTTATCTTTTGCCTTTTGAACTTCTTTTTTCCACAGCTTAGTATATGGCAGTACCATTCTCAGCTGAAATGCTAACGTACCGCTCAATACAACAAACAATATCCACTGCCCTAACTCCCACTCTGAGAAAAACACTATCATGCCAACCCAAGCGATAATACCAAGCACCATTATTTGGATGCGTGGAAACTCAACACCGCGCACCCACCAGTTATCCAGCGGTAACCAGCCCCAGATTGTGACAAAGGCGATGAATCCTGCTAGACCTTGTAAGGCGTAATATAATAGTGAGAGATCCATAAGTAGGTACTAACCGTTGATTGAAATATTGATAGAGCCAATGATGTATATTGGTTAAGCTTTTATTTGATAAGAAATATCGTGGTTGTAACTCACCTGACATCAAATAACTAACGTCGAGTAATTGTGTTTGAGACTTACTTTAGCATTTCAGAAGATTCTCGCCTACTGGTGAGTCTCAATTATGCGACAACTATCATAAAACGTTACAATATTGGCTCACTCAATGTAATGAGTGCTTTATTAAACATTATATTTTTGATGTCGTCAGATAGCCAAGTATCTATTCAACAGTAATAACTTAAAGTTATAGCCGACATAGTTAATAGTGTATAGAAAACGACCAAATAATAGCCAAAACGCCTTGCTTTTTCGCGCCATTCACGGCATTGTTATCGGTTGACGATGCAACAAATAATTGTAAATAGGATTGAACTTCATGAGTGATTTAACAGTAGGTTTGGTAGGCTGGCGCGGTATGGTAGGGTCAGTATTGATACAACGTATGCAGGAAGAAAATGACTTTAACGGGATCAAACCCGTGTTTTTTTCAACCAGTAATGCTGGTGGTGATGCACCAAAATTCGATGGTATTGAAACCGGCCAACTAAAAGACGCTCATGATATTGAAGCACTTGCTGCTTGTGATGTCGTTATTACTTGCCAAGGTGGTGACTATACGTCAAAAGTCCATCAACCATTGCGTGATAGCGGTTGGAACGGCTACTGGGTTGATGCGGCGAGTACGCTGCGAATGAAAGATGACAGCATTATCATTCTTGATCCAGTCAACCGTAACGTTATTGATAGTGCCCTAGCCAACGGCAAAAAAGACTTTATCGGTGGTAACTGTACCGTATCATTGATGCTGATGGCTATCGGCGAGCTGTTTAACAAAGGCTGGGTCGAATGGGTCAGCGCCATGACTTACCAAGCCGCTAGTGGCTCTGGCGCAAACAACATGCGCGAGCTCATCAATGGCATGGGCGTATTACACGATGCCGTTAAAGACGAATTGGCTGACCCTGCTAGTGCGATTCTTGAGATTGATAAAAAAATCGCTCAGACTCAGCGCTCAGCAGACTTCCCTACACAATACTTCGGTGTACCACTGGCAGGTAGCTTGATTCCTTATATCGATGCTCAGCTAGAAAACAAACAGTCAAAAGAGGAATGGAAAGGCGGCGTCGAGACCAATAAGATCTTGGGTAACGATGATACCAGTACGATTCCTATCGACGGTATGTGTGTACGCGTCGGCGCTATGCGTTGTCATGCGCAAGGTTTAACGATAAAGCTGAAAAAAGACATTCCACTAGAAGAAATCGAAGCTGCACTCAAAAACAGTGGCAACGAGTGGTTGGACTTAGTCGAAGATGACAAAGAAGCTACTATGAATCGCCTAACTCCAGTAGCAGTGACTGGCACCCTAACCGTTGCGCTAGGTCGCTTGCGTAAGTTGAATATGGGCCCTGAGTATCTAGGCGCATTTACTGTTGGTGATCAATTGTTATGGGGCGCAGCAGAACCATTACGTCGTATGCTTAATATCATCCGTGAGCAAAACGTCTAACTTAGATACCTTATATTAAGCACAAAAAAGACAGCGATTGCTGTCTTTTTTTATGGATCGACTACTATTTAGATTGATACGCAATCATCACCTCATTACGACGTAAGAATGGTAGCGTCCAAGGTGGGTTATAACGTGCTAATTCAGGCTCGCCTATAGGCGTCAAATTCTGGTTTTGCATCCATGTTTGCAGCGCTTCGGTTTTTTCCGCTACTTTGTCCTCTCCTGCGAGCCAAGAGAACTTAATCACACCGTACGTCTGTGCAGGCACTTCTATAATTTCAACGTTTGGATTGTTTGGCTTTGGCAGTGTTTGCATCGTATATTTACTAGGCATCGTAAATTGTACGCGCCACTTACCATTGTCTTGTTGCATACTGACTGGTGCTGTCATGGCAATTTTTTGTGACTCATTATCACTTTCTTTGTTATCAGCTTGCATCGTGACAGGTACCGTCATACTAATTTTACTACTGTCGCCACTTGGTGCGGTGTTATTACCAAAAATATAGTCCGCTAAAACCTTAAACCCTTCACGACTTGCTGAGTCTTGGTCACCACTCACCCACGTTTGCGCTACTAGCTGCTCATCATAACGACGCAGCTCAAAGTCATCTACTTGGGTCAACACCGTATATTTCGGCTCCTCAGTAGCCATAGCCCCTCCTGATATCAATAATAAACCACTCAATAATAAGTAAGCTGTCTTTTTCATGTCATGTCTCCAGCATCTAAAAGCATGGTGTGGCAATGATTATTACCTCACCTGTATAACTTCTACTGTATCAATAGACCTCTAGCACTGTCTGTGTCTTTTGGCGTGCTATCTGTATTTTTTGGTTATGAAAAAGGGATGTCAAATAAAATCCCTAAAGAACATATTAACTATGTATCGATACCACTAAATATCCATGTCCAAAAAAACCGCTAACAATGCTATAATTAGCGCCATTTTCATAGCTCATATATCGGTTAACATATGCAATTTGTCTTACATAAAACGGCCAGCGGTGCAACGCGTGCACGCCGTGGTACGGTTCATCTCAATCATGGCGACGTGCAAACGCCTGCTTTTATGCCTGTTGGTACTTATGGTACGGTCAAAGGCATGCTGCCACGTGATATCGAAGCCATCGGTGCTGATATTATTTTGGGCAATACCTTCCATCTCTGGTTACGTCCGGGTACTGAAGTCATTGATAAATTCGGTGGCTTACATAAGTTTATGCATTGGGACAAGCCTATCTTGACCGATTCGGGCGGTTTCCAAGTATTCAGCCTCGGCGCAATGCGTAAAATTACCGAAGAAGGCGTAAATTTTAAATCTCCTATCGATGGCGCAAAGGTATTTCTCTCACCAGAAAAATCTATGCAGATTCAGTACAGCTTGAACTCAGACATCGTCATGCAGTTCGATGAGTGTACGCCGTATCCAGCCACTCATGATGAAGCGAAAAAGTCGTTAGAGCTATCGCTACGTTGGGGACAGCGCTGTATCGATGAGCACAACAGACTGGGCAGCACCAACGCATTATTCGGTATTGTACAAGGCAGTATGTATCCTGATTTGCGTCAGCAATCACTTGAAGGCCTGTTAGAGATTGGCTTTGATGGTTATGCTATTGGTGGTCTTTCAGTTGGCGAACCTAAAGAAGAGATGATAGATGTCCTAGACTACCTGCCTGATGATATGCCAGCAGATAAGCCACGCTATCTTATGGGTGTTGGTAAGCCTGAGGATTTAGTTGAGGGCGTACGTCGCGGTGTGGATATGTTCGACTGCGTGATGCCAACTCGTAACGCGCGTAATGGCCATTACTTTGTGACGGGCGATGCAGACAATGCTGGTGTGGTACGTATTCGTAATAGCCAATATCGCAATGATGAAGGCTCATTAGATCCTGAGTGTGACTGCTATACTTGCCAAAACTTTAGCCGTGCTTATCTGTACCATCTTAATAAGTGCAAAGAGATGCTAGGTGCTCAGTTAGCGACCATTCATAACTTACGCTATTACCAACGTTTGATGCAAGGTATCAGAGATGCTATCGAGCAAGATAAATTTGATGAGTTTGTCAGTGAGTTTTATGCCAAACGCGGTCAAACGGTTCCTGAGTTAAACTTGCGTTAATCCTATTTAATATTCACGACCGTATAACGATATCTGTTGAAATAAAAAAGGGCTTAAGAATAATCTTAAGCCCTTTTTCTGTGCTGCTTTTATCACTCAATGATTATCACTTAATGATTTAAGTAGAGTCTATTTTGACTACTATCCCATCAATGACGTCACAAATACTACAATAACAGCGATTGGCGCGATGAATTTCGCAACGATTTGCCACAGCTGCCATGTACCATTAGATAAACCAAGCTCTTGCTGAATGTTACGTTGATCCATTTTCCAACCAACAAATACAATTGCAGCCAGACCTGTTAGAGGCAATAGGAACTTACTAGTAAGCTTATCTAATGCATCAAAGATACCATTACCCATGATAGTAAAGTCAGACCATAGGTTGAACGATAGCAGTGCTGCAATACCTAACAACCAGATTACTGTACTTGCCACGATAGTCGATACAGTACGACTCATCGACGTACGCTCTTCTAATAACTCAACGGTTGGCTCAAGTAACGAGATAGATGAGGTGATAGCTGCAAAGGTAATAAGCAAGAAGAACAATGCGCCAATGATAGTGCCCGCACCCATGCTACCGAAAGCAATTGGTAAACTTACAAAGATAAGACCAGGACCTGATGCAGGATCTAGACCATTGCTAAAGATGATTGGGAAGATGGCAAGACCAGCAGCCAACGCAATAACCGTATCTAAAATAACAACGGTACGTGCTGTTTTTAGCAAGTTTACTTCACGGCCCAAATACGAACCATAAGCAACCATGATACCCATACCAATTGATAGTGTGAAGAATGCATGACCTAATGCTGCAAGCATAACATCAGCCGTTAGTTTGCTAAGATCTGGTGTAAATAGGTAAGCAACTGCTTCACCAAATCCACCGTTAATCACGTTGTAACCAACGATAACGAACAGAATCACACCCAATAATGGCATTAAAATCTTAGCTGTTTTTTCGATACCACTTGTCACACCAATACCAACGATGACAGCGGTTAAGATCATAAATACCGTATGCCAGATCGTCAATGTACCAGCTGATGCAAGCATAGCATCAAAGGTTGCAGCAACAGAGTCACTGTCTTGACCAGCAAAGCTACCTGTTGCAACTTTAGTAATATAGTTAAGCGCCCAACCACCGATCACACTATAGAACGATAGAATTAAGAAGCCACCTAAGATACCAGTAGCACCAACGATGCCCCAGCTACGTGACTTACCTTCAGTCGCTGCTACGTCTGAAAAAGTATTGACTGGGTTTTTTTGACCACGTCGACCAATTAACCATTCAGCAACTAATATCGGAAAACCGACCAGCGCGATACAGAACAAATAGGCAATAACGAAAGCTGAACCACCGCTTTCGCCAACCATGTATGGAAATTTCCATATGTTTCCTAAACCAACTGCTGAGCCTACTGCTGCCAATACGAAGCCAAAGCTTGAGCTCCATTGGGCATGTTCTTGTTTATTGATAGCCATTTTTTCCGTCCTCGTGCTTCAATTAACGTTACTGATAATCTTCCTTGATCAACATAAATAGTCGGCCTTACTGTGGGACTATTTAGTAAACGCTTCGATGTGAAACGCCCAGCAACATTAAGAAAGAATTGATTACAATATCGTAAACGCTCAGTTTCTGCTAAGCGACCAAAAAAGTCAAGTGCTCATAAATATAAAAAGCCATAACAAATAGTTATGGCTTTCATCTAATTCGCCTTCATTCCATAAGAATTTAGCTCATTAAAAGTATCAAACTCATCATGAATCGAGTTATGCTTTTTTAGCGCACAACACCACGGCTGCTATTTTGTAAGGAATCAATAAGTAGCTGAATTTTTGGCTCTTTAGCCAATAGCTCACTATGTAAGACTTCCAACGCTTGTGCAGTGGTCAAACCTGATCTGAAAATCGTACGATACGCTTGACGTAATACATTAATGGTTTCTTTTGACCAACCTTTACGGCGCATACCCTCTATATTGAGTCCATGAGCCTTTGCTGGATTGCCAGACACCATCGTAAATGCAGCCACATCTTTTAGAATGAGGCTGGCTCCGCCAATCAAGCTATAGTCATCTACTGTACAAAACTGATGTATGCCTGAGTTGCCACCGATGATGGTATGGTCGCCGATAGTCACATGCCCTGCCACACCAACATTGTTAGCCAGTACGTTATGATCGCCAATGACACAATCGTGTGCGACATGGGTGTTTACCATCAGTAGATTATGACTACCGATTTTAGTCAGCTCGCCATCTTGCGCTGTACCGCGATGTAAGCTACAGGCTTCACGAATCGTATTATGATCGCCGATTTCAAGCCAAGTACGCTCACCTGCATATTTCAAATCTTGAGGATCTTCACCAATACTAGAAAATTGATAAAACTCATTGTGTTGACCAATACGAGTCAGCTTAGTCACAACGACATGTCTATGCAAAACCGTATGCGCACCAATTGATACTTCATCACCAACGATACAATAGGGCCCGATGATAGCAGTTTCGTCAATCTGCGCGGACGGTGAGATGAGTGCTGTAGGATGAATCTGACTCATAAGATGGGCCCTTGTATCATTTGATGCGAGTAAATAATAAGAAAGTATCGCTATTTCAGTGTTACTAACGAAGCTAATACCAGTTATGTTGTTGAGTTTACATATAGCTGTTTATTGCAGTGATAGTGAGCGAATTAATATCGCTCTTTGTACAGTATGGCTTATTAAAAACTTAAGCACCCTTCGTATTAGCAGGTTTTTGTTGCTCTTGACGTGCAATCATGATTTGCGCACTAGCAGCCAGTTCATCTTCGACATGAACAGTACAATCAAACTTATAGATACCATGTCTTTGCATCACGGTTTTTGCACGAATGATAAGCTGATCACCAGGAATCACACGGCGTTTAAAACGGACTTTATCCACACCTGCAAATAGATAGAGGTAACCGTCTTCTGCTGTCAGTCCTGCACTGATAAAACCGAGAACCCCTGACACCTGTGCCATTGACTCCACCATCAATACACCTGGCATAATCGGCTCGTCAGGAAAGTGACCGTTAAAAAACTCTTCATTAATAGTCACGTTCTTGATACCAGTAATACATTCACCTGGCGTACAAGCTACAATACGATCTACCAGCATAAAAGGATAACGATGCGGTAAGTAATGCTTAATCGTATGATACGTCAATGGTAGCGTAAGACCTTGCTCAGCCAAGCTTTTAACGTCTTCATCAGTTGGGATATCTATATTGTTATTGCTCATAATGACGCTTCCTTGCTGTGTTTTGAATATCTATCATTTGTTTGTGTTTGCATTAGTTACTGCCCAGCTGACGAAAACGTACAGCCGCACGTCGCCAATTAGCAGTTGGCATTGCAGCAGTACCAGATGAATATGAGCCAGCGGTTTTAATGGATTTGGTTACCATGGTCATGCCGGACAAAACAACATCGTCTGTAATCTCGATATGCCCTGTGATACCGACAGCGCCGCCTATTATACAGCGCTTCCCTATCGTAGTACTACCCGCAATGCCCGTTTGAGCAGCAATAGCAGTGCCGTCACCAATACGGACGTTATGGGCAACTTGTACCAAATTATCAATAATCACGTGATTACCAATAACAGTATCATCAATAGCGCCACGATCGATACACGTCTGGCTACCAACTCGTACATAATCACCAATAATGACACGGCCTAACTGGGCAATGCGCTCCCAACCTGTGTTACTAGGATCTTTAGTAGGAGCAAAACCAAATCCTTCAGATCCAATGCTTGCCCCTGCATGCAATCTAACGTGATTGCCAATGACACACTCAGGCCCGACAACAACTTGCGACTTAATGACACAATCGGTACCGATACTAGTATTGGCCTCAACCACGACATGAGCATCGAGTGAGCTACGCGCTCCTATTTGCACATTGTCACTAATCACACAAAAAGGGCCGATATTGACTTGCTCGCCAATAACAGCACTGTCTGCAATCACAGCACTAGGATGAATCCCATTAGATAAAGAATGACGTGCAAACAGCTGACTGGCACTGGCATAAGCCAGATATGGATTTGAGACGACTAGCGCTATCGCTGAGGTAGGCACTTGATCACGATATGCTTCCGTTACCAACACCGCACCTGCGTCACTGCTAGCCAAGCTAGAGATATAGTGAGGATCTGCCAAAAAGCTTAACTGCTGCTGACTGGCTGTCGTCAAACTACCGACGCTACTGAATGGTTGACACAATTGCTCAGTATCAATCTCAGCCTTATTAATAATAGGCTGACGCTGCTCAATTCGAGTAATGAGTTGCTCAATCGTTATCATAATGACTATTAATAAAATATGGTTATAAATGAAACGGTCGCCAAAATAACAATGCGTTTTGACGACCTACTAAGCTCTAATGATATTTCCATCTATTTGAGACAATCTCTAAAACTACTCAAATAGATGAGAATGATGTCATTAATTTAGAATGTATTACCAATCTGGAACTGGACTTTTTCAGTCTCATCGCCTTCTTTGTCACCAAATGGTACCGCGTAGCTAAGTGAGATTGGACCAATTGGCGTATACCAAGTGATACCGGCACCAGCACTGTAACGGAAGTCATTATCTTGAGTCAGCAATGGAACATCTGAGTCATTAAAAGTGCGATCTTCTTTATCAGACGTGTCAAAGACCTGACCACCTTCAGCAAACAATACTGGACGTACCTGATCTGCCCAATCGCCTTTAAACGGCATTGGTAAAATTAGTTCAGCACCAAACGTTGCTAGTGCATTACCACCAACCTCTTCTGCGGTAAAGGTTTGGTTGTCTGGATCATTGACCGCATCATAATAGACTTGTGATTTAGGTCCCAGAGTAGATGATTCATAGCCACGTACTGAGCCATAACCCCCAGCATAGAAGTTTTCATAGAACGGTAAATCATTACCATAACCAAGCTTAGTATAACCACGCGCGATCACGTCTTTATAAATAGGGTAATATATATTGCCGCTATAAGTTAGCTTCTGGTAATTGGCATCGCCAAGACCGATGGTTGCATCAATTGCATGGCTCATCCCTTTGGTAGGGAATACTGGACGGTCTAAAGTACTATAGTCCCAACCAAACAATAGGTTGTAAGTCTGATAGTCATTCTTGAAGCTAGCAACCCCATCAGTCTCAACTTCCGGCGTTTTTGTACCGCCTTCGTCTAGAATTTCCTGAACATTAGATATACCTAGGTAACGACCACCACGAACTTTTGTGTTGTCCACATTTAGACCGGCACTCAGGCGTTTGGTTTCATCAATAGGATAACTATAATTCAGCGTCGCACCATATGAATCGGTCACATAGTTACTAACGTTGTCGTCATCATATTTAGTTTTGCGATAATAACCACTGATACCTTGAGAAACACCGTTTTCTGTAAAGTACGGATCGGTATAACCTAGGCTATAAGAGTCGCGTGTTTCTGAACGAGAAAGCGCAGCCTTTACGCGGTTACCGGTACCCATAAAGTTGTTTTGGGTCAAATCCAACTGGAAAGTCACACCACCACTTTGTGAGTAACCGGCTGCAATCGTTGAGCTACCAGAAGGCTGCTCTTCAACCACATAGTTTACATCAACTTGATCTGGCTGGTTAGGTACGGGCTTAACGTCGACAGTGACATTTTTAAAAAAGCCAGTACGCATCAAACGCGTGCGTGACAGTTGAATTTTGTCATTGGACGATAGCGTACCTTCTAACTGACGCATTTCACGACGTAATACTTCGTCTTGCGTTTTAATATTACCCGTAAAGTTAATACGGCGAACGTAGATAGGACGTGCAGGGTCGATATAGTAATCAACATCGACCATTTTCGTATCGTCATTGATACGTGGTACTGGTCTGATTTGAGCTAGATAATAGCCTTCATTACCATAGCGTCTTTTAAGAGAAGCAGTGGTTTCGTCTAGTTTTGCTTGCGAGTACTTTTCATTAGATGCAAAGCTCACCAGCTCTTTTAGCTCACTATTCTCAAAGGTAGGTTTACCTAAAAAGTTCACTTCACCAAATTGATATTGCTCGCCTTCGCTTAGGCTAACTTCGATAAACACGCTACTCTTGTCTTCGCTGATGTTCAATACGGCATTATCAACTGAAAAACGCACATAACCATCGTTCTGATATAGTGCCTTTAAACTCTCTAGACTGGCAGCCAGTTTTTCTTGAGCATAACGATCAGACTTAGATAATAGACGCGTCCATGAAGATTCTTTTACCGCGAAAACATCTTTAATCTCTTCATCACTAAAGTGCTTATTACCAATAATGTTGATATCGACAACTTTAGCAGGCTTGCCTTCTACAAAGCGTACGTCAAGTTTTACGCGGTTGCCATCAAGTACCGTTTGATCTACTTCGATATTACTATTGTAGTAACCTTGGCTAATATATTGCTGTTGTAGCTCATTGGCCACGCCTTGCAAAGTAGACTGCTTGAGCACGTCACCAGCAGACAGTCCAGCATTCTTCAATCCCTGCTCAAGCCCTTCTTTTGGAATGAGCTTGTTACCTTCAAAGGTAACTTCAGCAATCGTTGGACGCTCAATGACGTCAAACCTTAGCTTGCCACCTTCGACACGGCTTTGAATATCAGCAAAGTTCTCAGTTGCATATAGCGCCTTAATACTGGCAGCTAAGCTACTATCATTCACCGTATCGCCTACCGTAACAGGTAAGACCGGATAGAGGCTATCAGGGGTTAGGCGTTGTAAGCCATTAAAACCGATGTCAGTTACTACAAATTCTGCAGCCTGTACTGGCATACTCATCATCGCTACAACTAACGGCAACCCAGCCGCGCTCATAATTAAAGGCGTACGCATAAACACTATCCGTCAATAAAAAAATTGCTTAAGTTAAGTTAAAAGGCACGTATTGTCTAACCCATGCGCATAAGTTTATAAACCCATGCAAGGGTAACTCAGAACACTTTATATAAATTGCATCACAAAATAAACTAAAAATTACGATTAGTACAGAGGCTGCGACACAGAGTAGCATGTATATCATAACAATAATCAGCCTATAATAGGCGTAAAACCATTAGTATATCGTGCTTTATAAGCCATACTACCCATCAGTTGATCAAAATAGCCGGCTGATGTCATTACCAATTGCTAACACCATGAAACCTGCCAGCAAGAGTAAACCGATATTTAGACCGACCATTTGCACACCTTCAGATAATGGCTTACCACGGATCAGCTCGATAAAATGATAGACAATATGTCCACCATCCAATACCGGAATTGGCAAAAGGTTTAATACAGCAAGACTCAAGCTAATCAGCGCCGCTGTCGATAATACCATTTGCCAACTGATATCAAAGCTTTGCTTGGCGACTTTAGCAATGGTAATTGGCCCTGATAAATTGTCTAAACCAATCATACCTGACAGCATTTTCCCCATCGAGCTTACAGTCATTACCGCGAGCTGCTCAGTCTTTTCAAACGACTTAACTAACGACTCACTAGGACCGTAGACCACGGTAGTCTTGTAATCGTCAGGAATCACAATCTCAGTCTGATCAACCATCGCACCAATCTGTCCGTAATCATTACCCAAGTTGTCTTTTTTACCTTGAGGCATAATCTGCAACTGTACAGACTTATCATCACGCAACACCGTAAAGTTCAATAGCGTTTCAGGATTATCACGGATGATACGTGTGGCAGTAATCCAATCTTCGATTGACTCATTATTAATAGCAGTAATGCGGTCGCCAACCTTTAGACCTTGGCGGCTAGCGGCACCATCGGGAGCCAAGCCGCCTACAATCGGCGCAATCTGCGGTTGCCATGGCAACATGCCAAAGCTGGTCAATGCGTCTTTACCTTGAGCCTCGCCTTGCATAAACTGCGTGACTGGTGCTTGATAGGTTTTAGTCGACTGATCGGTTTGGGCGTCTGACTGCAAGGTAATGCTGACATTATCCGTCTCACCCATACGTCCTGCAAGGCGATAGTTAATACCTTCCCATGTCTGCACATCATGTCCATCAATCGCCACAATCTTATCACCGACTGGCAGCTGTGCCATCGCAGCAGGCGTATCTGGTAGTACTTGTCCAATCTTAGTCGCCAACTGCTCAGATGGGGTCATAAATAGCACCCAAAATAGCGCGATAGCGATGACAAAATTCATGATAGGGCCAGCTGCAACGATAGCAATTTTCTTGAGCGGATGTTGCCGATTAAATGCAAGGTGCTGCTCATCTTTTGCGACATTACCTTCACGCTCATCTAGCATCTTTACATAGCCGCCAAGTGGCAATGCTGAGATACGATAGTCGATGCCGCTTTTTTTACTGGTCCAACCAAAAACTTTAGGACCAAAACCGATAGAGTACGTTAGCACTTTGACACCGCAAAGCCGCGCCACAATATAATGTCCCCACTCGTGTAAGGCAATAAGCGGGCCCAAGACAAATATGGCGGCAAGAAGTGTTAGTAAAAACGTCATGATTTTTTCTCAGTATTGTCTCTCAGCATTTTTATCAACATCTTCGCTAATATCGTTTAGCAATATCATGTATCAGCTAAGAGACGCTTGCTACGATTATGTCAGCTTTGCTACCAACTTATCAGTCAGATGGCGTGCAATCTTATCGATTGCCAATATGTCTTCTATGTCAGCGGTTTCGTTCAATGGTGGCAGCTGTATGTCATTTAAGGCTTGTTCGTTAATATCAGCAATATCCGTCAAACGTATTTTACCATCGAGGAACGCTGCTACTGCAATTTCGTTTGCCGCATTGAGCACAATTGTGGCTTGCGTCCCTGCTTGCATAGCTTGGCGAGCCAAACGCAAACAGGCAAATTTTTGTAGATCTGGCTCAATAAACTCCAAACCACTAAGTGCAAATAAATCTAATGGCTGCGAGCCACTATCAATCCGATCAGGGTAGCTAAGCGCGTGCGCAATGGGCGTTTTCATGTCTGGACTACCTAGCTGCGCCAAAAAACTCCCATCGCTATATTCTACCATTGAGTGAATGATACTTTGTGGATGAATGACCACATTTATCTTATCTTCAGGCAAATCAAATAAGTGACAGGCTTCTATCAGCTCAAGCCCTTTATTCATCATCGTCGCCGAATCGACAGATATTTTTTGACCCATTGACCAATTCGGGTGTTTGACCGCTTCTGCGACGCTTGCCTGCTGCATTTGCTCGAACGACTGCTGCAAAAAAGGCCCACCAGAGGCTGTTAACCATAGTTTGCGGACACCATGATTTGACTGATGGATTTGCGTATTATCTTGCTGAATAGCAAGTGGTAAGCATTGAAAAATAGCATTGTGTTCAGAATCGAGCGGCAGCAAAGTGGCTTTGTGCGTCTTGACCGCATCGATCATAACCTTACCTGCCATGACTAAGGCTTCTTTGTTGGCCAATAAAATACGTTTGCCTGCACGGGCTGCTGCTAATGTAGACGGCAACCCTGCCGCCCCTACAATCGCCGCTACCACCGTATCAGTCTGTGAGTCAGTGGCAATATCTACTAATCCTGCCTCGCCCCCTACGACCTCACTATCAATCCCTGCTGCTTTAAGCCTGTTAGCAAAATCATCCACGGCTGACATTGGCACACTGACGCGTTTCGGCAAAAACTGCTGACAGAGTGCAAATAGCTTATCTAAGCGATGATAGCCTGATAAAGCATAGACTTCATAAGTGTGCGGTTGCGCCGCTAATATTGCTAAGGTGCTATCGCCAATCGAGCCTGTCGCGCCTAGTACGGCGATGCGTTGCGTCATAACCATCAATGCCCATGATACTTAAAAATAATAAAAATAGAATATTGTCTGTTAACTATAAAACCACTGCTCTGATAACTTTGCTGGCTATAGCTATACTAATGTATCGTTCACACTTGGCTCACTTATATCAATATTACTGAGAATGAGCTACAGAACAGGTTTAAATAGAACAGTGCTGCTATATAAGCTTACACCACTATCAAACCAAACTGCTGTATCGCCCAAAAGCCAAGGGCAAATATCGGTGTAGCAGACAGCAGCGAATCGATACGATCAAGGATACCACCGTGACCTGGCAAGATAGTGCCTGAATCTTTTACATCAGCACGACGTTTGAGCATCGACTCGAACAAGTCTCCAAGTACAGAGGCAAGAATAGTGATGGCCGATAACGCTACAAATGCGATTAACGGTACACCGGTCAGCTGTAATTTAAAGACGCTAATGGCTACCACAACTAACAGCCCTGTGACGAGGCCACCAGCCAACCCTTCCATGCTCTTGTTGGGTGAGACATTGGGTGCCATTTTTCGGCGACCAAGTTTGCGTCCAACGAAATATGCGCCACTATCTGCACACCATACTAATAAGAACACATACAGCAGCCACCACGCAGATAACTGCCAGAGATAGAACATCGCCGTGATAGATGCCGTCAAAATAACCGCGCCCATCATTGCCAGCTGGTTGCCGTACCATCTCGTCTGTGTTGGGAAGACTCGAACCCAAGACAGCGCCATCAGCCATATAATGAGTGACGCCACCCACCAAAACAACCAAGTTACCTTGAACATCAGTGAGAATATAGTAAGCGCTAAAATCAATAGAACGAATACCACAGGCTGGCGCCATTTAGGCATCAATTTAGCCCACTCATGAGCGGCGATAATGACCCCAATGGCCAACAGTGGTGCAAATAAAATAGGCGTTTGGCTCGCAAACATTGCAATACCAACGATAATAACGAGAACAATTGCCGTCTTAATTCGTTGCCACATACTTATCGAGCCTTATAATAATGAAGAACAGATGGTCAAAAAATGCATTATAGCAGCTAACTAACGATGGCCTAGTGATAGCATTCAATGCTCATTCAAGCCGTTTATCATTGCATAAACCAACCCTATTGACCAGTTATACAATACTAACTGAACTGAGCCGACTAAACTTATCTATCAGCTCACTGCTCAGTGACCTTGCTGCTCTATCACTACTTGCTCGCTGGTTTTGCCAAAGCGGCGTTGACGTTTTGCAAACTCTGCGATCATCGAAGCTAGCTCTTCTGCTGCAAAGTTCGGCCATAATGTGGGAGTGAAAAACAGCTCAGCATAAGCAGACTGCCACAATAAAAAATTAGAAATACGATACTCGCCGCCCGTACGTACCAGCATATCTACTGCTGGCGTATCGGCTAATTGTACGTAGTTACCTAACAGCTCTTCGCTGACATCTTCAGGTTTTAATTCGCCAGCTTGCACTTGCTGAGCCAGCTGTTGTGCTGCATTTGCAATATCCCACTGCCCACCGTAACTAATCGCAATCACCAGCGTCATCGCATCAAACTCTGCCGTCTTTTCTTCTGCGTCAGCCATTAGCGTTTGTAATGACTCACTAAGTTGACTACGGTCACCGATGAAACGCAAGCGAATACGATACTCATTCATGCGCGGCATTTGCTCATGAATCGTCGATGTGAGTAGCTGCATCAACAATGCTACCTCACTAGGCGGTCTCTGCCAATTTTCGCTAGAAAACGCAAATACGGTCAGCACTTCAATGCCTGTATTGACACAATACTCGACGATAGGATCGAGCGCATCTTTGCCAGCCACATGTCCTTGACCGTGGCCCAAATCATTAGCCTTACCATAGCGATTATTACCATCCATAATGATGGCGATATGACGAGGAAGAATAGCGGGCGCCAAAACGGCTGAAGTGGACATAGGCGAACTTGCTTATTGTTGAGGTAAAATAATAATAACGTGTGCAACAGCGATTAAAAAGCGCCATTTATATAATTCACTAACTTATCACAATTGCATTGTTAGTTTTTAGCGTTCAGAATTCGATGAATCCAGTTCAATCAACCACACCTTTGGCTTGCTTTAGATATGGCTTTATATAGTTAATTCAGTTTAAAAGAGAAACAGAGCAACCGAGTGCAGATGTAACTGTGATATTTCAAGCGAGGTTAACGCTGTCACTCTTTTAGAAAGGATTGACTATATCAGTCTACACAATAATAAACAGCCAATAGCTATAAAGTATTGGCTGCTCAATGACAGATAATCTACCGAACTATTTCTTGCTCTCAATACCAAATATATCAGTATTAAACTTCCATCAAATCGCTTTCTTTCTTACTCAAGCGAGCATCGATTGTTTCGATATATTTGTCAGTGATTTTTTGAATATCATCACTAGCGCGGCGCTCATCGTCTTCTGAGATTTCTTTTTCTTTTGCCAAATCTTTGATGTCATTCATCATGTCACGGCGAATATTACGGATAGAAACACGGCTGCTCTCAGCTTCACCACGTGCAAGTTTTTGCATATCGCGACGAGTATCTTCTGTTAATGCTGGCATCGGCACACGAATAACATCAGCAGACATTGGGTTTAGACCCAAATCTGCTTCACGAATGGCCTTATCTACTGCTTGTACCATTGTACGGTCAAACGGTTGAACCAGTAAGGTACGTGAGTCTTCGACGTTGACGCTTGCCACTTGGTTCAATGGTGTATCAGAACCGTAGTAGCTAACCATCACACCTGACAACATGCCTGGATGCGCACGACCAGTACGAACTTTACTGAAAGTGCTTTCAAGCGCTTCCAACGTTTTTTGCATGCGTGCTTCGCCGTCTTGCTTAATCTCTTTAATCATTGTTTATCCTTATTTATCGTTACCGACAAATCTTTTATTTGCTATTGGGATATTAATTATTTATTGCTAATCGTTAGCTATTTACTGACGTTAGTTGCCAGTATCGCATCAATTAATGAAAAACTCGTGTGCCTTCATTTTCACCCATGATGACATTCAATAATGCATTGGGCTTTGTCATATCAAACACTTGCAGCGGTACGTTGTGCTCACGGCACAATGCGATAGCCGTTAAATCCATGACGCCTAGCTTTTGCTCTAACACTTCGTCAAAAGTCAGACCGTCATACTTGACTGCATCGTCATGTAGACTTGGGTCTTTGTCATAAACGCCATCGACCTTAGTCGCTTTTAAAATCAAACCAGCTTCGATCTCGATACCGCGCAAACAAGCAGCAGTGTCAGTGGTAAAGAATGGGTTACCCGTACCTGCAACAAAGATACAAACTTCGCCGTTTTTGAGATAACGAATGGCATTACGACTGCTATAGCTTTCGGTGACTTCACCAATCGGTAACGCTGACATCAAGCGCGTTTTGATATTGCGACGCTCAAGCGCATCACGCATTGCCAGTCCGTTCATAACGGTCGCTAGCATGCCCATCTGATCACCAGTCACACGGCCAACGAGACCTTCTTTTTGTAACTGTGCACCGCGATATAAATTACCACCACCGACTACGATACCCACTTGGACACCAAGTCCACGCAAGTGAGCGATAGACAAGCTCATTTTATCAAGCACTTCGGTATCAATACCCATGTCTTTACTACCAGCTAAGGCTTCACCGGAGAGTTTCAGCAAGATACGAGCGTAACGCGGGTTTTTGTCAGACATGAGGTCACCTTGTTATCATGAAATTATAAAGAAAATTATCGGTAAAATACAAATCGAGTTTGCCCACAACGCCACACTTACAGCTAAGCGTATTAAAAAGGCTAAATTGCGCTAATTGTAGCAAAAACTGCCCGCCATTGGGCAATTTTCACTCGCATATCTTATTGGATATCTAGCCTTGATAACTGGCGAATAGATCGTATTCGCTAGCATCATCGATAGTCACGGTTAAGAACTGCCCTACTTTAACTTGAGCGTTGATGTCATCAACATAGACATGACCATCAATTTCAGGTGCATCAGCATAACTACGGCAGATAGCAATATTTTCATCGCTATCAATTTCATCGACCAATACCGTTAAGGTTTTGCCGACTTTTTCTTGTAGCTTTTGCGCTGAAATATCTTGCTGTAGCGCCATTAAACGCTCATAGCGAGACTGCTTGACGTCTTCAGGCACATGATCAGGCAAGTCATTAGCAACTGCGCCTTCTACTTCTGAATAAGTAAATGCGCCCACGCGATCGAGGCGTGCTTCAACCAGCCAATCAAGCAAGCACTGAAAATCTTCTTCTGTCTCGCCAGGGAAGCCAACCACAAAGGTTGAACGAATCACGATATCAGGACAGATATCACGCCACGCTTTGATACGGGCCAAGGTGTTTTCGCTATGCGCAGGACGTTTCATCGCTTTTAGGATACGATGACTGGCATGCTGGAACGGAATGTCCAGATAAGGAAGCAGTTTCTTCTCACCCATCAACTCAACGACTTTGTCTACGTGTGGATACGGATAGACATAATGCAGGCGTACCCAAATGCCCAAATCGTTCAATGCTTGGCATAAGTCATAAAACTTAGACTTGAGCGGCATGCCATTCCAAAAACTGGTCTTATACTTTAGGTCAAGGCCATATGCCGAAGTATCTTGCGAGATGATAAGTAATTCTTTCACGCCAGCTTTTTTGAGTGCCAGTGCTTCGTTCATCACATTATCAATCGGGCGCGATACCAAATCACCGCGCAAGCTTGGAATAATGCAGAACGTACAACGGTGATTACAGCCTTCTGATATTTTTAGATAAGCATAATGGCTTGGGGTCAGTTTGATACCCGCTTCATTAATCAAATCTATTTTTGGATCATAGTTAGCGTCCTGACTACGATTTGGCTTAGGCACATGCTGCGCCACTGCCGTAATTACTTCGTCATAGGCATGCGCGCCCGTCACTGCTAGTACGGCCGGATGCATCTCACGGATTTTGTCTGCTTCTTTACCTAAGCAACCAGTAACAATCACTTTACCGTTTTTGCTAATGGCCTCGCCGATCGCATCAAGGGACTCTTGTACCGCTGATTCAATAAAGCCGCAAGTGTTTACCACGACTAAGTCAGCACCGTCATAATCACTGGCTACTTGATAGCCGTCACGGCTTAGCTCAGTGATAATACGCTCACTATCCACCAATGCTTTTGGACAACCTAGTGACACAAAACCAATCTTTGGCGCTGCACTAACTGGCATCGTAGCAGTGGCGTTGGCAGTCGTAACATCGCTGCTTTGGGCTACACTACGGTTTTGGTTGTGGTTGGCTTTGTGATGGTAAGGCTGTTTAGTATCTGTTTGACTGGCATCTGCCTGACTCTGCGCTTGTACTATGGTAGGCGCGGCAGGATTGAAGATAGTGGCAGTGTCTTTTACGGCAGATAGAGGAGCTGTTGCTGTCGTATTCACTGACTCGGTAGAAGTTTTGGACATGGCTGACCTTGCTAGAGATAAATTGGCTGAGCGCATTGTACGTTTTTTTTGCAAAAATCACCAGTTTTGCCGCTCTATAGTCTTGATTTGTGGTTAAATATTATCTCAAGCATCTGACTTTTTTGGGCCCTACTGATGAACGCTGATTTTATAACCGCCAAAACAACCCCTGACCTCGCATTTATATCTCAGCATTTATTCACCGCTATTTTATGGGTCAACGATGAGCTATCAATCACGCGGTTGAATGCTCAAGCCGAGCAGCTACTTGCCATTAGTAGCGGCAGATTAATCAATCAATCCATCTTGACACTGCTAGCACCTGATGAATTAAAGACTAAAGATACGGTATCTATAGATAATGATAGTAATGATACAAATGAAAATGAGTCTTCAAGCGAGCCAGCTTACTCTTTGACCGAGCGCTTTGTGCAAGCGCAAAACTATCAGCAGCCTTTTATCGACCATGATCACATTATCAAAACACCGCTAAATGGTAATTTATCATTGTCAGTCGACTATAGCGTCACGCCTGTCATCTATGAACAGCAGCCTTATTTTATTATCGAGATGTGGGGCAAAGATCGTCAAAGTCGTATCTCTGAGGAGCAGCGCCAACAACAGCAGTATACAGTGGCCCGTCATATGCTACGCTCGGTGGCGCACGAAATAAAAAACCCTCTTGCTGGTATTCGCGGGGCAGCCCAGCTGTTGCAACGGCAATTCATTAAATTCAGCGACGCATCTACTACTAGCACCTCTAGCGCTGATAATGCTTTGACAACCACCAACGCTGACACGCAGCATGATTTGCAAAAAATGAATCAAAAGCTGCGCAACTATACGGACATTATTATTTCAGAAACTGATCGATTGACCCATCTTATTGGGCAGCTTCTGGGTTCCAATCAACTACCAAACTGGCAAACGCTTAATATCCATGAGCCCCTAGAGCATGTCTTAACCTTAGTGACCAATCAGTATCCACAGGTAGTGTTACAGCGGGATTATGATTTATCATTGCCAGAGTTGTGCGCAGATAAGGATCAGCTGATTCAAGTGTTTTTAAACCTCATTAATAATGCTTGTGAATCGATGACTGAGTTCGAACAAACGCTGCAACAGAATAAAATCTCAGAGTCTCAAGAATCACCACAATCTGTCATACAAACTGAGGGCAATTCTGATTATCAACCGACATTGCATATTCAAACGCGGGTTGCTTTTCAGCATACAATCGTCGGACAGCAGCACAAGCAAGTGATGCAAATTACTATTACTGATAATGGCTCAGGTATTGATCCAGCCTTGATTGGTCAAATATTTTTCCCAATGGTCACTAGCCGTGCAGCCGGTACAGGTCTTGGATTATCCATCGTCCAAGATATTATCAGTCATCATCATGGTATGATTGATGTGAGCTCGACAAAAGAGCAAGAGGATAAGCAAACCCGATTTACGCTATACCTGCCATTTACTCAACCCATCACTGAGACATAAAACAAATTATGAATTTATGAATTAAAGGCTGCTAAGTTTCATAACGCTCAACTCCCAATCCCCAACTTACCATCAATAATTGCTGATTAGGCCCAATACATGACTGAATATAGCGACGACCTCCAACCTAAAAGCGATGATCAATCAACACAATCACAAATAGTAACTGTGAATAATGCACCCAGCGACCACCCTGCAACATTGTGGTTAATCGATGACGATGCAGCCCTACGTATGGTGTTGGCCGACACGTTTGAAGATGCTGGATTGACCGTTATCAGTTTTACCCAAGCACAAGCAGCATGGACTCGCCTTAACGATGTGTTAAAACAGCAAGAGTCAGCCGAGCAATTACCAGACGTCATACTAACCGATATTCGTATGCCAATGATGGATGGATTGTCTTTTAGCGACTGGGTCCATCAGCACTTCCCTAAAATGCCAATCGTAATTATGACGGCACACTCAGACCTAACCTCTGCTATCAATAGCTATCAGACAGGGGCTTTTGAATACTTGCCCAAGCCTTTTGACTTAGATGACGCGGTTGCAACGATTTATAAAGCCATCAATTATCAGCCCAACTTAGAAACAACAACTGTTTCCCTTTTAGATGAATCCAATACCAATACAACGTCTGACACTTCCACCGAAGACCTGATGAAATCTAAAGCAGCACCTGCCAGTAAGACAACCAAAGACAATAAGAACAAAGGTGCCGTCGAAGGCAAAAGTAACGGGAACCCTAGCGGCATCATTGGACAGTCACCAGCCATGCAAACGGTGTTTCGTGCTATTGGCAGACTGGCTCAATCCCCCATTTCCGTCTTAATCACTGGCGAGTCTGGAACAGGTAAAGAGTTGGTAGCCAGTGCTCTACATCAGCACTCCCCGCGTAAGCAACAACCATTTATTGCACTTAATATGGCAGCCATACCGCATGACTTGATCGAGTCTGAGCTATTTGGTCACGAAAAAGGTGCGTTTACTGGTGCAACGACGATGCGTCAAGGCCGTTTTGAGCAAGCAGACGGTGGTACTCTATTTTTAGATGAAATCGGTGACATGCCTTTTAGCACTCAGACAAGGCTGTTACGCGTACTGGCCAATGGTGAATTTTATCGTGTTGGTGGTCAGCAGCCAATCAAGGTCGATGTACGTATCATCGCAGCCACCCACCAAAACTTAGAAGAGCTGGTAAAACAAAGCCGATTCCGCGAAGACTTATTTTATCGCCTCAATGTCATTCGATTACCCCTACCGCCACTACGTACACGTCCTGAAGACATTCCTGCATTAGCCCTCTATTTTATGCAATCTGCTGCAGAACAAATGAGTACCTCTCCAAAACATTTACATCCTGCTGCATTACAGATTATGCAAACGTTTGACTGGCGCGGTAATGTGCGTCAATTAGAAAACGTCTGTTTATGGCTCACGGTCATGGCTACTGGTGACACTGTGATGGCGACAGACTTGCCACCAGAGCTACTTGAAAACATCTCACCTAATACGGTGCTTTATGAAGAGCACGGCCCAACAGAGGAAGACGCTCAAGAGCATTTGGCACAAAATGGCAATGTGTTAAATGGTAGATCATTAAATGGCAGTGCGTTAAACAGTCATCAAAGTAGCCAGTTGCCTAAAAACCAAAGTTGGCAGCAAGCATTGGCTGATTGGGCTGAGCAGTCGTTAAGCACGGGGGAAACTGATATTTTGCAAACAGCAACCCCTGAGTTTGAGCGTGTTTTATTAACAGCAGCACTCAATCATAGCGGCGGCAAAAAGATAGAAGCCGCGAGCTTACTTGGTTGGGGACGCAATACTCTGACGCGCAAATTGCAGCAGTTGGATATCTCTGCCCCGAGAGTACCAACTAAAGAGTAAATAAACGCATAAAACACGATAATAAATTATTATTGATATCAATTACTTAAAATTAATATCGAAAATAAATGATAAATAATTAAAAATAATTGCAAATAGGGGTTGCCAAACAATTAAAACTCTATATAATAGCCAACCACTGAGACGCACTACCGAATCAGTTAACTGTCTAGATAGCGTTTGAGTTTAACCGCTTTTGATGATAGAGTAACGAAAATGGGGCTGTGGCGGAATTGGTAGACGCACCAGATTTAGGTTCTGGCGCCGCAAGGTGTGAGAGTTCGAGTCTCTCCAGCCCCACCATTTTCGGATAGTGAATAAATTGTCTCAAACCTATACTAAACCTGCCTTCGGGCAGGTTTTTTTATTGCCTAAAATTTGATAAATAAAAACCGCGTCAATTTCTGACACGGTTTTGACGCAGTAGCTTGGTTCCCTCACTGATGAGGGTACCAAGTCAATCACTATAATCTAGCTTCATCATCTCTTTGCTCATGCGCTCGGTATTTATCCATTTAGCATAGATAGTTTTGAATGTCTGTATATCGTGGCCCATTTGATAAGCGGCTGCTGAAGGTTCAATCATTGAATTAAGCATCGTTGTTGCATAAGTATGGCGACAATTATATGCCGGTCGTACTCGCATATCAGTACCAGACAGCGCATCAGCAAACTTTTCAGACAGTTTTTGATCGCGCGTCCATGCCTCATCAGTATGTAAACTGATAAAAACACGCGTCTGGTGGCCTGTGAGCTGTTTTAATCTGAGCAAAACATCTTTGGCCACGTCGTTTATGTGGATATTACGCATGTGATAGGTCTTAGTTGCGTGGCTAACCTTGCCACCAGTCAGTGTTTTGCTGATTTTGACCGTGTTATGTGACCAATCCACATCATGCCAATCAATGGCCAATGTCTCACTGGGACGACATCCTGTCCAAAACTGCCATTTATAGTACAAATACCAGATTTCTTTTTTACCAGTCCAGTTAGATTTCATCCAGTCTAATATCGCAGCACGCTCAGCTGGGAGAAATGGATCAGGATCATCACGCTGCACTTTCTTATTACGTATGCGCTTAGTCGGCATATCATCTATTTCGCCATCCAAAAACGCAAGGTCAAACACCCCACGCAATGGTATAAGTGCATCGTTATAGGTACGCGGTGCATTAAAACTAATAGAGTTCAGCGCACTGCGCACCATTGCTGCATTAATATCAGCAATGGGCACAGCCGCAAAAAAAGGCATCCAATGCTTAGTTAGGATGCCTTTATACTTTCGTCTGGTACCAGTGTTGTCACTGCTAAGATTGTCTAAATATGTTTGTGCATAGTCTGCAAATAGCGCCCTATTATCATCTATTATATTAGTCTTTACATTGCACGCTGCGTCAACATCGGCTTGCGTCAGCGTGCCCCACTTTGCTGCATCTTTTAAGTAAGCTCGTAATTTACCCGCTTCGCTGATGCCTTTCGGCGTTGGCGGCTGCGGGATAGTGACGTATTTACGCGTCCCACTGATTGGGATATTAATTTGGACGCTGTCGCCTCGTACTCGGACGCCCGTTGGATACTTTGTTGGTCCAGCCACTGATTCCACCCCCGCAGGCTAAAATATAACTTGTTATCAATCTTTTGCCACACCACACCTTCAGGCCATTTATCTTTAGCGATGTATAGACGTGTGTGCGGTAGACCGATAAGTTTAGCAAATTGGGGGAGAGTTACCCAGTCTAAAGGCACATTTGATTTGATAATTTCAATAACGTCCATCTTAGTCACTCCCTTTATTCAACTCAATCGATACTAGCCAAATCACTGTGACAATCAACATTCCCAGTAAGATAGCAGTGCCGGTGATTACTAAAAGCTGTTCATTATCAGTCAACATCACCGCCCCCTTTTCTCAAATACGCTTTGGCAGTCTACACAGAGCGTAACCCCACCCACTGATTGGCGTTTAGCAGGTATATCTTCACCACATTCCAAGCATTCAGCCAGTGACGGCTTGTCAAACTTTGGCGCTCGACTCAGATACTGAGTCATTGTTAAATCAACATAGTCGTTTGCGCGATCAGCATCATCAGCCATAATTATTTCCCATTAAGCCATATTAAAAGAAACACTTGCTTCAACATCAAACTCAGTTTTGCAGTCGCGACAAGTAGCTGTTACTACCTCTCGATCCTCAACTGAATCTTGGCAGGTATAACCACCACCACATTCTGGACAATTAGCATCTCCCATCATTTACCCCATCTTCTCAACAGTCGCATTGATGGCCGTGTAGGTTGACCCAGTGCGATATTCAATTTTATTGCCACGGTCAGCCAAGCGACATGCTCGGCCCACCAGGTGACGCCCTTCCCCACACGCGCCGACAATCTCCCAGCTGTGCATGTTTACATCAAGCCATTGCAAGCCATAATTATTGTTTGCAAACGTGACTCGTTTAATCTGCTTTGACATTACTGCTCTCACTTTCTTTAATGATGTTGCCAGACCACTCATGGATCTCTTTCAAGCGTTCTAATCCAAATTTTTTGATGATGTAATAATCATCGCGTTTTGGGTCTCTTTGGTTTTGACGCTGCAGCTTTATAAATAATTCGTTGTCTAGAACGAATAGATGCGCACGGCGACTAAGTGATAATGTTTTACTCATCGCGGCTTAACTCCTTAAACTTAAGCTGAATTTCGAATTGCAACTCACACTCCCAACCAGATAAAGCCTGTTTGACCTCCTCCGAGCCTAAAGACTCATAATTACAGTCAAAATCAGCTTTACTTATCTGCTTAATAGCAAAACTTTGCACTTCCATATCAAAGTTATGCTCTAGAACGCGAATACGATCTTCCATCACCTACTTGATATCTTGATTACTGGTTAATACAAACGAGACTCTCATTTCCGCAGCTCCCGCATTATCAAACTTTTAATCGTACCCGCCGCATACAGATGACCATGCTTGCCGTCTATATCTAATACATGATGATTTGATGTGCCATAGTGCTCTTTTATGCATGACAGGTGTGCCTCGTGATGTCCCAGTGCTGTGCGCTTATCTTCATTAGATTTAATAAAGCGCTTGTATACAGTGCCATGACAGCTAAGCAGCACGCTAAGGCTCGGCATTACGCTATCTTCTTGCCAAACCCAAAGTGGCTGCTGTAACCGACGCTTGATAGCAGACGCTGTATAGTGATGACGGTCTAGCAAGATCACATCTAAATGCTTGTATTTATCAAGTATGTAGTCGTCTTCAAATTCAACAGCTTCAATACCTCTACGAACATTGATCACTTCGGTACTGATTGCTTGAGCGTTCAGGCACATAGCGACACGCTGACAGGCTGTTGTCACGCCAATATGAGCAGCGCCATTGATATTGACTAATAAAGGATGTTTTTTTGCTGATTGAGTCAATGACATTACGCCACCTCGCTGTGGTTGGCATCAGTGTTCGCAGCCACGACTGGTACTGGACGTGGCTCAAAGTTGATGTTGTTGATGATGCCGACATTGAGCGCAGCGTTTAACTTTAGCAACTCAGTCCAAACCAGCGGGTTAATGCGGCATATACGGTTGGTTACTTGCGTCACGATCAGGCTGATATTTCGATTGATAGCGACCAAATCGGTTTGGTTACGCTCATAGTCATACTTGGCTTGATGCTCTGACCATGTATTGATGGCATCAGTTAGCGCTTGGCGGCTTACGCTATTGCTCAATTGCGCTTTAGATTGAATAAGCGCAAGCTGTGCAGTGATGTTGAATGATTGGATATTACGCATACCAAGTCTCCATCACTCCACGGAAGTTAGTGATTTCATCTTCGGTAATAGTGCGTAACGCATTACCCATCAGACTGTTTTTATGGAAAGCTGTAGGTGTATCGACAGTAATTGATAAAGGTTTAAAAAAGACCGCACTGTAATGCTCTTTTTCTGCCGCAGTGATGATCCCAAATCTATCTGCGCCCATGTCATAGACAATATCCCATGTAATCATAACGTCACCGCCACGACCACCAATCGTATAGTCATCATGACTAAAGCGGTCCATGCTATGCATACGCTGGATTAGGACTTCAGATAGGTTCTTGATAAAGATAAGCTGCATATCAGCATCAGTGATTTGTGGTACTGACTCAGACAACCAATCGTTTCGGTCTACTGCATTATCAACATATGGCACGCTCTCATCTAATGAGGTACTTAGATAATCGACATCATTGACGGTTTCGCGGTCAATCACGCTATTTGAGTCATTAGCCGCTTCACCAGCCATGACCGCTAGTAGACCACCAGTCGGTATAGCATGGCCAACGTTTAGACGGTGCGCCACGGCATCTAATTTGCCTTTTAGCGATGCTATTTCAGCTTTGGTTTCGTCATCAAAGCGTATTTCGAAAGTGCTGATTAACTTGCTCACGCAGCACCTCCCAATGACATAACGACAATCAACAAGACGCAAAAAACCATAAGCATGCGAGTGTTTTTGCACGCATGCTTATAGTTGATTTGTGTATTCGTCAGTTGCTGTTCAGTGGTGTGCAGCTGCTGGTTACGTTCAGCGAGCGTACTTTTGAGGCGTGTGTTCTCGTACTGAGAACGCATCATTTTTAAGCGGTCGGTGCGATGGATGTCTGACATGGCGATATACCCGTTTTGTTGATTACGGGTATAATTAAAACATTTGTTTTATTTAACGTCAATACATTTGTTATATTTTAGATAAATAAATATAACAATAGAAGTTATTAACTACCATTTTTCATTTGGTGGCCAATCGAATACCCACCCTATAATCCTAATATTCTTTTTAAAATCCTCTTTACTCATGATCTCATCTTCCCACATTTCATTGTCGGAACGTATGATGATGTTGCCACTTGCTGTCTTCAGCAGCCTCTTGATTTTTAAATCACCGCCAACGTCAAATGCGTATATCTTGCCGTCTCTAATAGCATCATCAGCCTTGCTTGAATCTATTTTTATTGGCGATTTATCCATGATTGTCGGCTCCATACTACTACCATTAACCATAGCCTCCATAACACAATCAGGCTGTGCTCCTACCGCTCTTATACGCTCGGTGAGCATATAAGAATAGCCAGTTGCGTATTGAGTATCTGGTGGGCATGAGCCTGCTCCTGCGCTCAGCGCCACATCGGTAAATATAGGTATCACTGTATAACCATCCTCATTTTTATGATTTATGATTACAGCCTCACTCCCTGATTTTGTCATCTGTCCGTCGCCAGTGCTTAACCATCCAAGGTCAACATTTAACGCAGCAGCAATATCAGCTGTGTGACTGCACGTTTTGCTGTCTCTTCTTTCAACATTGCCTATTGCGCCTTGTTCCCAACTGATGGCATCAGCTAACTGCTGCTGAGTCATATTGCGAGCTTGGCGTGCAAGCTTGATGCGTGCTCCTAAAGCCATGATGATAATCCCTACCCTAGTGGTTTTTATAAAAGCAACTGCTGGTTAGACAGTTTGATTTCTTTTAAGTAACTGCTGGTTAGACAGTCTAGTTTGTTCGACAAATATTATTATATAAACAAATGTTATTGTTGTATAACTTCAAATGTTGCATTACTTATTGCAATTTAATAAAACAAATGTTTTAATAACTACAAATGTTATTAAGAGCAATCGAAATGTTAAAACATAAAAATCTTATTACTAAAGCAATCAAAGATGCTGGCAGCCTTGCCGAGTTAGTTCGTCTAATCAATAACAGAGTTGACGTTATTAATAAAAACCTTCCTGCAGACATGCAAATCCGTCATACCTATTCAACTCAAGTTAGCAACTGGGTAAATCGTGACGCTGGTGTTGCGCCGACGCATGTACTGGCATTTAGCCAAGTGGCTGGCTGTAGTTGTCATGATCTACGTCCAGATGTTTTTCCACCAGCAGCCAACGATCCAAGTAATCAACAACATCTAGCATAGCAACAGCACTGCAATAAAAGAACGACAATAACGGGGGCAATATGTCGAAGCAAAAATATACAGCCGCACAGCGTGCTGAAAACTGCGTATTAGATTTAGAAGCAGCAGTCTATCAAGCTGCGATGAAGCCACGCGGCACACTTGGCGGTATCTGTGAGACATTTGGTCTGACGTACAACACAGCAGTGCTGCAAGTTAACCCAAAGCGCACTTGTCACACACTATCACCATTGCTCATTGAGCAAGTCCTAAGTGCTACCCAGTCATCTTTAATCATGGACGCTGTTTGCCGTGCACATGGCAACGCTGGATGGTTTTTGCTGCCTGATGAAAACAACCAGTGCGATGAGATGGTTGATATTGCCTTACTTGGTCAAAAGTTCGCAGATCTCAATAGCACCTCATTGGACGCTTATGCTGACAAGGTTATTGAGCCTGATGAATATGCGAGCATGCAAAAAGACGGCTATGCATTGATCAGTCATATTCAAACAATCTTAAAAAATGCCGGACGCAATATGGAGAGAAATAATGGCAACGCTTAGAATTTCTGACCAAGCTTACAAAGATATGATTGTTGAAGTTGTTGAATATGGCGGCTATTGGGCTTTCATGAATGATAATGAAACAAAAGACCAGAAAGCACATGACGTAGTTATTTCAATAATACAGCGTTTCGTTGATGATCAAATTGAGCAAAAGGATGCCGACAATGACAGATAAACGCACACCGCTTGATTTCGACGCCATTCGCGCAGCAGCTATCGGTAACTATGTCTCGACTATATTCCCTGCTGCTGGCATTAGCTTCAGCAAAGCTGCCCATCAGCATCAAGCATGCCCGATGTGCGGTGGCTCTAATAGATTCCGTTGTGATGACAAGCGCGGTGAAGGCACTTGGATATGCTCGCAGTGTGGCGCTGGCAATGGCTTTATGCTTGTGCAGCAATACACTGGGCTTGATGTTTATGAAACCAATAAGCTGATTGCAGGCGCTATCGGACTTGATACAACTAGCGAAGTGACAGACGAGCAGCGTGCACAGTGGCAGTCACAGCAAGTCGAGCGTGAAGCAGTAGAGAAAGCTGAAAAGCGCCAAGCTCGTATCGATGCGGCCAGTCGCGCTCAGAGCATCTGGGGCAATGCAAAGCCTGCTGCTGACGACCACCCTTATCTACTACGCAAAAACGTGTCTGCTATTGGATTACGCCAAGACAGCAGTGACAACCTCATCATACCAATGTACTACTACAGCCGTGACAAACAACAAATCACATTGGTTAATGTACAAACCATCGCCCCTGACAGCGAAAAGCTGTTTTTAAAAGGCGGCTTGGTCACCGGTGCTTACTTCACGATTGGCAGCACAACCATGTTCGGTGGTGGCGTGATACTCATCTGCGAGGGGTATGCGACTGGCGCTACTGTGTTTGATGCAATGAGCTACAGCTTGCCGGTGATTGTGGCTTTTAATGCAAACAACCTCATTCCAGTGGCACAGTCGATACGTGCTCAATACCCTGACCACCGCATCATTATCTGCGCTGATGACGATAGCGCCACAGCGGTCAAGATGCGCGATAAGGACATATCAGAGGGCAAAGAGCCAAAGCCACTCATCGAGTACAACGCTGGACTCTACAAGGCCAAACAAGCAGCGGTTACCGTTGGTGGCGAAATGGTCACGCCAAGCTTCGACATATTAGACATAGATAAGGATGCAGCGTAATGCAAGGCAAACAACACACAGATTTTAATGACCTTGCAGCAGCTGCAGGACTCAACGAAGTAGCACGTCAAATCAAGTACGCACTGGCGAACCAATCAATAGTGACCCAAGCTGCCAATGATGATCACGGTACTACTGATGCGCCTATCGCACAGCATAACGGCAATGTACCTGCTGACGTTGAGCAAGAGATGCGCTTGGCCAATATGATTAAGCGATACGCTCAGATCACTGATATCGGCAAAGTCACCAACAAAGTCTATGACACTGAGCAAAAGATTGAGTATACAAAGACCCAGTTCGCCAATGAGATTGGCAATAAGAAACTAACCGACCTTTGGTGGAAATCAACACACCGCAAGATTGCAAAGTCTGAAGTCGCAAAAGACCTTGATGTCATGCTTGCTGTCGAAGCACAGTCGATGTTTCAGCGCTACTTCCTTATCTATGGCACCAAAGAAGTATGGGATGACGTTGAGCGTATTCGTTTGCCTGTTGATACCATCAAGCTAGCACGGCCCAATGAATATGATATATGGCTCAAATCTGAAGCACGTATCACTATCAAAGCAGATAATATCTGGTTTGACCCAACACGCACTAAATCACCCAAGCATGACAAAGACATCGCTATCAACACGTTTGATGGCTTACCGCTAAAGCCTATCGAGACTGAGTTAAGTGTTGCTGCGGAAATGTGCAAGCCGATCACTGACCTACTACTGCATTTATGCGAAGGCAACAAAGAAGTCTATGAATGGGTGCTTAGATGGTTGGCTATCCCACTACAGCAACCTGGTACCAAGCTTGATACTGCGTTGATATTTCACGGTGAAGTACAAGGCGCTGGTAAGTCGTTATTCTTTGACCGCATCATGTCACGTATCTATGGCGACTATGCTGTCACGCTTGGACAAGGGCAGCTTGAGTCTCAGTACAATGACTGGGTATCAAACAAACTCTACGCACTATTTGAAGAGATATTCAGTGGCAGCGACCGCTACTCACAGATGGGCATGGTCAAACAGCTCATCACAGGCAACACAATCTATATCAGCAAAAAATTCATGAGCGGCTGGCAGCAAGACAACTTCGTCAATGCGATATTCTTATCTAACAACATGATGCCTCTGTCACTTGAGCAAAACGATAGACGTCATGTCGTTTGCTATCCACAGCAAAAGATTCCCGCACCCATTCTAAATGATGTCGCATCAGCACTATCTGACACTGATGACAAGATGCTACGTGCTTTTTACACGCTACTCATGATGACTGACTTAAAAGGCCAAACAGCACATACACCAGCGTTAATGACCAACAGCAAACGTCAGCTCATCCGTCTAAGTCAGCCCAACTGGGAAGTATTCTATGACGACTGGGTCAATGATGAGGCAGGTATACCTTATTGCAGCTGCCTGACGGACGACCTATATGACTATTACCAGTACTGGTGTCGCAAAGGTGGCGAACGCGGTACCACCAAAACAAAATTAATGACATATATTGGTAGACGCGAACACAAAGAGCGGCTAAGATACCAACTGCCTACTGTTAATCGAGTAATTCAAGCGACTGTTATTGCCGTCAAGATGCCAGTAAACTACCCAACCCAGCAAGCCGCCAATCAACAACTATGGCTTGGCAAAGAAATACAGCTCATGAAGAACGCTATCGGTCATAAACTTGACCCCAAATAGCCAACCATGTGCATAGTGTGCACCCCATGTGCATGGTTTAAAATACAACTATGCACGTCTACAGACCTTACCTTATATAGCTTATAGCGACCCTGTGCATAGTGTGCAGGGTTTTTGCGTATGCGCGCGCGGGAAATATTTATTTATTTAATATACAAGACAATCATAGATATTTTTTTTATTCCCATGCGGAGATATAACTATGCACACTATGCACACTATGAACATCAGTCCTATAAGCCAGTAATACCAAGTGTTGTAGATGTGCATAGTTTAAAACCAACTATGCACATCTTGACGTAACTATGCACACGCTCCTATATTGGCTGTAAATAACGGGGGATATTTATCATGCGTCAAGAATACTTAAGAGCTGCTGCTGAAGCATATGCAAATCTAAACGACCACCAGTCAGACTGCTATCATTATCTGAACGATGGCTTTGATACAGCTATCCAAGCTCGACTATCAGCATCTTACTCAGCAAAGCTTGCAACAGTAGTACCAAGCAAGCATATCGACAAGATAGTTTGTACCGCATTGGTGGAATGCCAGTACCCGATCAACGAAGCAACTGGCTATGCTTGGAGTGGTAACGAGCGCGCAGCCTTTGCAAACATCCCTAAAGCCACATGGTCACGCAATCAGATGTCAGATCATATCGAATTTATACTAAATGATATGAGCCAGAACGCAGCATCGGCAAGGGCTAAGATACAATTACAAGTGACTGGCTATTCAGAGGCTACTTGATTAATGGAACAGTTTCACCTAAGATTTCTCATATTCGAAGTTCCTGCCTAATCGTAAAGCACACGGCAGCATCAACCAAACATTACCAGTTAAGCCCATTGCCCCCGCAGTGGGCTTTCTTTATGAGCAATCCTTATGCCATCGATGCCTACCACGCTTTGCAGCCATGCAGGTTGCAACGCCAGTGCTGGTGCCAATGGCGTTTGCAGGCTACATAAACCCAAGCCAAAGCATCAAAAAGCCAACCAAATTAAGCAAGCAGAACCTGCCAAGCTTAAACGTATAGATAACAGACCATCATCTGCCCAGCGCGGATACGATGCCCGATGGCGCTCAGCTCGTTTATTATTTCTGAATGATAATCCGCTATGCAAACATTGCAAAGCTAATGACATCATCACGGGTGCTGACGTAGTTGATCACATCCTACCCCATCGCAGCAATCAGGAATTGTTTTGGGATCAGTCAAACTGGCAACCACTGTGCTACTCATGTCACTCAATCAAAACAACAACAGTCGATAATAAATTATCTGACTACGAAATTGCCCAGCTCAGGCAGGGAGGGTGGGGTAAAAAGTAAATAAAATTTCCCACAGAGACCACCGCCCCCAAGAGAATTTTCGCATGGTCAAAACCCTATAGGGGGTATACCCCCTCAAACAATAAATATTCTCAGGTGACACTATGTCTCGTCCACGTAAACCGACGCAGCTCAAAGTGTTGCAAGGTAGCCGTGTCCGTAGCGACCGTGAAGCTGCCAGCAACGCTGCCCAACCAACACTAGCTATACCACCCTGCCCCGACTGGCTCGACGCCAAATCACGCAAGCAGTGGGACAAGATAGCACCGCAATTGGTCGCACTCGGATTGCTATCAGTTATTGATGGAGATTTGTTTGGTGCGTATGCCGAAACCTCAGCGCGTTATGGCGATGTCTGCACTAAGCTCGAAGATATCGATACTTGGATTGGCAAAACTCCAAACGGTTTTATGGTCCAGACCGCGCTGGTCAGTATCCGCAACACATTGCAAAAACAGCTCATATCATTAGGCCGTGAATTTGGTCTATCCCCTGCTGCCCGCTCCAGTATCAAAGTAGATGTCGCTCAAGGCAATTTGTTTGGCGATGATGAGTTTGGAGAGTTTAATAAACAAGGTTAAGAAACTATGTCAGATGCTATTGCCTACGCTAATATCGCGGCGCAATACGCAACGGATGTAATCGACGGCACTATCGATGCGTGCGTCTATGTGCGTCAAGCGTGCCAACGACACTTGACGGATCTTAAACGCGCAAAGAATGAATCTGCATTTGAGTTTGAATTTGACAGTCAGTTGGCTGCAAAAGCTTGCCGATTTATAGAGCTACTGCCTCATGTTAAGGGTGAGCTGGCAAACAAGCGCGAATTGATACTACTTGAGCCTTGGCAAATATTCATCGTGGCCAACTTGTTTGGCTGGGTAGATTTTGATGGTAAACGTCGCTATCGCTATGCCTATGTTGAAGTGCCACGCAAGAACGCCAAGTCTACATTGGCTGCTGGTATCGGCTTATACCTATGTTTTGCTGATGGGGAGATGGGTGCGGAAGTTTATTCGGCCGCCACCACCCGTGACCAGGCACGCATTGTATTTGAAACCGCGCAAAGCATGGTACGAAAACGCCCCGATATGCAAAAGGCCATGCGCATAGAAGTGACTGCACACGCTGTCAGCTCCATTGCCACCACATCAACATTTAAAGCTGTCAGTCGTGATTACGGGGGCAACTTGGACGGTCTAAACGTTCAAGGCGCTATTATTGACGAACTTCATGCGCATAAATCAAACGATACCTACGAGGTCATGGCGACCGGCATGGGCGCACGTGAGCAGCCCCTGCTATTTGCTATCACTACAGCTGGGTTTATCTTAGATGGCGTTTGCTATGAACAGCGCACCTTAGTCACTAAAGTCTTATCTGGTCTTGAAACACATGACCGTTACTTTGGCATTATCTACACGATTGACGATGCTGATGATTGGCGTGACCCAAAGAGTTGGCGTAAAGCTAACCCAAATTATGGTGTTTCGGTTTATAAATCTGCGCTCGAAGCGGAGTACCAACGCGCTGCTGTTAGTCCTGATGCACAAGCTGACTTCTTAACTAAGCATTTATGCGTCTGGGTCGCTGCGCGTAGCGGTTGGCTCAACATGCAAGACTGGGACGATGCTGCTGATAAGCTATTAGTCTCTGGGCTTTTCGATAAATACCCTTGCTTTGGCGGCCTTGATTTAGCATCTAAAGTGGATCTGGCATCACGCGTGAAATTATTTGTCAAAAAAGTAGACGATATATCTCACTATTACTTATTTGCAAACTTCTACATCAACCGTGCCCAATTGGACAACGCCAACAATCCAAATCAGAAACGTTTCATCGAATGGGAGCGCCAAGGTTGGCTGACCGTTACTGACGGTAACATCACTGACTTTGAAAAGATTGAGCGCGATATCATTCACGACTCATCAAAATACGACATGCAGGAAACGGGTTACGATCCTTTTAACGCAACATATTTGGCCATGCGTCTAAATGAGCAAGGTCTCAATATGGTCGAAGTGCCGCAGCGTGTTGCTTATTTAAGCGAACCAATGAAACATTTACAAGCTCTCTTGACTTCAAAGCGAGTACATCACGATGGCAACCCAATCTTGCGCTGGTGCATGGGCAACGTCACTGTCAAAAAAGATGCAAACGATAATATATTCCCTCGTAAGGAATCAGACGCCAGTAAAATTGACGGCGCGGTCGCTGCAATCATCGCGACCAACCGCGCACAATACTACGATGAAACTGGCGACCTACCTAGCCAAGATTTTGAGACACAGCTTGGCGACTACTTAAACGACTTTGTAAGCTTTAGGGGATAACATGGCACTCATACAAACCGTCGCTGCATGGTTTGGTTACGCGCCGCGTGACCCCATTGACGGCAATCAAAACGCTACTCGTACTGTCACTAAAACAGCCAAGCCCGTCACCTTTGATACAGCAATGACCGTCACGGCGGTCTTCGCATCAATCAGATTGCTTGCTGAAACCATTGCTAGTATGCCTATTGATTTATATACCAAAGACAAAGATGGGTATTTAGACACCAAAGCAGATCATGACGTCATGAAACTGCTGAGATATAAACCCAATAAACGTCAAAACCGCATTGAGTTTATGGAACAACTGATGCTCAACTTGGTCAGTGACGGCAATGCATACGTCAGAATTACACGCGTAGGTGACAAAAGCTCTCGTATTCTTAGTCTAGATATTATCAACTCATCGAATATGACGGTTATTTTGAAAGACGATGTTCTTACTTACCGCCACCAGATCACATCAGCTTTCAGCCGCGACTTTAAGGAGTCTGATATTTGGCATGTAAAGCTATTTGGCAACGGTATAAAAGGCTTATCACCATTGCAACACGCTGCCAAAGCCGTCGCTGTGGCAGATGCGTCAGACGATAAGATAACGTCGCTCATGCGTAATGGCGCTAAGCCCACGGGCGCATTAATGACAAAGGGCTCACCAACTGCCGAACAGCGCCAAGCACTTCGCGATGAAATGGGCGAATTAACCAGCGGCGATGAAACTTTTATACCAGTGTTACCACTTGATATGAAGTTTGAAGCCATTAGTTTGACGCCTAGTGACATTGAATTATTGGCCACGCGCAGATTTAGCTTAGAAGAGATTGCGCGTATGTTTGGTGTACCTAGTATTTTGATTAACGACAGTACGCAATCTAGCAACTGGGGCAGCGGCATCTCAGCAATCATTGAGGCGTTTCATAAATTCAACTTGCGGCCCTACCTTGAGCGCCTTGAATTATCAATGCTAACCACACTAATACCGCGTAAAGACTGGGACAAATACCAGTTTGAAATTGACGCTGATGCTATTTTGCGATCAAGTCGAAAAGAACGCGTCGAGATGTATAACACCGAAATCACATCTGGGCAACGAACACCAAACGAGGTACGACGTGCTGAAGGTTGGAAACCACAAGAAGGCGGTGACGAACTCTATATGCAACTTGGGTTTGCGCCGCTTAGCGTTGTCGCAAAACAGTCATCACCGAACCAATCAGAGGATACTAGTAATGGATAAACACTCACTGCAAACGCTGCACTGTCGCGATGGCCGCAGTGAGCTACTGCAATCTGTCAGTACACGCCGTATTCCAGTCATCGACACTAAAATACGTTTTGCAGAACCTGACAAAGACGGCGCTGCTACTTATACATTTGAAGGCTATGCGGTTAAGTGGGATAGCATCAACTTGCATGGCGAGAAATTCGCCCGTGGTGCGTTCGCCGATATGATTAGCGCGTTCAACAATCGCGAAAAAACCGTGCATATGTATTACAACCACGGTTGGCGCAATATGTTTGACACAAATGCAGCTATGCGTGTTGGTCGCTGGGTAGAATTTGAAGAGGATGATATCGGCTTACGTGTCAAAGGCGAACTCACTCAAGGGTTACCGTTGGCCACTGCTGTTGCTGCAATGATGCGTCACCTTACTGTTGATGGCTTATCCATTTGCTTTTATAACCCAACTGAAATGGATTATGAAGAGCAAGACGGTCATATCTTAATCAAACGCGCAGATTTATTTGAAATCAGTGTCGTTGATGAGCCAAGCGACCGCAGCGCACGCATCAACCGCCAAGCAGAAACAATTAACAACCTAGCCGATGAGCGCGATGCCTGCGACATGCTGACCAAGCTAGGTCTTGATCAAGCCGATGCACGGCACTTTATATCCAAACTTGACAGCATCATGGGCACCAGCGCTGATGATACTAGCAAAGACGATGACCCTTTTGCATTTTTAGACAAATAAACCATCTCTTTTAACACCAATCAAACCCTAAACAATGCTGCCAACCGGTAGCTATTTTTTTGCCTAAAGGAAAATATTATGCGTGATTTTAAAACTGCTGCAAACGCTGGTGCTATGTCTGGCATGGGTGTTATGACCCGTGATGCGGGTGGCACGTCTAAAGATGAATATGAAAAGTTAGCTGGTCAGCTTAAAACCCGCTTGGCCACGCTCGATGAGCTGATTGAAAAAAAGCAAAAACTACTTGCTGAAAACAAAGATGATACTGAAACGCGCGATGCTATCGCTGAACTCCAAAAATCGGCTGAAAACGTTAATGACTTATCAGCCCGCTTTGAAGAGTTTGAACAAAAGATGGTACGCGGTGTTCAAGACGGTGCGCTTGATGCTAATAGCATCGGCGGTCTACTCTCCCGCAATGAAGGCTTATCGCAAGAGATCAAGTCAATCAAGCAGTCTCGCGGTAAAGTGCAAATTGATGGCGTCTCAACCCGTAACACAGTAATGCTAGGTAGTATCAATACCGCAGGTGATATCAACGACTCAAAAATGGTCGGGGCTACTGAAAACCCGCTGACCATCGTTAATATGATCAATTGGATACCAACTACTGTACCGCTTATCCCTTATGTCCGCGAAAGCGCTGTTGATTTTATGGCAGATATCGTCGCTGAGGGCGAACTAAAGCCTGAATCAACGCTTGAGTTTGGTCCTGATTCACTAGAAATCGATGTTATTGCGCACTGGATACGTGTCAGTAACCAGGTGCTAGCCGACGCTCCTGCACTAGCTGCGTATATCGAAGGTCGTATGTCTTACGGCTTGCGCTTAAAACTTGAATATTTGGTCATCAACGGCGATACCAAAAGCTTTAAAGGCTTGATGAAAGCTGGTAATAGTTTGACTATTGTCGCCAATGACAACGCTATCGACACTATCAGTACTGCAAAAGCAAAAGCTTATGCTAACTTTTTGCCGCCTGAGACCGTCATTCTAAACCCACAAGACTGGGCAGCCATCGAGCAGGTTAAGGGCGACGACGGTCATTATATTTTTGGTTCGCCAGGCTCTGCGGTGCAACCAATCCTTTGGGGCCTTAAAGTCATGCAGTCACCAGCTATGCCAGTAGGCAAATTTTGGTCAGGCAATATCACAATGGCAACTGAAGGCTATATTCGCCAAGACGCCACCGTTGAACTATCTACTGAAGATGGCGACAACTTCCGCAAAAACCTAGTGACTATCCGCGCTGAGATGCGTGCTGCTTTTGGTGTTGTCATGCCTGATGCCGCTGTGACAGGCGACCTAGTTAACGTCGGACCATAAGATTAGATAATTATTTGAAACGTTCCTCCTAGCTGCTGGTAGCACGTCTGCCAGCGGTCTTTTTTATCCTAACTCAATATAGGCATCATCTATGATTACTGCATCTATCACGCTTGAACAAGCCAAATCGCACCTGCGTGTCACACATGAGATAGATGATACGTATATTGCGGGGCTGATCCCTACGTCATTTCAATTGATTGCTGATGAACTAGACCGTGAGCTGACAGACGATATTTGTTTGACTCCATCTGGCAAGCTATCAGAATCATTAAGACATGCCGCGCTGCTCGTCATCGGTGATTTGTACCAAAACCGTGAAGCACAGCAAACTGAGCAGCTGCATATGAATCACGCGCTTGATCGTCTGCTGAATAAATATCGCAAGATGGGAGTATGACATGGCAAAAATCAGCCGAGGCAAACTTGATACACCCATCGGCATATTAAGAGCGACTACCACTCAAGACGACTATGGCGCTGTGATATCCACCTTCGCCCAAGTTTCTCAAACCTTTTGTGAGTGGCAGCCGCTATCTGCAAATGCTGTTATCCAAGCGCATGCAGAAGGCATGACGATCACCGCAAAATTACATGTGGATTTGCAGACGGATATTAACCAGACCGACAAAATAAAAAATCTGAATGATGGCCAGATTTACGAGCTAATCACGGTAATGCCCGTCCCTACTGACAACAAGAAAATCATTATCTGTAAGGTGTCTAATGTCTGATGATTTGATGAACGTTGAGTTTGAAGTGCTCGGGCTCAGTGAACTAGATGATGCTTTGGCAGAGTTGAGCCTTACAGCGCAGAAAAAGACGCTCGAAGGCGCTTTAATGAAAGCCGCGCTGCCGATCATGAAAGACGCCAAAAAACGTGCGCCGAAAGACGAAGGCGATTTGATAAAAGCAATTGGCCGACAACGCATTAAAAATGCAGATATGCCGTCAGTCACCGTCAAGATTAAGAAATCCCGCAAAAACCCTTATCCATTCTATTGGCATTTTAAAGAATACGGCACCAGCAAAATGGCAGCGACTCCCTATCTACGACCCGCTTTTGAACAGAACGTCGAGCTTGCTATCAAATTATTCAGCGAAGAGCTGACCAAACGCATCGATAAACTGACTCAAGACTAATGATATGAGCGACAAACATGGACGCATCCAAACTCATCAAATCAGTGCTAGACCCTTTAGTGGACGACCGCGTGTATCCATTAAAAATACCAGAGACCGCAGCTGCTACCGTCAAAGGCAAACCATACATTGTCTACACACCGATAACTTCTATCGACGTTACTACCACCGATGGACACACTGGGCACGAGCGTGTGTCTATCCAAATCGATGTGTACGCCACTACTTATGGCGAAGCTAACGATACAATGAAAATGGCACTGCAACGAATCAGTGAAAACATCGAAGGTGCCGCTTTTAATGGTCGAGGTCCCCTCCCTGACCCTGATCTCTACCGCCAGACCACAGATATCCGCATCTGGGGTACTATTTTTTAATCAAACAAAAGGAATGCCGTTATGGCCAAAGAAGACATCGTCGACAGCTTCTATCGATTAAATATCGACTTAGATGGTACTGGCACTACATTTACCAAGATTTCACTCTTGCAAGAGTGTGCGCCGCCAACCGCTGAGAAGACCAGCGACACGATCACCGCAACTGATGACCAAGAAGAGGTCGAAGTCGTTGTAGATTTTAAGAAAAACTCACAGATTGATTTTGAAATCGTCTATGACCCAACCGACCCTACTCACCAAAAGCTTGATGAGATGTGGGAAAGCAACAGTTATGCAGATTTTGAGTACGAGTTTGTCAAACTCATGCGCACGAAAGCTTTTACCGGACAGCTTATGAAATGGAAAGAGATGACCGATAAAGAGAAAAAACTGCGCATGCAAGGCACACTGACCGTCTCAAATATCAACGCAACCACTGTATAAGCATTACTAAATGAAGCTGACAGCACTGTTGGCTTCACTCTCATCAACTATTGAAAACTTAGGATAATAAAATGTCAAAAAAACTAACTGCTGCCCTTATCACTGCTAGCGTCGCTGAACTACCATCTGGCTATATTACTATGCCCCATCCTCATTTGGATGGTGATATCAATGTAAAAATCCATACGGTCGCTGAACGTGAAGAGTTTGAAAGAAAAGCATACTACTCTGACAGCGAACTTAAGCAATACCCACAGCGCGCAGTCACCTTTGCTTATGCTGTCGTAGATGATAAAGGTGAACGCTTATTTACTGACGAACAGATTCCAGAAATTAGCAAATGGCCAGCATATATCACGGTACCGGTGCATCAGAAATACAACGAGCTCAACAATATCGGTCCCGAAAAAATTGAGGCTGCCGCAAAAAACTCTTAAGCCGTCCCAATCGACGCTTCCTGTTTAAACTTGCTTTGCAGCTTGGCATGACAGTAGCTGAGCTATCAGCCAAGCTATCAAACGATGAGCTGATTGAATGGATGGCTTATTATAGCTTTGACCCGTGGGGTGGCTACCGTAGTGACGTACAAACTGCCAGATTAGAAGCCGCATCCACTGGTTATAGAGGCAACTTGTCAGAGATACTGGCTTTTGAGCCTGATCCACTACCACCCGACGAAATAAAGCGTCGAGAACAGATAGCACAAATCGCCAAATTGGAGCGACAAACTGCTCAGATGGCAGCAATGTTTGACGATATCGAATAAATAGTATAAATTGGGCACGAAAAAACCGACTGCTGAAACAGTCGGCTTTTTTGTAAAACATTATTAAAGACTGCTGGTACAGTCTTTTTTAAGATTAACGTTTGCTATCTGGCGTTCTATTTGTTCTAACCCAACTATTTCCTGGCGTTGTAGTTGGGGGAAGTCTTTGATTATCTCTAACTGTGGAATGGTTGTCTTTAAGACCACCACGAGGACCTACTTCTTGATAAATACCACCATCTTTACCAGTATTTTGACCCGGTTTATACGTTTTTGTCATACTCTGAACCTCTAAATAACACTGGGATATTCCAGCAACACTTAGATGGTGATAAGACAACAAATATTCAACCTCGAAATACAAATTTTTATCAAAAATTAAGTAGTTTTGAGTTATCGATATCAACCTAAAAGCCCTATCAGAAATGATGGGGCTTTTTTAGTGGCCAACGACTACTTTGTTTAACCTTACTACGAAATTGCTCAACCTTTGCTGATAGGCTATAGTGTATTTTTATTTAGCTTATATATGAAGGATAGCAAATGAAAAGCCTCTTACTAATGTTTGCCACAGCGCTAGTTTTCTACAGTGGCGGCGCTTCGGCAAAATTGCCTATCAAAGAAATCAATGTTGACTGCAACAATGTAAAATTGAGCATTAATACGGTCATGAATGACCGTTTTAATTTTGGTGCGTATTGGAATGAACCAACTGCTTTCCCAGATCCACCAAAGTATATAGAAGTCGGCGATTCAATAAGAAGCAATACCACCCATTTTAAATTCAACTGCCCTAATTTTTCGGTATCTTATGATGGGAATATTGCCGAGATAAAAGCAAATAGCTACGAGGAAGTGCTAAATCATATTAGCGAATATGATCGAGATCTTAATTTATATTTCCATGGCTGGTATAAATATCCAAACATAAAGAAAGGATTTACTAGCATTAACTATTCTTTTGATATTAAAAGCTTTGATTTGAAAACAAATATTTATAAAGCAGATGAAGGTAGAGACATTAGTGAAGACATTAAGTTTTTTCAAATTCCAAAGTCAGCAATTATAGGGTATAAAACAGATAGTAGCCAAATGAAGCCTTTGTTGTATGATAGAAAAGTTGCTTATTATAAAGATGATATGCAAGACGCAGATGTTATCGATATATTTCACAAAAATAATGATGATAAGTTCAAACTTGATGAAGTCATTCAGAGAATCTATATAGATAAACCAAAAGGTTTAATTCGTATCTATAGGAATTATACTTTTCCTAAGAGCTGACTATGAAATATTCACCTAAGCAGAAGCTACCTTCGCAACAGCTTAATTGGGCGCAAATATGGGTAAACGATCTCATAGAGCACAACCAATGGGTCTCATGCACCACTCCGCCTTATGGCTATTATGTGTATTTAAATTTAGACACAGTATGAGAAATACTCAACAAACCAACCTCTAAATGATTTGAAACCGAACCAGATCAAGCCCTATCAGAAATGATGGGGCTTTTTTTATGGAGATATAAAATGGCAGTTTTATCCCGTCTTGAAATTATTTTGGCTGCCAACTCTGCCAGTTTTAATCAATCTATCGCTGATGCCCGCTCACAGACAAAAATCGCATTCAGTGATATGCGCGAATATGCGAATAAAATGGGCCCTGCTGTTAGTGCATCTATTGGTGCCGCAGCCGCAGCGACCACTGCACTTGTCGTAGAGCAAGTCACACTGGCAAATGAACTACAACATACTGCCAATGTCGCCAATTCATCTATCAAAGAAATCCAGCGCTATACCGTCGGCGCTAAAAAAATGGGCATCGAACAAGATGCACTAGGCGCAATATTTCAAGACACGTCAGACAAGATAGGTGACTTTTTATCAAGTGGCGGCGGCGGTATGGCCGACTTTTTTGAAAACATCGCACCGCAAATCGGCGTCACTGCTGAGCAATTCAGAGAACTATCAGGACCACAAGCACTACAGCTATACTATGACAACCTAGAACGCGCCAATCTCAGTCAAAATGAGATGACTTTTTATATGGAAGCGATGGCTAGTGACGCAACAACCTTAATACCACTACTAGCCGATGGCGGTGCAGGATTTGACGTTTGGGCAGATGCTGCTGCAAACGCCGGTGCTGTCATGGATGCAGAAACTATAAGGGCGACTAAAGAGTTACAAGCAACAGTTGATTTATTAGAGCTGTCCGTAGACGGTGCTAAAACACAGTTTGTCGCTGGTTTTATTCCTGTATTGTCAGATGCCGCTGGTGAGCTAGTTGGCACTGCTGATGCCGCTGATGCAGCACGCATTGCAGGACATAATTTTGGTCAAATGCTAAAGTCTGTCTCAAAAATTGGTGTAGGTGCGGTTACTGTATTTGAAACTATTGGCACAGCAATTGGCGGCTTTGCTGCTGGTGTTGCGCAGTTAGGCAATGGCGTTGATTGGGATAGCCCGTTCGCATTTTTTCAGATGGGCCAAAACTTCTTAGAAAATAATCGATCTGCTGCCCAAATCTTTGCAGAGATTCCAGGTGATATATCAAACATCTGGCTAAAATCTGCTGATCAATTAAACCGTATAGATAAGTTAGGTACCGGTACAGCAAGTCAGACAATTAGCTCAGTTGTGCAGTTAAACGAGCGCCAGGCTAATCTAAATCGAACACTTGGCATCACAGGTCAGCAGTATCAAGCCCAACAAGAAGCTGCTGAAGCCGCTGCCAAGTCTGCTGAGAAAGCCGCGAATTCAACTGTGAAAAGTATTCAGGCTCAAGCAGTAAATAGCAAAGTGTTGGCCCAAGCAAAACAGTTTAGTTATGGCAACTTAGAGCAACAATACGGCCTACCAACTGGATTATTATCAGCCGTGAGTATGCAAGAATCACGTGGTAATGCCAATGCTCGTAGCCCAGTTGGTGCATCTGGCGCATTCCAGTTTATGCCAGGCACTGCTGACCGATTTGGCATAAGAGGTCAAGAGTCAAACGTTGGCAAATCTGCTGAAGCAGCTGCTAAATATCTTAGCTTCTTGATGAATAAGTTCGGCTCTGTTGATCTTGCACTCGCAGGTTACAATGCTGGCGAAGGAAATGTCGCTAAGTATGGCAATAAAATCCCACCATTCAAAGAGACTCAAAACTACGTCAAGAAAGTGAATGCATATCTTGCATTCATGAAAGGTGGTTTGGACGGTAGCGTTAATATAGCTGGAAACATCTCATCACAAACCTCATTGATGGAACGACAAGCTGCTGAACAATTACGCATTCTTGAGCAGCAAGCTCAACAACGTGAAGCTATTCGCTTAGAGTATGCCAATCAAGCGACGCGCATTGAGATGCAACTTGCTGACAAAATCGAAAAGATTAATGCCAGTGGCTTTAATGAAGATGAACGCATTGCCTTCGTTGAAGACGCAAAACAACGTGCAGCTATTGAACTAGCAAACTACGAAGACACACAAGCTAAAAAGTTAGCTTCTTTTGGTGACTTTGCGAGGTCTGAACGCGAAATCATTGCTCAAAATGCAATGTATCGAGCAACTGAAGTTATCCGTGATACTGAGTTGACAGAGGATTCCCGTAATCAAGCTTTAGCTTTAATTAAACAAAAGGCCCAATACGAGCTCAATCAGCTTGAATTAAATCATGATCGTGAGATGCAGTACGCACAGCAAGCTGAGCAAACTGATGCAGACCGTATCCGTAATCAGTATGCGCTTGAACGCCGCGAAATCCAATTAACAATCAATATGGATGAGCAGCTGCGCAAAGCTAAAATTGATGCACTCAATCAAGCTGAGCAATTTGCACTTGATGAACGTCGCTATGCGTTTGAGACTGAGTTGCGTCAGTTAACTAGTATTGGCCAATCAGACTTAAGAAGCTTACGTCAGTATTATGCTGAAGAGCGACGCGTAATTGATACGCGCACTGATCTTGACAGTAACCAAAAGTCGAACCTGCGTAATGCTTTGGCAGGTGCTGAAATATACAATGTCCGAGAATTGCAGAAAGGCCCACGTGACGCTATCAACGGCCAACAAGCCGCAATGAATGGCACTGGTGAAAGCTACGATTTAGCACAACAGTATCAAGGTCGTCTCGATGTCATACAAGATGCGCTCGATGCTGAAGTCATCGCCGTTGAGCAAGCTGAACAAGCTAAATATGCGGCACGTTACGAGTTTGAAGCAGCCGCAACCCAGTTAACACTGTCACAAGCAGAAGCGACAGCTGGTGGCCTAGCAGCATCATTTAAAACCATGCTAGGTGAACAAAACACAGCTTATAAAATGCTATTTGCAGGCCAACAAGCTTTTGTCATGGCATCTGCTGGTCTTAATATGTGGGATGCTTACGGTGATGCGATGGCTGAAGGCGCAACAATGAGCCAAAAGTTTGCTGCTGCTGCGACCATCGCCACTGAGTTTGGACGTATCATTACTGCTGCATCATCAATGACGCTAGAACTGCCTGGTTATCAAACGGGTGGTTATACAGGAGACGCACCAGAAGACCAGATTGTCGGCTATGTTCATGGTCGAGAACACGTTAGTGATGCAGCTACTACTAAACGCTATCGTCCAGAGCTTGAGGCGATGAGCAATGGAACGTATGAGCGGCCTACCCCATCAACCGGCAACATTAATGTGAATGTCACAGTGACTGGCGATGGTCGGTCGTCAGTTGAATCTGATCAGCAAAGAGGTCGTGAGTTTGGTAATGTAATATCTGCTGCTATACAACAGCAAATAGCCAAAGAAATGCGTCAAGGCGGATTGCTATATGGACGTTAACAACAAAAGTCGATATGATAATAATTTGCTCACTTAGAGGTTATTATGAAACGAGTACTATTCGCTGTGTTTGCTGTGGCCACACTGAGCGCATGCTCCACCAAACCAACAACCTCATCAGTTGCGGTTGCGCCTATGCTATATAGCACCGCAACCGCTGAATCTGCTACAGTCGTTGTTACGCGCGATAGTGGCTTTCTTGGATCGGCGTGCAACACATACATATTTGTTGATGGTAAACAGACAGCGAGCTTAAGACCGTCTGAATCAGCGACACTCCATGTGCCAAGCGGTAGACATATCTTGTCGTTTGATACTTCACGTGGATTGTGCCCATCTGCCACTGACGCCGTTGATGTTACACTTAATAAAGGTGATATTAAGAACTATCGCATACGTGGCGATATGAATGGCAACTTTCAGCTACTACCAACACTCTAAACTATTTCAAACTAACCATAAGCCCACTATTCAGTGGGCTTTTTAGTGGGTGATTATAATGGCAATAAAGACATTTACCTGGCAGATGGACATGGGCGCAACGCCCACCACACAATATAAGGTCAATAAAACCCAGTTTGGTGATGGTTACGCACAACTCTCATCGTTTGGAATCAATAACAAAACTAGAAACTGGTCAGGTACCAAAACTGGTCAGATTGATAATGTTATTAAGCCCATTATGAATTTTATCGATGAGCATGCTGGTGTGATCCCTTTTCTATGGACAGACCCCTTTGGCGACACCAAGCAATACACCTGTAGCAGCTATTCAACACCGCAGCGCAAAGGCGACTACTGGCAAATATCACTTAATTTTGAACAATTTATGAGCGTTTAGGAGATAGTATGACTATTCAAGTTCCAAATCCTGGCACAGGTAACGGTGCGACTGGCGATAATGAGTTTTTGCTGTGGAGCAAGGTTAAGACTAACTTTGAAGATCAGAGTCATGCAGCAAGCCGTTCGGTTGGTGAGTCATCTGGCAACGTAATGCAAGTTGGAGCATTTGGTTGGGGCGCGCTTGGCGGTGTAATTAATTACGACTTATCTATACCCATTCAGCAAGTAAAGAACGGTTTTTTCCGCTACTCAACAGGTGCTACATCAGTACCAAGCAAAATGGGGCAATATGACAACTTCGGTATAAAGTTGACAAAGCAGACGTCAGAAGTGGGCGCTGCAATCTACTTGCCGTATTACACTGCATCAACTAATCAAATCTGCATAAGATCGTTTTATCAAGATATTTACAGCGATTTTTACTTATACACAGACCGAAATACAACTAAAGATAGTAACGGGTTTATTAAAGCAGCTAGCCCAATCGTTAAAGTATTTGCTGATAAAGTAGAGCTAAACAGTGATGCTGAAAGTCAAAATATCACGTACACCAAGAACGATGTTGGCGACTACACAATCACAACTATCAGCGGCTTATCAACGGATGGCTGGTATATCGAGCTACCAAAAGACATCAACGGAAACCCTAAAGTCGCAGTAACGCTCGTTGAGACTAATGGTGTTATCACGCTCAAATCGTACAAACGCATCTTTAGTATGACAACATTTACGTTTGAGCCTGATCTAGACGAGCCGCTTGATATTCCAGATGGTCGTTGGATTGATTTGCGACTAAATGAAATACCAATAACTGACTCCGTAACACTTGAGCCGATAGTGCCCGATAGCGAGGTGTAATCATGCTCGAATCAGACCTACAAAAACTATCAGTCACAGGGCTTGTCACACTTTATGAACTTGATGCTACAAAGCTTGGCGCTGGTATCATGCGATGGCATGGTCATGTGAGCTATGAGGATTGGCAGTATCTCTTTAAATTTGCTAGTAAGACTGAATTTGCAAGTAGCACGTACAAAGTCGCAAATACGGGCACAGAGGATATTATTAGGCGCGATATCATTTGGCAGGGCAACGTCTACAACCCAATCCCAATCCAATCAGACGGTTTAGAGATGCGCGGCGATGGTCGTGCGTCAACGCCAAGCCTTGTACTGGCAAACAACATCGACGGTATTCAAGGTGCAATCAGTGCCATGTGCCTACAATTTGATGATTTTGCAGGCGCAAAACTAACTGTCATAAACACACTTGCAAAATACTTAGATGCTGCAAACTTTACCGATGGCAATCCACAAGCCGCTAATGAGTATCGCAAACAGCTTTGGTACGTTGAGCAAAAAACGTCTGAGAACGCCAGTGCAGTAACTTTTGAGCTATCAAACCCTATCGATTTTGAAGGTGCACGCATCCCTACTCGTGAGATCACATCATATTGCCATTGGGCAGTACATGGACGCTATCGTGGTGAGGAATGCGGCTATACAGGTACAGCTATGTTTACCGAAGATGGTACGCCTACTGATGATCCATCAAAAGATAAATGCGGTGGCAGGCTAAGCGATTGTCGTCTGCGCTTCGGCGATAACAACCCGCTACCATTTGGCGGTTTTCCAAGCTCATCACTCATATCAGGATAACCCATGCTAACCAATTCTATAAAAGCTGCGATTATCGCTCATGCTAATGCTGAATATCCGCGTGAGTCATGCGGTGTAATTATTGGCAAAGAGTATATCCCCTGCACCAACATAGCAGCCAGCCATGCTCAGTTTGAGATATGCCCGATGGACCTGATTGGCGCATCCAAAGAAGGTAAGATTAAAGCTTATGTTCATAGTCATCCTGATGGCAGCACAAACCCAAGTATGCCAGACCGCGTACAGATGAATTTGCATGGTAAGCCTTGGATTATCACCAATGGCATCGACGTTGAGCTGCATAAGCCTGACGGCTATCAAGCGCCGTTATTGGGCCGTGAGTACCATCATGGCCTAATGGACTGCTACACACTCGTTAAAGACTACTATCAGCGCGAGCTTGGTATAACGCTGAGCGACTATCACCGTGATGACGTATGGTGGGAATCAGCAGACAGTGAGCCTTTATATCTTGATAACTTTAGAGCTGAGGGTTTTGTTGAGGTCGATACCATCCAAAAACATGACTTGATACTTTGTCGCCTAGGTCGCACTGTCCATGTGAACCACGCGATAGTCTTTATCGGTGACGGCTCACTCAAATCTGAGCGTACAGACGATGTTATCGGTGATAGCTTAGTGTTACATCACCCCTATAACCGTGAGTCTCTACGCGAAATATACGGTGAGCAATGGCAACGCCGCGCAGCAATTATCATCAGGCATAAATCACTAATTAAATAACACAAGTCGCTTAAATTAGCGGCTTTTTTATAGGCGCAATTTATGAAAACCATTCATCTTCATGGCGTACTTGCTGATAAATTTGGTGAGTTTTTCAAGCTCGATGTTATGTCAGCAGCCGAGGCAACACATGCTATTGCTTGCCAATTACCTGAATTTAAAATGTTTATGTTAAAAGCTGAGCAAGACGGTATGCGCTTTGCTGTGTTTTTAGATGAGCAGACTGAGCAAGGCAATATTGGCGAAAAAGAGATAGGTAATGCTACGTCTGCAAGCGTTATTCATATTGTGCCAAAGATTATGGGCGCAGGCGGTGATGCGTTTGGGTGGTTGCAAGTAGTAGCTGGTGCAATCTTAGTAGGTGTCGGCGTTTTTGTACCTGGTATGCAGTGGGCCATTGGTGCAGGTGTCGGCTTAATGGTTGGCGGCGCAGCATCACTACTCATGCCTACGCCTGAGCTTGGCAACCAAGACGAAGATGGCAATAGGGCAAACTACGGCTTTGGCGGCGCAGTCACAACCGTAGCGCAGGGCAATGTAGTGGGCTTGCCATACGGTGAGCGTACGGTTGGCGGGGCAATCGGTAGTGCAGGTATCTACACAGAGGACAATCAATAATGACTATAAAGTGGCGAAATGATGGCTCAGGACTAGGCGATGGTGTTAATGGGCTTGTGGTTCATGATTGTGTTTATCGAAAGCCAATTAAAGGCGCAAAAGCAGGTTCGGGCGAATCACGCAAGCCGTCTATCGCTAAAGACTCAGTGGCAAGCACCAGTACCGCTAAAATATTGTACATTCTAGGCGAAGGTGAGATTGCAGGTCTAGTCAATGGCGGTAAATCAATCTATCTCGATGGTACGCCGCTGCTCGATGACGCAGGTAACTCAAATTTTGATGGTGTGACTTGGGATTTTCGTACAGGCACTAATGAGCAGGAATATATCAAGGGCTTTCCTGATGTATCTAACGAGACGCCTATTAACATTGAATTGCGTAGTGATAACCCATGGATCAAAGCGTTTACAGATACTCAGTTATCAGCCGTTCGCATCCGTTTTAAGTGGAATCGCTTGTCAAAAACCGACCCTAATAGCGGTGATGTGAAAGGCTATAAAGTCCAATACGCGATTGATTTACAAACGAATGGCGGTGCTTACGTCGAAGTGCTTAACACTAAGATTGAGGACAAGACCAGCGCAGGTTACGAGCGCACACACCGTATTGATTTGCCAAAATCTACAACAGGTTGGCAGATACGTGTGCGTCGCTTAACAGCTAATGATTCAAGCGAATATGTGCAAGATGATATGTTTATCGATGCCGTTGCTGAGGTTATTGATGTAAAGCTGCGGTACCCAAACACTGCTCTACTCGGCTTGCAGTATAACGCTGAGACATTTAGCGGTATTGCAAAGATGGCAGCTCGCATACGCGGCATGATTATTCGTGTGCCAAGCAACTATGATGCGGTTGCTCGTACTTATACTGGTATTTGGGATGGTACATTTAAAGATGCTTATAGCAATAATCCTGCATGGGTGTACTTTGATTTGTGCACTCAGTGGCGTTACGGTCTAGGTGAGCGTTTAGATTTAACGATGATTGATAAGTGGTCACTATATGCGCTTGGTCAATATTGCGATCAGATGGTATCGAACGGTCAAGGCGGTTTAGAGCCACGGTTTACGTGTAACGTCTATCTACAAAAACAAGCTGACGCCTATCAAGTGCTGTCCAACATTGCTGGTATATTCCGAGCCATGAGTTACTGGAATGGTCAGCAAGTTGTACTTGATGCAGATGTGCCACAGGACCCTGTTTATACATTCTCCCGCGCCAATGTCATCGATGGTAATTTTGAATATACCGGCACACGAGCACGTGACCGACACACACTAGCAAAAGTCGCTTGGGATAATCCGCTTAATGGTTTTGAGACCGAGTACGAGTATATCCGTGACGAAAAAGCAATGGCCAAATTCGGCGTTAAAGTGCTCGATTTGGCTGCATTTGGCTGCACCAGTCAGGCACAAGCTCAACGTGCAGGACTTTGGGCACTTAAAACTGAGCAGTTAGAGACACGCCAAGTATCGTTTGGTGTCGGATTAGACGGCTTTATCCCGCAAGTCGGCAATATCATCAATGTGTCAGATGAGTTGTTTGCAGGACGTGCCAACGGCGGCCGTGTGTCAGCTGTCAGCGACGCTCAGTACGTTGTAACCGTTGATCGTGATATTGTGGCCAACGCTGGTGACATACTTATTGTTAATGGCGGCGGCGGACAGTCAGAACGCCGCACGATTAAATCAGTTTCTGGTCGTAAGATAACGCTTAATGCAGCATTTACAGCAGCAGAAGCCGAGAACGTATGGGCAATTGAAACGACCGATTTAAAGCTGATGCGCTTTCGTGTCATGAACAGTAAGCAGAATGATGATGCAACTTTTAGTATTACAGCAATACAACATGAGCCACAAAAGTATGATGTGATTGATTATGGTACAGACGTTCAGCCAACCAATATCACTATCGTCAATCCTGATGTGGTTGATGCGCCAACCAGTGTAACAATCACCAGCCGTCACCGTGTCGTACAAGGCCAAACAGTCACAACGCTGGTCATTGGCTGGTCGCAAGTCAAAGATGCGGTCGCTTATGATGTGGAATGGCGCAAAGACGATGGGTCATGGATTAAATTACCACGCACTGGCAACGTGTCAGTAGAAATTGAGGGCGTATATAGCGGTAACTATCTAGCACGAGTGCGTGCGGTATCAGCCTTTGATGTGCAATCACAGCCTACAACGTCATTACTAACAGCTATACAGGGCAAAGTTGGTCTGCCACCTACCATAATTGGCTTAACAGCAACAGGCGTGTTGTTTGGCATGGAATTGAAATGGGGCTTTGGTACAGGTTCAGGCGATGCCGCTTATACTGAAATTGAAACAGGCAGCGCACCCAATACTAACGTCAAATTATTAGGTCAGTACAGCTATCCAACAAACACACATACGGTCACAGGTTTGCAAGGCAACTTGTCACAGTCTTATCGTGCGCGTTTGGTTGATAAGCTAGGCTTTAAGTCTGCATGGTCAGCATGGGTAACAGGTACGACTGATGCAAGTGCCGATAAAGTCATGAACTTGATACAAGGTCAGATTGACGAGTCCTCACTCAACGCCAGTCTTACCAGTAAAATCGGTAAAATTAGCGAGAATGAGGATGCAATCGGACAAGAAACAGCAGACCGCATACAAGATATTATTGATGCAAATGAGCGTATTGATGGCGTTATAGAAAGTGCTGATGTTGAGTACTACTTGTCTAGCAATGCAACAACACCTACGGGCGGCACATGGCAGACCACAGCGCCAGTATGGCAACAGTCGAAGTATATGTTCAGCCGTACCAAACTGAAAGGCGCAGATGGTGCTATAACTTACAAGCCCAGTGTTAACGGTACGAACATCACAGGAGCAAAAGGCGATAGCGGTGCTAGTGGTGCAAAAGGCGAAATAGGTCAAGGTATTGACAGTATTGTTGAGCAATACGGAGTTAGTCAGTCAGAATCTACTGTACCGACAACTTGGACAGCCAGTGCGCCAATAGTCAATAAGGGCGACTATGTATGGACACGTAGCAAGATAACGTATAAAAACCCCACCAAGGTTGAATACAGCACACCCATCGTCAGCCCTGCATGGTTTGCTATATCAGAATTTAATACTGAGTTTATCGACTTTCAAGAAGATACTGGCGATGAGTTTCAAGCTCAAGGTGAAAAGCTAGAGGGTATTATTTCTGACTATAAACCGCGCTACGCTGACGCATCGAAGTACGCAAACGCCAGTCGCTCAACGAATTGGACGTACTGGAAAACCGTTTCTCGTGATAATTATGCGGCTAATGAGCGCATTACTAATTTGCAATCCGAGGTTGCAACTAGCAATGCTCAGTTGGTCCAACGCATCGAGACGGAGGCCACGGCAACCAGTGCGTTAGCTCGTGAAGTCACTACACTTGAAGCTACAGTTGGCGGTAACACAGCGTCACTACGGGAAACAAAGCAAGTCGTTGACGGCATTAAAGGTGAGTACACCTTAAAGTTAGATGTCGGCGGCAAGGTTGCTGGTTATGGACTTGTTAATAATGCTGGTCAGCCTTCCGCTTTTGATATACGAGCTGACATGTTCTCAGTATCAGCTCCAGTCGGTAAGCCTAATGACGTAAGTGGCACAAGTCCTTGGATGGTACTGACTACGCCACAAGTTATTGATGGCGTAACCGTACCTGCTGGCGCTTATGCGCGTAACTTTTACGCACCTCGTGCATCGATCGATACGATACAAATTAAAGATGCGGCTATTAAATCAGCTCAAATTGATAACTTAGCAGTAACTAGCGCAAAAATTGGAGATGCGCAAGTTGACACACTAAAGATAAAGAAAGATTCGGTTATTGTGCCTAGAGTGCAGACCTTTTCTGGCAATGTGGATCTCATTGGTTCTGACGCTGCCACGGGCTATACTTTTGGTAGCATATCTTTAGACCCTGAAGGCGGTAATGTTTCTATTCAGGTTACTTTCGCTAGGGTTGGTCTAATTAGAGGTACCGGAGGTAGTAGTATAAACGGAGCAATTGTCTTTGAGGTTCTTAGGGACGGTAGTACAGTTGTGGGTAGCTTTTCAAGAAATGTTGATGCTGATACCTACTTTGACATGGCGACAATCCCTACTATGGTTGATTCAAATATATCTGGCACTCACACCTACAGCGTTAGGGTTAGACATAACAGTACTAGAGGGAATACGACTTTGTACTTTAGGGAAGACCGTTCTATACACGTAATGGGAGCTAAGCGATAGTGATTTTATATATATACTCAAAAGATAGCGGCATTTATCTGTACCGAGACAATGGTAATGTTGACGGAGCTTTATATGACATGGGTGATGATAAAGATTTCACGCTCACACCGCCGCCCGACTATGACCAGTCGTGGTACTGGGTAGACAACAAATGGACAACCGACCCCGCCAACTAAGGCGGTTTTTTTACGACAGAATTTGAGGGCGTCATGGATATAAAACAAACACTACTAAAGATGTTTTTATTTAACAAATGGCTGTGCAATTCAGGGTCAGCCATCAAAACAAGTAGAAAACTCGTAAAGTTAAAGCGGTATTTAGCAATCAGTATTACATTTGCTGAAGTGATTAACGCTCTATTCATACTAACTTTCAGCCTTGTTTTTATCTGCAATAAGGCTTTCGGTACTGGCGGATTAGCAATGCCCAGCTATAGGGTTTTTGACTCAGTATCTATTTGGTGGTTTGTAGGATTTTTCGTTTTAGGTGTCCTACAGGTAATAGCAATGCTAGTGCCATCACTAAGAGCAGTCAAAGCGAGTGGACTTTGTCAGATAGCTTCATCATTGGCGTGGGGTGTGATCACAGGCGCTTACTACGCTGCCCAACACGGCATGATAACACCAGCAACAGTCGTCTTTGGCATATGGGCAGCAGCCATGTTTTTCACAGGTAATAAGATCATCAAGCGAGCGATTTTAAAAGAGCGAGTCACTACTAAGGAGGCGTAATGAGCTTGGTATCAGAGGTCGTAACCTCATTCACTCCACAAGTAATATTTGGCATGTTTGGCGGTTTTGTTGGCGGTATTTATGGCATCAACAAAAAGGGCTATGACGTAAAAGTATCAATAATTCTAATTTTCACAGCGATCGTAGCGGGTAGCGCGATCGCTGAGGTGCTGCAAAAGAAATTCGGTCTGACTTACTTACTACCGCTTTGCTTAATATCAATTCCAGCAGGTGCGTTTTCTGGTTACTTGCTTGTTGCACTAGATATTGTGAGTCCAAAATTTGCAGCTCAAGTTGCGGATAAAATCGGTGAGAAGGTGGTTGAAAATATAGATAAATAATAAATCACATTAATCACAGCCTCAATCTGGGGGCTTTTTTAATGTCTAAAATAAGGTAAATAACATGAGCATCTATGACATGATTTTTGATAGATTAATGGATCATGAAGGTGGTTACGTCAACCATCCCAATGACCCTGGCGGCGAAACTATGTATGGTGTGACCAAGCGTGTTGCGAACGCACACGGCTATTGGGGTGATATGCGAAAGCTACCCAAGTCACTTGCCAAGCAAATCACTGAGAAGTCATACTATAAAGCGGTTAAAGGCGATCAACTAGATAGACTAATTGCATGGCAACTAACCGACGCTGCATATAATCACGGTAATCGCCAAGCTGTTAAATTCTTGCAGCGTGCAGTCGGTGCCAGTGATGATGGTTTGATTGGTCCACGCACATTGGCGGCCGTTGCAGCTATGGATAAGAATGATGTGGTATTATTGTTCAATGCTGAGCGCCTAGAGTTCTTTACTAATTTAAGAATATGGCAGACTTTCGGTAAAGGTTGGGCTCGTCGAATTGTCAAAAATCTACGTTATGCAGCAGCAGATAATTGAAAATTATCTGACGAGATTAAATAGCTATTTTGCAACATTTGATCTCGTTAGGGTTTGATAGTTAGTAAAATTCAAACCCTATATGTTTTGATGGTATGCGCGTATCATTGCTATAGATAAATTCGTAAGTTTAAAACCAATATTCTGGTTTGTTATATTTATATCTTTAATGTCTGAATCCCAACAATCCTCTAGACTTACTCCTATAGCACAGTTATTAACAGTTAGATCCTCTATTTTTAGATTGTATGAGTTGGATGCTTCTACTCCAACGTCAAACCCGATAACTCTTACTCCTGTTATTTCGCATCCTATCGTATTGGTTAATGTGATTGCACCACTACACATTTATGTAGCTCCTAGTAATGTCGTTAGATAAACAATATATGGGGCTAATAAAGGGGCTAACGCACCTTGAATTGTAATCCAGTTGCTAAGCAAGCCCATCAGCCCAATAATAGATGTTACTGAAGATTGTTCTTCATTTATTAAAACTGATATCTTGTTTAAAATATCGCTTTTGTAATTGTTGCCAGTTTCACAGTTAACTGAATTGTCTTGAATATTTGCTATGGCTGCTCTCATTTTTTCAAACTGTTCTGTTGAGTCTTTAATTGATATTCTAATATCTTCGATTTCATTATCAAAAGTCTCTTCCATTTCGATAGCTATACCATCCTTGCCGTCAATATCAATTGATCCATTAGAAAGTTTGTTTCGTCCACCGCGCTTTATTACTATACCTTTAGACATTATTGCATACTCATTTATTTTGTAGATATAAGATTAGCACTTTAAACGGTACATGAGGTAGAAGAATTAGTCTTGACATGATTTTTGACAGCCTGCCGTCAAACACTATCACATATAATCACACTGCATAATCGTAAGTCATTGATATTACTAAGTGAGAATTTGATAGCGTTTGATAGTATGTGATGTAATCGGTTTCAACTCTCACTATTGCAGTGAAACATATTACTCCTAAATATGAAGCTTAAACCATGACGCATTTTTTGACGCAGTTTTCATTAGATTAGTTTAAATCAATCAAAACGACTTATTTTAACTATATGATTTAATTATATTAATTTTTTATTAATCTATATTAAACTATATCAAAAAGAGTTCGAGTCTCTCCAGCCCCACCATTTTCGGATAGTACATCTTAGACCAAATATCAAAACCTGCTTTTTAGCAGGTTTTTTTGTGTCTGGAATTTGGTGTTAAAACCATAAAATATCTCATGAGAAATATTAATTTACTTTTATAGCCTTTTTAAGTCCTGTAGCACCTCATCCGTACTTTAATAACGCCTCTCTACCCGCTTTGCCAATATTTGCATGCACTTGCCATAGGCATACCTAATTAATAGAAAGGTTTCCCTCACTGTCATTGAATAATGCACTACGTTGATTTTTACGAAGGGTTTCACGTTGAATGATATGTTTTGCATCGACTTTTTCTAAAGGTAATCTTGTTTCGCGAGAAAGATCGCCATCGGCTATTAAAGATAAATAACGAGAACAACAAACTCTTAAAAAAGAGGTGAAATTGCCAATATCATGATCAGCATCGAGAGATTCAAGGTATAGCTTAGTGATCAGTTGATTAACCGTCATTTGATCACGAAATGACAACTCTTCTAATATATCCCAAAAAAACACTTCTAAACGAATTGAGGTGACAACGCCCTGAATTCGAAGTGATTTGGTTTTAGAGCTCCACAAGCTGTCGTCAGCACTAATAAAAAGTTGGCACATATATATATCCTCTCTCGATACTGGGGTCTATTGAACGTTCAACAGACCCGAATTAATGCTTATAGCAAAGCAACAAACTGCTTTAGCATCGCTGGGTGGGCAGGCCATGCAGGTGCCGTTACCAGTTGGCCATCTGTAATAGCGCCATCCATAGGCAACTTGACATACTCAGCGCCAGCCATTTCTATTTCTGGCTGACACGCAGGATAAGCAGATACTTTTTTACCCTTCAATACGCCAGCAGCCGTCAGCATTTGTGGCCCATGGCAAACTGAGGCAATCGGTTTATCAGTATTTGCGAAATGCTGAATCATTGCAATGACCTTAGCATTCAAGCGCAAGTATTCTGGCGCACGCCCACCTGGTAAATACAAGGCATCGTAATCTTCTACATTGATATCAGCAAAAGACGCATTAAGGACAAAATTATGACCGCGTTTTTCGGTATAAGTTTGATCACCTTCAAAATCGTGTATTGAGGTAGCAATGCTATCACCTGCCACTTTATCTGGGCATATAGCATCAACCTCATGCCCCATCGCTAGAAGCGCTTGGAACGGAACCATGTTTTCATAATCTTCAACAAAATCACCGGTAATGATAAGTACTTTAGCCATGATATTCTCACTGTATCGTAATGAAATATTGTAATGAAATACGGGAACCCAAATTAATTTGTAGCGACTTCGCTTAAAATGAGTCTGAATATCCATTCAAACATAAAAAACAACGACTAGGTAACATGTGCATACTACAAACAATCACTTTTTGAAAATAAAATCATAAACTTAGCTATTTTCTAATAATATTAAACCCTCCAATACCTCTTCCAGACTCTGATACCGTCTCTCTACCCGCTTCGCCAATGCTTTATCGACCATACATTGATAACGACTATATTCTGATAACAGCTTTGGAATAGGCTGTTGGCAATGCTGAATCGCCCACGTTTTTAATTTATCATAGCTATTGGCGCTTACCTGAAACGGGCGTTTTCCTGTTAGTATCTCAACCATCATTACGCCAAACGCGTAGATATCACTTTGCACCGTTGCACCCTGACTTTGCCAGCGCTCAGGTGCGAGATACGCTGGTGTGCCAGCAGGATTTGGTTGGCTATTAGCCATCGTCATATGTTGTGATAAAGCAAAATCAGTGAGTAATAATCTAGGGGGCAGACCATTACTCATAGTATCTGCTGACCACTCATCGTGAGCACCTTTAATCAAGATATTACTGGGCTTAATATCATTATGTAACCAGCCAGCCTGATGCAAATTAGCTATCAAGTGTGCAGCCTGAGTGATGAAATGATGCTTTTGTGACGCTATTAGTGACAGGTGTTTTGAAGCGGTCAGCTGACTCGCCAAGCTACCATTAGGGTAATAAGGTGTGACCACTATAACTAAGTATTGCAACTGCTCTAGTATTTGAACGTCCACGCAATGATGAGCCAATAGCGGCGGTGCGATAGCATTATCTTTGATTTTCGATGAAGCATTTACAGCAGCTAAAATATTCGCTTCATGAGTTAAATCAGAAGCAATAGGATAAGCGCCATCACTCAACTGCCATTTAATCATCACGCTACCAAATTGTGGATGCTGGGCGCGCGTTAGACCTTGGAAATAAGTATTGTCGATATGTTGCGTTTTAATACCTTGCGTTTGTTCTGTGCTTTGCTGAGCAATACGTTGATGCACTATCTCCCTAAAATATTGTGCGTCCAGTTCTTGGGTAATAATGGCCAATAGCTGCATCGCCTGCGCTTGCAAGGCTTGCGTAATAGACGGATTACTGGCACTATTTTCCATGGTATTGTTTCTCATAATATAGTGAGATTATTGCCTTCCCATTCGTATCATTTCCAAAGATAATAATAGCGCGAATAATGATTACAAGTACTACGATTAATAGGTACTAAGATTGTAGGCACTGAAATTTCAGCAGCGTTAATTGTATTTTTGGGTATGGTATTAAAGACAACCTTAATTGCTAGAGCCACTATGTCACAACCAACTATCCCGACCATGCCATCTGATCAACCTACTTACGCCCTACCCGCACCTTTGTTAGACTTACTCAGTCAGTACTTACAAGAGCGAGTCACACCAACTATTGAAATCGATCCGAGCCAGCTTGCTTATCGCTGGGTTGGTGGACGCACTGGTCACCTGCAACCTTTGTCGGTCAACCTGTTTTTGAGCTTAGATGATTTGCATGGTATCGATACGCAAAAGTCTAAATTGGTACAGAATACCCGTCAGTTTATTAAAGGTTACCCTGCCAACCATGTATTGATGTCAGGGACACGCGGTGCCGGTAAGTCATCATTGATTCGCGCTTTGCTACAAGCCCATCATAGTGAAGGCTTGCGTATTATTGAGGTTGCCCGCGATGATCTGCAAGTATTGGATAAGATTCGTGCTGCTATTAATGCCCTACCAGCAGATTGTCATTGCCGCTATATCGTATACTGCGATGACCTCGCTTTTAATGGTCAAGACGAAAGCTATCGTGCGCTAAAGAGCGTACTCGATGGCTCGCTAGACTCTGAGCAAGACAAACTACTGGTCTACGCCACCAGTAATCGTCGTCGCTTGCTACCGCAGATGATGAAAGACAATGTCGATATCTATAATGGGCAGACGGATGAAGTCAATCCCTATGAGGCCATTGATGAGACCGTGTCATTATCAGATCGGTTCGGTTTGTCCCTCACCTTCCATCCTATGGATCAGCAGACTTATCTGCATATTGTTCAGCACTATCTGAGTTTAGAGCAGCAAAAAATCTCAGCTGATGTGGATAGTGATGCTAAGGGCATTTTGGAAAGTCAATCTATGCCTGATAAGATCAGAAAGGATGCGCTACGCTGGGCCTCAGAACGTGGTGGTCGCTCAGGACGAGTTGCTTATCAATTTAGCCGTTTTTGGAGTGGTAAAACACAATTGGCTATCGAAGACAGTAAGTACTAGGTCATATTTAACGCTAAATCATATCTAAGCTTAACGATGTCTAATCACTGCGTGCAGAGCCTATATACTGCACGCGACTCTCTTCTTGCCTGTTCTCTTGATTGCTTACCGATTCAACTGCACCATCAACCATATATTGGTCAAAATCTGCCGCCAGCCATAGATTACCTTTGTAGACGCTCTCAGCATCTAAACGAATATATGCCATATTTGGCGTTTCGCTATCTGGATTATCAAAACCCTGATAGCGAGCGCTAAAGTGGGTCAAAATGATGTTTTTCAGGTTCATCTTTTGCGCGAATGTGCCCACCACATGCGCACTGCTATGCATTGGGTCATAGTCAGGGTTTCTGGCTTGAATAGCCATCATGACCTCATGCGTATAAGTGGCTTCATGCACCAATAAATCCGCATTGATAACGGCTTTGCTTAACAAATTTGGCGCATCATTGTCTCCTGCCACCACCACTCGCGTCCGCTGTACCTCATCGTCGACATAGTCTACTGAGTGCAATTGTCTATTGTCCTCAGTCGTGACATCTTCGCCTTGCTGCAATTTACCCCACAGTGCACTTGCTGGAATACCATCCGCCACAAGCTTATCTGTATTAAGGGTGCGGCGGCTAATAGTCTGAGTAATACCAAAGGCATGAGAAGCAACCCGATGTGATAGCAGCGTGATATCAATATCAAGCTGCTGTTGGTCACTTAAGCTAATGTTAACCTTGTTCGTATCACCTTGCTCAGCTAATACCTCTTCAATCGCTATAAAATTGAGAGCAAAAGGTAGATAAAGCTCTGTAGTAGCGGTAATGGCATCAAGCAAAGTAGCAATCGCTTTTGGGGCAATCAAAGTTAATGGCTCACGGCGTCCTGACATGGCAGCACTAGCTAGCAACCCTGGTAGACCATAGCAATGATCACCATGCACATGAGTGATGCAGATAGCAGCTAATTGATGTAAGGAGAGTTTGGTACGTAGTAATTGCTGCTGCGTGCCTTCACCGCAATCAATCAGCACCCATGGACGCGATTTCTTACTCTGATTATTCTGTTGACGACTTCCTTGCTGTACGCCAGAGGTATGTGGATTCAGACACTCTATGGCCAATGCGGTCACATTACGCTGTTTGGTCGGTACACCTGCAGAGGTTCCCAAAAAGGTTAGCTTTAGCATAATGATGCCTTTTATTTATCAGGAGTACTGGCTCAGAAGTACGAGAACGTCTCTTCATTATGAAAACAATGACAGAAATAAGATAAACGAAGAATATACCCTAGTTATGACAATTGGCATATCATGGTTTTTTGACCTTCAACCATTTGTCCGCCATTGGCAGTGCACTCATTTACCATATTTGATTCGTAAGATTTCCAACCACCATAGAAGCTCGCCGCACACAGAATTACCACCAGGATTTTCTGTGACCACGATTTGATAGAGACTTGTTGGCTATTAATCTGTTGTCTATTATTTTCTTGCATACTGGTATCTTGCTTATTAAGTGATGTTTGAGTTGCTGACTGATTGTCATCTTTGTCTAGGCTATCTTGCTTCAGATTGTCTTTATTCGAGGTATTTAGGTCTGTCATAACATTATCCTAAAAAAGGCTTTGTTTATTCATAAACAAAGCCTTTGGTCTACATGGCTACTTAAGCGTTGAGAGAGGATTATACCAGTATCCTCTAGAAATTCAGACGGCCACCCTTTTTTTCTGCTCGCTTAAAGGCATCTCGTTCTTCGCAGCGTTTGAGCCAGTTCAAAAGATTGGTATATTTACTCTGATCTAAACCTGCACCAGCATTGGCACCCAAGACTGCAAGATGCATTTGAATATCAGCGGCGCTAAATTCACTACCTGCAAACCAGTGATTTTCATGTAGATGACGCTCCATCATATCTAGCATCTTCTCCAAACCGCTACTGATCATGTTTTTTTCAATCTGACCTTGGATTTTTTTGCTGATAGGTTTGATTAGCATCGGCGACTGAGACACTACTTTTGTGAATACCAAACGCATGACCAACAGTGGCATTAATGAAGCCTCTGCAAAGTGTAGCCAAAACGTGTAGGCTTCCCACGCTGCTTCGTTATTATCGTCAGGTTTGAACTGCTTTTCTTTATCATAATGCTTAATTAAATATTCAATGATAAACCCTGACTCAATCAGCACACGATCGTCTGCTTCTAATATCGGCGCATTACCAATCGGATGCACTTGCTTTAAGCTATCAGGAGCACGGTATGCCTTGTTGCGCTCATAGCAAGTCAGTTTATAATCGGCGCCGAGCTCTTCCAACAGCCAGATAATACGAAACGAGCGCGAGTTTGCTAAATGATGAAGATGTAACATAAACCGTCCTAGTTATATATTGTAGTAAATCAGCATAATATCTCAGATATAGCACCATACGTTTAATCGATTGTGGCACCACTGCTCTCGATAATAGCGTAATTTGTACTTCTTTAATACTGTGAGTTGGCAGACATGCTGGAAAACTATGCCTACCGAATCGATACTATCTCAGACGGTGTACTCTTCAACATTAATCTAAATGTAATGCTTCAATCTTGCGCGTCATTTTATCTATCTTTTGCTGATATTTTTTGATCTGGCGGAATCGATGCGCGATTAGCACGCCTTTGATACGGCGATTTTTCAGACGACGACGTGGTGGAAAACTGCCTACTTGTGGCTCATTGTAGCCATGTAAGCGGTCTTCACGTTTACGCGCCGTATAACCTAATGCGCTATCGGCAATCATAATCAGCAATGCGACAAAAATCATGCTGTACATCAGCATCGAGCCACCATCATGTAAGTTACGATCTAAAATTGCGATTGAGAAGATAAACAAGAATATTGGTTCAAGGTAGCACAGAGTGCCAAATAGTGAGACAGGCAACTTCTGACTGGCCACCATCGTTAGTGACATTGCAGCGGTGCTGATAATGCCTAATAACGGCAGCAGATACCAAAGCTTATGGTTGGTGATTGCTACTTCAAAACCGCCATTCATATACAGCGCAACCAATACAACTGGCAATAACAATACAAGGTCTGAGATAAGACCAGTAATAGGCGGCACTGCCAACTTGCGACGTAGTAGATAATAAGGAGGATAACCCAAGCAAACAAATAAAGTCGCCCAAGAAATAGCCCCATACTCAAAAATATCGTAAGCGATACCCAGACCTGCACATACAATGGCAGCCCACTGAAGTAAGCTCATGTCTTCGTTATAAAAGAACCTGCCGACAACGATCATAATCATCGGATATAGGAAGTAACCCAACGTTACCTCAAGTCCCAAACCATTGACTGGCGCCCACATGAATATCCAGATTTGCGCACCCAAAATCGGTGTGGGTAATATAAATAAAAACCACTCTTTTGCATTTTTTAGTGTTTTTAAATAATCAAAAATGTGCTGCCACTGCTTTAATACGCTTACCAGCAGTACTAGACTAAAAAACATTGTCAGCACGCGCCACGAAGCGACTTGCGTACCTGATAATGGTTGCAGCAGTAGACCAAATAAGAACAGCAATGAGTATAAAAAATTTGCAGCGACGGCAGTGATTGTACCCTGCGAGGTTTGGTTAGTAGTCAGCATCACAACAGCCTTTAAAGATTGGGGCACATCCATGGCAATTTTTAAAAAAAACAAAAGCCTCAGACGAGAACGTCTGAGGCTTTTGCATATAAGGTCGTCGCGCAATCTAAGTTGAACGCTTTTGATGTACTAGGCTTACATCATGGTCGGCATTATGTCAAAGTCAGAATGAATAAGCAATGCCACTGTTCATCTAGTGTCTAAACTTTTAAATTGAGTAAATTTAATGCAGGTAAATACTTATTTTGCATCAAGTTGTTGGATTTTTTGTTGTATCTTATCCATCTTCTTTTGGTAACGACGAATCTTGCGAAAACGATGGGCTTTTAGCACGCCATCGATACGCTGATTGATAAAATGACGACGCGGTGGAAAGCCGCCAATCTGAAGCTCTCTATAGCCATGCAAGCGATCATTACGCTGACGAACGAGATAGCCTTTTATGCTATCAGCCATCATAACCAGTAGCGCAAGCGTAATCATGCCGTACATAAAGAGCGAACCACCTTCTTCAAGGCTTTGACTCAAAATAGTAATAGACAATACGAATAACAGCATCGGCTCTATATAACTTAGCGCCCCAAACAGTGATACTGGCAGCTTACTACTAGCAATCATCGTCAGCGACATCGCAAGCGCACTAAAAGCACCAAGCAGCGGCAATAGATACCAGAACTTCATGTCTTGCGCTGCAACATCAAAACCGCCAGTCATATAAAGCACGATGAGCACTACTGGTGTCAACAGCGTCAAATCAAATAACAAACCCGTAATAGGTGGTACAGAAAGGGTGCGCCGTAGCAGATAATACGGTGGATAACCCAAGCATACAAACAGTGTCACCCAAGATACTGAACCATACTGAACAATATCGTAGCCGATACCGAGTGCTGCAAATATCGCGGCAGCCCATTGCAAGATACTCATATATTCATGGTAAAAGAATCGACCAAGCACAATCATCACTAGCGGCAATAAAAAATAGCCCAATGTGACATCGAGACCAAACCCATTGACCGGTGCCCACATAAACAACCAAATCTGTCCACCTAGGATTGGTGCAGGCAGTATAAATATTAGCCATTCTTTTGGCGTCTTTAGCGTCTTTATATAATCAAAAACACGTTGCCACTGCTTAGTCAAACTAACCAATATCACCAAACTGAGCAACATCATGAGCACACGCCATGATGCTACCTGCGTCCCTGTTAAGGGCAGCATAAACAGTCCAAACAAAAACATCATCGAGAATAAAAAGCTCGATGATACCGAAGCAACCGTTCCCTGAAAAGTTTGATTGGTCGTAAGCATAACAACAGCCTTAAAAAATAGAACCTTATTTACAGTATTGAAAAAATGAGAATGAAAAAACAAAAGCCTCCGACGATAACGTCAGAGGCTTTTTTCTAGAAAAATGCTAAGAGACTAGACTCAAAAGCTAATTACCAAGACTGTTACTCGTCATCGTCTTATGCATAGTTAGTCTATTATAGATTGTCACTTGGTTTATGATCGTTTGCAATATCAATCGCATCATCGATGTCATTAGTTGCAGTATTGTCAGTTGTTGCATCAATATCTATCTTCTCCTGACCTTCTACCTCAAACGTACCGTCTTCTCTCATGGCATCGATAAGCTCGTCATCGCTCTCTTCGTGCTCAACACGCGCCATAGCAACCAGTTTTTCATCTTTTGACAGACGAATCAATGTTACGCCTTGTGTATTACGACCAGAGCTAGCAACATGCTCAACTGGGGTACGAACCAACGTACCTTTATCAGAGATTAAGATAATATCATCGGTAGAGTCAACCTTGGTCGCTCGTACTAACGCGCCATTACGCTCACTGGTCTTGATAGCGATCACACCGCCACCGCCACGATTTTGTGTATTGAACTCATCGATAAAGGTACGTTTACCAAAGCCATTTTCACAAGCAATCAAGATTTCACGTACATCATCTTCGATAACGACTAATGATTTGATAAATTCGTCAGTAGCCAGACGCATACCGCGGACGCCTTTAGCTGTACGACCCATCGCACGCGCATCATTTTCATCAAAACGAATCGCTTTACCACTTGAAGCAAACAACATCACTTCTTGGCTACCATTGGTAATGCGAGCGCTGACCAATTTATCACCGTCTTCTAACCCAACCGCAATCAAACCGTTCGAGCGAATATTGGCAAACTGCTTCAGCTCTACCCGCTTCACTGTACCGTTGGCCGTAGCAAAGAATACAAAAGGCGGCTCTGCTTGGTTGCTATCTTCTACCGAATCGTCATCATTGCTTACTTCTGATACTTCACTTACTACTGATGTATCTTCCACAATTTTTGGAATTGGTAGTATGGTTGTAACGGTTTCGTCGCTATTTAGGCCAATTAGATTAACCAATGGACGACCACGAGCACCGCGACTAGCAATCGGCACTTCAAAACCACGTAGACTAAAGACACGTCCACTATCAGTGAAACACAGTACCGTAGAATGCGTTGATGTCACGACTAAATGATCGATTACATCGTCTTCTTTCATTGCCGTAGCAGACTTACCTTTACCGCCGCGTTTCTGTGCAACATAATCATCAATCGGCTGAGTTTTGGCGTAGCCAGTACGCGATACCGTCATGACGACCGTTTGCTCAGGGATAAGGTCTTCGCGACTAAAGTCCATACGTGAATCGATGATATCGGTACGGCGCTCATCACCAAAGTTATCACGAATCTCGATCATCTCATTAGAGATAATCGCCATCAGCTTATCAAAGTCGCCAAGGATAGACTCTAAGTGTGCGATTTCACGCAGTAGGTCTTGGTATTCTTCGGTCAGCTTGTCTTGCTCAAGACCCGTCAAACGATGCAGTTGCATGTCTAAAATCGCATTGACCTGCTCAAGTGACAAGCGATAGCGCTCTTCGCCTTCGATCAGACCAAACGGCGCTTTAGGATCTTCGCCATCGATAAACTCAGGACGTACCGATTGACTACCAGCAGCCGTAAGCATCGCAACGACACTACCTGAACCCCACGTGTTATTTAATAAGCTTTCACGTGCTAGGCCACGGTTTGCTGACGCTTTAATCGTCGCAATAATCTCATCGATATTGGCTAGAGCAACCGTTAGACCTTCTAGCAAATGACCACGAACGCGGGCTTTGTTCAATTCATAAATCGTACGGCGGGTCACCACTTCTTGACGATGACGGACAAATGCAGCGATAAGCTGACGCAAGGTCAATAGTTTTGGCTGACCATTATCGAGCGCCACCATATTGATACTAAAGCTAGACTCTAGCGGCGTTTGTAGAAATAGGTTATTAACAATAACTTCAGCCGTCTCACCGCGACGTAAGTCAATAGCGATACGCATACCGTCTTTATCAGACTCATCACGAATTTCGCTAATACCTTCGATTTTTTTATCACGAACAAGCTCTGCGATACGCTCGATCAGCTTGGCTTTGTTGGCCTGATAAGGTACTTCGGTAAATACAATACGCTCACGATCGCGGTTGACGCCAGCATTACTCATCGGCTCGATATGATAGCGACCACGGATATGCAAACGGCCTTTACCCGTACGATAAGCATCTAAAATGCCCGCGCGGCCATAGATAATACCGCCTGTAGGAAAATCAGGACCTGAGATATGCGACATCAGCTCTTCGGCTGAAACTTGTGGGTTTTCAGCATAGGCCAGACAGGCATTAATCACTTCGGTCAGATTATGCGGGGCCATATTGGTCGCCATACCAACGGCAATACCCGTCGCACCATTGACCAATAGGTTAGGAATACGCGCTGGCATCACACTTGGCATGCGCTCAGAGCCATCGTAGTTGTCTTCCCAATCGACCGTGTCTTTGTCCAAATCAGCGAGCATCTGGTGGGTCAGTTTAGTCATACGTACTTCGGTATAACGCATCGCTGCCGGAGGATCATCATCGATCGAGCCAAAGTTACCTTGACCATCAACCATTGGATAGCGCAAGCTGAAATCCTGCGCCATACGTACGATGGCATCATAGACGGCACTATCGCCATGTGGATGGTACTTACCGATAACATCACCGACCACACGTGCTGATTTTTTGTACGGTTTATTATAATCGTTTGATAGCACGTGCATGGCATACATCACGCGGCGGTGTACAGGTTTGAACCCATCACGCACATCAGGCAGCGCACGCGAGACGATCACGCTCATCGCATAATCCAAATACGACTGCTTTAGTTCATCTACGATGCCAATAGGACTGACCGATTCGCTCATATACACTCCTTCACTCACATTTTTTTCTAACGTTGACACATCGCTTATGGCACCCATAGATCATATAAAAATACTGCCACATAAATGGGCAGTCATGACCAAAATAGACACCATAAAAAAACACTGCTACACGTGCAAAACAATAGGAAAATAGCGATAGTTTTAATGTTTAATAAAAGAAGCTATTTTAGCACAAATTTGCTGATTTAGGGGGTTCTGACTGCCATTAAAATCAAGCTAGGCGGTTCATTCGCAGTGATATTTTGAATTATTGACACACGCTAAAATAATTCTAATGGCAGGTTTTTTTTGATTGACTGATTTTGCCATTTTTACAGACGAACTTACCATCTGCTGAGCAATGAGACACCCCGCCTATTTTACCTGAACAAGGCGTATTTCGAGCTTGTGCTTGGCTCATAGATGTAAAGGCAAATACTAGGGCCAGTAGCGCTGTGTTGATTGGTTTCATTGTTTATTTTCTCAAGTAGAGAAACATTAAACGTCAAAAAACTGCACTCAATAAATGCAGTTTCTTGACGTCATTTAAATATAAATTATTTATAAACGCTTGGTGATATTAAGTGGGGTTGTTACTTTGATTAAAGTTTTGCTCAAAGAACTCACGCGTGGCTTGCGTGCAAGCCGTACTGACCAGACCACCGTGATAGTTACCCAATACAGCAACGCTTGCAGGTATGCCTTGCTGTGCTCCTACATCTACTACGCGTTGAAGATTTTGAACAAAGTTACTTTGAACGCTTGCTACCACAGAATTAATATTCCATTGGTTCAGAGACGCCTGTCCAATAAGTTGAACATTAGGAGTATTAGGACGATCATTAGCTGTCGTGGCATCAACATCTAATACTGTCACGTTAACGGTAAGGGCTGGATTTTGTGCGACACTCCCTTGAATAATAGCAGCCATTGAACTGCTATTTAGATCGTAATAGACCGTTGGGTCTTGGTTACCACCGCATAATAGGGTTGGCATTTTTGGTATATAACCACGTAGATCATTGGCTTTTAGCGCCTTACGTAGATTATTCTGTGGGTTGGCTGCTGGCAATAACCCTGTACCTACCACTAAGCTGTCTGGATTCTGCAAAGCATCCGTGACATAGGCGGCACGAAAGTCTGTTTTTATCAGATAATTATCGTCTGCAAAACCTAAGAATGCAAATGGCAATTCACTGTCTGGCAGTTGATCTAATAAGGCATTACCAGTGGGTTTTGCTTCAAATAATGCATTATCTGGTAGTTTATTGGCAGCGACCAGCTCGCCGAAGCTTAATAAACTTGGTAATTGGGTGTTTGCATAATTGGCAGTAAATATATCAGCTGTGCTGTTATAGACATTGCCATATGCTTTTTGCAGGCCACCTGCTAATAATGGTGCAAAACGAGACGCACCGATATTGACGTTACCCGAAAAGATTGCATCACCGAATGCTGCTAATGCATACGGTCCTGATAGAGGTGCAATGGCTGTGACTGGCTCATCGTTTTGCTCCAGCATTCTTGCGGTGGCCATTGCCACATGCCCGCCTTGTGAATAACCACTGATGAATAGCTTACCTGAGTCATCAATGTTGGCATAGTCGCTGTCGTTGGCATGTTTTTGTCTGACAATGATTTCACGCGCGCTATCTAATGCATCAGCCATATCAGTGGATTGCTGCTCTGCGACAAGATACGGATGATAATCAAGTTTTGAGTCATCGTAACCTGCATAGTTTGGTGCAACCACAATATAACCTTGCGCCGCAAAGTTTGCGGCAATCAATGTCGACTCACCAACGGCTGGGTTCTGAGTGTTGGCCACTTGACTAAAGTCATAGTCTTTATCAGTAGTCGTGCCATGCGCATAGAGCAAGATAGGTCGGTCACCTTGGCAGTCAGCGCTATCACCACTTGGTAGCATCAATGCTGCGGTCGCATTCGTTCGCTCACCTGCTGCGCCAACCGTTGGATAGCTGACCTTTTTGATTTTGATATCGCATTTAGCAGCAGGGGTAGCTGTACCACTAAGACTAATTTGATCGTCTATTTCAGTGGTACTAAACGCGTTGATACTCTCAACTGACGTATCATTACGAACAATGCTATCGTTATCGTCATCACCACAACCAACCAGTAATAAACTACTGGCAATGGCGATTGATAATAGGCAACGTGACATTATTGGTTTATTGATAGTAATGGAGGTAAGTTGATAAGTATTGGCAAATGACTTGCCATTGGTATCCGTGGTGGATTTAGATTTAATCATGGTTGCTATCCTTAGCAGTGGTAAACCAAAAATATGCCGAAAGTCCTTGGCAGTAGATTTTTTTTGCACGTCTTTTCCATCGATAATTATTAATTAAGTGATTCGGCATGATATTCACTCAATCGTAACTGTTTCTTAAACCTTACTATTTATATCGCAAAATATTATTAAAAGCTACTACAAAGTATGCAAGTAGCCGTCATAGCTCCAGCGCTAGAAAACGAGTAGCTTTAGGCAATTGGCATGTCTTAAAAGCTAATGAAACCGTTGGCTTTCACGATCATACTTTTTTCATAAGCACATGGTGATTTAAACCACTTTGATGCAGCTATTTTTTGAGTGTTACTGGACAAAAAATTTCTAAACGCTACACTAACTCATCTTTTATAGCACTTAAATAACGACCTAACAGGCTACTTTTATTATGGATATCATTCTTGCAATTGTTTGGATTTTAGCAATGGTGCTATACAGCTTTTCGAGCGATTATGTTGCTAGCTTTCCTAACCATAACAATCGCGCTGTCCCTTATGTCCGTTGGGGAGCACTTTTAGTCGCTATGGCTTTATCAGCATACTTGTCAAAGGCCTATCAAGAAAACCTACAAGGCAATGGTATGTGGGTGTTTGTTATCGTGGTATTTGTCGTTATTGTATTAGCGAAGGTCGTTTTTAAATGGGTAATTAACAGACGTTTGAAACGCTAGTTAATACTGAATAGTTTTATTAATTTGACCCTCTTAATTATTGATCTAAATACCTATGACAATTAAACATCAAGATAGCCAGCCTGACTCAAACCTTTCTATACCAGCAGAAAACAAACGAGCAGAAGACAAACGAGCAGATCGTAGTTTCGATGCCATTGCCGATCATTTCGAAAAGAAAGTGTATGGTGGTTTAAAAGGCGAGATTCGATTGGCTGTACTACGACGTGATATTTTTGAATATAGTTCACAGATGAGTGAGGCGCTTGGGCGACCTTTACGTATCTTGGATGTGGGTGCAGGGCTTGCGCAAATTGCGATAGAACTTGCTGCTCAAGGTCATAGCGTAGTCATCAATGACATATCAGCGAATATGCTTGAGAAGGCAAAAGCGAGCGCAGAAAAAGTTGATAAAAAGCTAGACATCACTTGGTATGTTTGCCCTTATCAAGCGCTTGAAGAAACGCTAGGTAAAGAGGAAAACGATAAGTTTGATTTGATCATATCGCACGCGCTACTCGAATGGTTGGCAGAACCAGCAGCGGTCATGGACTTCTTTGATCAATATCTAACAGATGATGGCGCGCTATCTTTGTGCTTTTATAATCCTGCAAGCTTTGATTATCGTAACCTTATCATGGGGAATTTTAATCTACTCGATAATACAGACTATAAGGCAGACAACAAGAAAAGTCTGACACCCAATCATCCCGTCGCTAAAGAAGAGGTTCAGTCTTGGTTAACGGCGCATGACTATCAGACGGTGCGCAGCAGTGGCTTGCGGGTATTTCATGATTATGCACCACTCAAGCGTGGCGGGCATAACGACCCAGATGCAGTGATCAGAATGGAGTTACGCTACTCACAATTAGAGCCGTATAAATGGCTTGGTCGTTACTTACACATTTTGGCTAAACGGTAAATTGAGACGACAGCTCAATAATTGTAAAGACGGCTAAACTTCTTCATCCATTCTCGATGATCTATCATACTCTGACCAAGTAGTGGCATTGATGTCTTTTTCATCGAAGACTACGACATGCTCTAGTAAAGGCAAAATGCCAATATGAGAACCGATTGCATGATTATGATGGCTCGCAACCAAGGATAAGACAGTCTGTCCGTCATCTAACTGCAGTCGATACAAGTAGTTGGCACCGCGAAACACACGCCCAATGACTAAGGCTGTCTGCGTACTGTCATCATCATGAATGATGTCATCAGGGCGCACGAGTACTTTGATTGGCGTACCATTTGGATAATCATATTCGCAGTACTGTGGTTGTCCTGATTCATCATAGACTTCCATGCGGCGATAAATATTACCTAGCGCCGTCTCAACATGACCTTCTTTGATGATACCGTCTATCATAGCGCCTTCGCCTACGAATTCAGCGACAAAAGGACTGACAGGCTCATGATACAGCTCGCTTGGCCTTGCCCACTGTACCAATCGTCCTTTATCCATTACCCCTACTTTATCCGCTAGCGCAAACGCTTCATTTTGATCATGAGTGACCAAAATCGCGGTGGTATTGGTACGTTTGAGGATATCACGGACATTCATTGCCAATGACTCACGCAGGACCACATCTAGATTAGAGAACGGCTCGTCAAGTAATAGTAGTTTTGGTTTGGGTGCTAGTGCTCTTGCAAGCGCTACACGTTGCTGCTGACCACCAGAAAGCTCATTAGGACGTTTATCCGCATGCTCAGTCAATTCGACTAAGCTTAGCATCTCAGCCACACGTGCTTTTTTGTCAGCAGCTGACCATTTATTAAGACCAAAGGCGATGTTCTTTGCCACGCTTAGATGACCAAACAGAGCATAGTCTTGAAACACCATTCCCATGCCACGCTTGGCTGGCGCAACTGCAAATGATTGGCGAGCAGTTTTCTCTGTTAAGCGTTGATTGTTCAGGTAGATAGTGCCGCCGCGACTTTGCTCCAGTCCCGCGATTGCTCGAAGCGCTGTGGTCTTCCCGCAGCCGCTATAACCTAAGAAGCAACCAATCTCGCCTTGCTCCAACATCAACGATAGACCATTAACGACAATAGTATCGTCATAGCCTACGATGAGATTTTGCACACTAAAATAAGGATCTGTCGCGATATGTTTCTCAGTATTTTGTTGTGAGGTATTGCTTTGTTCTACAGTTTTATTCGACTGAACTGGATTGATTCTATTTTGTGACAGTGGTGATTTTGCTACAGGCATATGGCTAGCCCGAGCCTTTTCTGACTTAGAATTTGTAGAGTCTTTCATTGAATCAGTGTACATAGACGGTACCAGTTCGCTATTAGTAAGTAAAACCATCGATAAAACAGAGCAAATTATAATATAGCTGACACTACGAGTGTGCTGTTAAACTTATATCAAATTATTGCTATTAGCTTTGTTGTTACTAGCTGTGTTTGTCGCTTTGACGCAGTAATATCCAAACAGGAAGCAATCCAACCAGCACAATTAGTAAGCTCGGTAATGCGGCTCGTCCCCACATACCTTCGCTCGTCATTTCAAACACTCGTACTGCCAGCGTATCCCAGCCTTGACGCCGTGTCATTAGCGTAATGGGCATCTCTTTCATCACTTCGACAAAGCCCATCAATAATGCGGTCAATACACCAGGGCTAAGTACAGGCAGCATCACATGACGCCAGCGCTGATAAGGACTGTCGCTCAGTAATTTTGCAGCAGCTTCTTGATTGACAGTCAATCGTTGCAGTTGTCTGTCAACAGGCTGAAAACTCACTGTCATAAAACGCGTCGATAGCGCCAGTAGCATAACAATGACACTGCCAGAAAGCACTTGCTGTGAGGTGATACCAAAGGCAATCATTTGGTTATCAAGCCACGCAATAGGTATAAATATCCCTACCGCCAACACAGTCCCCGGTACGACATAGCCCAAATTGGCTAAAGTGGTCATTAGCTTAGTCGATTTATCAGGATACTGCCTTTTGATCCACGCAATAATAATGGCCAAAAAGGCAATAAACAGCGTGGTCATACTAGCAATCATGAGGCTATTGGTGACAAAATCAATGTAACGCGCATCAAAATCCTGGCGAAAATTCAATGCTGTCCAATAGATGAGCTGTAAGAAAGGAATTAAGAAGGCAACTAAAAAGATCAGCGTACACAGCAGCGTCATGGCGAGCTTAGCAGGTTTGCTAGCGTTAAAGCGCTGGCTGCTACCTTGGGTCAGTGAGCTACCACGCTTCGCTTGCCAATACTGCTCAAACAATACCACAATGAAGATCACGCCAATGAGCAAGGCTGCTAGCTGAGCCGCTGTGGTCAAACTGAAAAAACCAAACCATGCTTTATAAATGGCGGTAGTAAAAGTATCGACATTAAATACCGATACTGCCCCGAAATCCGCTAAGGTCTCCATACTGGCTAACAACAAGCCGCCAATGATCCACGGTAGTGCTTGCGGTAATGCCAGACGAAAAAATACACGGCTACGACTCAAACCTAGCATCTGTCCCGCTTCTATCGCTCGTCTGCCTTGTGACAAAAATGCCTGACGCGCTAGCAAATATACATAAGGGTAAAACGCTAGCGATAATATCAAGCCTGCGCCCCAGACATTCCTTATCGAAGGTATGGCAGTACTTATACCAGAGTCGCGTAAAGCTGTCTGTAGCGGCCCACTAAAATCAACAATGCCGATAGTGACAAATGCCAATACATAAGCAGGAATAGCAAGTGGCAACATCAACGCCCACGAAAAGAAACGCTGACCAGGGAAGCGATACATACTAGTAACCCAAGCCAGAGCAGTACCAATAGTGCCTGAAACGACAGTCACCATAAGCAATAAAATCGCCGTATTTTTGAGCACTTGCGGCAGTACATAATCTGCCATATGTGTCCAAATCTCTGCTACTGGCTGAGTCCACGACAGCAGCACGATTAAAATCGGTACTAGCATAAACAACGAAATCAGCCCTAAGACTGATTTCGAGATAATACGTTTACGAAGGGCGTGGTCTTGGCTGACAGTCTGCTTATCATTAATACCATCATCGACAGTATCGTTTTGACTAACAGACGCGTCTGGCGTTGTGATCATATTATCATTACCGTGTCATACGTATAGAGACCTTGTAAGCTTATACCGAACTCAAAATCGTCATTATCTGGACAGATTATCTTCAATAACTAACCTTTAAGAGCTACTGCTTAAAGGTTATGATTCTGAGATTAGCAAAACTATGATTGGCAGTCCCTTATTTATAACCTGCTTTGTCCATTAATTGAATCGCTTGGGTTTGTAACTCACCAAACTTCTGCACACTGATATCATCTTTATTGAACGGACCCCATGATCTAAGCATATCTGACTCATCAATACCTTCTTTAACTGGGAATTCTTTATCTGAGCTGGCATAAAGACCTTGTGCCTCATCAGATGACAACCACTCTATCAATTTAAGCGTACCATCTGGATTGTCTGAGCTTGCCACTACACCAGCACCCGAGATATTTACGTGCGTACCAGTTGTGCCTTGGTTTGCCCAGAATATATTAACAGGAAAATCTGGTTTTTCATCTAGTATGCGACCATAATAATAACTATTCGCCACACCTACTTCGCACTGACCAGCAGCAATGGCTTCAAGCATACTGGTATCATCACTGAACACATCAGTGGCTAAATTATCTACCCAACCACGAACGATTTCTTCCGTTTTCTCTTCACCCAAGTGCTCCATCATACTAGCAACAAGTGATTGGTTATAAACCTTTTTAGACGTGCGTAGGCATAATTTGCCTTTCCATTTTGGATCGGCCAAATCGGCATAAGTAGATAGCTGGTCAGCAGTGACTTTGCTTGGGTCATAAAAGATAGTACGTGCACGTAGTGACAGACCTGTCCACTGACCTTTTGGATCACGGTATTTTGCAGGGACGTTAGCTTCTAATACAGTAGATGATACTGGTTGTAATAGGCCTTGCTCTGCAGCCTGCCATAAGTTACCAGCATCAACGGTCAATAGCATATCAGCTGGGGTATTCTGACCTTCAGCTTTTAGACGCGCCATCAAAGGCCCAGTTTGGTCTGTAACCAGTTCAACTTTTACACCTGTTTGCTCAGTATAGCGATCTAACAATGGTTTAATCAGCTGCTCATTACGTGATGAGTAGATAGTAATTGTCTGACCATCAGCAGTCGTAGCTTCGTCAGTTGCTGCTTGCTGCTCAGCACCTGTTTCTGTTGACTCTACTTCTACGCTCTCTTCTGTGGTTGAAGAATTACTACAACCTGCCAAACCCAACATCATGCCAAATACGGCTGCAGGTAGAATAAGCTTCGTAGAGGTTAGATTAGCGCTGATAGCGTTCAATGACATGGTTTTCCCCATAGTAATGCTGTAAAAAAAGTAAGACGGATGGTGAGACAAAACAACAGTGATTATAACGATGATTTGCTAAGCGCTAGCAGTAATCAGGCCATAATATATCAAAGCAACATACTAATGGAAGTGAGATTAATTATCAATACATTTGTTTAACTGGTAAATATACCTGTGATGAGTCTTTAGCATTGATTTTTAAGAACTATTTTTTAACCGCTCTTTCCATAGTTTGGTCTAGCGACGCGTTTTAGTATCCATCTAAAGCAGCCATTGTCCCAATATTGCATTGACTGCAGCTTCTGTACGTAAGATACGAGAGCCTATATGTACAGGCGTGCAGTCTTGAGCTAACAACAGCTCTATCTCATAGTCAATCCAACCACCTTCAGCGCCTATACAGACTAGATTTGGTAGCTCTCGTGATGGTTGCTGTTGTAAAAATTCAGAAAAGGACTGCTGACTATAAGGATGCGCGACAATCGCTTGACTGCTTATTAGGCTTCCAAGTGAGTCTTCGACAAATGGCTTAAAACGTTTTTGTAGCGTAATACTAGGAACGATCGTATCGATGCTCTGCTGTAGACCTTCTAATACAAACTCGTCAACCCGCTCAAGCATTGGGCTTTGCCAATAGCTTTTTTGAGTACGATAGCTATTGATAAGAATGATATCGCGTACACCAAGCGCCGTCATATCCATGATTAAACGCCGTAGCACTTTAGGACGCGGTAACGCCAAAATGACAGTCAAATCTAATTTGGCTGGCGGCACAGTATTGAGCTGAACGTTACTTAACTGAATGCTGTCAGCGGTAATATCTTCGATAACAGCAGTACCAAGATTGCCGCCGATTTGGCCAATTTTAAGCGTATCACCGACTTTCGCGCCCAGCACTTTAGTCACATGGCTGACTTGAGACAAGGAATCGATTTTTGCTGTATCTGATGAGAAGTTTTCAGCGGGCAATAATATACAGTTCATAAGCTATCTTGGTTGGAAGACATCTCGATAGCGTCTTCAATCATCGTAAATTGGCGGGTCAATACCGCTTGCTGCTGTATCGTCATTTGCTCGCCAGCTTGCCCTGCCTGCGCGGCCAATGGCAAATTGCACAACCAAGTCTCTAGCTGCGTATAAATACTCACAGCGTCTTCACGATTATAAGCTGTTTTCTTGCGAGAGGACTTTTTATTCGCCTTTAACTGGTCATCACTGGCAATCTGCTCATCCGAACTACTTGAGCTCTCTGACTCAATTGGACGATAGAAGTCATTATTTGGCTGATATAAAGCGCCTACTTCAGCCAGTTTATCTATCACGTTTTGGCAAGACTGAGTGTAACGTCCCATCAATACAGGCGTTGCCACACTAGCAGGCTCCACTGGATTATGCCCGCCAATATCTACCAGCGAGCCGCCCACAAATGCTACATTTGCCAATGTATACCAAGTCATCATCTCACCCATGCTATCTGCTAGATAGACTTGCGTATCTGCATCAATCGCTTCTCCATCGCTGCGGCGCGCCATATTTAACCCAGTTTTTTGAATGAGTTCTGCTACTGCGTCGAAACGCTCAGGATGCCTAGGAACGATAACAAGCAACGTATCTGCTAATGTTGCTTGAGACAATAGTTGCTGCTGCAATGACAACGCTGCTGCCTCTTCGCCATCATGAGTACTCGCAGCTACCCACACAGGACGATCTGCTATACCAAACTCAGCTCGCAGATCACCTTTCTTACTATAAATACTGTTATCTTCTACCGCTTTGTCATCAGTTTTGGATGCATTGATTACCCACTTTAATGAGCCTGCCACACGAATTTGGGCGCTACTAGCCCCTAACTGCCGAAAGCGTTTAGCAGAGTCGCTGTCTTGCGCAATAATTAAGGAGAGGTTTTTCATCATACTGGCGCTGACTGCACCAATTTTTTGATAACTCTGAAAAGAAGAAGCAGATAATCGACCATTGACTAGAATACTTGGAATACGGTGCTGGGATAATTTGGTTAAGATATTTGCCCACAACTCTGTTTCTACAAACAACGCAGCGATAGGCTGTACATGCGTCAAGAAAGTCTCGATAACAGCAGGGCTGTCGACTGGCACATAGCTATGACTCATCTGACCTTGAGCTATCTGTTCTGCAAAACGACTGGCGCCACGAGCAAAACCTGTCTGAGTCGTATTGGTCAACCATATCTGATAGCCATGAGCCAATAACATATCTAATAAAGGCGCGACCGTATTGGTTTCGCCTAATGAGACTGCGTGGCACCAAATTACTCCATTATCTATATCAGCATTGACCACTGGACGCGGTGGATACTGCTTACCAAAACGCTGATCGATTTCCTGCTGATAGTTGTCGTTCTTATGAGATCGACGCCATACTTGCAGACGATATAATGGCTTTAGCAGCCCAATAAGAGACTGATAATATAAAGGTGTCTCGTGTACCGCACGATTAGGCGATGATACAGGGTCAATTGGATTTGCAGAGTGGTCAGACGGGGTATTAGATGATGGCATGGAACAGCCCAAATTAGTTATGAATCAAACAATAAAAGGGTAAAGGTAGAGCGCGCCAATTCTACCTGAATTTAAGCTGTAACAATAAGCTTTTAAAAAGTTACTGAGTAAATAGTTATTAGATAACGGTTGTTAGATAATGATTGTTAGATAATGACTATTATCAATAAAGCGACTGCGAGGATTGCGCCAATTAACAGCTGATAACGCTTGGTGCTATGCTGCTCTTGCTTCTGTGTGGTCAGCAGCATATCTGCTTGCTGCCATTGCTTGACCAGATTGGCCGCTTCTGCATGACCATTATCCGCTGCTTGCTCTAACCAGTATTTACCGCTATCTATATCTTGAGACACCCCTACTCCTTGATAATACATTTTACTGAGTAGACGCTGAGCACGGCTGTCGTTTTTGCTGGCGGCTTGATTAACCCAATCTACGCCAGATTTTTTTTGATTGTCACTGTCCGCTGTCAAACCTTCACCTAACAATTCATACATGGCCAAACGTAACATAGCAGCTGTATTACCATCTTCAGCAGCCGATTGTAGTATTAAAAGCGCTTTGTTTTTTGCCGTGTTGTGATCATTTGAAAATATAACTTGGCGACGAGGCTTGTTCTGCTTGGCAATATGCTGCTCGAACTGATCCAGTACTTTGCGTGCTTGCAGATACTGGACATCACCAGTTGGTTGTGGCACCGTTATCTCATCTAATTCTATAAGCAGTTGCGTAAACATCTCTGGCGTTGATGTATTCTTTACAGATGACGTAGGCTTGGCTGTTGGCTTCATTACTTTAGTCAGCTCAGGCTTTATTGGACTCTCAGACTCAGGAGGTACTACGCTTGCTTGCAACTCAGGTACAGTATCAGGCATAGCAGATAGAGCTGCGAGACTCTCACCATCAGTTACAACTGCATTAGCTAGGTTATGCTCAGTTCCTATCGATACTTCCTCTGGCTTGTTAAGAGAAACATTTAATTGGCTAGTACCGACATACGCATTTGAATCGGCGCTCGGATTACCACTTTCAGTGATTTGATGAGTGGTTGCTTTATGTATTGTTGCTTTGTTTGTTGCTACTTTATCAGCTGTTAATTCGGACACTGAATGAACGTCGTTATTTAGAGTATTCGGTAGTCTAAGGCTAACCGCTTGATATAACCCGCTCTCTACTTGCCCGCCTTGTACTGCATCAAACTGCCGATCAATATGACCAAACAGACGCAGCCCTATTGGCTCTAAGGCAAAAAATAAGCGCTCTTTAACCCCGCCATTATCATAACCAACTGCCATATGTTGATAAAAATCATCGGTGATCAACGTTAGCTCAGGGTAACGTTTACGCAGCTCAAACTGACCATACCAATGTGGCTTGCTTTGCCACTGCTGCGCCAATACACGACCGGCATAAAACGCCAAAAACACCATAAAGTTACGATAGCGCTCATCGATCAGCAGCGTCGTCTCTTCCCATATACCGCTCTTGATCATATCTCGGCGAACTTGGGACAATAGCGTATCGATACGCTGTAAACTCTCAAGCGACTCATCTAACGAACAAGCACGCAGCTCAGTTTCGTAGGCGATACCACCTGCAATAGGACGCCCAGCTAAGAAATCTTGCCAGTAGCCTTCTGCAATATAGTCAAGTGGCGTTAAAGGTGATGCAGACATAGACAGGCGAGTCCTCTTTACAGATAGATAAACCAAAAAAGCATAGGCTATAAAAGTGCTAATACTACTAAAATAATAGAACGGTACTGGTAGATTACCTTACCCTAAAAATCCGAGTGCTACAATAAAGGACTGAACAAGCGCACGACATTATCAAACAAGCGTTTTGATCCGTGACGCTGTTGCCACTCATCACTATCCAAGATTCGACAGTTTTCTAAATAGACTTCCTGACAGTCCGCTACTTGGGCGACCATTTCTGGCGTATAAATCGCCAAACTGACTTCCATATTTAAATAAAAGCTGCGCATATCAATATTGACGGTGCCAAATAAACAGTAGTCATCATCGATAACCACTGTTTTTGCGTGTAGCAAACCACCTCTAAACAATGCGATCGTTACCCCTGCATCCAACAATTCTTGATAATAAGCCTGAGAAGCATGCTGTACCAAAAATGAATCCACCTTTTCAGGAACAATAATCGTCACATCAACGCCGCGCTTAGCCGCTATCGTCAGCGCACCCGATAGGGACTCATCAGGGACAAAATAAGGTGTGGTAATGCGAATGCGCTTATTGGCACGATGAATCACAGAAACTAACGTATTGTAAATCACATGAGCCGTTAGCTGCGGTGCTGAAGGTATTAGCTGCGCCAAGACTTTGTCCACGACAGGCATCTTTGGTACGACAATCGAGGTGGCGCCTATATCTGGCTGCTCATGATCATCAATCGTATCCGCCAATACCTTCACGCGGCTATTTAGATCATTGATGGTCGGATGCATCACATATAACTTACGGGTATAGTTATTAACCCGCTGATGCAGCTCAGCAAGATTGTCATTACTTTCAGCACCAATATCGGTAACAATTACCTTGGCCATCGCTGTATTGATACTAATTGAGTGCTGGCTAGTCGTTCGTAGCGCCACATCAATCCATTGACCGACATTTTTATTTTGCTTAAAAAACCTTGGATCAACCAGATTGAAGCTGCCGATATAGCCAATATGTTCATCGATAACCACCATTTTACGATGATTGCGCAAATCAGAACGTTTAAATAGTGTCTTAAACAACCCTACTGGCAATGACTGATGGACATAAACCCCTGCTTTTTCTAATTTACGGTGCACACTGCTATTAACAAAGCTAAAGCTGCCCACACTATCAGCCAATATATGACACTCTACGCCGCGCTGAGCCGCTACGGATAGCGCTTCTATGACTTCTAACACCTGTCCTTTTGGATAGACAATATAAAATTCCATGAGGACAATACGCTGGGCGGCATGGATATCTTCAATCAAACGCTGAAAAATCGAAGCAGGATCCGTCAACAGCTGCATTTGATGATTGGGAAATACACCAAACCCAGTCCAGCGCGTTCCTATTTGGCTAACACCGCGGTAGTTGGTTGGTAATAAGTCTTGCCCTTTATCAAAAATCAGATGCTCACGCCTTGCCATATCGTTCATCAAGATGCTGGCTTGATCTACGCGTTCACGATAGCGCCGTCCAATCATCGGCTCACCGAGCAGGATGTACGCCACAAAACCAAATACTGGCAACGTGTAAAGCACCGCAACCCAAGCAATAGACACACCAATATTGCGCTGCACAGAAACCACTCGCAGCGTCATTACTATCATAAGTACAATATGCAGCACCAGACCTAGACCCGCTAAGTCTCCCCAGGTCCAGCTAGTAAAAGTATCTTTAATAGTAAAAGTGTTTATATTGGCCTCCATCAACCGTGTTCAACAAATAAAGCATCCATAGTATAGTAGCTTTTCACCGCCAAACAACAAATAATGATAATAAGTGTGTTTTTAGAAATGCTATATAACACATGGCTTTGAGTGCTATTTTTGATAGATTACAAGTGCGATTTATAATTATTTTCTAAAAACATTAAAATAATATTTGACACCCAACAGTAAATCTATATAATACACACCCACAGCAACGGAGCTTAGTGACAAACTTAAGAGCTCAGTTGATGTTGAATAAATTGCATAGCAATTGTTCGAAGGGTGATTAGCTCAGTTGGTAGAGCGTCTGCCTTACACGCAGAATGTCGGCGGTTCGAATCCGTCATCACCCACCACTTCTTAGCAAGTGGCTAAACAAGCTAAGAGACCTAAGCAGCGGTAGTTCAGTTGGTTAGAATACCGGCCTGTCACGCCGGGGGTCGCGGGTTCGAGTCCCGTCCGCTGCGCCATATTTAAAACGAATTTAAACTTTCGAGTTTAAGCAAGTTTCGCCTCAAGCATTAAATTGTTTGGGGTTTTTTTGTGTCTGTATATTTTGCTTAGACATTGTTTATATAGCTACTGCGCCAGCTAACACGTCTTAACTCGCGTACAAATGTTCCAGTGCTATGGACGTTGACTTATTCGGCTCACACTAGCGATTAACGCTACCATCACTACCCCCATGATAATCAAAATACCAGACATCATATGCGCCGCCTCATAGTTAAGGGCCTCTACTTGCTCATATATCGCAATCGATACTACCTTGGTCTCACCTGAGATGCTGCCGCCTATCATCAGTACAACCCCAAACTCTCCAATGGTATGAGCAAAGCTTACCAAACTACCCAAAATAATACCCACCCGCGCTTGCGGTAAGGCTACTTTCATAAACCGTCGCATACGACTGGGCTCTAAAAGATGAGCGACTTCCGTGACACTTTGCGGAATACGCAAAAACTGTGCATAGACAGGCTGTATATAAAAAGGCAATGAGTAAATAATAGAACCAATGACCAGACCTTCAAAGGTAAAAATCAACGGGCTAATATTATACTCGCTCAACCATTTACCGATACCCACACTAGGACTGAGCAGTAACAATAGATAAAAACCAATCACGGTAGGTGGTAGCACCAGAGGCATCGCAATGATGCCCATGAGCAGTACCTTAAGACGTCCTATTGCTTTTATACGGCTCGGCTTAGCCAACCAGTAAGCGATAGGCGTTGCAAATAGCAATAGACATAAGGTAGTCACGCAAGCGAGCTTTATGCTCACCCAAAATGGACTGAGCATATCTGACATAAGAGACTGGTCGATCATATAATGTCACTGCTCGTTCTATGATGAGAGGGGTTAGTCTAACGTATTACTGGACGGCCAGATAGCCTGCTTGTAAGAAGTGCTGCTGCCCTGCTTTTGAGCGCAGGTAGTCGGTGAAGTCTGCTGCTTGGTCAGTGTTATTAACGATTATCCCATCTTGTAAGATAGCTGGATAAGACGCTGGCAGCAAAGTGATAAACTGCTCAGGCTTGGCTTTAATCGCAACAAGCTGAGACTGTGCCACAAACCCATAGTCCACACTACCCGTATGCGCATATTGAAATGCCTGACCGATATTCTCTGACTGTATTAAGCTTTTTTGAGCATTTAACTTACTATACATGTCTTGTGATTGCAGATAGGCTTTTGCAGAGGCACCATAAGGAGCAAGGTCAGGGTTCGCAATAGCTACCTTGCTGTCCTGAGTAAAGTCAGCACTGGTAAACACATTACCCAACGACCTTGGCGTAAAATCGTTTAAAGGTTTGCTGACACTATAGAGTGCTAATTGACCTCTGGTATACGTAAAAGGCTTAGTTAGTTTACGCTCTTTACTAGTAACATCAGCTGAATTTTCATCAGCCAATTTAGCAGGGAACGCTTGATTGGCAGACAAGAATATATCATATGGTGCCCCTGCTTTGATTTGCGCATATAACTTACCAGAAGAGGCATAAGTAACTTCAATATCTGAGATACTTGAAACATTTTGGGCAGATGAGCTGTTATCAGCCTGATAGCTATCAATAATATGAGGTAGTACATCAGATAAGTTAGCAGCCGCGGCAATACGCAATGTGTGAGATTGCTCAGTAGTATCAGTAAGCGCCATATTGGCGTCTTTGTCTTGCGTACAAGCATTTAGTGACAATAGCAGACAAGCAGATACACAGACAGCAACTAATGACTTAACCATTATTACTAAGCCATTTAGACGAGTCGTCTTCGTAGTATTCTTGCTTCCACACAGGAATGTCTGCTTTGATGGTATCTAATATCCAGCGACACGCATCAAATGCTGGATAACGGTGCGCTGACACTACCCCAACCCACACAGCCACATCGCCAATTTCTAGCGCACCGATACGATGTATCGCAATAGCATGCGTAATTTCAAAACGCTTTTTGGCTTCTTCTATAATGGCGCGACCTTGATTGATTGCCAAATCCTCATAACCATAATAGGTAAGACGATCAACGCTCGTAGCGTTATTATGGTTGCGCACGCGCCCTTCAAAGCAAACAAACGCGCCGCAGCTGTCATTATCTAGCGTACTTTTTAGTCTATCTTCATCAATCGCAATATCTAGTAGCGCAAAACCATCACGCTCAGCGATAAGGTAAGCCTCGTCAGCACTACGTTTGATGCTCATTGAATGATCGTGGACGTTGTCGGTCATTTTTCTTCTCTATTTATTATTTTTTCTTTGTAGCCACTGAATAGCTACTGACACTGAACAGCCACTGATAAAATGGACACTAATAAACGCTTACCTAACCACCAGCCACTGGCGTGATGAAAACCACGCTATCACCATCATTTATCTGATCAGTCCATTTAGCAAAGTAGTCATTTACTGCAACACGTAGCTCCGACTGCGAACGGCTAAAACGATGCTTTTGACTAAGCTGTTCGTATAGTTCAGTCAATGACGTATCTTGCTGTACGCTTACTGTCTCTTGCTGACAGTTGGCCTCGTCAGCCAAACTGGCGAAATACATGACATTAATATTCATCGTTGATTCGATATTAGTTGTCATATCGATAGCACTCATAAACCTCTCCCTCTTATGCAAGCTTCCTTGCTTGGCACTTAGCACATTTTTATTAATTGATTAATTGATTGACGACGCACTCTGCAATGTTGTCACTTTAAGCATGACTGTAATCAGACTTGCCACCTGTCTTTTTAACCAGATGAATGCCATCTATAACGATGTCATGCGATAGTGCTTTGGTCATATCGTAGATAGTTAAACAGGCAACGCTGACCGCTGTTAGCGCTTCCATCTCAACCCCTGTTTTGTGCGTGACCTTGACCATCGCACTGACCGTGATGCTGCTAAGCGCGTCGTTATACTCAAAGCTTAAGCCTATCTTGTCTAGCGGTAGTGGATGACAAAGCGGTATAAGATCATGAGTGCGTTTGGCCGCCATGATACCAGCGATGTGAGCTGTTTGCGTGATGCTTCCTTTTTTGGTCATGCCATCAGCCGCTTTAATCTGCGCATAAATCTCACTGGGAAAGCGTACCTGACCAGTAGCATTGGCTTTTCGCGTCGTTGCTGTCTTACCACTGACATCGACCATGGTAATATCACCATCACTATCTAAGTGAGATAAAGTAGATTGCTGATTTATCTGAACGCTGTCACTCATTTATATAACCTTTCTTATGTGATATTTTTATTATTTTGGTAGAGCAGCACATGCCTGCTTAAAATCTTCAAGCGTATTGAAGTTAGTCAGATTTTGCCACTCTTTGCTAAATGGTACAGCTTGCACCAATGGCTGAATAAACTGCATTACTCTACGCTGTCCGCTATCTATATAGTTTTTCAAATCACGCTCAATGCTCAACTGATACAGCCCTAATAATGGATATAAGTGACTATCATCTTTTAAGCAAATTACTTTTTTGTCAGCAGCAAGGCTCATTTCACATTGTAATTTTTGCCACAAGTCAGTTGCTGGTATTAAGCTATCGCAGCTAATAACCAGTAACCATAATGCTTGTACGTTTTTTGATACGCCTAAATCATTCAAATCGCTCAATGTTTGTAAGGCTGATTCAATAGCGACCAAAGCGCCGCCAGTTTTAATCTGCTCATCATGCTCACTAGAGTCAAGATCAGCACCATAATCAGTAATATGAATAACAGGCACATTGAGGCTTTCTAAATGGACATCTAAACCAGTTTGAAAGTCGCGACCATTATCTGCAATCAATATAGGAACTTGTAACTTACTCGCATGGCGAACATGATAATCTAACAGCTGCTCACCTGACGGTAGTGTCAGCATAGCCTTAGCCGTTCCCATACGTCTAGAGGCTCCGCCTGCCAAGATAACCCCACCTGCCAAACCATCCAGATTATTTGAGCGATCTGTCATTGTGCCATTACCTATCAGTTTTGATTTAATATCAATCTTGGCTCAATTATTTACAACTCAATCATGGCTAGGATTTTGTGCCAAAAAATGCGGCACAAAATTGCACGGACGAGTACGGCTATCAAACTGATCTCTTAAGATATTTTCCCAACCAGTACGGCAAGCACCAGAAGAACCTGGTAGACAGAATATACCCGTACCATTGGCCATGCCAGCAACTGCTCGCGATTGTACGGTAGACATACCGATTTCATCTTTTGAGATTAAACGGAACATTTCACCAAAACCATCGATTGATTTATCAAACAGCACCCTCACAGCTTCTGGCATGCTATCTCTGATGAAGAACCCTGTGCCGCCAGTGGTGATAACCGCATGAACGTCTGGACTAGCAATCCAACCACTGATGACTGCGCGAATCTGGTAAATATCGTCGGTGATTAGTTGGCGATCTGCCAAATGATGCCCTGCTTCAGTCAAGCTATCTACTAAGTACTGACCTGATGTATCTTCTGCCAGCGTACGGCTATCAGAAACGGTCAATACAGCAATATTAAGCGGTGTAAATTGTGCAGCAGGCTTACTCATAAATAATCCTTTATAGATTTCATTTTATAATTGTATTAAAGATCTGTTGTATCGAAAAAAGCTATATTGAAAAACGATTGCGTTGGAAAACAATCTCTATCAGCGTCATGATTGCAGACTCAAAATGTTTTATCCGCCGATTATCGATAGATTGTGCATGATGCCACTGTTAGAGTTATGGAGATGATGATGCTCAGGCTTGATTGGCATAAAGCTATGTAAAGTGTTCACCAGTCCTTGGATATCGTCTTGCTGTAAGTATGGACGGATATCGTAGTTGCCTTGATCAAACAGACACAAATGCACTTTGCCTTGGCTGCTTACGCGCAAGCGGTTACAGGTATCACAGAAGTGCGCCGCATATGGGGCAATCATACCGATACGACCGATATACTCAGGGTGGCTGTACTCTACTGCTGGGCCATCAGAACTACCGCGCTCGTGCGGCTGCCAGCCATTTTCTAACAAGTAATCGGTGATAATATCAGACTGAGCATGCTGAGCAAAAAACAAATCGCTATTATCACTGGTCTGCATAAATTCAATAAAGCGATAGGTCACTTGTCTGTCTCTGACATAGTCGATCGCCGTGATTAAGTTCTCAAAAGCAGTCTCCGCCATCAAGACACTATTTATTTTCAGTTTGATATCAGTCGTTTCTAACAATATATCCATGTCAGCCAATATCTGCGGCAAGGTATCAAAGCCTGTCATTTTATGAAAAGTAGCGGCATCAAAGCTGTCCATACTGATATTGAGTTGGTCAAGTCCAGCCGCTTGCCAGCTGGCTATATGTTTACCCAATTTATAACCGTTACTGGTCATCGCGACCGTCTCAATACCGTCAGTCTGCTTAATCGTTTCGATAATTTCGACAACATCACGACGAATAGAAGGCTCACCACCTGTAATTCTAACTTTTTTGGTACCTACTTGAGCAAAGCCGCGCACCAAGGTGGCAATTTCAGAAATACTCAGCTCATCATCAGGGCGCTTACCTTGATAACCATTTGGCAGGCAATACTCACAGCGAAAATTACAAAAGTCAGTAATAGATAGACGCAGATATGTCAGACGCCGTGCAAACCCATCGGTTAGCGGCTGGTGATAGTCACTCATCTGTTCAACGGGCACGACCAAGGAAGGCTCTATGTAGCCATCAGATAATGCCGGTGCCAAGCTCGGTGAATACAGTTGCGGACTGTCTATTTTGTGTTTGTCATCTATGTTGTCATCAATCATATGTTACTGCCATCAGTACTGCTTATTATAAGCACTACTTTGTTATTCGTGTTTAGCATACCAGTGTAAGGTCATGGGATTGCTCTCTAACTTTGTGCGACCACCCTACAATAAATTGGCAAACGATGAATTAGCGATGTAGCCAAGGAAACGGTTGTACAACGACGTCATTACCAGCTGCTACGTTCCCACTATCTTTATCCAACACAATGAAGCAATTAGCGCGGCTCAGCTGTTTGATTCTATGTGACTGCTGTCTTGAAAAGCACTCAACTTGATAATTACCTGTCTCATCTCGTGACAGTACGCCACGCTGAAAGTCTTTGCGGCCGGGAGATTTTCTGATATCACTGATGAGTTTGGCTTTAATAGTTAGCGGCATTGGCTGCTCTGATACGCTAGCACCTGACATTTGCCACAATGCAGGAATCACAAACTGTAGCGTCCCCACAACCGTAGAGAGTGGATTGCCCGGTAGGCCAAAATACAATACTGGCTTATCGAGATTTTTATTTAACTCGCCAAATACAAAAGGCTTACCAGGCTTCATCGCCACTTTGTAATGGTTAATCTGACCTAGCGTTTCGATCACAGTGGTCAAAAAATCATAGTCACCAACAGAGACACCTGCTGTCGATATCAGTACATCACAGTCCTGCATGGCCTCATTGACTGCGATAGTTGTCTGCTCTAGGTTGTCAGGAATAATGCCATAATCACGAATAATGATGGGCAAATCTGATAGCAAGCTTTTGAGCGTTGGAGTATTAGAATTATATATTTGGGCTAGACTTTGTAGCTCATTGCCAATAGCCACGAGCTCATCACCTGTTGCCAACACGCCTACAACGAGCGGTTGGAACACGTTCACTTGGCTAATACCAAGGTTAGCCAGTAAGCTAATATCTGCAGGATTAAGGCGTTTACCGATCTTTAAAACGGATTCGCCAGACTCAATCTCTTCGCCTTGTGAGCGGATGTTGTTGTCAACTTTGGCGGTTTGTGTGAGCGTGATGTTATAAGGTCGAGATTTATCAACGGTCGCTTTGATATCTGCAAAGTTTGTATTCTCTTGCATAATGACCGTATCACAACAATCTGGCACGACTGCACCAGTAAAAATACGTATCCCTTGCCCCGCCGCTGTCTCACCAGTATAAGCACTGCCAGCTTGCGACTCACCAACGATTTCGATAGTACTGCTTTCTGATAACTGACTACCTTTGGCAATCGCATAACCATCCATTGCAGATAGATTCTGTCTCGGCACATCAAAGGGCGAAGCAATATCTTGAGCCAGTATATGGTTTAGGCTGCCCAGCAACTCTAGAGTGTTAACGGCTCTTTTTTGTAGTGGAAAATCAGTAATATGATAAGTATCTATCCGTTGCTGTATCGCAGCTTGTAATTCTTCCATGGTAATCATAAGGTCACGCTCTTTCTGTCGTTCTAATTATTTATAATCAAAATTGTGATTTAAAATAGTCGTTGAAAACTGTTACTAAACACTCTGAGTCAAAGTCATCGTTAAAAAACACATTATCTAGAGTCTATCATTCAAAGTATCAACTTTCTTGTATTAACCTTGTCCTGATAAGTTTTGAATAAAGCCAGATTACACTGGTCTTAATTTTTGATACTTATTGCATGGTCCATTATGTTAAAGGTGTCAGCAAAATCAGACATAGATTGAGACAAAAAAAGCACCTTGGCAAGGTGCTTTTTGTAGAACAAAGTAAATTATCGTTTGATGACTAGTGGCTAATTAATAATGGCTAAATACGATTAAAAATAGCCACTTTTATACAATGTATAAACACCGTCAGTTTACCTCACCATCCAGCCAATGAAGACGCACTGTTTTGAGTAATGAATCCGTCTGGCGTTTGGCCGTTATCTGCTTGCCAACGCTGGAATGCCATACGAGTATTCGTGCCCACGATACCATCAGCGCCTTTGGTATCGTAACCCATACTAGTCAAACGACGTTGTAGGTTAGTCACTTGCGTGGTCGATAATGGACGTTCATAACGAGGCCAAGATTTTTGCAAACCGCTTTGTCCATTAATCGTTTTGCCTAGTAGACTAACGCCCAACGCATAGCTTGATGAGTTGTTATAGACTTTAATCACATCAAAGTTTGGGCTCAGCAATAATACGGGACCGTCTTTGCCAGCGGGCAACCATAGCTCCATCTGAGTATTGGCATCTAAGTAAACGTCCGCTATCGTATCGACGCCCATCGCAGCCCATCTAGCGGCAGGTTGTTTACTACCAACCACTGAGTAATCAAACGATGCTGGCACCGTTGCCTCATAAAACGGTGCTAAGCCACGAACCCAACCTGAATTGCTAAGATAGTTGGCAGTCGAGGCTAGTGCATCACCAGTGGCCCATGGATTGCGATGCCCATTGCCATCACCATCAACCCCTTGTTTGAGCCAAGTCTCAGGGATAAACTGGGTTTGTCCCATACCGCCTGCCCAAGAACCATCCAGCTGTGACCATGATACGTCACCACGTTGTAGCAAGGTCGCTAACGATAGCAACTGCGTTTCAGCGAACTCTTGACGACGACCATCATAAGCAAGACTAGCAAGCGAACTTGGCAAATCACTATTGCCGGTTACAGCGCCATACGATGACTCCATGCCCCATATCGCAGCGATAATCTCTGCATTAACCCCATACTGAGACTCTAGCTGGGAGAGATAAGCACGCTGCTCAGCAAATTTGCGTTTACCTACACTGACGCGTCCACTTGATACCGCAGAATCTACGTATTCCCATGGCATCTTAGAAAACTCGGGCTGACCTGAATCTAATGAGATGACTTGCTGATTTAGATAAGCAGAATCGAGCAATCGACCAATCACTTGGGCATCATAGCCTGACGATATGGCACGCATAGAAAAGTCTGACTTCCAATCAGAAAAGCTACTGTAGCTAGGCTTGGGCGCAGGCTGCGGTTTTACGACTGGCGCAGGTGTTGGTTTAACCTGAACGGTTTGAGTTTGAGTAATCTCAACGCCGCCTTGACGAACAGGCTTACTTTGCATTGCCTGCTGGCTTGTACACCCGACCATCACTAATGCTGGCATAAGGGTGAGGTATTGCTTTTTTAATCTCATAAAAAATCTCAAACATGAATAAATAAAATGGCTCACAGTGGCCAAGCTATCCGTAGCTATTATTTAAGTCTAACGCCCAAGTACGCTACGTGGGTCAATAGGATTACCATTTAAGCGAACTTGAAACTCTAAGCCTACCTCATTGGTCTGACCACTGCTACCCATACTAGCAATACGTTGGCCACGCTGTACTGTATCGCCCTCTTGCACCAACAACTGGCTATTGTGCGCGTAGGCTGTGATGTAGTTATCACTATGACGAATCATAATTAGATTGCCATACTCTGGCAGACCGTTGCCTGAGTAAAGCACAGTTCCTGATTGGCTGGCAAGTACTGGATCACCAACTTTGCCCGCAAACCACATTCCCATATTGCCCGTAGCAGGGTCAATATTACGAGTCACTGGGTTACGCGTAGGATAATCATAACCAGAGGTCGAGTTGGCAGTGGCCTCATAAGCTGGTGTTTGAGATTGGGTCACAGGTGGCGTATAAGTTGGTTGCGTTTGAACTGGAGCACTGTAGCTATTGTTACTTGCAGTGGTTGCCACATTGCCTTGCCATAGTTTGAGCCATTGGCCACTATAGATGGTGTATTTACTATCTAGATTGTTCATCGCTCCGATTTGGCGGTAGTTCAGACGATAGCGCGCTGCAATCTGGCTGACCGTATCGCCGCGTTGTACACGGTGATAGTTAGGGACGCCTTGCGCGTTAGTAATAATCTTAGGACCTGCTTGGTTTGCTGATTGATAGGTAGGCTTCGTTGCACAGCCGACGACAGATAGAGTAGCGACTGCCATAGTACCAATCAACGCGGCTTTAACAAGGTGCGATCCAGCTATGATTTTTTTCATACAAGGTTCCTATTCTTTGTGTTGCTCATTCATTGTTTAATCATTCAAAAGCTCTTAATGCCATATAAGAGTCTTCTGATATTCTCATAACACGTCAGTGTTTAATAAGCCGGTATGGACTATATCTTATAGAATTTATAGCGCGAGTGTTGATAATCTCTCCAGCGCTGCCGTTGGCGTATGATGTAGGCGTACTGGTGATAAACTGACATACCCTGCCGCTACAGCCTGATAATCTGTCATCACATCCTGCTTTGCTTGTATCGCATCGATTGACGTCTCTGATGGTCGCTCATTTTTACCTTTTCGTAGAGACAACCAATACGCATCTCGACCGCGTGGGTCTATCATATGGCGTACTGGCTGAGCAGCCTGCTTATGGCCTAGCGAGGTTATTTTTCGACCCTTGATATCATCGGCATGCTGCACATCAGGAATATTAACGTTTAATACATGATAGGGCAAACTTTTGAGCATCTCTAAAACCGAAGTTTCAGTAAGCAGCTTGACGATTTCATGTGCAGCCACTTGATAATCACTGGCTGATTCTTGCCCGCCGTTTTTGACACCCCCGCCTACCAAAGACGTTGCTATAGCAGGGATACCAGATAGTTGCGCGGTCAATGCAGCACCGAACGTACCAGAGAACATCACATCTTGTCCCAAGTTAGCCCCTGAGTTGATACCTGTAATCACGCAGTCAAAGTCACTACCACGATACAATTCATGCAGTGCCAAGTAAACACAGTCAGCTGGTGAGCCACTTACCGCTACAAATCCAGAAGGCAGCTGATGCGTATGCAGTGGTCTTGAAACACTTAATGCACTGGCATAACCGCTTTGTTCATCGTTCGGGGCGACGACGACAACTTCACCGATAGTCGATAATGCTTGAGATAGTGCCAATAATCCTGGCGCATATACACCGTCATCATTACTAATTAAAAATCTCATTTCTACTCAGTATGTGGTTAATATTTGGGGCTGTAGTAGATAAGCACTATGTTAGACTACTTTTATGAAGATAACCCGTTGTAAAATAAGTAAAAAAGTACAGCGAAGGCTGTTAGAGTTTTTCACAGCTGAAGTGACTGCTAGAACAGCCGC